>NZ_MWUM01000009.1 GCF_002028455.1 Zoogloea sp. LCSB751 | reverse complement strand
GCCAGCAGAACCGCTCGCTTGTTCAACCGCCGATCGCCCAGCTGTATCGTCCCGAACTCGTCTCTCGCCCAACTCATCAGCCAGCCTCGTCAGTTATTTGGCATGAAGCATACAGGCTGGAGAGTTGTGTGTAAGGGGATGGCTATAAATGGTCTCAAAATCCTGAACCGACATGAAGCGGCCGCCTACCCGAACCCAAAAATCGTTAGTGACTCCACTGACAGGTTTATCGACGCCTTCGTGAGGGCATCGCTTTATAGGAATATTCCGGAGCACTTCGACCCTGCGGGGTCTTTGTTCCGTCAGCACTTCCCCTTCCTTAACAGAAGTCTCCAGTACTTCAAGCAACGCTTCTCGATCTTTCTGGGCTCCTCGTCCGCCTCTCCGCGTCCTATCTCCGGGATATTGAAGAATGGCGATCTGCTTCAAACTAAACGCATCCGGCCAATCATCTGTGGCCCTTTCCTCATCCGTAAGATCAAGCCCAGCTAGGCGGACCGCTTTCTTCCACGACAAATTCGGCACGCTTCACGCTCCTTCCTGCGTCCTCCAGAAAAAGGTGCCGCGCCAGCGGGGCGAAGGTGTCCCCGTTTTCGGTTGGCCGACCTAGGCGCGGCGTGCTGCTCGGTTGATCTTCAATTCATGCGGCGGCACTTCCGTGCAAGGGGATGACCTTGGCGCCGCTCTTCGCGGCATCGAGCCAATCGGCCCACTGCTGCATCATCTTCCGACGCTCGGCGAGATACTCCGCCTGTTGCGAGTAGGCGCCGAACACTTCCTTCCGCTCCCGGTGTGCCAGCTGCCGGTCAATCACTTCTGGGCGCCAACCCATTTCAAGCAAGGCGCCTGTTGCGGTGGTTCTGAAGCCGGCGCCCGTTACTTCGTCGCCAGCGTATCCCATGGCCCGTAGGGCACTGTTGATGGTGCCGTCGCTCATGGGGCGCTTCGGGTTGTTGCGGTTCGGGAAGACCAGGTCCCGGTGGCCCGTGATGTTCTGCATCTCCCTCAGTATGTCCACCGCCTGAGTGGAGAGGGATACGGTGTGCTCTTCCTTCATCTTCATGCCCACCAGGCCGCGGGATCGGTCCCGCTCGGCCGAGACAATCCAGGTGCCGGCATCGAGGTCGATCTCTTCCCAGCGGGCACCCCGCAGCTCGCCGGGCCGGAGGAAGGTGAGCGCAAGCAGCGTGATGGCGTGCTTCACCTGGACGGTGACACGGACGGCATCGAGGCGGATGAAGAACTCGTGCATCCCCGTTGAGTGCAGCGCCGGCCGGTGCTTTACCGATGCGGTCTTCAGGGCCTTGTGCAGGCCGGTGACCGGGTTGTTCTCCACCCGGCCGGTGGCGATGGCGTACAGGAAGATGTCGCTGGCCCGCTGGCGGACACGCTTGAGGGTCTCCAGGGCTCCACGGGCTTCGACCTTCTTGAGCGTGGCCAGCATCTCGGCGGCGCTGATCTCTGCGATCGGGCGACGACCAAGACTCGGGAAGAGGTCTTGCTCCAGGGACGTGAGCACCTTGGCCGCGTAAGTCTCCACCCACTCGCCTTTCTGCTTCTCGTGCCATTCACGGGCGACGACTTCGAAGGAGGAGTCGGCCGCCACCTTGCGGGCGATCTTCTCGGTGCGGCGGGCTTCACTGGGATCGGTACCGGCATCCAGCAGGCGGCGGGCTTCGTCGCGCTTCTGCCGGGCAAGCTTCAGGGAGACTTCCGGATACACGCCGAGGGCGAGCAGCTTCTCTTTTCCGGCAAAGCGGTACTTGAAGCGCCAGTACAGGGCCCCCGGTTTGGCGCCGACCAGCAGGAACAGGCCTTTCTCATCCGCCAGTTTGTAGGGCTTTTCGCCCGGCGGGGCCCTGCGGACTGCAGTATCAGTAAGGGGCAAAGACGCCTCCTGGGGGTATCTGCACGACCAAAAGTCAGGGGTATCAAAAAGAACCCCCAGATGTACCCCCGGAAACCGTGAGATTCAGGGGTATGCGATGACACAGTACGATACGCCCGGAAAACGAAAAAGCCCGCAACCGCGGGCCTTTTCGTGTGTTTCTGATGCTGCTTGAGACTGCCTGAACCAGTTATCTGGTCCCCCCGACAGGAATCGAACCTGTATCTGGCGCTTAGGAGGGAACCAACGTAAGTTGAAAAATCCCTTTTGTGACTTGCACTTAGGGGTGATCTGTACGCTATCCTACTTCAAATGTTCCAAATTTGTTCCAAGTACCAACGTGGTGACTGGAAGGGACAGGAATGGAGAGGGATAGCAATGGCAGGCAAGTTGATCACAGAACGAGTGGGCACGAACGGTGACGTCTCCTACCTCGTGCGCATCCGTGAGGCTGGGGCGAAAGTCAGTAAAACCTTCAAGGCCAAGAAGGAGGCTGAGAAGTTCATCCGTGACATTAAGACCAAGTTGGACAGGGGTGAGTCGGTAGACATTGCCAAGGTCAAGAAGATGACCCTTGGAACTATCTTTGACGACTACATCAAGCACAACACCTTGGCGAAAGGGAAGCTCTACACGATCAACAAGCTCAAGGTTGAGATCGGCGCAGTGCCCCTCCAAAGCTTCAAGGCTGGCACGTTTGCCATCTACCTGAAGACCAAGCTTGAACAGCCAGTGCCTGACCAAAAGAAAAAGAAGAAGGCCCACCCTTTGTTCAAAGCGAACATGGTTAAGGATGAAGCTTCTGGGGAGCTGGTCAAGAAGACCTACGCAGAAGGCACGGTTCGCAAAATCTACTATGTGATCAAGAACGCTTTGGAGTGGCACTCTAAGCACATGGACTACACCTTTGATCGAAAGCCTTTTGATGACAATCCGCCTCCCAAGGCTTGGAAGCCACGAGACAGAATTCTTGAAGAAGGTGAGCTTGATAGGCTGCTTGCTGCCACGGACAAGATGTATGTCAAGCAGGAGGAATGGAAGTGCTTCATGCTCTGGCAGTATTACTCCTGCATGCGCGCTGGTGAAAGCTTGCTCATGAAGTGGAGTGACATTCACCTGAACGAAGAGAAGCCGCACCTTTCCTACATCTTCGTTCCGAAGGAAAACACCAAGATCGCAGAGAAGAAGAATGCAGAAGACAGGAAGGTGCCGTTGCGGCCCGAATTCTTTCACTTCATCAAAGATAGGCTGCTGAAGCTGAAGACGGAAAAACAGCAGCTTGTCTTTGGCGATTACTGGACCAATAGCTCAACGCTGGGCAATAGGTTCAAGGTGATCTGCAAGAATGCCAAAGTTGAGAACTTCAAGATCCATGACTTGAGGCATTGTGCTGTCAGTTGGTACTTCATCAACACCAGCTTGACGGACATTGAGATTAGCAAGATCTCTGGACATATTGAGCTTGAAACCTTGAAGCGGTATGCCACCTTGAGACATAGCGACATTGGAAGTAAGCTTTGGGCTGTTAAAAACTCGATAGCATAGGCTGTCTTCTTGAATGCCCCGGGAGGACCCGACGAAGCGGTCCTTTTTTGCCTACGGCACTTGACAGGGTAAATAGGTTTTATATGTTGTTCTCAAAGGAGACTGGCATATGAAATGGTTAATAGAAAAAATCAGGAGAATTTTTCTCCGTTTGATTGGAAAAATCGTGATTGAAAATTTTGTTGATGCTGAAGAGAAAATTACCGCCGTTGATAGTGAAGAAGTCTTCCTGGTGAGATCAGATGCCTACAACATTGGAATTGTTTTCAAGGACGGTTCATTCAATTCATTTCCAATCAACAAGGCGTCAAACTGGGATAGCTATCAGAAGCTCTCGTCAGTGGCTCCAGATCCATTCATAAAAAATGTAAGTGCCTCGACCTTGGTTGTTGGGAAAAAATGAAGCAGCACCTTTCGGGGTGATTTTTTACTTCTTGTCTCCTTTGATTGTTCTAGATTTTTAAGAGCTTGGTTTTGATCGTGGATGCTTTAGGGATAAGCTTTGTCTCTAGTCTTTGATTGACTGAGAGATTGCTCAGTTCGCTATCAAGCTGCTTTTCATTGAGCAAATTCATGATGTAGAGGTCAATGTATTGAAGGGCCTGCTGAACATTCTTCATCATGAATCCAGGCGCTTGGCTGAAGTAGTCGTAGTTGGTGATGTCACCGATCCAGTGCTTCACAGAAATCTTGCCAAGCCTCTGGTTGCGTACGGCTCTTTCTTTGGGTGACATTCCTGCTGTGATGGGATTGGTCGCTATGAAGGCTTCACGCACGAAGTCTTTCAAAGGGCCTTCTTGGAATTGGTAGGTGTTCAACAAAGACTGGTAGTCTTCTCCAAAGTAGTCTTTTGTCAGGTAGTTAGTGTTAAAGTTCTCCAGCATGATCTGGAAGGTTGGCGTGTCAGCGTTCTTCTTGAGATATGCCGCAATCTCTTTTTTGAGATATTTGTAGGCGGTATCGTCTGCCAACTTCCAATCCCAAAATCCATCTTTTGACTTTTTTTGGATAACTAGATCTTCTTGCGCAGTGATTTTTAAAAACAGCGAGGCAAGGCGATTGGGTGAAAATCCTGTGGCATGATGTATGAGTGCCAGCTTTGGTGTATTGGCTTTGATCAGACTGTAAGCATTGTTCTTTTTCTTTATCATTGATAATTCTCCTGCTGTACATATAGCAGGAGAATTTATGTTTTCAAGTTAAAATCATATGATTTTAACTAATCACCCCCAACCGAAAGAAAAGCACCCGAAGGTGCTTTATGTAATTATTGGCTTCAATGGATCTTTGGCTTGAAGCTTCTTCTTTTCAAGCTCAAGATTTAAGGCCGATAGCTTTTGCTCTAAAGCCATAAGCTGGCTTTTGATCTGGGTGGCTCTTCTGCCTTTAGCGCCCACTAGCATGAGAAGAAGGCTGTGGTACTGCATGGACAAGCTGCCTATCTGAGCTTCCAGTCCACCAACGGCGCCAGCACCCATGACACCTGACACTGGGTCTCGTTCGTCCTGTTGGCGTGCTACATGGTGTGGAAGATTTGCAGTCTGCATCTTGCTGGCAGGATCGGCCTGCTCCTTCAACTGGGTAAGCTGATCCTTGAGAGTGCTGCGAATCTCCTTGGTGGGCACAGGCTTGACCTTCTGATCCTGTTCATCCTTGCGGCGTGCTATACGGTGTGGAAGGTTGGCAGTAGGTAGCTTGCTGGCTCTGTGACTGCGTTTCGCGCCAGGCTTGGGGGTAAGGTAGCGGCGCTGATTGAAGGCAGTCCTAGCCTCGATGCCAGCAATCAGCTTGTCCTTCTGCTCCTGGGCCTCGGCAGGGGTCAAGAACTTCGGGATCTTGGACTGGTGGTGTTCGGCCACGAGTGCGGCGTAGTCGCTTCCCTTGGTGAACAGTGGCCCCTTCAAACGGGTGTTCCTAGTCGCACCAGGTAGGCGAACGGTCACGAAGTCGGTGCCAATCGTAGGCACGTCCACGCCGTGGTGTTTCAAGTAGCCAATGAGTTGGTTGCGATCCTTGATGAAGCCACCCACGATCTCGGTGTGCAGCACCTTGGCGAAGTCGTCCTTGGCCTTCTTGTCCTTCTTCCCATTGGGTGACTTCGCTTCAAACGGCTTGAGGCTGATCTTGAGTGGATCAGGCACCACCTGCGCGAAACCGAAGTTGTCGTTCATGACGGCGCTGAAGGCATTGAAGAACTGAATGTTCTTCTCACCCGGTGGATGGATGTTGAGTTGCTGCGTGCTGACCAACTCGGTGTTGGCAACTAGGAAATGCAGCTCCACGTTTCCCTTCTCACGGTGCATCACCCAGAAGTCAGCGAAGTTCTCATCCACCTTCAGGCCAGGTAGGAACGTCGCACGGAATGTCTCGATGAGGGTGGTGACCTGGTCAGGTGTAATCGTTTCGTGGTCACGAAAGGCGATGACCCCAGAGGTGTACTTGTGCTGCCTTTTTGTGGCGTTGGCGATTGCTGTAAAGGTGTCTGGATCGCCAAACAAGATCTCAGGCATGACAGAGCGCTTCTTGCCAGCATGGTCAGTGTCGCTGAGTAGGTATCTAACGGCTGATTCCGCACCACCTTTGCCAGTAGGAAAGATGGTCACGTTCATATCTTTCCTCTGCTGGTGCTTCCTTTCTCACCAAGATTGGACTCAAGCTTTTCTTTGAGAGCCTTCTTCTCTAAGAAATGGTCGTACTCCTCTTCAGAGTATTGACGGCCATGAACCCACCATTGATGTGGTTTGCCTTCAAGCAGAACGGCAGGGCCATCTTCTTTGTGTAGTTCGCCGTTGCGATAGTGCTTTGTATAGATGGCGGATTTTTCTGCGCCAGTAGCAAAGTCAGTCTCAGTAAATGTGAATTTCACTACTCCTGAATAATCATCTGGTATTCCATTTGTTGTGCTCATTTCTTCTCCTTGAATAACTGACTTATGGTGCTCACTCCTTCCTGAATCTTGGTGAGTTCCTGGAACATACCTTTTGTGGTGTCGTTCCACATCTTCATGCGATTCAGTGAACGAGCTATCTGATTTATGTTGCTGCCAATCTTTCCTAGAGACGCCAGAAGCTGAACACGCAGCTTGTGCTCTGCCTTTGTCTCTTGGTCAGCTAAGTGGTTAGATGGAAGCAAGACAGAACGAGCGTAGATCGCTGTTGAGGATGCGCCTGCTTCACTGGCACGTTGTTGGAGTGCCACCCATTCTTCAGGTGTGAACCTGATCTCAAAACGCTTGCTGCGAATTTTTCTGTTGGCTTCCACGCCAACTTGGCCCGCCCTTCTTTTGAGAGTCGGGTCTTTTTCTTTTATGGGGTGTGCCATTGGGGCCTCCTTTATTGTTGTTTTTATCGAGCCTCGCGCAGCAGCGGGTGTGGGTGAAACCCACGATATTCAAACCAAGAACAACCCTAAAAGGGTGTACGTAGGATTGATTGACCTTGCTTTATGTCTTTTTCCCCATTTTTTGAATTTGTAGGGGGTTAGAGTAACGGTGCTTTATTTAATCCTAGCAGGACCAAAATCGAAGTCAACAACACACGAATTGACAATGTATGAGGAATGTCGTTTGAAGTGCGCAAAATACACTATAGCAATAGTGTGATGTTGAGATGAATGTTCATAATCATCGTACGCATTTTGAGATGAACACTCGTACGCTAATGCGAAAAAACACAATAGCAAGCACTACACCAAATGTAATGAGTGGTCATCCACCATTCTGAGAAAACACTATGCGTACATGTGCCTTATGTGCTTGATGGCATATGTGAGCGTTGACATTCTTATTTCATTTGATAAAACAAGAAGTGCAGATAGCACAAGGAGAATAAGTATGGCAACAAGAAAAAGAATGCCAAAGAAGCCAGTTGGAGTGGTTGTGGAAGGAAAGCCAAAAGTACGAATCGGGGCTAGGGTAGAGCAGGATCTATATATGATTTGCAAAATGGCTTACTTGCGTCAGGGGTGGTCACTGGAATCAAGAGTAGAAGAATTGTTGAAGCGTGATATTGACGGCATGTCAAAAAATCAGTGGTTCAAAGAAATGATGTCTAGTGAGTTGCTAACCAAATATGTGGCGCAAGCAAAAGATGGGCAGTCAAACATTGACCTCAGTGATTTTGATTCAAACAATATTGGAGGACATGACGATGGAGAATAATGAAGAATTTATAGATATGAATGAAAGAGTAAGAATTGCGGCTCGCATATCAAGAAAAACTCGTGCGCTGGCAAAAGGAATTTATCCTGTAATGGGGGTGAGTCTTGAAGAGAGAATTGAATTTTTGCTTGCAAAGGACTTGGCTAAAGAGATGAAGAAAGCTTGGTTTAAGAAAATGCTGGCGAGAGATGTGGATGAGTGATTTCGTGTTTCAATATGACAAGAACACATTGACCACCCAATCTGAATTGCTTGTGTCCGTAGCAGATTTAAGAGATCTGGTTCAAGCCTTCACCATTCAAGATGAGGTCCAAAGGCTCCAAGAGCTTCATGTGGTGCTTTCTTCCATCGTGCGAAAGAACAAGCTGCCCAACGGCTCTTTGGTGGTGGAGTGATCCACCTGTAGCGCACACGCCTGGTGGCGGCCCCGGCCTCACGTGGTCAAGGAACGTCGGAGCGTTCTCACTGGCGTGCGCACACTCTGGGAGCATTGCCTAGATCAACGCTCGCAAGGTACAATTTACTAGTTGATTGATGGTCTTTCTAAAGGCCATATGACCTTTATCTAGTGGAGCATCGATGGCAAGAATCAATCTAAGAAAGTTCATCGCTGAACACTATAAGGGTGGTGTTAGTGCTCGTGATGTGATTAGGGAGGCATTGACCAACTCTATTCATGCGGGAAGCAAACAAATTTCAGTTGATCTTCATTTCTCGGAGAAGCAACAAGAACTCACTCCGGGCACTGAAGAAAGACGGGTGCTTGAAACGATCACCATCGTCGATGATGGTGAAGGCTTTACCCCTGAGAATCTGAATTTCTTTGATGAAGTTTGTACTGGTCATAAAGATAGCATTGGTGGTAAAGGTGTTGGGCGGTTGGCATTTCTTAAATATGCCAAGTCCGTCAAGATCAGGAGCCAGCTTTCCAGTGAACTGGTTGAGTTCGACTACACGCCAGAATTCAAGTTGGATGATGTTAAGAAGTCGGCTGCTGATGGGGCAGTCAGCACCAGCATTACCTTGATGGAGCTAAAAGAGAAGATCAACACCCAAGTCACCAAGTTGGTAAATGCGATTTGTGACGATCTTCGTCTTCTTCTCTTCCTCAAGCATCAAGCTGGCCACAGCATCACACTGAAATTTACCCACAACTCAAGACAGCCTTTTGATGATAATTTCACATTTTCTGGTGAAGCTATCAAGGCTGAGTTGACAAGAGAGTTTGAATTTTTGGATCAAAAATTCAACTGCTACTTGTTCAGAGATGAGCCGCCAAGAAAAGGCATAGTAGCGATGCTCTGTGCTGATGAACTGTGTATTGAGGAATACGTCATCAGCAAGCGTTTTGACATTTGCCGCCATCTGATCTTCGTCACGTCAGACTACTTCAATCAACGATCAAACATTGAACGCCAACGCCTTGAACTGCCAAAGACAGATGAAGACGTGGATATGGTGTCACCGATTAGCCGTGAGAAGTTGACGCCTCGTATTCACGAGGAATGCATGAAGATGATTGACGAAGCCGCTGAAGGTGACGTCGATCAGTTCAAGAATCAAAACGTTGACAAGCTGAAGAAGTATTACCCCTTCATCAAGCTTGATTCGTTGGGTGGCAATGCGTCACTGTTGGATGCCGACGAGGTGGTCAAGACCTACCGTGCCCAGCAGGCTAGGAGAGAAGATCAGCTTATTGATGCGCTGGAAAGTGGCCGTCCAGTGTCTTGGGATGATGTTTCGCACCTGGCGAGCGAAGACCTTGCTCGTTTCATTGTTCACCGGGCGTTGGTGATCGATTCACTAGCCAAGATGCCTCCCAGCAGCGCAGAAGATGCACTGCACAATGCGATCCTGCCCAAGCGCACGGACGGTAGCGAAATCAGGGAGAACAACGTTTGGTTGGTGGACGACAAGTTCTTGTCTTATTCCAACATCTACAGCGACGAGACACTAGCCAAGATTATTGAAGAGGTGGGGCAGTCGGTTGCCGAAAAGCAGCAACGTCGTCCCGATGTCGCGGCTTTCTTCTCCAAGGATGACGAAAATCACCCCAACAAGCTGGTGATCATTGAGTTCAAGAAGCCGGGTGCTGACATCTTTGAGAACAACAAGGCCCTCATGCAATGCAGGCTTTATGCCAGTGAGCTTGCGGACAGAATTTCTACCGTGCTGGAAGTCTTTGCTTTCTCAGTGGTAGAAATTGATGATGCCTTTTATAGAGATATGAAGCAAACAGGCTTCAAGGATGTATTTTCGTTGAATGATAGAGTCGTTTATAACGACTACAAAATTGGCTCTACAAGTGATATACCACTTCACTTGTATGTCATGCCAGCTTCTGCATTGATCAAGGATGCGAAGGCTCGAAACAGAGTCTTTGAAGAGGTCTTGCAGTTCGATGTAGCCAAGTAGAAGGTGTGCCATCGACCTGCTTTATTTTCAAGTCTGACCCAGGCTTGAAAATGAAGTGGGTGCTCCCCGGCAGGGATGGCCTTATAACGGACTGGGGGCCTTCTTCTGCTTCTTGTGCGACAGAGCACAAATGCTCTCCACAATCTTGACAATCTCGTCCCTATCGCTGCTGGACACGCCATCCAACAGTTCTGCGATGTGCTGGGCCTGTGCTGACAAGCCAACGCTGGTCTCTACGACCAATTCGGCAACAGAGCACCCAAAGACCTTAGCCAGCGCATCCAGCAACTCAACGTCTGGAGAACTGTCGCCTCGTTCATACCTAGCGTAGCCTTCTGTGCTCAGGTTCACCTGTTCCGCCACTTGCTTTTGGACAAGCTTTGCATCTCTGCGCTTCTTGGCTATGCGTTGGCCCACAAGATGTCTTAGTTGAAGTTGGCGGCTCATTCGGGACAGTGCTAGTTAAATTCATATGATTTTGACTAGAACAGGCGAACAGATCAAGTGAAGCGCGCTAGCATGGGTGAAGCTTCAAAGAAGGTTCGGTATGCCTGTCAATTTGGAGTGCGTTGTAGACAACACAGTTAAGAAGTGGATGAAGGAGGGTCGACTTCATCGTGAGGATGGGCCTGCTGTTATTCGCGGTGTTGGGAAGAGTCGCGTGGAAGAATATTGGTGTGAAGGTTGCCTAGTGAGCCAAGCTATGCTTGAACTTCATAGGACGTTGACCCCGGAAGTAGATGAAATAGTGAAAATGCGGAAAATTGTTCATCTTAAAGCCATGAAGAATAAGCAAAAAGCACCCTAGTGGGTGCTGTGTTTTATGGCTTTTTCATCTTTCCCACGCCCAGTGATGATTCGAAAAACTGTGGAAGGGCGGCGATTTTCTTTCGCTTTGCTTTGACGACTTCTAGGATAGAGTTAATTTGAGAGAGCAAGATTTCTCTGTCTTTGTCCCTCACGGCTTCATCCGCCAATATCTTTCCTTCAATCATTCTGTCAAGCGCTACATCTAGCGATAGTGACCCGTCAAGAATAGTTTGATTCTGTTCTCCTGCACATACCTCGCTTGAGATGCTTGGAATGATTTTCCCATTTTTCAAGGTTTCAAAAGATAGATGCTGGAATGCTCTTATTGTTATTTTGTTGTTCATGTTGTCTCCTGTCTATTATTTATAGCAAATAGGAGTTTTTAGTCAACAAAAAGCACCCAGTTGGGTGCCTTTGTTTAGAAGAACAAAGATTCAAGTTCCTTCCTCTGCTGCTTAGTCAGTCGTGACATAAGCATGGCGAAGTTTTTCTCCACCGTATTCACGATTTCTTGGTCAAGCTTGTCAAACTCACTGCTCTTCATGAAGTCGAAGACAGACTGAGGTGTTTTGGGCAACCCTTGAATTTGAATCACTGCTTGAACCATGTAGTAGCTATTGCTCGCGCTGATCAACGCCTTGACCTGGTTATCACGCCCGACGATGAGATTTTTAAAGGCGTAGACAAGTGGTCGACCGGCGTCAGACTTTGCGAAGTCCAAGAGCTTCTGACCCATTCCATTGATGACGTACTGGAGGCATGTAGTTGTCTTCATGTCGTTCTCCTTACGCTGCTGCCACTTGGGCAAGTTCGGCGTCCATGAGATCGTCCAGCTCGGCCACGATGGCTGGCTCGTCCTCTGGTGCATGGAAGGCAAACTCAAGCTGGTGCGCGTGAAGGCGGGCCTTGGCCATCTCGTAGAAGCGAGGTTCCTTCTCAAAGCCGATGGCGTGGCAATGGTGCTGCTTGGCGACAACCAAAGTAGTGGCAGATCCTGCGAAGGCGTCCAACACCACGTCACCTGGTCGTGTGTGGTTCCTGATGAGAGGTTCCACCATCCAGCGGTACTTCTCCGTTGGGTGCTCGGTTTGTTTCCTGCCAATGGAACCCTCGTAGAACTGCACCATGTCGGCTTGTGCGCCGAAGTTGAAGGTGTACTGCTTGCCCTTGGTGAACCACACCGCCTCTTCAATGGTGCTGCGGTAGTTGGTCTTGCGAATGCTGGGAACGGGGTTCTTCTTCCTGAAGTAAATTTTGTTCTTGAAATTCAAAGCGAAGTGCTTTTCCAGATTGCGAACAATCAAGCCTGTGTATTTGCGATCAAGGAAAAGGATCAGAGAGCCGTTGTCCTTGAGAACGCGGACGAACTCCGCAATGAATGGCTTAAGCCATTCATAGTAATCGTCCACATCGTCCCAACTGTCTTGGAAGTCATGGCCCCATGCTTCCTGAGTACTGACGATTTCACTGCCCTTCTTGGTGAGCTTGGTGGCGTCTGCGATTCCATAGGGAGGATCGGTAAGCACCAAGTCAACGAAGTTGCTGGGAATAGTGGCAAGACCTTCTTGTCCATCCATGTTGGAGAGGGAACTGACGCCGACGAAGTTTTGTTGTGTGCGGTCCATAATTGGACTCCTTTCATTTAATTTGTTTAAGTCATGTTTAGCCCTCCTTTCAAGATGCCTAATTGCATCAAGTAGGTATTGAGTGGGTCGTCGCTGTTTGGGATTTGATCGCTGTATGTTGATTTATTTTTACGTCAATCAACAAAACGAATTGTGCGCCTATTGAAGATGAAGATCCATGAATGGGAATTTGGTGAGGCCAAGGAAAACGTAGGATGAGATCCGATAGCGTCAACAGATTGATCGATTTAAAAAATGCGCTAGTCTGTGAATAATTAAGATGCGGAGGTGTGCATGAAAAATGGACGCTACCAAGAAGACGGCATAGAGTTTTGGTATTTCAACGATGAGCTTCATCGTGAAGATGGCCCGGCTTGTATTGAGCCTGACGGCACCAAGTCTTGGTATGTCCACGGACACCTTCACCGCACGGGTGGCCCAGCCGTTATCTGGGGGGACGGAAGTCAGGAGTGGTGGGTTGGTGGTGCCAGGCACCGTGAAGATGGCCCCGCCGTTTTCAACGCTGACGGCAGTTGCTACTGGTATCTCAATGGCAGTCTGCACCGTGTTGATGGGCCAGCCGTAGAAGCCACAAGTGGTGCCACTGCGTGGTATCAGGCAGGAGAACTACACCGTGAAGATGGGCCTGCGGTGGAAGGCGCTGACGGCACTAGGGAGTGGTACAACCGTGCCGTCAAGCTCTCGGAAGAAGAGTTCAATCGCCAAAATAAAGCCTTCAACCCCAAGAAGCTTCATGAGGTAAGAAGTGACTATGACAGACCTGTAAAGGCTGTTGAAAGCAGGATACTTGCTATGCGCAAGAAGTACCTAGAAGGTGAAAGCGCTTCAGGAGTAAAAATCAGATGGTAAGGCAAGAAAAAAGCACCCGAAGGTGCTTTAGTTGTTTTCTTGATCTAGAAGCTTTTCGGCTTCCTTGATTTGCTTGTCCAAGAACCTTTTGCTGGCCTCGGAGTTCAAAAGCTCATCCCAAATTTCCTCGTCTGTTGGCAAGGGTGACTGGTCAGTCATGGGAGTGCTTTTCAGCGCTCTTCCTACGAAGAGCAATAATGGCATCAATCTGGCTTGGTGAGAAAGAGTTGCCAGAGTTGGGGAGGTTAGAAAAAGCCTCTTTGAAGGCCGGCTGCTTGGTGATCCATTGAGACAAAATACTTTGTTCAAGATCATGAGGGGCGGTGTTTTGTGTGGCTCCTGGTTGGTGTGAGAACATGATTTCTCCAATCGGTCATGTCTACTGTAACGACACCACTACCTGCGTCAAGCGCTGGTGCCCCACATCATGAGAAAGCAAGAAGAAGATCGTAAAGATAATCGGCTCGTCTTCTATGACTTTCTCTTGTCTTGAAGAGAAGATCAAAAAGGTGGTGGTCGGTGGCTGTGGAGCTTGTGGGCGAAGGTGTGCGCGGTGGGAAACTCGTAAGAGTTATCCACGGCAAGCATGCCGGTATGCAGCGCATATCCTCCATAAATCCATAGCCTTCTTCGGGGTCTAGAGACGATCCTTCAATCGGGCGGCAATCTTCTGCACCACTTCCACAATCATGGCTCTATCAGCTTCTGGAAGTGTCTGGAGAACCTGAGAGATCAGCTCGGCCTGGTCGTTGGTTCTAGTACTGCTGGCGATCAATAGCTCATCGATGCCACACTCATAGATTTCGGCCAGTTCTGCCAGGCGTTGGACGGTGGGCATGGTGAGTCCTCTTTCCATGCGTGAGACAGCCTCTGTGCCGATCTGGAGGGCTTCAGACACCTGATCCTGGGTCAGTCCCTTAGCTTCACGTCGTTGGGCCAGGGTGCGGCCAATGCTCTTGAACAGTTCTCCATGCTGGTTGCTCTGTGGCGGCATGCTCTCTCCACGATCCTTGACAACCTCAATGGTTGCCTGTCAACCCGCAAAGATGAACATGCGTTAAAGTCGAGTATCAACCCCAGAAGTTGGGTTGATAGAGCAAGGTTGGTACAGCCTTGCCTAGATCAGCGAAGCATTCAACCTGGCAACAAGAGGAATCATGGCTATTCAGTGTCCAAAATGCGGTGGTACTCATACACAGGCTATCCGCGCAGTTCTTCAATCTGGAACCACATACAGCACAGGGGCTGTCAATGGAATGGGTCTTGGCACTGAAGGTGCTGGAGTCTTCGCAGGAACCACCAGTAGCACAAGCCAAACTCACTTAGCCGCACGTTTTGCACCTCCAAAGAAACCCAAGAAGCTGGAGATCATTGCAGGTGCAGTCATGTCACTGGCGACAAGCCCTTGGCTTTTCAGCAAAGAGCCTCTGGCCTTCATCACGCTGGGCATCATGGCTTGGTGGGCGTGGGAGATTCGCGCTTACATGAAGAGGAACAAGGCATATCAAGAACGCCTTCCAGTTTGGCAAGCCTTCAATGATCGCGGCTATCTTTGCCATGAATGTGGAAGCTCATTTCTTCCAAAATAAATCGTTAGATTTTAAAAAAGCACCTTCGGGTGCTTTTTTTAATTGCAGGTCGTGAATGCATTGCCAAGACCATATGTGTAGCAATTTATTGATCTTCTTGGTGCTGCTTGATTTACTACCCTCACAGGTGCTTGGCCTGTTGTCAAAGTGGTCAACCTGTCTTCAAGGTTTTGAATGTCTGTGTTGATCTGTCTTGACCTTGAGGCTGCTGTAAACATGTCTTTCATTGGAACCTTAGACCAATCATTTTCTGGTAGATTTCTTTGCCTTTTTAGTTCTGCGATTTGAGATTGGATTTCTGCAATTTGAGATGACTTGGCATTGCCTGCTCCAACGACAGAACTAGATTCACCTTGACTTTGTCTAGCCATCAGTCCTGGATAGTAGTCATAATCTGGGTTGTAGTTGGTGGTCAGTGGGTTGTAGCTGATAGGTTCCAGGTTTGGAATTGGCACATAGAAGCCTTCTTCTGCCTGAGAAGCAGATAGTAGGCAGAAAAATACGGTTGCGGTAATAAACTCTCTTATGTATCTAGGCATGATCTTTCCTTTTCTAAAAGCATAATCAATTGAAAAGGAAAGTCAAATTTTCGCCGTTTCCAATTTTGTTCTATTTCATAGAATCTCTACGAGATTCTTCTTTGCTGACCTGAGTCATCATCATTTTTGTTTGGATGATGAGTAATTCATCCTTATATAAAGTGCCTGCTTTGCCTTGTTTTCTACGAAAACTGCGGCAAAGCCTTATCCCTTGCAATCTGGAAAATTCTCAACAAATTTGAGTTCCAGAGCAATGTTGCTCTTTGCCGAATTCATTCAATTGAACTGCGGCCCATGAGGCTGTTAGTAACCTTTCCGAATCTTGGTTTCTTTCTGCTAATCTAACAGCAGGGTGCAGGGTATCCAAGACGTTCATCTCTGAACTAAGCCTAAACCTGTATTGCTCGCACCTCCCAACATCTGGCTTGCTGGAGCATTGGGTATGAACAATGCTCCGTCAGTAGCTTGAAAGAGGCTCCACTATATTAATAGTGGCATTTGTGCTATTGGGCTCGTTCGTTTGGCTGTGGTGGTAGCTTCTCACCTGCTACCGTTCGGACTTACCTTATGCCGTATCGCTGTAATTTTGCCAAACTACTTCACTTTAATGAACCATGCTCTTTTCGTCACACAAATGACTGACTGACTACTTCCAGAAATTCAAGACTGCTTGTTGTGTGGGCCACAGGGTTCTTCCTGGTTGCTAATTGATGCCCGTATCACTCAAGTTCTGCTTTTCATTCGTCGCTGTGCAACCAAGAACAAGCATTCCTAAAATTCCGTCTTCTTCCCAAGTTGACCGATGCTGAGTCATGGGTCTTACGATCACTCTTGTTGCCCACGGACATATAACACTTCAACTTGTCTTTCATGGGCATAAAAAATGCCCAACAATTTCCTTGTTGGGCAATTCTTTTATATTTGGTATTGACATTTTGCCAAAAATTCATATTATTGAATCACCAGCCTGAGAAACTGATATTATTGATGTATTAAATAATCTTCGGATTGTCAAGAGTCAATAAAAAATAAAAGCCAGTCAAATGACTGGCTTTTTGTTTTTGCGTTAGATTAGTGATCCAGAGTTGAATTGCCTTTTTTCTAGATGCCATTGAATGGCTTCTTCTAGATTGTCTGTCCAGTTTGCTTGCCTTGTCGGTGCAACTGGTTGTAGAACGGCTATCAAGTCTGGAAAGTCTGTCCGTGGAATCAAGGTATGAGCAGGACAGAACATAAACCTTCTCCAATCGCCCGTTGATGGATGAAGGCAGACTGAAAGAATGTCAAATTCACCATAACGGTAGGGTCTGGTGTCTTGTCCTTCATTATCCTTGCCTGTTCTTGTTTTTTGTGTTTCACAGACAAACCAGCCATGAACAGCCGGGTTGAACCTGATCATTGGGCCGTTGGCAAACTTTGGAGTCCCTCGTTCAAGCCGTTGGTTCTTGGTCTGTATCTTGATCTGACCACATGAGGGATGAGAAATCAGTGCATCATAGGGAAGGTCGCCTACCTGTGGATGGTGAGTCCAGCCACGTTGCTGCATGGCGCCAAGGATGTAGGTGTTGAAGCACAGTTCCGCAATGATGCCTCTAACACCTCGCTTGGTGATGTCCTGGCTCTGCGAGATCGCTTCAAGGATGAACTCTGCCGAGATGTTCCACTGCTGCTCAAGTGGGTGGATGGTGAACCGCTGCCGTAGCTGCTGAAAGAGGGCCTGCTGCTGCTCATGGGGCAGGGTGTTCAGGAAAGTTGTAAGGTCTGTGTTCACTCGACTTGCTCCCCCTTGAGGATGTACGCCACAATACTTGTCATTCAAAAAAATCTTCAGACTCTGTGACTGCTCAACGAAAAATTGACTTTTCAACAAGTGCGATGGATTCGCATGTTGATCTTGTCAACGGCTACAAGCCGTTTTTCAAATCGAAAAACGGCGCTATCTTCCATGCGGATTCGTTGGAAGTTATGAAATCTATTCCTGATAATTCAGTGAATCTGGTTTTTACTTCTCCACCCTATGCTCTTCATTTCAAGAAAGAGTACGGCAATGTGAGTCAGAAAGACTATGTTGAATGGTTCGTTGAGTTCGCTAAAGAGATCAAGCGGGTCTTAACCGAGGACGGTAGCTTTGTACTGAACATCGGCGGCACTTGGAATCCGGGTGAGCCCTCACGGTCGATCTACCATTTTAAGCTAGTGGTGGCTTTGGTTGAAGAGGTCGGTTTCAGGCTCGCACAAGAGACGTTCTGGTACAACCCTGCCAAGATGCCTGTTCCTGCTCAGTGGGTGACGGTGAAGCGGGTTCGTGTGAAAGATTCGGTGGAGTACGTCTTCTGGTTCAGCAAGGGGAAGCACCCCAAGGCAGACAACCGAAGGGTGTTGCGCCCCTACAGCAAGGACATGCTGAGGCTTGCTGCCAAGGGGGTTAAGACTACCGTGCGACCATCAGGGCACAACATCAACGAATCCTTTGACAAGGTTCATAACGGTGGCTCTATTCCTCCCAATTTCATTGATGAAGATACGCCTTCTGATGTGCTGAAGATGGGGAACAATGCTGCTAATGATGGCTACACCAAGAAGTGCAAGGAAGCTGGAGTGAAAATTCATCCAGCAAGGTTTCCTGTTCAATTGCCAGAGTTCTTCATCAAAATGCTGACCGATGAAGGTGATGTCGTTCTTGATCCGTTTGGTGGCTCAATGACTACTGGCTATGTGGCAGAGGGTTTGAATCGTCGCTGGATTGGGGTTGATACCGTTGAAGAGTACCTTGATGGAGCAAAGTTCAGGTTTGAGTAAAATTGACTGAACAAAGAAAAAGCACCCAGTAGGGTGCTTTTTTATTTGAAGGTGTAGCTTACGCTGCTTTGAATTCAGCTTCAGTAATTTCGCCCAACTGTTCCTTGGTGGGAACCTTGCCTTCACGACTGGACAGTTTCTTGAGGAAGTTGAGCTTGATGGTCTTGTCTGTAGGATTGACCAGCCATGCATCAACGGACTTGCCCGACTTGTAGGTGGTGAAGGCACCTTCAAGCTCCAAGAACTTGGGGGGATGGGCCAGCCATACACCAGTCAGGCCAATGTCATCCTTGGACTTCAGCGGCTTGGTCATGGTGCGAGTGCCGACAGTCTTGGCAGCAGGAGAAGTGCGGGTGGGTGTAGCTTGAAGTCCAAGTTCACTGGCGGTGAAGCTGAAGAGCTTGATCTGTTCCTGAACAGCCTTAAGCGCAGCGGGGCGCTCGGATTCGATCTGTGCTGCCACCATCTCTTCAAACTCTTTGCGCTTGGCAAGGATTTCAGCAAGGGTCAGCTTCTTTTCAGCCATCAAAAATTCTCCAATGAAGTAAGACTGTAGTGCTTGAAGGTTCTGCCTCTCAACAAGCTCTACAGTGCTCGGCTTGTTGATGGCTGTACTCTATGAGCAAGAATAAGGTGCGTCAACAAGGCTAGTTGATTTTTCCTCGAAAAAGCAACCTCTAGAATTTGCCGGTATCACCTGTGATCCCTTTGGCGGGAAATTTCGTGCTGAAGCTCTCCATCATCTCCTTCTTGTTGGCATAGTCTTTCAAGTTTTCTGCCAAAGAAAGCATAGCTGTAGCACGCTCTTCCAAAGACTGCGCGAAGGCACGCAGCATGAAGATGTGGGACAAGTCTTGAACTGGTGCCTTGGACTTGACTGGCTTCTTCTTGATTTGGATCGGTTCTGGTGCTTCTTCTGGAACTGGTGTTGAAGGTGTGCTTTCACCATTGAGCAAGAAGTTTGCTACATCATAGATAGAGTAGTAGACCAGCCGTCCAATGTTCTTGAACGGGATAGGAAACCGGCCTTCTTTTCGCAACTTTGATTGTTGCTTGGTCGGGATGCCGATTTCCTCAGCCAGTTGTTCAGGCGACATCAACAACTTGCCTTTGGTTCTTACTCTCAAATAATCAATAAGTTGCTGCTCTACCATCTTCTAGCTCATTCTTGTCTAAGGTCTTCTAGTGCTGCTATAGTAGCTTGCTGGCCCCCGTAGCTCAGTGGATAGAGCATCTTCCTCCTAAGAAGAGGGTCACACGTTCGATTCGTGTCGGGGGCACCATCAAACGAGCCCTATGGGCTCCACTCCTTGAATAGCACCACGCTATCTTTCAGGCAAAAAAATAGGTAGCCATGCGCTACCTGTTTTTGCTTCTGGGGCACGCTTTTCAGCGCCTTGCCTGACCTGCTCAAGCCTTCTGTTGCTCCCGATACACGTTCCAAATTTGTTCCAAGAGTGGGTTGGAACAGGGTGGATTTGAGTGGATTTCAGAGGTGTAATTTCCAATGAAATCAACAACTTAGGTTCTGCTTGCCACCTCCCGAAATGGCTTAGGAGGCGCCCGTTCTATCCATTGAACTACGGAGAGCGAGGGCGGCATTCTAGCTTGGTGTGCAACGATACGCCATGCCCATGGGCGCATCTCGACAAATCAGACGGCCGTCAGTTCCGCGCGTAGGAGAGATGAAACTCCTCGATTCCGTCGAAGTTCCGCAACTCCGCAGACAAGGCGGAGATCGACACGGCCGACTCCTTGTTGAGAGCGACCGCCACATAGCGCCACTCTTCACAGTCGCGGGAGCGATGGATCTGGATGGAGCCGGTGGCCAACACGTAGCCGCGGGCCCGGGCGATGGAGGACAGCGCAGCCTCATTGGGATGAAAGCCCGGTCGGAAGCGCAATGCGATCGACACGGCCGGGCGGGAGGGCAGCCACTGCTCGAGCTTGGCGGCCCACATCATCAGCGCGGCGGAGAGTAATGTCAGCAGGATCGCCGCCGAATAAAAGCCGACTCCGACCAGCACACCGATCGCCGATGAAGACCAGATCGAGGCGGCAGTGGTCAGGCCGCTGATGTTGAGGCCTTCCTTCATGATCACGCCGGCGCCGAGGAAACCCACGCCGGACACGATGCCCTGAATGACCCGCGTGGGGTCGGGCGGCGCATGTCCGATCAGCTCCGCCAGCGCGCTCCCGCCATACCACGACCCCGGATAACCGACGATCACCGTCAGCGCACAGGAGGCCATGCAGACCAGCCCGTAGGTCCGCATCCCTGCGGCCCGGCCATGGTAGCTGCGCTCATAGCCCACCAACAGGCCGAGCAGCAAGGCCCCGAGCAGGTTGGCAAAAACGATGAGGTTGACCGCGATCTCTTTCGCGGACCAGTAATGGGCGAACAGTTCGACCACGGTCGGTGACGCGGCGTTCATGCCCTTTCGGACGTAAGCAGATGCCCCAGCTTGCGGCGCTTGGTGGACAGGTAGCGCTGGTTCCAGCAGGTGTTGCCGACCTCCAGCGGAACACGCTCGACGACCTCGATGCCGACGTCGGTCAGCGCGGCGACCTTGCGCGGATTGTTGGTCATCAAGCGCAGCGCAGTGACGCCGAGGTGCGCCAGCATGGGTTTGCACAGCTCATAGCTGCGCATGTCGGCCGGAAAACCGAGGGCCGTGTTGGCCTCGACGGTATCGGCCCCACCATCCTGCAACTGGTAGGCTCGGATCTTGTTGATCAAGCCGATGCCGCGTCCCTCCTGGCGGAGATACATGAGCACGCCCCTGCCGGCCTTGGCGATCCGCCGCAGCGCCTCTTCAAGCTGGGCACCGCAATCGCAGCGCTGGCTGAACAGGGCATCGCCGGTCAGGCATTCCGAATGGACGCGAGCCAGCACCGGCTCGCCGTTGGCGATATCGCCCAGGGTCAGGGCAACGTGTTCCTTGTCGGTTCGCTCATCGACAAAACCGTGGAGCTGAAACTTGGCCCACTGCGTGGGTAGTTCGCAGGAGCCGACATACGAGAGTTGGGGGGCTATTTCACTCATTCTGGGACTGGTCTTGAAACACAAGGGTTGAATCGGCACGCCGATACCCGCACTGTAACCTCACTCGACGATTTGAAACAGAAGTGTGACGGCAAACCAGTTTTGCCAAGCACACAACAATGAGGTGCAAATCACGCTGCACGGGCCCCTGAACATTACGAAAAAGTAATCTTGAGGACAGCTTCCCGTCGGGGTGGCGTTGTCACAATGGGCTTCCCTTTTCCTGCAACGCATGGCTCGCCCCGTTTTCCGGCAAGCATTCCCGAGCTGCCTGCAACGGTTTGACCTCACACCACCAAGGATCGACGCCCTTATGAAAACAGCTCTCTCGATGGCCCTGGCCACCCTTTTCGCTGCGATGAGTCTGCCGGCCCTTGCCGGCAACGAAAAGCCTCAACCGACCGATGCCCACAGCCATGGCGGACATACGACGGCCCCGTCGACGCTGACCGAGGCCCAAGTGAAGAAGGTGGACAAATCGGCGGGCAAGCTCACGCTATCGCATGGGCCGCTACCGAACGGCATGCCCGCCATGACCATGGTCTTCCGCGTGAAGGATCCAGCCTGGCTCGACCAGCTCAAGGCCGGCGAGCAGATCCTCTTCGCTGCCGATCAGGTGAACGGCGCGATGACTGTCATGGAGTTGAAGCGCAAATGAGTGTGCAGTCCGGCATCGCCTGATTGCGAGGCGCGCCGGACCTGCCCCAGCGATGTTCAGGGAGCAATCAATGAGAACGCGAATGTCGTGTCGCGCCAGAAGCCTTCTTGCCGTGCTGTTGTGTGCCGTCGGCGTGAGCGCCCAGGCGCAGGAAGCGCCGATCGGCGCTGACGTGGAATCCCTCCTCGGCTACGCCCGCGAGCGCAATCCGGACTACGCGGCCATGCGCCACGAAGCCGACGCTGCGGCCGAACGCGTCATTCCGGCCGGCGCCCTGCCCGACCCGAAGCTGCGCACCGAGCTGCGCGACATCACCCGCATGGGCGATCAGAATCCGGCCCTGCTGCCGGCCCAGGTCGGCAGCACGCGCTACCTCTTGATGCAGGACGTGCCGTGGCTGGGCAAGCGCGAGCTCAAGCGCGAGATCGCCGAGCTTGACGCCCGCGGCGCCAGCGGACGCGCCAGCGGCACCTGGGCCGAACTCTCGGCCCGCATCAAGACCGCCTACTCCCAGCTCCAGTACGTCTCCCGCAACGAACAGCTGACCCGCGAGATCCTCGACCTAATGGTGCGCCTCGAGAAGATCGCCCAGGTGCGTTACGCCGGCGGCCTGGCCGCCCAGCAGGACGTGATCCGCGCCCAGGTCGAGCAGACCGGCATGAAGAGCGAACTGATCGCGCTGCACAACGAACACCGGCAGCTGCAGGCACGGCTCAATGCACTGCTGGCCCGCCCCAGCGCCGCGCCGCTGGCGTCGCCCCAACGCCTGCGCCCGCTGCCGGCCGCCGCCAGGCTCGATCCAGCCACGCTCGAAGAACGCGTACGCGCGCGCAATCCGCAGATCTTCGCCGACGAAGCCCGCATCCGCGCCGCAGAGAAGAACCGCGAACTCACCTACAAGAACCGCTACCCGGACTTCACGCTGGGCGTGTCGCCTATTCAGTACCAGGGCGCCGTGCGGGAATGGGAGCTGATGGTCGAGCTGAACCTGCCGCTGCAGCAGGGTTCCCGCCGCGCCCAGGAAAGGGAATCGGAAGCCATGCTGTCCGCTGCCCGGGCCCGCCGCGACGCGACGGCCAACCAGGTGCTCGGCGACCTTGCCGAAAATCTCTCCGGGCTCGAATCGGCCCGCCAGACCGAGACACTGACCACTACCAGCCTGCTGCCGCAGGCCGAACTCAGCTTCAAGGCGGCCCTCGCCGGCTACGAAAACGGCAAAGTGGACTTCGCCACCCTGCTCGACGCCCAGCGACAGATCAAGCAGGCCCGCCAGAACAGTATCAAGGCCCAGGCCGAAGCACAGATGCGCCTTGCAGAAATCGAACGCATTCTCGGAGAAGACCTATGAAAGCAGGCGCAGGCATTGCCGTCGGCTTCGCCGTCGCCCTCGCTGCCGGTGGCGGCTACTGGCTGGGCCAGCGGGCCCCGGCCAACCAGCCGCGGGCAGACAGCCCGGTAGCCGCGGCACCGACGGACGGCGCGAAGAAGGAACGCAAGCTGCTGTACTACCGCAACCCGATGGGCCTGCCGGATACCTCGCCGACGCCCAAGAAGGACCCGATGGGGATGGACTACATCCCGGTCTATGAAGGCGAGGCGGACGACGCGCCTGCAGCGGCCGGAACGGTGAAGATCAGCACCGACAAGGTCCAGAAGCTCGGCGTACGTACCGAAGCCGCCGAACTGCGCAGCCTCGACCGCACGGTGCGTGCTGCTGGCCGGGTCGAGATCGACGAGCGGCGCAGCTTCGCGATCTCGCCGAAGTTCGAAGGCTACGTCGAGCGCCTGCACGTGAATGTCACCGGCCAGCCGGTCGCCAAGGGGCAGCCGCTGTTCGAGGTCTACAGCCCGGAACTGGTGTCCGCCCAGCGCGAATATGCCATCGCCGCCCAGGGCGTCGAAGCGCTCAAGGACGCCGGCAGCGAGGCGCAGAGCGGCATGAGGCAGCTTGCCGAATCGAGCCTGCTGCGCCTGCGTAACTGGGACATCTCGGAAGAGCAGATCCGCGCCCTCGCCAAGTCGGGCGCCACCAAGCGCACACTCACCTTCCGCTCGCCGGTGGCCGGAATCGTCACCGAGAAGAAAGCCCTGCAGGGCATGCGCTTCATGCCGGGCGAGGCCCTGTATCAGGTCGCCGACCTGTCGTCGGTGTGGGTGGTCGCCGACGTGTTCGAGCAGGACATCGGACTGGTTCGCAGCGGCAGTCCGGCCAAGGTACGCATCAACGCCTATCCGGACAAGGTCTTCGAGGGCAAGTTGAGCTATGTCTATCCGACCCTCAACGCCGACACGCGGACCGTGCCCGTCCGCGTGGAACTCGCCAATCCCGGCCTGCTGCTGAAGCCCGCGATGTTCGCGCAGCTGGAGCTGCCGGTCGGAAGCCGGCAGCAGGTCGTGACCGTGCCGAACTCGGCGGTCATCGACAGCGGCACGCGCCAGATCGTCCTCGTCGCCCACGGTGAAGGCCGTTTCGAGCCGCGCGACGTGAAGCTGGGCAGCCGCAGTGAAAACCACATCGAGGTCCTGCAAGGCATCAAGGCCGGCGAGCAGGTCGTCGTTGCCGCTAACTTCCTGATCGACGCGGAGAGCAACCTGAAGGCCGCGCTGGATGGCTTCGGCCATGCCGACCACAACGCCAAACCGGTGGCCGCACCTGCCTCCGTCGGCCATCGCACGGAGGGCACAGTGGAGGGTCTCGACCCCAAGGAGAACACCGTCACCCTCAGTCATGATCCGGTGCCCAGCCTCAAGTGGCCAGCGATGACCATGGACTTCAAGCTGGCCAATCCGGCCCTGCAGCAAGCGCTCAAGCCCGGCGCGCGGGTGAGCTTCGAGTTCGTAGAACGCCAACCGGGAGAATGGGTGATCACGGCGGTCAAGCCGGCCGGCGCCGCAGCAACAGCCAAGGCCCACGCTGGACACTGACAGGACCCCGCTCATGCTCGCCAAGCTTATCGACTGGTCGGGGCGCAACCGCTTCCTGATCCTGCTCGCCACGCTGTTCATCGTCCTCGCCGGCGTCTTCGCGGTGCTGCGCACGCCCATCGACGCCCTGCCCGACCTCTCCGACGTGCAGGTCATCGTCTACACCGAGTACCCCGGCCAGGCGCCCCAGGTGGTCGAGGACCAGGTCACCTACCCGCTCACCACAGCCATGCTGTCGGTGCCCAAGTCGAAGGTCGTGCGCGGCTTCTCCTTCTTCGGCGCGTCCTTCGTCTATGTGATCTTCGAGGACGGCACCGACATCTACTGGGCCCGCTCGCGGGTCCTTGAATACCTCAACTTCGCCGCCGGGCGCATGCCCAAGGGCCCGGGGGGAACAACCATTCAGCCGCAGATCGGGCCGGATGCCACCGGTGTCGGCTGGGTCTATCAATACGCGCTGATCGCCAAGGAGAAGACCCTCGCCGAGCTGCGCACGATCCAGGACTGGTACCTGCGCTATCAGCTGGCCAAGGCCCACGGCGTCGCCGAGGTGGCCTCCATCGGCGGCTTCGTGCAGACCTACCAGGTCACCGTCGATCCAGTGAAGCTGCGCGCCTACGGCATTCCGCTGATGAAGGTCGCCCAGGTGATCCGCGACTCCAACCGGGACGTGGGCGGCCGCGTGGTGGAGATGGCCGAGACCGAGTACATGGTGCGCGGCAAGGGCTACCTGCGCGGCAAGGACGACATCGGCGCACTGGTGGTCAAGGCCGAGGGCGGCACGCCGGTGCTGGTGCGTGACATCGCCCGCGTCGAACTGGCGCCGGACGAACGCCGCGGCCTCACCGAGCTGAACGGCGACGGCGAGGTGGTAGCCGGCATCGCGATGGCCCGCTACGGCCAGAACGCGCTGGAGGTCATCCACAACCTGAAGGACAAGATCACCGAGATCGGCCCCGGCCTGCCGGAAGGCGTCTCGGTGCAGACCGTCTACGACCGCTCCGAGCTGATCCACCGCGCCATCGAGACCCTGAAGGGCACGCTGATCGAGGAATCGCTCATCGTGGCGCTGGTCTGCGTGGTCTTCCTGCTCCATGTGCGCAGTGCGCTGGTGGCGATTCTGATGCTGCCGGTAGGCGTGTTGATGGCCTTCATCGCGATGCGCCTGCTGGGCATGAACTCCAACCTTATGAGCCTGGGCGGCATCGCCATTGCGATCGGCGCAATGATCGACGCTGCCATCGTGATGATCGAGAACGCCCACAAGCACCTGGAGCGTCTGCCGGAAGGGCACACCGCCGCCGAGCGTTTCGAGGCCATGCTGGCCGCCTGCAAGGAGGTCGGCCCGGCGCTGTTCTTCTCGCTGCTGATCATCACCGTCTCCTTCCTGCCGGTGTTCACGCTGGAAGGCCAGGAAGGCCGGCTGTTCTCACCGCTGGCCTACACCAAGACCTTCTCAATGGCGGCTGCAGCGCTGCTGTCGGTAACGCTGGTACCGGTGCTGATGCTGCTGTTCATCCGCGGCAAGATCATGCCGGAGGCGAAGAACCCGGTGAACCGGACGCTGATCTGGCTGTACCGGCCGATCATCGCCGGGGTGATGCGCTGGAAGAGGCTGACCATCGTCCTGGCCGTGCTCACGTTGGTGGTGTCGATCTATCCGGCCTCCCGCCTGGGCTCGGAGTTCATGCCGACGCTGAACGAAGGCACCCTCCTCTACATGCCCACGTCCCTGCCCGGCATGTCGATCACCAAGGCCGCCGAGCTGATGCAGACCCAGGACAAGATCATCAAAAGCTTTCCGGAAGTCGACTCAGTATTCGGCAAGGCCGGCCGCGCCAACACCGCCACCGACCCGGCGCCGCCGGAGATGTTCGAGACAGTCATCAACCTCAAGCCCCAATCCGAATGGCGGCCGGGCATGACCACCGACACGCTGATCGCCGAACTAGACAAGGCCCTGCAGTTTCCGGGCGTAGCCAATGCCTGGACGATGCCGATCAAGGCCCGTACCGACATGCTGTCCACCGGCATCCGCACGCCGATCGGCATCAAGGTCTTCGGCAAGGACCTGGAGGAGATGGAGAAGCTGGCCAAGCAGATCGAAGCAGTCGTGAAGACGGTGCCTGGCACCACGAGCGCCTTCGCTGAGCGCATCACCGGCGGCTTCTATCTGGACATCGAGCCGGACCGGGAGCAACTGGCCCGCTACGGCCTGGCCGTCGGTGACCTGCAGGACGTCATCGCCAGCGCGCTCGGCGGCGAGATGGTCACCACCACCGTCGAAGGCCGCGAGCGCTTTGGCGTGACAGTGCGCTACCCGCGCGAACTGCGCTCCGATCCCCAGCAGATCGCCAGCCAGGTGCTGGTGCCGACGATGGGCGGCGCGATGGTACCGCTAGGCCAACTTGCCCACGTCGGCATCGCCAAGGGCACACCGGGCATCCGCACCGAGAACGCGCTACTGTCCGCCTACATCTACGTGGACATCCGCGAGCGGGACATCGGTGGCTACGTGGCCGACGCAAAGAAGGCCGTTGCCGACCAGGTCAAGTTTCCGCCGGGTTACTACGTGAGCTGGAGCGGCCAGTTCGAGTACATGGAACGGGCCATCGAAAAGATGAAGATCGTCATCCCGATCACGCTGCTGACCATCTTCGTGCTGCTTTACCTCAACTTCCGGCGCATCACCGAAACCCTGATCGTCATGCTGTCGGTACCCTTCGCACTGGTCGGCGGCGTATGGCTGATGTGGCTGCTCGGCTACAACCTGTCCGTCGCAGTGGCAGTAGGCTTCATCGCGCTGGCCGGCGTGGCGGCGGAGACCGGCGTGGTGATGCTGATCTACCTGGATCACGCCTGGGAAGCCGTTAAAACCAAATGCCGCACAGAAGGCCGGACACCCCATGTTGGCGACCTGTACGAAGCGGTGATGGAAGGCGCCGTCGAACGCGTGCGCCCGAAGATGATGACGGTCGTCGCGATCATGGCCGGCCTGCTGCCGATCATGTGGAGTACCGGTACCGGCTCGGAGGTAATGAGCCGAATTGCCGCACCGATGGTCGGCGGAATGATCTCCTCAACCATTCTGACCCTCGCCGTGATTCCGGCCATCTACGCGCTGGTCAAGCAGTGGCGGCTGGCACGGGGCCTGGAAAGCTGAGGAACTGCAGAAAACAAAAAAGGCCTCAAGCGACGGCAAGCCGCTTGAGGCCTTTTTATTCACCTGAAGTCCTGCATCAACCCGACGAGTTAATGCAGGCGACAGACACGCCGATCAGTGCTTCACCACCCCACCGTTATCCGGAGTCTCCGCCGGCGCAGCAACCGCCACTTCGGCAGCCGGCACCTCAGGCAGCGGCTCGGGCTTGCGCTCCAGCGCGTGCTCGAGCACCTGGTCGATCCACTTGACCGGGATGATTTCCAGCTCGTTCTTGACGTTGTCCGGGATGTCGGTCAGATCCTTGACGTTCTCTTCGGGAATCAGCGCCGTACGGATGCCACCGCGGACGGCAGCCAGCAGCTTCTCCTTCAGACCGCCGATGGGCAGGACTTCGCCGCGCAGCGTGATTTCACCCGTCATCGCCACATCGCAGCGAACCGGGATCCCGGTGAGCACCGACACCAGGCCGGTACTGATCGCGATGCCTGCCGACGGACCGTCCTTGGGAATCGCGCCTTCCGGCAAGTGAATGTGGATGTCGGACTTCTGGTAGAAGTCCTCCTGGATCCCCAGTGACCTGGAACGCCGACGCACCACCGACAACGCTGCCTGGATGGACTCCTGCATGACCTCGCCGAGCTTGCCGGTGGTGATGATCTTGCCTTTACCCGGCAGTGCCACCGCTTCGACGGTCAGCAGTTCTCCGCCCACCTCGGTCCACGCGAGACCGGTGACCTGACCGATCTGGTTCTCCTTCTCGGCAACGCCGTAGGAGTACTTGCGCACGCCCAGATACTTGTCGAGAGTCTTGGCGTTGACGATCACCTTGGCCTTGCGCTTGCCAAGGACCAGTGCCTTCACCACCTTGCGGCAAACCTTGGACACTTCGCGCTCCAGACCGCGCACGCCCGCCTCACGAGTGTAGAAACGGACGATGTCGCGGATCGCGTCTTCGGTAACCGACAGTTCCTCGCGCTTGATCCCGTTGTTCTTCATCTGCTTCGGAACAAGATAGCGCTGGGCGATGTTCACCTTCTCGTCTTCGGTGTAGCCGGACAGGCGGATCACCTCCATCCGGTCGAGCAGCGGCGCCGGGATGTTGAGGGTGTTGGCAGTGGCCACGAACATCACGTCCGACAGGTCGTACTCCACCTCGATGTAGTGGTCCACGAAGGTCGAATTCTGTTCCGGGTCGAGCACTTCCAGCAGCGCAGACGACGGATCGCCACGGAAGTCCTGGCCCATCTTGTCCACTTCGTCGAGCAGGAACAGTGGGTTGCGCACCGCAACCTTGGACATGTTCTGCAGGATCTTGCCCGGCATGGAGCCGATGTAGGTCCGACGGTGGCCACGGATCTCGGCCTCGTCACGGACGCCGCCGAGGCTCATGCGCACAAACTTGCGGTTGGTGGCACGCGCGACCGACTGGCCCAAAGAGGTCTTGCCGACGCCCGGGGGACCGACGAGGCACAGGATCGGCGCCTTCAGCTTATCGACGCGCTGCTGCACGGCAAGATACTCAAGGATGCGTTCCTTGACCTTCTCAAGGCCATAGTGTTCGGTGTCGAGAACCTTCTCGGCCTCGGCCAGATCCTTGCTGATGCGCGATTTCTTCTTCCACGGCAGGCCGACGAGGGTCTCGATGTAGTTGCGGACCACGGTCGCCTCGGCCGACATCGGCGACATCAGGCGCAGCTTCTTGAGCTCGGCCTGGGCCTTGGCGGTAGCTTCCTTGGTCATACCGGAAGCCTTGATCTTCTTCTCCATCTCCTCGAGGTCGGCGCCGTCCTCGCCCTCGCCGAGCTCCTTCTGGATGGCCTTGACCTGCTCGTTGAGGTAGTACTCGCGCTGGCTCTTCTCCATCTGGCGCTTGACGCGGCCACGGATGCGCTTTTCAACCTGGAGGATGTCCAGCTCGGTCTCGAGCTGGTTGAGGAGACGTTCGAGACGCTGACCCGCGTCGAACATCTCGAGGATTTCCTGCTTCTGCTCGAGCTTCAACGGCAGATGCGCGGCGATAGTGTCGGCAAGCCGACCCGGCTCCTCGATACCCGACAGCGAGCTGAGGATTTCCGGCGGAATCTTCTTGTTTAGCTTAACGTACTGGTCGAACTGGCTGATGATGGCCCGGCGCATCGCCTCGACTTCGTTGTTCGGCACATCGGCCAGCGGCATCGGCTGGGCCTTGGCGACGAACAGGGTGCGCAGGTCTTCGACGGACACCACGCGGGCACGCTGCACACCTTCCACCAGCACCTTCACGGTGCCGTCGGGCAGCTTGAGCATCTGCAGGATGTTGGCGATACAACCGAGATCGTAGAGGTCTTCCGCCGACGGCTCGTCCTTCGCAGCGGACTTTTGAGCCACCAGCAGGATGCTCTTGCCGGCCTCCATGGCGTTCTCGAGCGCCTTGATGGATTTGGGGCGCCCCACGAACAGCGGGATCACCATGTGAGGGAACACCACTACGTCGCGCAGCGGCAGCAGCGGGAGTTCGATCTGTTCTTCGGGGAGGTCAAGCGTGCTCGACATGATTATTCCTTTAAAGGCACTAAGGCCCCATATGGGGCCCTAGCGACATCAATTCAAGCAGTCCTGCGAAAAACTTCTGCTTGATGTCAGTTGGAGCCGGAGACCTTGGGTTGATCGGCGTAAATCAGGATCGGTTTGGCACTGCCGTCGATCATGCCTTCGTCGATCACGACCTTGGAAACGTTTTCCATGGAAGGCAATTCGTACATCGTGTCCAGCAGCGTGGCTTCGAGGATCGAACGCAGGCCGCGGGCACCCGTCTTGCGCTTCAGGGCCTTGCGGGCAATCGCCTGCAGGGCCGCCGGACGCACTTCGAGTTCGACGCCTTCCATCGAGAAGAGTTTCTGATACTGCTTGATCAGCGCGTTTTTCGGTTCGATGAGGATCTCGATCAGCGCATCTTCGTCGAGTTCCTGCAGCGTCGCGACCACCGGCAGACGACCGATCAGTTCGGGGATGAGGCCGAACTTGATGAGATCGCCGGGCTCCACTTCACGCAGGGATTCGGACAGATCCTTGTTCTCGCTGCTCTTCACTTCCGCGCCAAAGCCGATGCCGACCTTCTCGGTGCGGTTGCGGATCACCTTGTCGAGACCATCGAAGGCACCACCGCACACGAACAGGATGTTGGTGGTATCCACCTGCACGAAATCCTGGTTCGGATGCTTGCGGCCGCCCTGCGGCGGAACCGACGCGATGGTGCCTTCGATCAGCTTGAGCAGGGCCTGCTGCACGCCTTCGCCGGACACGTCGCGGGTGATCGACGGGTTGTCGGATTTGCGGGAAATCTTGTCGATCTCGTCGATGTAGACAATGCCTTGCTGGGCCTTGTCTACCTCGTAATCGCACTTCTGAAGCAGCTTCTGGATGATGTTCTCGACGTCCTCACCGACATAACCGGCTTCGGTGAGGGTTGTCGCATCCGCCATCACGAAAGGCACATTGAGAAGGCGTGCCAGGGTCTGGGCGAGCAGGGTCTTGCCGGAGCCCGTCGGGCCGACCAGCAGGATGTTGCTCTTCGACAGTTCGACGTCGTCGTGGGTCTTCGACAGGTGACGCAGCCGCTTGTAGTGGTTGTACACCGCCACGGAGAGGATGCGCTTTGCTGAAGCCTGGCCGATCACGTACTGGTCGAGGATCGCGCTGATCTCCTTGGGAGACGGCAGCTCGCCCTTGACGCCCTTGGCGCCACCGGTATCTGCAGTAATCTCATCGCGAATGATGTCGTTGCAGAGTTCGATGCACTCATCGCAGATGAACACGGACGGACCCGCGATCAGCTTGCGGACCTCGTGTTGGCTCTTGCCGCAGAACGAGCAATACAAGAGCTTTTCACCGCTCGTTTTCTTGTCCGCCATTACTGCCCTTTCTCTCTGTACTTGAAGCTAGAAGACCATCAAACCACGTCGTTGCGGCTGGTCAGGACCTTGTCGACCAGGCCGTAACGGACGGCTTCTTCCGAGGACATGAAGTTGTCCCGGTCGGTATCGCGCTCGATCTGCTCCACGGCCTGGCCGGTGTGCTTGGCCAGCATGTCGTTGAGCTTGGAACGCAGGGAGAGGATTTCCCGGGCATGGATCTCGATATCCGAGGCCTGGCCCTGGAAACCACCCAGCGGCTGGTGAATCATGATCCGCGAGTTGGGCAGCGAGAAGCGCTTGCCCTTCTCACCGGCCGCCAGCAGGAAGGCCCCCATGCTCGCAGCCTGCCCGATGCACAGCGTGCTGACATTGGGCTTGATGAACTGCATGGTGTCGTAGATCGCCATCCCTGCGGTGACCGAGCCACCGGGGGAGTTGATGTAGAAGAAGATGTCCTTGTCCGGGTTTTCCGACTCAAGGAACAGCAGCTGGGCAACGATCAGGTTGGCCGTTACATCATTGACCGGACCAACCAGGAACACCACCCGCTCCTTGAGAAGACGCGAGTAGATGTCGTACGAGCGCTCGCCACGGCCGCTCTGCTCGACAACCATCGGGATCAGGCCGAGGCCGACCGGGTCCCAGTCAGTACGAGAATACGGGGGTGTAAAGGGATTCATTTGCCGTTACTTTCCGCGGAATTAAGCCGCATTGCCCATCAAGTCGTCAAAAGAAGTGGCGACATCGGTCGTTTTGGCGTTGCTGACGACCCACTCGACCACATTGTCCTCGATCACCAGCGCCTCGGCCTGGGCCAGGCGCTGGGGCTGCGAGTAGTACCAGCTCACGACCTCACTCGGGTCTTCGTAGCTTGCTGCAAAATCATCGATCACGGCGCGGATCTGCTCCGGCTTGGCGATCAGATCCTTGCCCTTGACCAGCTCGGACATGATCAGGCCCAGCTTGACGCGACGCTCGGCCTGTTCGGCGAACCAGGCAGGCTCGATCGGCAGATCCTTGGTCTTCATGCCGCGGGCTTCGAAATCCTTCTTGGCGTTCTCAGCCAGCTGATGGGCCTCCTGCTCGACCAGCGCCTTCGGCACTTCGATCGGATGGGTCTCGATCAGCACGTTCATCACGCGCTCCTTGAGCTTGGCCTGCACGCGGCGCTTCACTTCACGCTCCAGGTTGGCCTTCACTTCTTCGCGCATCTTAGCCACATCGCCATCGGCGATGCCCAGGGACTTGGCGAACTCGGCATCGACCTCGGGCAGCTTGGGCTCCTCGACCTTCTTCAGCACGACTTCGAACTGCACGGTCTGGCCGGCCAGGTGAGCAGCGTGGTAATCGGCCGGGAAGGTCATGTCGAAAGTCTTGCTCTCACCGACGTTCAGGCCCAGCACTGCGGTCTCGAAATCCTTGAGCATCTGGCCGCCGCCGATCACGAAGGGGAAGTCGGTCGCCTTGCCACCGTCGAACTCGACGCCATCCTTGCGGCCGGTAAAGTCCACCGTCACGCGGTCACCATCCTGGGCGGCGCGTTCAGCGGGCACAAAATTGGTGCGTTGCTTGCGCAGCACGTCCAGGGTCTTGTCCACTTCGGCGTCACCAACGGTCAGCTGGGGGCGCTCGACTTCCTGGGCGCTCACATCACCGATCACGACTTCCGGGTAGACCTCGAAGACAGCGCTGAATTCCAGCACGTCGGCAGCAGTGCTTTCCTTCGGCTCAATGCTCGGGTAGCCGGCAATGCGCAGGCTTTGGGCGCGGATCTGTTCACCGAGGGCCTTTTCGACGGCAGCGCCGATGGCCTCGGAGCGGGCCTGCGGGCCGTAGGACTGGGCGACCAGACGGTACGGAACCTTGCCGGGACGGAAGCCGGGCATCTTGACGGTGCGAGCCATCTGCTTGAGACGCGCCTCGACATCCTTGTCGATTTCGGACAGCGGCACGGACATGTCGATACGGCGCTCGAGCGCGCTCACGGTAACCTGGTTGCTCATGAAAAGATAATTCCCTGATCGTTCTTGACAAAAACGCTCCGCAAACAGGACAGACAACACATAGCAAAACCTGTGCCGTCTATTTCATCCCGTCGGACGGAGTCGTCGGAAAAACCTTTAGTCTAACACAGGCCTTTGCTCCATCCGCAGCCCCCGCGCCAGTGCTTGGCTTTAGGGCGACAGATGTGAAAAACTGCCCCACGTAACACGGAACTCCCCTTACCTTTCTGCTATCACATGGAATGAAATGGCCGTGTTCGTCAGCCTCCACGGCAAATGCGGCAGGCTTCACGAGGTGCTCAAGTATCTGCGTCATCAACCGTATGTCCCGTACATACATGGCGACCCCGGCGCCCCGGTCCGGGTCTGTGCCCCAGGAGACCTTAGATGAGTATCTTTACCAGCTTCCAGGCCCGCTTCGAGTCCGCCAAGGAAGAGGAAATGTCGATCCAGGAATACCTGGAGCTGTGCAAGTCCGACCCCATGGCCTACGCGACGTCCGCCGAGCGCATGCTGCAGGCCATCGGCCAACCGGAACTCGTCGACACCCGGCTCGATCCGCGCCTGTCCCGCATCTTTTCCAACAAGATGATCAAGATCTATCCGGCCTTCCGTGACTTCTACGGGATGGAGGAATCGATCGAGAACATCGTGTCGTATTTCCGACACGCAGCGCAGGGGCTGGAGGAAAAGAAACAGATCCTTTATCTCCTCGGCCCCGTCGGTGGCGGCAAGAGCTCCCTGGCCGAAAAGCTGAAGAGCCTGGTGGAGAAGATCCCGTTCTATGCCATCAAGGGTTCGCCGGTGCATGAATCACCGTTGGGCCTGTTCAGCTCGGTCGAGGATGGGGCGATCCTTGAAGACGACTACGGAATCCCGCGCCGCTACCTCAATACGATCATGAGCCCATGGGCGGTCAAGCGCCTGCACGAGTTCAACGGTGACATCACCAAGTTCCGAGTCGTCAAGCTGCGCCCCTCGGTGCTGCGCCAGATCGCTGTTGCCAAGACCGAACCGGGCGACGAGAACAATCAGGACATTTCTTCCCTCGTCGGCAAGATCGACATTCGCAAGCTGGAGCAGTACTCCCAGGACGACCCGGATGCCTACTCCTACTCCGGAGGGCTGTGCCTGGCCAACCGGGGGCTGCTTGAGTTCGTGGAAATGTTCAAGGCGCCGATCAAGGTGCTGCATCCACTGCTCACCGCAACCCAGGAAGGCAACTACAAGGGCACCGAGGGCTTTGGCGCGATTCCCTTCGACGGCATCGTGATGGCCCACTCCAACGAGTCCGAGTGGATGGCCTTCCGCAACAACCGCAACAACGAGGCCTTCCTCGACCGGATCTACACCGTGAAGGTGCCGTACTGCCTGCGCGTGTCCGACGAGATCCGCATCTACGACAAGCTGCTGGCCCACAGCTCTCTGTCCCACGCTCCGTGCGCACCGGACACCCTCAAGATGATGGCCCAGTTCGCCGTGCTGTCGCGGCTCAAGGAACCCGAGAACTCGAGCATCTTCTCCAAGATGCGCGTCTACGACGGCGAGAACCTGAAGGACACCGACCCCAAGGCCAAGAGCTACCAGGAATACCGTGACTACGCCGGCGTGGATGAAGGCATGAACGGCCTGTCCACCCGCTTCGCCTTCAAGGTGCTGTCCAAGGTTTTCAACTTCGACCACCGGGAGGTGGCGGCCAATCCGGTACACCTGATGTACGTGCTGGAACAGCAGATCGCTCAGGAACAATACCCGCCGGAGAACGAAGCCCGTTATCTGGCCTTCATCAAGGAGTTCCTCGCCCCGCGCTACGCCGAGTTCATCGGCAAGGAAATCCAGACCGCCTATCTCGAGAGCTACAGCGAGTACGGCCAGAACATCTTCGATCGCTACGTCACCTACGCCGACTTCTGGATTCAGGACCAGGAATACCGCGACCAGAACACCGGCGAGATCCTCGACCGCAACGCCCTCAACGACGAGCTCGAGAAGATCGAGAAGCCGGCCGGCATCAGCAACCCGAAAGATTTCCGCAACGAGGTGGTCAATTTCGTGCTGCGCGCCCGGGCCAAAAACAGCGGCAAGAACCCCAGCTGGACCAGTTACGAAAAGCTGCGGGCCGTCATCGAGAAGAAGATGTTCTCCAATACCGAGGATCTCCTGCCGGTCATCAGCTTCAACGCCAAGGCCAGCGGCGACGAACAGAAGAAGCACCAGAACTTCGTCAATCGCATGATCGAAAAGGGCTACACCGAGAAGCAGGTACGCTTGCTGTGCGAATGGTATTTGCGCGTCCGCAAGTCGTCTTGATCGTCCGCGCGCCGGCGCCCTGAAGGGCTTGCCGGCGGTGAACGCCAACAATTCGGGAGGCTCGAATGGTTCGTATCATCGACCGCCGGTTCGACAGCAAGAACAAGAGTGCTGTGAACCGGCAGCGATTCATGCGCCGTTTCAAGAACCAGATCCGCGAAGCCGTGGCCGACGCCATATCCGGCCGCTCCATCAAGGATCTGGACAACGGCGAGAGTGTCACCATTCCGTCAAAGGACCTGTCGGAGCCACAATTCCATCATGGCCGCGGCGGCATCTGGGAGAACATCTTCACCGGCAACGACCAGTTCTCGTCCGGCGATCAGATCAACCGGCCGCAGGGCGGCGGCGGGGGCGGTACCGGCAAGGGCAAGGCCAGCAAGGACGGCGAAGGTGAGGACGACTTCGTCTTCAATCTCTCCCGCGAAGAATTCCTCGACGTCTTCTTCGACGACCTGGCGCTGCCCAACCTGGTCAAGACCCAGCTTGCCCGCATCCACGAGTACAAGAGCCAGCGAGCCGGCTTCACCAACGACGGTACGCCGGCCAACATCAACGTGGTCCGATCCCTGCGCGGAGCGCTCGGCCGCCGGCTGGCCCTCTCATCGCCGTATCGCGGCCAGTTGCGGGAACTGCAGAAGCAGTTGGATGAATTACTTGAAACGCGGCCGGAGGACGATCCGGAGATCCTCGCGCTGAAGGAGGAGATCGGCATCCTGCGTGCCAAGATCGATGCCATTCCCTTCATCGACACCTTCGACCTGCGCTACAACAACCGAATCAAGGTGCCCAAACCCACCACCCAGGCCGTGATGTTCTGCATCATGGACGTGTCGGGCTCCATGGACGAGGACAAGAAAGCGACCGCCAAGCGCTTCTTCATGCTCCTCTATCTATTCCTGACCCGCACCTACGAGCACATCGAAGTGGTGTTCATCCGCCACCACACGATCGCCAAAGAGGTAAACGAGGAGGATTTCTTCCACTCCCGCGAATCCGGCGGGACGGTCGTTTCAAGCGCGCTGGAGATGATGAAGGATATCCTCCACGCCCGTTACCTGAACGGCGCCTGGAACGTCTACGGCGCCCAGGCTTCGGATGGCGACAACTGGGAGAACGACTCGCCGCACTGTCGTGAGTTGCTCGCCGACACCATCCTGCCCTTCGTGCAGTACTTCGCCTACATCGAGATCACACCGGGCGAACCGCAGAACCTGTGGCGGGAATATGAAAAGCTGGTCGGCGCCCACGCCAACTTCGCCATGCAGCACATCGAGGGCCTGCCGGACATCTATCCGGTGTTTCGTGAACTGTTCAAGAAGAAGCTGGCATGAGCGCGAAAAGACAGAAACGGAGACAGCCCCTGCCCGCCCCGGGCGAATGGACCTTCGAGCTGATCGAGGCCTACCACGCCGAGATCGACCGTGTGGCCAGGAACTACGGACTGGACACCTACCCGAACCAGATCGAGCTGATCACCTCCGAGCAGATGATGGATGCCTATTCGTCGGTGGGCATGCCGGTCAACTATCACCACTGGTCCTTCGGCAAGAGCTTCCTGCAGACCGAAAAGAGCTACCGGCGCGGACAGATGGGGCTCGCCTACGAAATCGTGATCAACTCCAATCCCTGTATCGCCTATCTCATGGAAGAGAACACCATGACGATGCAGGCCCTGGTGATTGCCCACGCAGCCTACGGCCACAACAGCTTCTTCAAGGGCAACTACCTGTTCAAGCAGTGGACCAACGCCGACGCGATCATCGATTACCTGATCTTCGCCCGCAACTACCTCACCGAGTGCGAGGAGCGCTACGGTGAAGAAGAGGTCGAACTGCTGCTCGACTCCTGCCACGCACTGATGAACGTCGGGGTCGACCGCTACAAACGCCCCGAAAAACTGTCCCTCAACAAGGAACTGACCCGCCAGCGGGAGCGGGCCGAATATCTGCAGAGTCAGGTCAACGACCTGTGGCGCACGCTGCCAACCGCCCACGTCAAGACCCAGGCCGTCGAAGAGCGGCGCTTCCCCTCGGAACCCCAGGAGAATCTGCTCTATTTCATCGAGAAGAACGCCCCTCTGCTCGAACCCTGGCAGCGCGAGGTGGTGCGCATCGTCCGCAAGGTCGGCCAGTACTTCTTCCCCCAGCGCCAAACCCAGGTCATGAACGAAGGCTGGGCCACCTTCTGGCATTACACCCTCATCAACACCCTGTACGACGAAGGCCTGCTGGCGGATAACTTCATGCTGGAGTTCCTCCACTCCCACACCAACGTCGTCTATCAACCCAGCTACAGCGAGCCCTGGTATCACGGCCTCAACCCCTATGCGCTGGGCTTTGCGATGTGGCAGGACATCCGCCGGATCTGCGAGAACCCGACCGACGAGGACCGCTACTGGTTTCCCGACATCGCCGGCAGCGACTGGCGTGAAACTTTCGACTTCGCGATGCGCAACTTCAAGGACGAGAGCTTCATCGCCCAGTTCCTGTCGCCCAAGGTCATGCGGGACTTCCGCCTGTTCGCGATCCTCGACGACGACAAGGAAGCCAAACTCAAGGTCTCTGCCATCCACGACGAGGAAGGCTATCGCAGGGTCAGGGAAATTCTGTCCGACAACTACAACCTGGGTAGCCGCGAACCCAACCTGCAGGTCTGGAACGTGGATCTGCGCGGCGACCGGTCCCTGACACTGCGCCACCAGGCCTACCAGCGCCGCCCGCTCAGCGGTGACGCAGACGAAGTGTTGAAGCACGTCGCCCGACTGTGGGGCTTCGCAGTACGCATGGAGGTCGCTCGCGAAGACGGCTCGGTCGAAGTCCTGCAGGAGTGTCGCCAGGACCGACGCAAAGCAAGCGACACCTAAGGCTGGAACGCACCGGGCACGGCCGGCACGCCTCCCGGCCGTGTCCGGCTGTGCGCCGGATGCACATACTCGCCCCGGGGAGCGAGTACAACGCCCTCTGCGCTGCCCGGGTCGACGGTCATGCCCCCACCGTCAGGCAGTGCGCTATAAGCGTCGGCGGTCAACGCCAACCGCGCGCCGGCGACTGGGATATACCGGTTTCCCGATGTAACGGGAAAGATCTCCCCTCGCCAGGACAGCAGCCGGTCGTGAAACCGATGAACCCCCTGCCTGACCCGCCCCTCGACACACCGCCATCCCGAACAGGCGCTCACCAGCAGGTTATTCCAGGTCTTTACCGACACCCTCTCCGGCGACCACACCGCCAGGAACTCGCCCCCCGTCGGCAACTCATCCACCAAGGTATTGCTCGAAAGAAAGATGCCGTTTTGCTCATGAAACAGCCCCTCCTCTCCAAACGAGATCATCCGGTCGTTTTCCGTACTGACCGACTGCTGAATCAGGTTTCCGATCAACACCGCCACGCCACCATCGGGAAAATCGAGTTCGTAACTGGCTCGCCCTCTGCTCTCGTCGGTAAACCGGTTGTATTCGATCAGGCTGAAACGCGCCCGGCTCTTCAACAGGTGACCGATCAACCCATGATGGAAGTAGCTGCCCCGCACCTCCAGCCGAGCGACACGCCCTGCGTATAGCAAATGGCTCAGTCGGGGCGTCATCAAAACGCCATGGGAAAACTCGGAATCCTCGACGATCAGGCTTAGGGAATCCCCATTGGCCGCCAGAATGCCCATCTCGTTGTCGTCGAACAGGCAGTTGCGCACCGTCAGCCGCCCCTGCTCATGACGAATGCCCGCTCCGTTGCGGTCGGGCACGCGCGCGCCCCTGAACACGATATTCTCGACGCGCACATCCACGCCACGGACGACCCAGATCGCCTTGCCCTCGGCACTCCGCCCCGCCGCCTCAAGAACCGGACGGCCGCCAACGCCGCGAATCGTCAAATGAGCCTGGGGCCACACCGCCACATCCCCGCGGTAGGTGGCTGCGACGATCTCCACGATATCGCCATCCCGGGCCACCCGTGCAGCTTCGGCAATGCTGCGAATGGACTCGTCCGGCCCCACACGCAAGGTCGCCGCCCAGCCTTTGCCCCCGGCCAGCAACAGGATTACGACAAGCCCCCATCTCAGCATCAACACCATCAACGCACGTCCTCCCGCCCCTCAATCGGCCTCCGCCGATTAGAATACCGAAATGTCCGCCGCAAACTTCCATCAAATCCTCGGAGTCGCCCCTGACGCGACGGCCGCAGAGATCAAACGCGCCTACAAACGCCTCGCCATGCGTTGGCACCCGGACCGCAATCCCGCTCCGGAAGCCCACGACGAGTTCCGACGCGTCCGGGAAGCGTTCGAGCGTCTGACCCGCCCGGCGGAACCCGATGAAACCGAAGAGCCCCCAACCGGCTCCGCCCCCCCCAGGGGCGAAGATCGCCGTATGGAGATCGTCGTCGACCTGCTGGAAGCCGCCCACGGCGGAACCGTCTCGATCACCATCGACGGCCGTGTCGATTGTGACGACTGCGATGGCAGCGGGCAACGCAACTATGGCCGTACCACCATGTGCGCCCATTGTCATGGCAGCGGGCGGGTACACGGCAAGGCTGGACTCAAGCCATGCACCCACTGCCACGGCAAAGGCTTCACCACCGACCATCGCTGCCCGAGCTGTGACGGACGCGGCTGGCATCCGGCCGAACGCCAGCTGGCCGTCAACCTCCCCCCCGCCATGCTGCCCGGCGACGAATTGCGGGTTAGCGGACAAGGTGGAGCCGCGCCCGAAGACGGTGAACCCGGCGATCTATACCTGACAGTCAGGACCCGGCCCCATCCTCTGTTTCGCCTCGACCGGCACGACATTCACGTAAGCGTACCGGTCAGCATCTTCCGCCTCCTCGCCGGCGGCACCATCGAAGTGCCCGCGCTCGGCGGCCTACAGGAAATCCTGCTGGCGGAAATCACCAACTCGCACCAGATCCGCGTCCCGAAGGCCGGCTTCCCCCCCCGCGGCCGCCGACACGCCGGCGACCTCGTGGTACACCTGGAACCTCAATACCCTTGCTTCCTGAGCAAGGAACAAAAAGCCATGCTCGAAATGGCAGAACAGGTTCTTCAGCACCAGCTCGAATCCCAAAGCCCCGCACTGGCGCAATGGCAGGAAGTGCTGGAGAACCATCGCTGACCCGTCGCCCCAACCCCGAATACCCTCCATGTCTCAGAAACACCCGGAACTTCTCGCTCCGGCCGGCTCGCTGGCCATGCTCGACACCGCCTTTGCCTTTGGCGCAGATGCCATTTATGCCGGACAACCGCGCTACTCCCTGCGCGTCCGCAACAACGACTTCGGCGATCTGCCCGTCCTCGCTGACGGCATCCAGCGCGCTCGCGCACTCGGCAAGCGCTTCTACGTGGTCGCCAACATCTATCCCCACGGCGCCAAGATCAAGACGTTCATCAAGGACATCGCCCCGGTCATCGCGCTGCGCCCTGACGCACTCATCATGTCGGACCCCGGGCTGATCATGATGGTCCGCGAGAACTTCCCCGACATGCCGGTCCACCTGTCCGTTCAAGCCAACACCGTCAATGCAGCTGCGGTGCGCTTCTGGAAGATGGCGGGCATCTCGCGGGTGATCCTGTCCCGCGAACTGTCCCTGGACGAAATCTCCAGCATTCGCCAGGATTGCCCCGACACCGAACTCGAAGTCTTCATCCACGGCGCACTGTGCATCGCCTACTCCGGGCGCTGCCTGCTGTCGGGCTATTTCAATCACCGGGACCCCAACCAGGGCACCTGCACCAACTCCTGCCGCTGGGACTTCAAGACCCACGAAGCCAAGAGCTGCGGTGCCGGCGACGTCCATCTGATTGAAGAGCCCCACAAGCGTCCCGGTGAGTACATGCCCATCGAGGAGGACGAACACGGCACCTACATCCTGAACTCCAAGGACTTGCGGGCCATCGAACACGTCCAGCGCCTCACCGAAATCGGCATCGACTCCTTCAAGATCGAGGGGCGCACGAAAAGCCCCTACTACGTCGCACGCACCTGCCAGGCCTACCGCCAGGCCATCGACGACGCAGTCGCGGGCCGCGCCCTCGATCCGGGCCTGCTCAGCCAGCTTGAAGGACTCGCCAATCGGGGTTACACCGACGGCTTCTATCAACGCCACACACCCCACGAAACCCAGAATTACTTGCGCGGCCACTCTGAATCGAACCGCAGCATCTACGTCGGCGACGTAGTCGGCTACGATAAGGAGCGGGGTCTTGCCGAGATCGCTTCCAAGAACGCATTCTCGATCGGCGATCGGCTGGAGTTGATCCACCCGAACGGGAATCGCGAAGTCAGCATCTCCCGCCTAGTTACCGCCGACGGCACCGAGATCCAGCGCGTGCCCGGGAGCGATCATCGCGCATGGCTTCCCCTTCCGCCCGACAGTGTGGGTGCCTTTGTTGCCCGATTCCTGTAAGCGGGCGACAATCTTGCACAAGACACTGAAATAGTTCAGAATGCTCCGCTTCCGGGTGGCCAAATTCACCACCCACGTATCACACAAAGGACCCGCGATGAAAGCCGATACCCATCCTAACTACACCGAAGTGCAAGTGACCTGCTCCTGCGGCCACGTCTTCACCACCCGTTCCACCATGGGCAAGCCCCAGTACCACGTGGAAGTCTGCTCCGCCTGCCATCCGTTCTACACTGGCAAGCAGAAGATCGTCGACACCGCTGGTCGCGTCGAGCGCTTCCGTCAGAAGTACGGCTCCGTTCAGCGCCTGGGCTGATTACCGCGTTTTATTGGTAACTCCCGAAAAAGGCAGCTGCGGCTGCCTTTTTTATTGCCTGCAACAAAATCGACCTGCCCGCCCTCATGTCCGAAGCCAGCTCACGCTTTTCCCTGCCAACCCCGCTGCAAGGATGGTCGTTGGTTGTTCTTCTCGCCATCTACCTGCTGGTTGGCACAACCGGGCACCTGCCCTGGCGAGGTGACGACCTCACCCATCTGGGACCGATCCACGCCATCCTGACCCGCGGTAGCTGGCTGCTGCCGGAGATCGCCGGCGAGATCTACCGGGAAAACCCACCGCTGTACTACTGGCTGGGGGCGAGCCTGGCCAAACTCTTCGGTGGCCTGCTTCCAGTCCATGATGCGGCCCGGCTCGCCAGCAGCATTTTCACGGCGGCCACCTTGTACTGGACCGGTCTAGCTGCCCGCCGCATGTACGGTCCGGGCAGTTTCGCCCCCGCCATCCTGCTCGGACTGGGCGCTCTCGGTCTGGTCGTGCATGCCCATGAAACCCAGCCCATCCTGGCGCAACTCGCTGGCATGGCTTTGTGTTACGCGGGCTTGGCCGAACAGACGGAACGCCCCTGGCGTGCCGCCCTCCAGACCGGCGCCGGCAGCGGCATCGCCTTCCTGGCCGGCGGTCTCTCCGGTCTTCTGCTCACAACGCCACTGATCCTCCTGAGCCCTGCGCTTTGCCCGTCCCATCGATGCCGCAATGGCATTCTGGGCACCCTCCTGAGCCTCGCCATCACCGTCACCATTGCGGGCATCTGGCTGAGTGCCGTTGCACTCAATCATCCGGGTGAAGTCTCCCTCTGGTGGCGTGACGAGTACATCAGCGTTCGCCCCCATCTGGCCAATCTGACTGCCTTCAACAAACTGATCCAGTTGCTCGGCTGGTTCTCGTGGCCCCTATGGCCGATCGCCGGGTGGGCCGTGTGGCGCAACCGCCAGCAATTGCGGCTGGGCAACCCACAGCTGACGCTGCCGATTCTGGCCAGCACACTGGCGATTCTGCTTACCGCACTCACCGGCAGCGTGCGCCCAGCCAACATGCTGCCCATCCTGCCGCCCCTGTGCCTGCTGGCCGCCTTTGGCGTGGAAAGCCTCAGGCGCGGTGCAGCCAATGCATTCGATTGGTTCGGCGCCATGACCTTCATCTTCTTCGGTCTGCTGGTATGGCTGGGATGGAGTGCACTGCATTTTGGCTGGCCTCCGGGACTGGCACGCCAGGTGTCGCGGATCGCACCCGACTTCCCGGAGGAATCCGTCATCGGAGGGGCCATGATCGGCTTCATCCTGAGCATAGCCCTGGTTGCGCTCCCCATTCTGACCCGCCGTGGCCCCATGCGCGGCGCAACCAACTGGGCACTGGGCCTGACGCTGCTCTGGTGCCTGGCGGTGACCCTGTGGCAACCCTGGTTCGCTTACACCAAGAACTATCAACCCGTGGCGAGCGAACTGGTCAAGGCACTGGACGGACGCACGTACAACTGCATCAAACGCGCCGGCCTCGGGGACACCCAACGGGCTGCACTGGACTACTTCTCCGACATTCGGACAGTCCATTACCGCAGCGAGGAACAGTGTGATCTGCTGCTTACCTATGGCACGGCAAGCAACTCCCCGAACATCGCCAAGGACGAGTGGCGACCGATCTGGCAGCGCCGTCTGGGCGGCGGACGGAAAATGGAAACCTTCAGGCTTTACCAACGCAACTGAGACCTTGCGTGGCGCACCCCCTGTGCGTCACGCCGTTGCCAGACAATTCGCCAGCCTGGCGGCGGGGATGCAGAACGAAAGATCGAGCAATGGCCGTTCCGGTTGCCAACCGACGATATCGGCAACAGTGCGCCAACAACCAATCTTTGCAGAGATTACTTTGCGGGAGGCGTCTGGACGAAGATCTCGTCCGGCTTGGTCAAACCCAGCTCAAAACGGGCGCGTTCTTCAACAGCCTCGTAACCGGATTTCAGATCACGCACTTCGGCCTCAAGGCCCGTATTGCGCTGCTCCAGCTTGTGATTACCGTCCCTTTGGGCGGCAAGCTGCTGCTCGACCTCCCAAACGCGCAGCCAGCCACCCTTGCCGATCCACAAGGGATACTGCAGGACAACTACCAGGAGAGCGAGAACAATGGCTGGCCAGCGCATGAGAGGATAAGCCCGGCTGCATTGCACAGCCGGGCAGAAGTACGACGATTAACGGGAGCGCAGGTTGTAGAACGCGGAGAGACCCGGGTAGAAGGCGGTATCGCCGAGATCTTCCTCGATCCGCAGCAGCTGGTTGTACTTGGAGATACGGTCGGAGCGGGACAGCGAACCGGTCTTGATCTGCATCGCGTTGAGACCAACGGCGATATCGGCAATCGTGGAGTCCTCAGTCTCGCCGGAACGGTGGGAGATCACCGCAGTGTAACCAGCGCGCTTGGCCATTTCGACCGCAGCGAAGGTCTCGGTCAGAGTGCCGATCTGGTTGATCTTGATAAGGATCGAGTTGGCGATGCCCTTGTCGATGCCTTCCTTCAGGATGCGGGTGTTGGTGACGAAGAGGTCGTCGCCGACGATCTGCACACGCTTGCCCAGACGGTCGGTGAGAGCCTTCCAGCCTGCCCAGTCACCTTCGGCCATGCCGTCTTCAATGGAAATGATCGGGAACTTGTCGGCCAGCGTGGCGAGGTAATCGGTAAAGCCTTCGGCGCTCAGGGACAGGCCTTCACCCACGAGCTCGTACTTGCCGTTCTTGTAGAACTCGGAAGCAGCACAGTCGAGAGCCAGCACTATGTCGCGACCCGGCTCGTAGCCGGCGTTGGACGTGGCTTCGAGGATCAGGTTGAGCGCTTCTTCGGTACCCGAGACGTTGGGGGCGAAACCACCTTCATCACCAACGGTGGTCGGGTAGCCCTTCTTGTCGGTGATCTTCTTCAGGTGGTGGAAGATCTCCGCACCGGCACGCAGGGCTTCACGGAAGCTCTTGGCGCCCACCGGCATGATCATGCATTCCTGGATGTCCAAGGAGTTGTTGGCGTGGGCGCCACCGTTGATGACGTTCATCATCGGCACCGGCAGGGACATGCCGCCGGAGCCGCCGAAGTAACGGTACAGGGGCAGGCCGGCTTCTTCGGAAGCAGCCTTGGCCACCGCCATCGAAACAGCCAGCAGCGCGTTGGCGCCCAGGCGGGACTTGTTGTCGGTGCCGTCGAGATCGATCAGGGTCTTGTCGATGAAGGCCTGCTCTTCAGCATCGAGGCCGATGAGCGCTTCGGAGATTTCCGTGTTGACGTTTTCAACCGCCTGCAGCACGCCCTTGCCCAGGTAGCGACCGGCATCGCCGTCCCGCAGCTCGATGGCTTCGCGCGAGCCGGTGGAAGCCCCGGAAGGAACTGCGGCACGACCCAGCACGCCGGACTCCAGCAGCACATCGGCTTCTACGGTGGGATTGCCGCGGGAATCGAGAACCTCGCGGGCAATGACATCAACAATGGCGCTCATTAACTTCCTCTCTTATTTACTGAATTGAAACCGGTGGCAATGATACCGTCTCGAGCCGGAAAACCGGAAATGACAAAGCAATAATCGCGCAAATCAGGCGCGCAGCTCCTCGAAGCCCTGCCCCTTGACGAGCACGTCAATACCCTTCAGGGTCGCCAGCAGCGCCTTCATCCTGGGCAGCGGCCAGGCGTTCGGACCATCGGAAAAAGCCTTGGCGGGATCAGGATGGGTTTCCATGAACAGGCCGGAGATACCGACGGCCACCGCCGCCCGCGCCAGCACCGGCACGAACTCCCGCTGCCCGCCAGAGACGGTACCCTGCCCGCCGGGCAGTTGCACCGAATGCGTGGCGTCGAACACCACCGGGCAGCCCGTCTCGCGCATGATCGCCAGCGAGCGCATGTCGGATACAAGGTTGTTGTAACCGAAGGACGCACCGCGTTCGCAGACCATGATGGTGTCCGCCCCACCGTTGGCCTCCCGCGCCTTGTCGACGACGTTCTTCATGTCGCCCGGCGCCAGGAACTGGCCCTTCTTGATATTCACCGGCTTGCCAGACGCAGCCACCGCATGGATGAAGTCCGTCTGGCGGCACAGGAAGGCCGGCGTCTGCAGCACATCGACGGCGGCAGCCACATCGGCAACCTCATGCTCGGCATGCACGTCGGTCAGGACGGGCACGCCGACCTTCTCGCGGACTTCAGCCAGGATCTCCAAGCCCTTTTCCATCCCCAGGCCCCGGTACGACTTGCCGGAACTGCGATTGGCCTTGTCGTAGCTGGACTTGTAGATGAAGGGAATCGCCAGCTCGGTACAGATTTCCTTGAGCTGCGCTGCTGTCTCCAGCGCCATCTCGCGGGACTCGATCACACAGGGTCCGGCGATCAGGAAGAAGGGCTTGTCGAGCCCGACATCGAAGCCGCAGAGTTTCATGGTGCGTCCTTTCAGGCCGCGCGCTGGTAAGCCAGCGCAGCCTTCACGAAGGCGGTAAACAACGGATGGCCGTTACGCGGGTTGGAGGTGAACTCCGGATGGAACTGACAGCCGACGAACCACGGGTGCACGTCGGACGGCAATTCGATCATCTCGCACAGATCCGTCCCCGGTGCCCGACCGGCAACGCGCAAGCCCTGCTCTTCCAACTTGGCCAGCAGCGTGTTGTTAACTTCGTAGCGGTGGCGATGGCGCTCGGTGATGTCGGCATTGCCATAGATCTCGCGGGCCAGCGAACCATCGGCAAGATGGCAAACCTGGGCCCCCAGACGCATGGTGCCGCCGAGGTCGGAATCCTCGCCGCGCTTCTCAACCTTGCCGGAAGCATCCAGCCACTCGGTGATCAGGCCGATGACCGGATAGTCGGAGTGCTTGTCGAATTCCGTACTGTGAGCGCCGTTCATGCCGGCCACGTCACGGGCAAACTCGACCACCGCCAGTTGCATGCCCAGGCAGATGCCCAGGTACGGAACCTTGTTTTCGCGGGCGTAGCGGATCGCGGCGATCTTGCCTTCGGTGCCACGCCGGCCGAAGCCGCCTGGCACGAGGATGGCATCCATGCTCTTGAGCACGCCACAGCCATCCTTCTCGACGTCCTCGGAATCGATGTAGTGGATGTTCACCTTGCTGAGGGTGTGCATCCCCGCATGATTGAGAGCCTCGATCAATGACTTGTAGGACTCGGTGAGGTCCACGTACTTCCCGACAAAGGCGATGTCGATGTTGTGCTGGGGATTCTTCAGCGCATGGATCAGGCGCTCCCACACCGACAGGTCGGCTGCACGGGCCAGGATGCCCAGCTTGTGGCAGACGATCTCGTCGAGCATCTGGTCGTGCAACATGCCCGGGATGCTGTAGATGGAGTCGGCATCGAGACATTCGATGACCGCTTCCGGCATCACGTTACAGAACAATGCGATCTTGCGGCGCTCGTCGGCCGGAACCGGACGGTCGGCACGGCACAGCAGGATGTCGGGCTGGATGCCGATTTCGCGCAGCTCCTTGACGGAATGCTGGGTCGGCTTGGTCTTCAACTCACCAGCGGTCGGGATATAGGGCAGCAGCGTCAGATGGATGAAACAGGTGCCCTGACGCCCCTCCTCGATGCCCATCTGGCGGATGGCCTCGAGGAACGGCAGGGATTCGATGTCGCCAACGGTGCCGCCCACCTCGATGATCGCCACGTCGGCGCCTTCGGCGCCGCGCTTGACGTAGGTCTTGATCTCGTCGGTGATGTGGGGGATGACCTGTACGGTCTTGCCGAGATATTCGCCGCGCCGTTCCTTCTTGATCACCGCCTCGTAGATCTGGCCGGTGGTGAAGTTGTTGCGCTTGCTCATCTTGGCGCTGGTGAAGCGCTCGTAGTGGCCCAGATCCAGATCGGTTTCGGCGCCGTCTTCGGTCACGAAGACTTCACCGTGCTGGAAGGGGCTCATCGTGCCCGGATCGACGTTGATGTAGGGATCGAGCTTGAGGTGGGTAACCTTGATACCCCGGGATTCGAGAATCGCCCCGAGAGAGGCGGCGGCGATGCCCTTGCCCAGAGAGGACACGACACCACCGGTAACAAAGACGTATTTGGTCATGACACGGGGGACTTCTGGAAAGGGGAATGATAGCCGATCAGGCCCCTTCTCTTCAATCGGTAAGACCGCCCCACCCTCGGGAACAGGGGACCAAAAGTGCTCCAGCCCCCCCTTGCCAGGCTCAATTATCCCGGATGAAATCCCGGTTGATCTCACGAAACTGGGCCGTAGCACTACGCCTCAACCATTCGAAGGCCACCATTTCGCGGCTCACGATGTCCACACCGTGGGCCCGCATGCGCGCCAGGGCCAGATCCTTGTCCAGTGGCTTGCGCGAGCCTACGGCGTCGGCGACCACGAAGACTTCCTTACCCTGCCAGCGCAACTCAAGCACGGTCTGCTGAACACAGACATGGGCCTCGGTGCCAACGACAATCACCTGCCGCCTCGCCTCGACCTCCGTCCCCGCGAGGCAGCCATCCGAGACGCACGAGAAATGGGTCTTCTCGACGACATGTGCGCCATCGAGGACTGCCTTCAAGGCTGCGGCCGTCGGCCCCAGCCCCACCGGATATTGCTCCGAAAGCACCACCGGCACTCTCAGCCTGCGGGCCACGCCCGCCAGCCAGATGCAGTTGGCAAGAATGGCCTCCCCTTCATGGATCGCCGGGAGCAGACGCTCCTGCACGTCAACAACCAGCAATACGGCCTTGTCCGCAGTCATCAACATGGCATCATCCTTAGGACTGCAGCTCTGGACGATCTCGAAAATGCTCCAGTGCCGCCGGATTGGCCAGAGCTTCGACGTTCTTGACGGGTCGGTCGTGCACCACCGCACGCACCGCGAGCTCTACGATCTTGCCGCTCTTGGTGCGGGGAATATCCTCGACCCGCACAACCTTGGCCGGCACGTGCCGCGGCGTGGTGTTGTCGCGGATCGTGCGGCGGATACGATCGATCAGCGCATCGTCCAGCACCAGCCCCTCCCGCAGCTTGACGAAGAGCACCACCCGTACATCGGTTGGATTCTGCAGCGGCCACTCCTGGCCGACGACCAGGGACTCGACCACTTCGTCCAGCTTTTCGACCTGGCGATAGATCTCCGCCGTGCCGATACGCACCCCCCCAGGATTGAGGGTGGCATCTGAACGGCCATAGATGATCAGCCCGTCGTGGGCAGTGATCTCGGAATAGTCGCCGTGACACCACACGTTGTCGAAGCGCTCGAAATACGCCGCCTTGTACTTGGCCCCATCCCGGTCGTTCCAGAAACCAATGGGCATTACCGGAAAAGGACGTACGCACACCAGTTCCCCCTTCTCACCGCGAACCGGGCGCCCACCATCGTCGAACACATCCACGGCCATGCCCAGCCCCTTGCACTGGACCTCCCCCGGCCACACCGGCAACGCCGGATTACCCAGCACAAAACAGGAGACGATATCCGTTCCACCCGAGATCGAGGACAGGCACAGGTCCGGCTTGATGTCCCGATAGACGTACTCGAAGCCCTCCGGCACCAGCGGACTACCCGTCGAGAACAGCACGCGCAGGCGGCTCAGGTCATGGGTCTCCCGGGGCTTGAGTCCCGCCTTGGCGATCCCGTCGATGAACTTGGCCGAAGTGCCGAAATGGGTCATCCCCTCGGCCTGGGCGTAGTCGAAGAGAATCGCACCGTTGCCGACCATCGGCGAGCCGTCATACAGCAGCAGGGTTGCGCCGGAAGCCAGCCCGGACACCAGCCAGTTCCACATCATCCAGCCGCAGGTGGTGAAGTAAAAAAGCCGGTCGCCAGGCTTCACGTCTCCATGCAGGCGATGCTCCTTCAAATGCTGCAACAGAACACCGCCCGCGCAATGGACGATGCATTTGGGTACGCCGGTCGTCCCCGAGGAATACATGATCAACAGCGGATGCGCAAAAGGCAGCCGCACAAACGGGATCTCGGTGACCGCCTGGAATGGCTTTACAAAATCCGGCAGCAGGCGGGCGTGATGGACGTGAGAGATGTCATGTTTCGCGTGCACATAGGGCACCACCACCACCCGCATCACCGATGGCAAGCCGTCGGTGATGGCCGCCAGGCGATCCAGGCAATCCACTACTTTTCCGTTGTAGTAGTAGCCATCCACGGCGATCAGCACCTTGGGCTCGATCTGGCCGAAGCGGTCCAGTACACCCTGTACGCCAAAGTCCGGCGATGCCGACGAGAAAATCGCCCCGATGCTCGCCGTGGCCAACATGGCCACCAGCGTCTCCGGCAGATTGGGCATCCATGCCGCGACACGGTCCCCCTCCTCCACGCCCATTTCCCGCAGCGCAGCGGCAAAACGGGCCACCTGGCGGTAGAGGTCCGCATGGGACAGGCGGTTCTTGACCCGGTCTTCCCCCCAGAACACCAGCGCGTCGCCTTCGTCGCGGCTGCGCAGAAGATTCTCGGCAAAGTTGAGACGCGCCTCAGGGAACCAGCGCGCACCGGGCATCCGGCCTCCATCCACCAGCACGCCCCCACCACGCACCCCTTTCACATCACCGAACTCCCAGACCGATACCCAGAACTCCTCCGGCTCGTCAATGGACCATGTATGCAGGCTCGCATAATCGGGGAGTCTCCTCCCCCAGCGCAGCTCAGACTCCCGCGCGAAGGCGGTGATGTTGGCAGACGCGATGTGTTCGGGGGTCGGCGTCCACAGCGGACGATCAGCCAGGGCATAACTCATGAGTGTCTCTCCTTGCTTCTTCTTATCGAGGCCAGATCTTTGCCCGGCCGATCCTGGAATACGTCCCGACTAGCTTACCTTGGCGCGCAGCGCATCGGGAATCGGCACCGATCTGCCGGTCCGCGGATCCATCCATACCACCTTGGCGGCGCCCTCCGCATAGAGCCGATCCTCGCCTTCGACGTACAGTTCATACCAGGTCATCACGCTGCTCCGGCCAGGCTCGCCGGCATACAGGCGCACGACGACGGTCGCCGGATAATTGACCGGCACCAGAAAAGTACAACTGGCATTGATGATGACGGCCCCGGCTTCAGCCTCGGGGCTGACCGTATAACCTTCACCTTCCAGCCACTCGACCCGGGCCTGCTCGAAATAGCGGAAATAGACCGTGTTGTTTACATGGCCGTAGTAATCCATGTCCCCCCAGCGCACGGGGATGCGGGTCGTAAGCAACAGCTTGCGCGGGGCGGCTTGAGCGGGAATATCGGTACTCATGGTCTTCTGTCTCCGGGTCATTGATTATGGCTTGCCGTGATTCGGGCAACCAGGTACAACGCTCGCCCAAATCCGTTCGGGCAATGTAACATACGGCACCGTATGCTGCGAAAGACCCGGCATTTGCCCATTCCGGGATTGCCCGGTGTCCGGCGCGCGGGTTACGCTTCGCGGTTCGCGGTGAAACACCACAACAAATCGAACGGCTCTCAGGAGGAGACAGCAATGGAACGCGATTCCATGGAATTCGACGTCCTGATCGTAGGCGGCGGCCCGGCGGGCTTGTCCGCGGCGATCAGGCTGAAACAACTGGCAGCCGAAAAGGGTCAGGATTTTTCTGTATGCCTGATCGAGAAGGCCGCCGAGATCGGCGCCCACATTCTGTCCGGCGCGGTCGTCGACCCACGTGCGCTGAACGAGCTCTTTCCCAACTGGAAGGAGCTCGGCGCCCCCCTCAATACGCCGGTCACGGAAGACCGGGTCATCTTCCTGTCCGAAACCGGCGGCAAGCAAATCCCCAACGGCCTGCTCCCCGATGCCTTCCACAACGAGGGCAACTACATCGTGCGCCTCGGCAACCTGGCCAAGTGGCTCGGCGAACAGGCCGAAGCCCTCGGCGTCGAGGTTTATCCGGGGTTCGCGGGTGCGGAACTGCTGTTCGATGAAAAGGGCGCCGTGGCCGGCGTCATCACCGGCGACATGGGCGTGCTCAAGGACGGCAGTCAGGGCCCCAACTTCCAGCCCGGCATGGAGCTGCGCGCCAAGTACACCTTCTTCGCCGAAGGCTGCCGTGGCCACCTGGGCAAGCAGTTGGAAGCCAAGTACGCACTGCGCAACGGCGTCGATCCGCAGACCTACGGCATCGGCCTCAAGGAACTGTGGGAGATCCCCGCTGGGCAGCATGTGCCGGGCCTTGTCGTGCATACCGCCGGCTGGCCGATGGATGCGGCCACCTACGGCGGCGGCTTCTGCTACCACCTGGAAGGCAATCTGGTGTCGGTCGGCTACGTGGTCGGCCTCAACTACACCAACCCCTATCTGTCGCCCTTCGAGGAGTTCCAGCGCTACAAAACCCATCCGGAAATCCGCCAGTTCCTCGAAGGCGGCAAGCGCCTGGCCTACGGCGCCCGCGCGATTGCCGCCGGCGGCCTGCAGAGCCAGCCCAAACTGGTCTTCCCGGGCGGTGCGCTGATCGGTGACGACGCCGGCTTCCTCAACGCGGCCCGCATCAAGGGCAGCCATGCAGCGATGAAGTCCGGCATGCTGGCCGCCGAGGCGGCCTTCGCGGCCCTTGCCGCCGGCCGCGCCCAGGACGAACTGAGCGCGTTCCCGGAAAGCTTCAAGTCCAGCTGGCTGCACGCCGAACTGCACAAGACCCGCAACTTCAAGCCCTACATGAAAAAGGGTCTGTGGCTCGGCTCCTTCCTGTTCGGCGCCGAGCAGAAGCTCTTTGGCGGCAACGTGCCCTGGACTCTGCACAACCACGCCGACCACACGAGCCTGCGCCCGGCCGCGGAATGCCAGCCGATCGCCTACCCCAAGCCGGACGGCAAGCTGACCTTCGACCGCCTCTCATCGGTGTTCCTGTCCAACACCAACCACGAGGAAGACGAGCCCTGCCACCTGCAGTTGAAGGACGCCGCGGTGCCGATCGCCATCAACCTGGCCAAGTATGATGCCCCCGAGCAGCGTTACTGCCCGGCCGGCGTGTATGAGATCGTACGTAGCGAGGAAGGCGACAACCCGCGCCTGCAGATCAACGCCCAGAACTGCATCCACTGCAAGACCTGCGACATCAAGGACCCCACCCAGAACATCAATTGGGTCGTTCCTCAAGGCGGCGAAGGGCCTATCTATCAGGGGATGTAAGCCCACAACGACGCCTTCGCGACAAACAAAAACGGCCGGTGCAAAAACACCGGCCGTTTTTGTTTCCGCTGCTGGAGCGAACAGCATTCGCTCCAGCGGATCAGTCGCTTACCCCACCCACTTGCGGGCGTTGCGGAACATCCGCAGCCACGGCGAATCCTCACCGAGGTCGGCCGGATGCCAGCTCATCTGCACGGTCCGGGCGGTGCGCTCCGGGTGCGGCATCATGATCGTGAAGCGGCCGTCCGGCGTAGTCAGGCCGGTGATGCCGGCCGGCGAACCGTTCGGGTTGAACGGATAGCGCTCGGCGATGGCGCCATTGTTGTCCACGTAGCGCAGCGCAACCCTTGCGTTGTCCTGGGCATCGATGCCGGCGAACACCGCCCGGCCTTCGCCGTGGGACACGACGATGGGCATGCGGCTGCCGGCCATGCCGGCCAGCAGGATGGACGGGCTGTCCTGCACTTCCACCATCACGAAGCGGGCTTCAAACTGCTCGCTGCGGTTGCGATGGAAGCGCGGCCAAGTCTCGGCACCAGGGACGATCTCAGCCAGGTTGGACATCATCTGGCAACCGTTGCAGACGCCCAGCGCAAAGGTGTCGTCACGCTTGAAGAAGGTTTCGAACTGCTCGCGCAGCGCCGGATTGAAGAGGATGGACTTGGCCCAGCCCTGTCCTGCACCGAGCACGTCGCCGTAGGAGAAGCCGCCACAGGCCGCCAGCCCCTTGAAGTCGGACAGATGCACGCGGCCGGCCTGCAGGTCGGACATGTGCACGTCGAAGGGCGCAAAGCCGGCCCGCTCGAAAGCGGCCGCCATCTCGGCCTGGGAGTTCACGCCCTGCTCACGCAGGATCGCGATCTTGGGCCGGGCGCCGGTAGCGATGAAGGGCGCGGCGATATCTTCCGCCGGATCGTAGCTCAGGGACACGGACAGGCCGGGGTTAGACGCATCCGCCAGCGCGTCGAACTCTTCCTTGGCACATTCGGCATCGTCGCGCAGACGGGCGATCTGGTAGCTGGTCTCGGACCAGGTCTGCAGCAGCTCGGCACGCGGTGCATTGAACACAAGCTTGGCATTGCGCCAGAAGCGCAGCTCGTCGCGATCGTTGGGCTCGCCGACGAAGTGGTAGCTCAGGCGAGCCTCGCGCAGGGCCTCGGTGAAACGGCTGCGGTCGTCGCGGCGAATCTGGATGACCGCCCCCAACTCCTCGGCAAACAAGGCTTTGAAGAGCATGTCATTGAAGCGGCCCTTCAGGGCATCCGGACGCTTGTCGAGGCCATCCACGTCGTTCATGAACTGATCGTAGGCCACCGTGTCGAGCATCACCGACAGGCCGCACTTGGACGCGAAGGCCATTTCGCACAGGGTTGCGAACAGGCCACCATCGGCGCGGTCATGGTAAGCCAGGATCAGGTCGTCCTTGCGCCATTGCTGGATCAGCTCGAAGAACACCTTCAGCTGGGCGGCCTCCACGTCGGGCGCGTGCTCGGCCACCGAGTTGTAGGCCTGGGCCAGCACGGAGCCGCCGAGACGGTTCTGGTTATTGCCGAGGTCGATCAGCAGCAGCTCGGTTTCCACGCCTTCCGGGAACTGCAACTGCGGCGTCAGCGTGCGGCGCACGTCCTGCACCGGAGCAAAACCGGTGACGATCAGCGACAGCGGCGACACGACCTGCTTGTCCTCGCCCTCCTCGTTCCACGCGGTACGCATGGACAGGGAGTCCTTTCCGACGGGGATCGCCAGCCCGGCTTGCTGGCAGAACTGGGACACCGCCTCGACGGTCTGGTAAAGCTTGACGTCCTCGCCGCGATGGCCGGCTGCAGCCATCCAGTTGGCGGACAGCTTCACGTCACCCAGCGAACGGATGTCCGCCGCGGCGATGTTGGTGATCGCTTCGCCGATCGCCATGCGGCCGGAGGCCGGCGCATCGAGGGTCGCCACCGGCGTACGCTCGCCCATCGCGAAGGCTTCGCCGAGGTAGCCCTGATAGCTCATGGTAGTGACGGCCACGTCGGCAACCGGGATCTGCCACGGGCCGACCATCTGGTCACGGGCGGTCATGCCGCCGACGGAACGGTCGCCGATGGTGATCAGGAAGTTCTTGCTGGCCACCGCCGGCATGCGCAGCACGCGCCGACAGGCATCGGCCAGTTCGATGTCGGTGACGTCGAAGGGCGGCACGAAGACCTGGCGGCTGGAGACGTTGCGGGTCATCTTCGGCGGCTTGCCGAGGAGAACCTGCATTTCCATATCTACCGGCTCGTTCTCGAAGTGGCTGTCGGCGACGACCAAGCGGCCGTCGTCGGACGCCGTGCCGACCACCGCAAACGGGCAGCGCTCGCGCTCGCAGATTGCCTTGAATACGTCGAGGCTTTCCGGCGCAATTGCCAGCACGTAGCGCTCCTGGGATTCGTTGGACCAGATTTCCCGCGGGCTCATGCCCGGCTCTTCGATGTGCACTTCACGCAGCTCAAAGCGCGCGCCCAGCTCGGCGGAGTCCGCCAGCTCGGGAAAGGCATTGGAGAGGCCGCCGGCGCCCACGTCGTGGATCGACAGGATCGGGTTGGCCGCGCCCTTCTGCCAGCAGGCATCGATGACTTCCTGGCAGCGGCGCTGGATTTCCGGGTTGCCGCGCTGCACGGACGCGAAGTCCAGGTCGGCGGTGTTGGTACCGGTCGCCATCGACGACGCGGCGCCGCCTCCGAGACCGATCAGCATGCCCGGGCCGCCGAGCTGGATCAGCAGCGTGCCGGGACCGAACTTGATCTTGAAGGACTGCTGGTCCTGGATACAGCCGAGGCCACCGGCAATCATGATCGGCTTGTGGTAGCCGCGCACCTCGTCCTGCACGCTCTGCTGGAAGGTACGGAAATAACCGGTCAGGTTGGGACGGCCGAATTCGTTATTGAACGCGGCGCCGCCCAGCGGACCTTCGATCATGATGTCCAGCGCCGAGGCGATGCGCTCGGGCTTGCCGTAGGCCTGCTCCCAGGGCTGCTCGAAGCCGGGGATCTCCAGGTTCGACACCGAGAAGCCGGTCAGGCCAGCCTTCGGCTTGGAGCCGCGACCGGTCGCGCCCTCGTCGCGGATCTCGCCGCCGGAGCCGGTGGAGGCGCCGGGGAACGGGGAAATCGCCGTCGGGTGGTTGTGGGTTTCGACCTTGGCCAGGATGTGGGTCAGCTCGTCGTTATACTTCCAAGCACCGGTCTCGTCCGGGTAGAGCTTGGGAACAGTGGCGCCTTCGATGACAGAGGCGTTGTCGGAATACGCGACGACGGTGCCTTCCGGGTGGGCCTTGTGCGTTTCGCGGATCATGCCGAACAGCGTCTTGTCCATCGGACGGCCGTCGATGACCCAGTCGGCGTTGAAAATCTTGTGACGGCAATGCTCGGAGTTTGCCTGAGCGAACATCATCAGTTCGACGTCGGTCGGGTTGCGGCCCATCCGCGTAAAGTTGTCGACCAGGTAGTCGATCTCGTCTTCCGACAGGGCCAGGCCCAGCTCACTGTTGGCGACGACCAGCGCATCGCGACCGCTCTCGATGATCGCCACGGTGGCCAACGGCTGCGGCTCATAGTGGTGGAACAGCGCATGGGCGGCGTCCACGTTGTCGAGTACGGACTCGGTCATGCGGTCGTGGATCGCCGGCAGCACCGCGTCCCGGTCGGAGGACGAAAGGCCGCCGCGCAGATCGAAGCTGTAGGCCGTGCCACGCTCGATGCGGACGATCTTGTCGAAGCCACACTGGCGTGCGATGTCGGTCGCCTTCGAAGACCACGGCGAGATCGTGCCGAATCGCGGCGTCACCAGCAGCAGGCTGCTCGCGGGAACTGCACCTTCGGGATGGGCTCCGAGCAGGTCGACCAGCCTTGCCTGCTCATCCGCAGCCAGCGGTGCGCTGAGCTCCACAAAGTACCAGTGTTCGGCAGCCAGCCCCTTCAGGCGGGGCAGCGCACTCTTGACCGAATCGGTCAGGCGGGCAAGACGGGAGCGGGAAACGGCGGGCGCACCGCGCAGCTTGAGAATTTCGGACATGGCAAGGATGGGCGCGAAGTTGAAACCGGCCCGGCTGCGGCCCAAAAGCGCCGTGCCGGACACGAAAAGGTCAACGATTATACCCGAGCCCTTCCCAGGCTCCGACCATCCTTCGCGCACTATCCAGCCGTGGCGCCCATGCATCTCCTCCGGAACGCAGGTCCGTCGTGTGTCACGCTCGACAAAATTGATTGCAAAAATTCATCGTAGATAAGATGAATGCGTGTAAAAATTCACACTTTGTAGCAGTCGAGCAGTGACCATGTCGTCTCACAGCGCAGCGCAACCTCTGTCTCCACGCCTGTTCTGGATTATCGCGGCAGGATTCGTCCTGTTCGAGAGCGGTCTTCTCGGGCTCGCGTACCAGTACACCCGCGATCAGCACAGGCTGACTGAACAGCTCGCGCTGGTTCATCAGGGCAGCGCCGTCGCGTGGCAGATGGCCTCCTCTCCTCCGGCGGGAGCCACAGTAGAATCCCGGCAGCTCTGGCTGGGCGCCACATTGCACGCGCTGCGCGACGGGGGAACGGTTCTCTCCCTGGAGAACACACTGACCCAACTCACTCCACTGGACAGCCCGACGGCACGACTGGCGGCCTCGAGGGCCCTGGGCCACTGGGATAAATTCGTCGACTTCAACCTGCGGACATCTGTCACGACGCAAGCGCGGGACGAACTCGCGGCCATGTCCGCCCCCCTGCACGAACTCTCCAACATCCTGAGCCTGGAGCGCAATCAGGCCGCCTGGAGCGCGACGATGATGGGTCTCATCGCGCTGGCGGCCGGCATCCTGACATTCATCACGGTCGGTTCCCTGCTGCTGCACCAGACACTGCGCTTTGCGCGCTCGGGGCAGATGCTGCGCTCGATGATGAACCAGATCGGCGCAGGGGTCTGCATACTCAGCAGTGGCGGCCGCATTGCCGACGTCAACCGTGCTGCATGCCGCATGCTCGGCCGCCCCCGCAAGATGTTGCGCGGCAAGCGACTGGAAGAAGTCCTCACACTCAACGACGGGGTATGGACCGGAGACAGGCCGGATGGCCTGCCGATCGCTGTCGAGCGCATTCCCGGCACCATCGACAGCCACAAGGGGCCGCTCAATATCGTCACACTGCTCGACGTCACCGCCCGCCACCTCACGACGGAGTGCCTCCAGCATCTGGCCCACCACGACCCCTTGACCGGCCTCCCCAACCGGGCCTATCTGGAAAAGCGCTTCAGGGACGAGCTTACGGACATCAACAACGACATGCTGCTGGGCGTCGCCGTGCTCGATCTGGATGGTTTCAAGCCGGTCAACGACTCCTACGGCCATGCCATCGGTGACAGCCTGCTGGTACAGATCGCCCAACGCCTGAGCTCCGCACTGCGGATCAGCGACATGATCGCCCGCACCGGCGGCGACGAGTTCGTCGTGCTGTTCCCGGATGTGGGCAGCCGGGAGAGCCTCACACTGCTTGGCGAACGCCTGCTGAGCGTGTTCAACGACCCCTTCCAGGTCTCCGGCCTCAGCATTCCGATGGGCTGCAGCATCGGACTATCGATCGCCCCAGACGACGGTTCCGATCAGGACAGCCTGCTTCGCGCCGCCGATGCGGCGATGTACCAGGCCAAGCACGCGGGCAAGCGGCGAGTCCGCCTCACCGCGGTCAAGGCGACGGGCGGGGACACCCTGCCTGCCAGCCCAAGAAGCAAAGCTATCGGGTAAACTGCGGGGTTTTGCCGAGCGCCCCGGTCCCTTGCATTACGAGTCCGTTCCCGACGAAACCCCAGCACCAGGCACAGCCTTGCCGCGCCGCTGGCTGATCGCGCCTGCAGCCGTGCTCGCAATGCTGGCGCTGGCCTGCATCGCCGACAACCGGTCGCTTTTCATCACGCTCAATGCCGCCGCCAGTGACTTGTCACCGTCCGCCTGGTCCGCGCTGTCCCTGACGGGCTCCGTGTTCGGCATGCTGGCCCTGCTGGCCCCGACCCTGAAGACACGTCCCCGCTGGCTCGCCTCCGCACTGCTGGCCAGCCCGCTGGCCCTGGTTTTCAGTGAGGGAGGCAAACGCATTTTCGACATCATGCGCCCAGCCGGCGTGCTCGAATCCGGCAGTTTCAACCTGATCGGTCAGAAGCTGTATGTACACTCCTTCCCGTCCGGCCATGCAACCACAGCCTTCGTCGTAGCAGCGGCGCTGATCTTTGCGTGGCCCGAGGCCAGCACCCGCACGCGCCTCGCCATTATTGCCGCCGCCCTACTGATCGCCTTTTCCCGCATCGCGGTGGGCGCCCACTGGCCGCTGGACGTACTCGTCGGCGCCTGCGGCGGCTGGCTGATCGGCGCCCTGGGCAGCCTGCTCTCCACACGCTGGCGCTTCTGGGAGCGCCGCAGTGGCGTACGCGCGATGGCCGCCATCGCCCTCGGCAGCAGTCTCGCCCTCCTGTTCATCGACCTGGGCTACCCGTCCGTACGCCTGTATCAGATCGGCCTTGCCGCCTGGGGTATCGGCGGCGCAGCCTCGGCCCTTGGCAGGGATACGGAGATCCGCTCATGAACATCAAACGCATCATTGCCCTCGCCGTTTCCATCGGCCTGCTCGCCTGGCTGTTGGCCGACGGGCGCTGGCGCGGCCTCGGCGACGTGTTTGCGCACCTCGACATACCCACGCTGATGCTGTGTGCTGGCGGCTTCGGACTGTCCTATGTCCTTCGCGCACTGCGCGTATTCGACGAGTTCCGCGCCCAGGCCGCCGGCCGCTTCGGCACCTGCCTGCGCATCGTGCTGATCCACAACGCGATGATCAACGTGGTGCCGTTCCGCGGCGGCGAAGCGGCTTTCCCGCTGCTGTTACGGCAGAACTTCGGCATCGCCCTGCCCCGCGCCGTCGCCTCCCTGTTCTGGTTCCGCCTGCAGGACGCCTTCGTCGTGATGGCCCTTGCCGCTTTCGTGTGGCCGGGCCTGCCCGTCGCACTCAAGACCGTCAGCATCATCGGCGTGGTCGCGCTGGCCTGGTGGCTGCCACGCTGGGCACGGGCGCCCCATGACTGGGCCGACGGCAAGGCCTTCACCGCCAAGCTGGCCAAGGTCCGCGACGCCTTCGCCGAGAGCACCCGCCATGCCCGCTACGGCTGGGTGTGGACCATCGCCAACTGGACGGTCAAGCTTGCCGCCCAGGCGGCCTTGCTGGCCGCACTGCTGCCGGCCGCCATCGATGTCGGCGCGGCCGGCGCCCTCGGTGCCGAACTCGCCGCGATCCTGCCGGTACAGGGCGTGGCCGGCTTCGGCACCTACGAAGCCGGTGCCGCCGCCGCGCTGCTGCCGAACGGCATTCCCCTGGCCGCCGGCTTGCAGGTGGCCTTGGCGCTGCACCTCTTCGTTATCGCCTGCTCCATCACATCCGGCGCCATCGCCTGGCTCTTCCCGGCCGCAAAGACACCGGAAGCCGCCGCAGCGCCCCACTCCGACTTACAATCCGCCTCGTCCGCTCACGACGGGGTGAATACCCGATCTGTAAACGAATAAATACTATGACCGCCGCCTCCCAGCTCTCCCCGCTTCCGCCTGCCCAGCCGCAGATTCCGGCCAACCTGCCGCCGCACCGGCTGTCGGTCGTCGTTCCCCTCTACAACGAGGAGGACAACGTGGCGCCGCTGCTCGAGCGCGTCCACCTGGCCCTCGGCCCCTATCCCTACCCGTGGGAAGTGGTGATCGTCGATGACGGCAGCTCGGATCGCACCGTGGATAACCTGGAAGCTGCCGCCAAGCATTACGGCCCTCACGTGCGCATCGTCGCACTGATGCGCAACTTCAAGCAGACGGCCGCCATGCAGGCCGGTCTCGACGCGGCCCGCGGCGACGTGATCGTCACCATGGACGGCGACCTGCAGAACGACCCCATCGACATCCCGCGCATGGTCGGTCGCCTGCTCAACGAAGATCTCGACCTCGTCGCCGGCTGGCGCAAGAACCGCAAGGACGGCATGATCCTGCGCAAGATCCCGTCGAAGATCGCCAACCGCCTGATCGCCAGGATCACCGGCGTGCATCTGCAGGACTACGGCTGCTCGCTGAAGGCCTTCCGCGCCACGGCGATCAAGAACGTCCGCCTGTACGGCGAAATGCACCGTTTCATACCGGCCTGGCTGGCCACCGTGACCACGCCGCGCAAGATCGCCCAGGAAGAGGTCACCCACCACGCGCGCATGTTCGGCCAGTCCAAGTACGGCATCTCGCGGACCTTCCGGGTCATCCTGGATCTGATCTTCGTGTACTTCTTCATGCGCTTCCGCACCCGTCCCGGCCACTTCTTCGGCGGCATCGGCCTGGGCCTGGGCGCGCTGGGCATGGTGATCCTGGCCTACCTGGGTCTGCTCAAGCTGTTCACCGGTGCCTCCATCGGCACCCGCCCGCTGCTCTTCGGCGGCTTCTTCCTGGTCATCGCCGGCGTGCAGATGGTGACCTCCGGCGTGCTCGCCGAACTGCTCACCCGCGTCTATTTCGAATCCGGCCAGAGCCAGGCCTACGTGGCACGGGAAAGCGCCGCACTGCAGGACGAGCAGGGCTGGCATTCAGCCAGCGCCCAGTAAGCCCCCATGTCGGCCATCCAGACCGCCGGCGGGCGGCTCGCCGGCACGCCTGTCGGCCGCCTCATCCTCGCGCTACCGCTGATCGCCTTCCTGCTGCGCCTCGGCGGCGCACCGCTGTTCGACGTGGACGAAGGCGCCTTCTCCGAAGCAACGCGGGAAATGTTCGAGCGCCATGACTTCCTATTCACCTACCTGAACGGCAGCCCGCGCTTCGACAAGCCGATCTTCATCTACTGGCTGCAGTCGCTTGGCTACCTGATCTTCGGCGCCAGCGAGTGGGCCTTCCGGCTGCCGTCGGCACTGGCCGCCATCGTGTGGAGCTACGCGACCTATTTCTTCGCCCGCCGACGCGTTGGCGAAGACGCAGCGCTAATTGCGCTGGCGGTCGCATGCACGGCCCTCGGGCCCTTCGCCATCGGCCGCGCTGCCACCGCCGACGGCCTGCTCAACTGCCTGCTGGCGCTGACCCTGTTCGACGTATGGCGCCACCTTGAAGGTGGCCGACGCGCGCCGCTGCTGCGCGCTTTCGTGTGGATAGGACTCGGTGCACTGACCAAGGGACCGGTCGCCCTGATCGTGCCCGGTACCGTGAGCCTCCTGTACTGCGCCAGCCGTGGCGAATGGCTGCGCTGGGTGCGGATGGTCTTCAACCCCCTCGGCTGGCTGATCCTGATCGCCCTCGTCGCCCCGTGGTACGCCTACGCGCTGCACCGCCACGGCCAGGACTTCATCGACGGCTTCATCATGCGACACAACGTCCAGCGCTTCTCCGGATCGCTGGAAGGCCATGGTGGCAGCGCGTTCTACTACGTGATCGCGGTTCCGCTGCTGCTGCTGCCGTGGAGCGGGCTGTTCGTCGTCGCCCTCGGCAAGCTCAAGGCCGGGCTCGGCGATCCGCTGCAACGCTTCCTGTGGCTGTGGTTCGGCTTCGTGGTGGCCTTCTTCTCCCTGTCCGGTACCAAGCTGCCCCACTACGTGCTGTACGGCTGCACGCCGCTGTTCATCCTGATCGGCCTGCATGCCGGCTCCGCACGGCGCGCCTGGCCGCACCTACTGGTGCCGGGTTTACTGCTGGCCGTGCTGCCGGCGCTGCCGAGCATTTTCGAGATTCTGTCCTACAGCACGCTGGGGGATGGCTTCTACCGCGCTCAGCTCAGCCGTGCGCTGGAAGTCGGCAACAACATCTACTTCGGCCTCACCGCCGCAGCCCTGCTGATCTGGCTTATCTACGTGCTGTTCTCCAAAACCTCGCTGGTGCAGCGCCTGGCCGTGACGGCCGCGCTGCAGGTCGTGCTGCTGGCCGGGTTGGTCGTGCCCTTTGCCGGCGAACTGGCCCAGGGACCGGTAAAAGCCGCCGGGCTGAAGGCCCATGAGCTGGGCGGCGACGTGATGTTCTGGAACTTCAGCACTGCCCCGAGCTTCAGCGTCTATCGCCAGGCCGTCACCCTCAAGGGCGATCCCCAGCCCGGCCAGGTCGCGCTGACGCGCGTCGACCGCCTGCCGCCCGACGCGCCGGTGGACATCCTGTTCCGCCAGGGCGGCGTGGCCCTCGTCAAGGTGAAACAATGAGCGAACGCAGCTACGTCGGCCCGCTGGCGCTGATCGCCGCGGTCCTCACCGTCTACCGTATCTGGGTGATCGGCCATCTGGGCATCGACCTGTACGTGGACGAGGCCTACTACTGGGGCTGGTCGCAGAACCTGGACTGGGGCTATTTCTCCAAGCCACCGGTCATCGCCACGCTGATCGCCGGCAGCACGGCCCTGTTCGGCAATGGCCTGGTCGCCATCAAGCTGCCATCCCTGCTGCTCTACCCCGCGACGGCCTTCGCGCTGTACGCGCTGGGCAGCCGGATGTACTCGCCCAAGGTGGGCTTCTGGGCCGGCCTGTCCTTCATGTCCATGCCGCTGGTGGCGGCGCTGGGCCTGTTCGTGTCCACCGACGCTCCGCTTCTGCTGTGCTGGACCCTCGCGCTGATTTTCCTGCTGCGGGCCCTGGACAAGGGCCGCTGGGGTGCCTGGCTGGCCTGCGGCGCGGTGATCGGCGTCGGCCTGATGTCCAAGTACACGATGGCGGCCTTCCTGCCGTCGGCGCTGCTGCTGATTGCGCTGGACCCGAAACAGCGCCACTGGCTGCTCCGCCCGCAGCCCTGGCTGGCCGTGCTGCTGGCGGTGGCGATCCTGTCGCCCAACCTGTACTGGAACTGGACCCACGACTTCCCTACCTTCCGCCATACCGCCGAGATCACCCGCGTCGGCGGCCACGGGGAGCGCGGCTGGCATCCGGGTCAACTCGGTGAATTCATCGGCGCCCAGTGGTTGTCCTTCGGTCCGCTGCTCGGCGTGCTGCTGGGCATCGCGCTGTTCCGTGGGCGCAGCCTGTGGCGCGATGCGTCCCATCGCACGCTGCTGGTCTTCATCGTGCCGCTCTTGCTGCTCGTCAGCCTGCAGGCCCTCACCGGCCGCGCCAACGGCAACTGGGCCGCACCGATCTTCGTCGGCGCCTGCCTGCTGGTACCGGCAGTGTTCCTGCAGAGCGGCCGGCGCTGGCTGATCGCCGGCGTGGTGGTGAACCTCGTCGCCGCCATGCTGGCCTACCACTGGCCGGACATCGCCCGTGCCACCGGCACCGCGCTGACCGCCAAGAACGACCCCTACAAGCGGGCGCGCGGCTGGATCCACCTGGCCGACGGCGTCGCGCCACTGCTTGCGGCCCATCCGGGCAGCATCCTGGTCGGTGAAGACCGGGAGCTGATCGCCCACCTGGTGTACCGCCTGCACCCCGCCGAATACGCGGCTTGGAATCCCGACCACCTGCCCATCGACCACTACGAGCTCACCACCACGCTGAAGGGCAAGGAAGGGCGCGACGTTCTGTACGTCGGCCGCAAGCCGGAAATCCCCGGCATCGCCGCCCGTTTCGGCGGCAGCGAACTGCTCGGCAAGGTCGTCGTGCCGGTCCACAAGGACTTCAAGCGGGAGGTCTACGTCTTCCTGCTGAAGGACTTCAAGGGCTACTGAACGCCACGGGGCCGGGCTACGCCCAGCCCGCCCCCCTGTGGGACAAGGAAACCTGGGAGCGGCCCGACGTTTCCTTGAGCGTAGCTACTGCCCTGCGCCGGGCTCCACGCCCGGCAGCGCGGCCAGCGGCTCGTCGAGCTGAGCCGCCTCGATCTTCTGGAAGTGGGCGCTGATCTTGCGCGACGAGGTCTGCACGTCCACCACGTCCTCGTTGGCCTGGCGGATGTGGGTGGCGAGCTTCTGCATGCGCTCGTCGAAGCGGTTGAAATCCTTGGCCAGCTTGCCGAGGGCGTCCTTGATGACGTGGATCTGCTTGCGCGTCTCCACGTCCTTCAGCACCGCCCGCGCGGTGTTCAGCACCGCCATCAGCGTCGTCGGCGAGACGATCCACACCCGGCGCTGCATCGCGTAGGCCACCACCTCCGGGTGATAGGCATGGATCTCGGCGAACACCGCCTCCGCCGGCACGAACATCACCGCCCCGTCCGACGTGATCTCCGGCTGGATGTACTTGTCGGCAATCGCATCCACATGCTTCTTCACGTCGTTGCGGAAAGCCGTCTGGGCAGTGCGCCGCTCCAGGTCGCCCACCTCGCCGGCAAACATACGGTGGTAGTTTTCCAGCGGGAACTTCGAATCCACCACCACCATCCCGGTCGGCTCGGGCAAGCGGAGCACACAATCGGCCCGTGTGCCATTCGGCAGAACGTACTGAAAATCGAAGGACTCCGGCGGCAAGGCATTGCGCACAAGGGCTTCGAGCTGGACTTCGCCAAAGGCGCCGCGGGACCGCTTATCGCCGAGCAACTCCTGCAGGCTGACCACGTTGGTGGTCAGGTCGCCGATCTTCTTCTGCGCCTCGTCGATGGTCGCCAGCCGCGCCATCACGCTGGTGAAGGTCTCGTTGGTCTTGCGGAAGCCCTCGTCGAGACGCTGGTTTACGTGGCCGCTGATCGCCTCCAGGCGCTCACCAACGGTGCGGTGCATGGCCTCGATGCTATGGGTCAGCTGCTGGGACGCGCCGTTCAAGCCCTTCTGCAGCAGCTCTCGGTCCGCACGGGCGTGCTCGGACAAGGTCTTGAGGGTCTCGGCCATCATCTCCGTGCGCAGCTTCTCCTGCCCGCTGGCCACCGCGGAAGCCAGTTCGGACAGGCGTAGCGCCATCTCTTCCTTCTGCGTGCCGAGCTGGGCCATCAGGGCCAGATGGAGTTGCTGGAGCGCATGGCGGGAGGCGGCCTGCTCGGCGTCGAGCCGATCACGCAGGCGATCGACCTCCCCAGCGAGCATGTCAATCACGCGGTCGCCACCTGCCGTCGCCGTGGCCTGCAGCTCCCGGACGAACTGCAGTTGCTGGTGGCCGAACAGGCCCTCCAGCCGGGTATCGAGATGGGCAATCAGCTGCCCGGCGATTTCGTCCTGGGCCCGGTTGTGACGGTTGATCCGCAAGGCCAGCCAGGCGACGACGGACAGGACGACGAGAAGAAGCGCAAACAGCAGGGGAAGCAAGACAGGAGCAGGTTCGGGAGTCATGGCCGGAGTATACCCGGCCATGCCCGCGTCCTTCCCTCAGCTCAGCGCCCGCAGGCTCGCCAGCGGCGGCTGGGACAGCAGGTGCCGCGTACCGACCCAGCCCGCCAGCGTCACCACCGAGCAGCCGGCAACACCGCCGGCCAGCAGCGGCAGCAGGCTAGGCGCGTAGGTCAGCTTGAAGACGAAATGCCCCAGCGCCCAACCGATGCCCGTCGCCCCGCCCCCCGCCAGCACCCCAGCCACCAACCCGAGCACGGCGAATTCGGCGAGCAGCGCCGCGCGCAGCTGGCCGTTACGGGCCCCCAGCGTGCGCAGGATGGCAAGCTCCTTCTCCCGCTCGTCGTGGGTGGACTGCAGCGCCCCGAACAGCACGACCACGCCCGCCACTACCGCAAAGCCGAAGACGAACTGCACCGCCGCGATCAGCTGATCGACCATCGCCTGGATCTGGCCGATCACCGCCGCCACGTCGATAACCGTCAGGTTCGGGAAGGCCGCCACCAGGCGGTTGGAAAAATCCAGCTGCCCCGGCGGCAGGTAGAAGCTGGTGATGTAGCTGGCCGGTTGCTGCTCCAGCATGCCCGGTGCGGCGATCACGAAGAAATTCACCCGCATCGAATCCCAGTCCAGCTTGCGCAGGCTGGTGATGCGCGCCTCGCTGCGCACGCCGCTGATCTCGAAAGTCAGCAGGTCACCCATCGCCAGGCCGAGGGTCTGGGCCAACCCCTGTTCGACGGAGAACTGCGGAACGTGCTCGTCCCCATGCCAACGCCCCGCAACGACGCTGTTGCCGCCCGGCAGCCGCGCATCGAAGGACAGGTTGAAGTCGCGGTCCACCAGCCGCTTGGCCCGGTCGTCCGTGTAATCATCGGGCCCGACCGGGCGGCCATTCACCGCCATCAGGCGCCCGCGGATCATCGGCTGCAGCAAGGGCTCGGCACGGCGGTTGTCCTTGAAGAATTGGCGCAGGGCCGGCAACTGTTCGGGCTGGATGTTGATCACGAAACGATTGGGCGCATCGGCCGGCGTGGTCTGCTTCCAGCTCGACAGGAGATCGCCGCGCACCAGCGTCAGCAGCAGCAGGGCCGTCAGCCCCATGCCGAGGGCCAGGGCCTGCACGAGGCTGGCCACCGGCCGCCGCCGCAGGGAGGCCAATCCGTAGCGCCAGCCGCTGCTCGCCACACTGCGCACACGCCCCAAGCCACCGATGACGGCCCACGCCACGCCGCCATACACTGCGAAGGCCAGTGCGAATCCGCCGACCACCCAGGCCCCGAGCAGCCAGTCCCGCGCGATGCCGACCAGCAACCCAGCCAGCACCAATGCACCCAGTGCCCAGGCCAGACCTTCCCGCGCCGCGATGCCGTCCCATTCCCGCCGCAGCACGCGCAAGGTCGGCACCCGCCCGAGCCTGATCAGCGGCGGCAGTGCGAAGCCCAACAGCAACAGCAAGGACACCGCGAAGCCGTGCAGTACCGGCAGCCAGCCCGGCGCCGGCAACGGGAAGCCGACCAGGCTGCCGAGCAACTCGTTGAGCGCGAACTGCACCACGAAACCCAGCCCGCAGCCGGCCACGCCCGCCGCCAGGCCGAGCAGCGCGAACTCGCCGAGGAACAGGGACAACAGACGCGCCTGCGTCGCACCCACGCAGCGCATCACCGCACAACCATCCAGATGCCGCTCCACAAAGCGCCGCGTGGCCAAACCGACCGCCACTGCGGCCAACACCACCGCCAGCATCGCCGCGAAGCGCAGGAAGCGCTCGGCGCGGTCCAGCGTAGTACGCACCTCGGGGCGCGCGTTTTCGACGTTCTCCAGGCTCTCGCCGCGCTTGAGACGCGCGCGCGCCCAGGCGTCAAATGCATTGACCGGCGCCACGTCTCCCGCCACATGCAGCCGGTAGAAGACCCGGCTGCCCGGTTGGATCAGGCCGCTCGCCGGCAGATCGGCGGTATTCATCACCAGGCGCGGCAGCAGGCTGAAGAAATTGGCGCCCCGGTCCGACTCGAAGGACAGCACGGCGCTCATCTTCAGACGGATCGCCCCCAGGCCGATCATGTCGCCCGGTTTGGCGGAGAGGGCGCTGGCCAGCCGTTCGTCCAGCCACACTTCACCTGCCGCGGGGATACCCGGCGCCACCCGGTCGGGCTGGTTGAGCCCCGGCGCAATGCGCAGCGCGCCGCGCAGCGGATGCCCGTCCTCAACGGCCTTGACGCCTGCCAGCTGGGCGCCCTCGCCCAGGCTGGCCATGCTGGTGAAGGTGCTGGAGACCACCGTATTGAGGCCGCGCCGGCCTGCCTCGGCGCGGTAGGCCGGATCGAGGGCGTGGTCGGACACCAGCACCAGGTCGCCGCCGAGCAGCTGGTTGGCCTCCCGGGCCAGCGCCTGGGCGACGCGGTCGGTGAAGAAACCGACGCTGGTGAGGCTGGCCACGGCAATGATCAGCGCCGCCAGCAGCAGCCCCAGTTCGCCGGCGCGCAGGTCGCGCCGGAGCATGCGGAATGACAGGAAGAATGTATTCATGTGGCTTGAGGCAGGGAAGCGGCAAAAAAATTCCGGCCGGGCGGAAATCCAGTGCCGGAATTTTTCGGATTATCCGCGCAGATCGATGACAACCCTGCGCTCAGCACACTTACGCATCGGACAGCCAGCGCTGCACCAGGCGGACCCAGTAGGCAACACCGTAGGGAATTGCCTCGTCATTGAAATCGTAATGGGGATTGTGCAGCGTGCAACCGCCTTCACCCGGTCCGTTGCCGAGCCACACGTAGCAGCCGGGCTTTTCCTGCAGGAAATAGGCGAAATCCTCGGCGCCCATGCTGGGCTTGGGATCCACCGTCACATGGGCTTCGCCGCACACGTCCCTGGCCACCGCGGCGCAGAACTCCGCCTCCGGCACCGAATTGATCGTCGCCGGGTAGCCGCGTCGATACTCGAAACCGATGTTCGCTCCGAAGGCCGCGGCAACACCGGTGCACACCCTTTGCATCGCGTCCTCGACGCGGGCCTCCACTTCAGGCCGGAAAGCCCGCACGGTGCCACACAACTGCGCCACGTCAGGGATCACGTTGTAGGCATCGCCGGCATGGAACTGAGTGACCGACAATACCGCGGAATCCAGCGGATCCACGTTGCGCGCCACCACCGCCTGCAGCGCCTGGACCAGCGCCGCCCCGGTCAACACCGGATCGATGCCCTGGTGCGGCATCGCCGCATGGGCGCCGTGCCCACGGATCTCGATGTCGAAACGATCGGCGCAGGCCATCACCGGCCCGCGATGCACCGCGATCTGGCCGACCGGCAGGCCCGGCCAGTTGTGCAGACCGAACACCGCCTCCATCGGGAAACGCTCGAAAAGGCCGTCGGCGATCATCGCCGGCGCACCGCCCTCACCCTCCTCCGCCGGCTGAAACAGGAAATAGACCGTTCCGTCGAAATCCGGGTTGCGGGCCAGGTGCGCTGCCGCCCCCAGCAACATGGCGGTATGCCCGTCATGCCCACAGGCATGCATGCGGCCCGGATGACGGGAGTGGTGGGTGAAGTCGTTCTTCTCCTGAATCGGCAAGGCGTCCATATCGGCGCGCAGGCCGATGGCCCGCCGGCTATTGCCGGCGCGCAACACACCGACGACGCCGGTCTTGCCGATACCCCGATGCGTCTCGATACCCAAAGCCTCCAGACGCTCGGCGACCAGGGCGGCCGTCCGATGCTCTTCGAAAGCCAGTTCCGGATGAGCGTGGATGTCCCGACGGATCGCCGTGGTCTCCGTATGGAGGGCCCGCAAATTTTCTAGAAGGTGCATGATGCGTCCCGATGTCCGGCCTGAGGGCCGTGGATAAGGAAATGATAGCAGCGGGCTTCGCCCCCGCTCCACCGCCAGCGTACGCCTCCCATCGATGAAGCTCTTCTACGCCGACCATTTCGTGCTCCCCCTCCCCGAGGGCCATCGCTTCCCGATGGAAAAATACGCCCGCTTGCGGGCGCGCCTGCTCGCCAGCGGGCTGTTCGACGCCGATGACTTCCACGTACCTGCGGCGGCCAGCGATACCGAAATCCTGCGCGCCCACGACGCCCGCTACCTGCAGAACGTGGTCCGCGGCGCGCTGGACAAGAACGACCTGCGGCGCATCGGCTTCCCGTGGTCCGAAGCGATGGTCGAGCGCTCGCGCCGTTCCGCCGGCGGGACCTTGGCCGCCTGCCGGGCCGCCCTTGAGGACGGCTGCGCCGCCAACCTGGCCGGCGGCACCCACCATGCGTTCCGCGACCGCGGCGAAGGCTTCTGCGTCTTCAACGACGCCGCCATCGCCGCGCTGGCCATGCATGCCGAAGGCCGCGTCGAACGGGTCGCCATCGTCGACTGCGACGTGCACCAGGGCAACGGCACCGCGGCAATCCTCGCCAACCGGCCGGACTGTTTCACCTTCAGCATCCACGGCGCCCGCAACTACCCCTTCGACAAGGAACGCAGCGACCTGGACCTGGACATGCCCGACGGCAGCGGCGACAAGGCTTATCTCGACGCGCTGCAGCCGGCGCTGGCCGAGGTGTTCCGCCGTGCCGATCCGCAACTGGTCATCTATCTGGCCGGCGCCGACCCCTTCGAGGACGACCGCCTCGGCCGCCTCAAGCTGACCAAGGCCGGACTCGCCGCCCGCGACGAGCTGGTGCTCGGCGAGTGCCGGCGCCGCGGCCTGCCGGTGGCCATCTCGATGGCCGGCGGCTACGCCCGCCAGATCGACGACACAGTGGACATCCACGTCGCCACGGTGAGCAGCGCCGCGCACATCTTCCGTGCACGTAAAGCAGCACCGCTATAATCGAGAAAACCCCAGCGAGGACTCCCCCAAATGCGTTTCGAAGGCTCCGACAACTACGTCGCCACCCCCGACCTGATGCTGGCCGTCAATGCGGCAATCCGCCTGCAGCGCCCGCTGCTCATCAAGGGCGAGCCCGGCACCGGCAAGACCATGCTCGCCGAGGAGGTCGCCGCCGCCCTCGGCATGCCGCTGCTGCAGTGGCACATCAAGTCCACCACCAAGGCCCAGCAAGGCCTGTACGAATACGATGCGGTGTCCCGCCTGCGCGACTCCCAGCTCGGCGACGACAAGGTGAAGGACATCGGCAACTACATCGTCAAGGGCACCCTGTGGCAGGCCTTCGATGCCGACGAGCCGACCGTGGTGCTGATCGACGAGATCGACAAGGCCGACATCGAATTCCCCAACGACCTGCTGCGCGAACTCGACCGCATGGAGTTCCATGTCTACGAGACCCGCGAGACCGTCAAGGCGCGCCACCGCCCCATCGTTTTCATCACCTCCAACAACGAAAAGGAGCTGCCGGACGCCTTCCTGCGCCGCTGCTTCTTCCACTACATCAAGTTTCCCGACCGGGACACGATGCAGAAGATCGTCGACGTGCACTTCCCCGGTATCAAGCAGGCCCTGCTGAAGGAAGCGCTGGAGGTCTTCTTCGGCCTGCGCGACGTGCCGGGCCTGAAGAAAAAGCCGTCCACGTCGGAGCTGATCGACTGGCTCAAGCTGCTGGTGGCTGAAGAGATTCCGGTCGAAGCCCTGCGCTCGCCCGACCAGAAGGCTGCCATCCCGCCGCTGCATGGCGCGCTGTTGAAGAACGAACAGGACATGCATCTCTTCGAGCGCCTGGTCTACATGGCCCAGCGCAACCGCTGAGCCGGACGCCACCATGCTCATCGACTTCTTCCTGCACCTCAAGAACCGCAAGCTGCCGGTGTCGACGAAGGAATTCCTGACCCTGCTCGAAGCCCTCGAAGCCGGCCTGGGCGGGCACAGCATGGAAGACTTCTACTTTCTCGCCCGCGCCAGCCTGGTCAAGGACGAGAGCCACTTCGACCGCTTCGACCAGGCCTTCGGCGAGTACTTCAAGGGCATCGAGACCATCCCAGGCCTGGAAGTGGATCTGCCCGAGGAGTGGCTGAAGGCCATGGCGACGAAACACCTCAGCCCCGCAGAGAAGGCCAAACTCGAGAAGCTCGGCTGGGACAAGCTGATGGATGAGTTCAAGAAGCGCCTGCAGGAGCAGAAGGGGCGCCACCAGGGCGGATCGAAATGGGTCGGCACCGGCGGCAGCTCGCCGTTTGGGAACAGCGGCTACAACCCGGAAGGCATCCGTGTCGGCGGAGAATCGGCCGGCAACCGCACGGCAGTAAAAGTGTGGGACCAGCGGGAATACCGGAATCTGGACGACACCGTCGAACTGGGCACCCGCAACATCAAGGTGGCGCTACGCCGCCTGCGCCGCTTCGCCCGCCTCGGCGCACCGGACGAACTGGACCTCGACGGCACCATCGCCGCCACCGCCCGCAACGCCGGCTATCTGGACCTGCTGATGCGCCCCGAACGCCACAATGCAGTGAAGGTACTGATCTTCTTCGACGTGGGCGGCTCGATGGACGATCACATCAAGGTCTGCGAGGAGCTGTTCTCGGCTTGCCGCACCGAGTTCAAGCACCTGGAGTATTTCTACTTCCACAACTGCGTGTACGACCACGTATGGCGCGACAGCCGTCGACGCCATACGGAGCGGACGCCGACCCTCGACGTGCTCCACAAGTACGGTCCGGAATACAAGCTGATCTTCGTCGGTGACGCGACGATGAGCCCTTACGAGATCCTGCAGCCGGGTGGCTCCATCGAATACAGCAACCCGGAACCCGGCGCCACCTGGCTGCGCCGTCTTGCAGACGCCTATCCTGCCGTCGCCTGGCTCAACCCCGAGCCGGAGCGCATGTGGGACTACCGGCAAACCATCGGCATCGTGCGCAAGCTGCTGGGGGAGCGCATGTTCCCCCTCACGCTGGATGGCCTGACGCGGGCCATCACCCATCTGTCGCGGAAGCAGTAAGCACTGTTCCCGCGCATGTTAGGGACCAAGCCGTTCAGGGTGCCCGGTAGTTGTCCTGGGTCAGGATGTCGATGCCGCAGGGCAGCTGTTCGATCCAGTCGAGGAAGCGGTTGACCATCACCTTGCCCTCGAAGCGGCAGCCATGCTGGGGCACGATCATCTCCACATCCAGCTGCCGAACCATGTTCACCCAGAAGCGGCAGATCTTGTTGGAGATCATGTAGCGGCGGTGGAAGCCGGCCATCGTGATCACGTGGTCGTCGAAATCCCGCACCGGCTCGGCCGCCTGACGATGATCCACCAGCGAGGCGCCCATGTCGCCCGAGAAGAGGATCTTGGAAACCGGATCGTAGAACTGGAAGTTGCCTTCCGAGTGCATGAAGTGGGCCGGCACCGCCTTGATCTTGCTCTCGCCGAGCGGGATATTCATCCCTTCGTCGGGGATGCCGAGGATCCGTGCCGAGTAATCCTTGCCGGTGGTGAAGTGCGGTACGAAGCGCGTCCACAGACGGGAGATCATCACCTTGCAATGGGTGGACACCATCCACTTGTTGAGGGACGCGATGATGTCCGGATCGGCGTGGGTGGCGAAGATGTAATCCAGCCCCCGCGACGGGAAGAAGCGCTGCATGGACATCAGCAGGCCGTTGTAGGTCATGTTGCCGCCCGGATCGATCAGGGCGCCATGCTCCCCATCCACGATCAGGAACTGGTTGCACTGCACTGCATGGTCGGCCTCCTCGTCCACAAGATCATAAAAGGCCAGACAGGCATGCTTGCCGTTGTTGAAGAGTTCCACTGCCATGGGGTGCACTTTCCGCGTATCAGAAAGTCCGATACTTTATCCGAGACGCCACATGGCGAAAACGTGACAAACACCTACATTGACCGGGGTCAAAAAAACTTCTCGTCATTCCCACGGCATTGGGGTAGTTTTCGCACTTTCGGATCGTTCAAACCCGTCGTGAAACACGCCATTCCCATCCTGTGTGCGGCTGTCATCCTGCTTGTACCCGTCGAGTCCGCATGGTCCCTGGATACCGGCCTGGCCAGCCGCGCTCCGTCGTCAGCCATGAACAACCCGCAAGCCGGCAGTTCGATGGCCGCCCGCAAGAAGCTGCTGGCCATGCGCAAGGGCGTCGGCGCCCAGGCAGGCTTCGGTGGCGTCAATGTGATGAACCGGGAAGGCGTCCGGCCCGAGGACCTGCGCCCCCCTTCCGCCACCATGTGCGCACTGCAGGGCATGTCGGGGCAAGCCCGGCCCACTGCCGTCACCCGGCAGGAGGCCTCCGGGCGGGTGACCCTGTCCACCGATCCGTCGAACCTCAACGGAAAAAGCGCCGACATCTACAGCGCCTGTGACTCCAGCGGCAAACGTACCCGATCGGCCTTAAAGCCCGCCGGCGGATCGCTGCTCGTCGGCTCGACCGGTGGCCGCGGTCCGGGCGGCACTGCGCCGCGCCTGGCAAACGCCAGGAGCAAGAGCGTCTACGATGCCAGGACCAACATGCTGGTCGGCACCAAGGCCACCCGGGACCGCACGGTCGGCTTTGCCAACCAGCCCACCCACTCGACATCGCTGTTCGACCCGGCCACGGGCGGCTTGAAGCCCCCCAAGGTCATGAGCGCCTACGGCGTCTATCAGCAAAGCCCCTGAAATCAACTGCTGCTCCGGCCCCGCTCAGCACAGCCGCAACCGGGGCCGGCACAGGGCGCCTCAGCGCCTCATTGCCTGCCTTTATCCAAAGCCTCGTCTGACGAGGCTTTGGATGGAGCGCCGACAAGCCCGGCTGATGAGTTCGACGGAACCTGCCCTGGCGTGAGGTGCAGACGGAAAGCCTTCCAGAGCGCCAGGTCATAGGCGATCTTCAGCCCTCCGCAGACAACCAGTGGCGCGGCCAGCCAGCCGGCCGCGAGCAGTGCCCCGCCAATGCTCGGACTCACCGCGGCAGCCAGGCTTCTGGGTACCGCAGTGAAACTCGCTGCAGCAGCCCGTTCGCCTGGAGTAACCACCTCCATAACGAAGGCGCTGCGCGCCGGCACATCCATTTGCGACAGCAATGCGCGCAGGAACAACAGCCCCAGCGCCCAGCCGACGTCCGGCACGAATGCCGCGGCAATCAGACACAAGCTCGCCGGGATATGGGTGAACACCATGGTATTCACCAAGCCGATGCGCTGTGCAACCCGCGGCGCGATGAGCTGGGACAGCGCAGACAGCAGCCCCGCCCAGAAGAAGAACTGCCCGGCCACGGCCAGGGACAGACCGAAGCGCTGCAGGAACCACAGGGTCATCAGCGCGTTGATGGTCAGCCCACCCGCAAACGAGTCGACCGAGAACAGCGCCGCCAGCCGGATGACCGTACGCCGCGACTCACCCAGCGGCATAGGTGCGCCGGCGCCAAGCTCGCGCGGCGGCACCGGGAGCCTTCGATAAAGCAGCCAGACCACGCCCCCGATGAATCCGTACAGCACGAACATGGCACGGAAGGCGTCCAGCAGCCCGAAGCCCTGCGCCGCCAGCCATTCCGGCACGCCCGAACACAGGGCGCCCAGCGCTGCGAACAAGGCACCGAGCAACGAATAGCGGGCAAATACCGCAGTACGCGCAGTCCCCTGGCCCGAATCGGCCAAACGGGCATGTTCGAGAGGCAGAAACAGGCTGACGTCTCCTGAACTGGGGTTGAGCGTACCGACGAAAGCGACCAGCAGCAGCGGCCAGAAGGTCGAAAAATAGGCGAAGGACAGGCCCGTCGCCAGCATGAGCAAGGCCGCGCCGAGCAGAAGATGCCGGTGGTGGACGCGATGGCCCCAGGTACCAACCGCCAGTGTCGCCAGCGCCGACCCCAGCAAGGTGGCCGTGCTCAGGATGCCCACGTCCAGCGTTCCGTAGCCCAGGGCCAGCAGATAGCTGGGCAGGAGCACGGCCACGTATCCATCCACGAAGGCCCGCAGGGCCTTGCCCGCCAGCAGTGGCAGCACGGCACCCTCCACACCCGCCGGCAATAGCACGCGGCGGAGCATCATGCGTTCAGGCAACAGGGCGACACGTCACAGGAAGATCTTCACCAGAAAGCCGACGAGCGCGCAGGCGAGGATCACGTGGATGACATCCTGCTTGAAGCGGAACAGCGCAATCGCGGCCCCCAGCGCGATGAGTGCCGAGGTCCACTCGAACCCCCCGGCAAAACCTTGCGGCCACAGAACGTGATAACCGAAGAACAGCGCCAGGTTCAGGATGACGCCGACCACCGCCGCGGTGATCGCCGTCAGGGGGGCGGTGAACTTGAGGTCGTTGTGGGTGGTCTCGATGAAGGGCCCGCCAGCAAGGATGAAGACGAAGGACGGCAGGAAGGTGAACCAGGTCACCACCACGGCGGCCACGGCCCCCGCCAGGAACAGGCTGTCCGGCCCGAACATCGCCTTCAGATAGCCGCCGACGAAGCCGACAAAGGTCACCACCATGATCAAGGGCCCGGGCGTGGTCTCTCCCAGCGCCAGACCATCGATCATCTGGGGCGCACTGAGCCAGCCGTAGTGACCGACCGCCCCCTGGAAGACGTAGGGCAGCACCGCGTAGGCGCCGCCGAACGTCAGCAAGGCGGCCTTCGTGAAGAACCAGCCCATCTGCGTCAGCGTGTGTTCCCAGCCGTAGCCGGCCGTCAGCAGGCCCATCGGGAGCAGCCACAACAATGCACCGGCCACCGCCACCTTCATCAGCTTCAACCAGCCGAAGCGGGCGTGCTCCGGGGTTGGAGTGTCGTCATCGATCAGCGCGCGGCCGTAGGATTTGTCAGCCTTGCCATGGCCGCCCCCCGCCTTGAACATGTCCGGCGCCACGCGCCCGCCCACATAGCCGATGGCCGCCGCAGCCGCCACGATGGCCGGGAACGGAACGTTCAAGGCGAAGATCGCCACGAAAGCTGCAGCGGCAATGGCCCACAGTGCATTGTTCTTCAGGGCCCGACCGCCGATACGGTGGGCCGCCTGCATGACGATCGCCGTGACCGCCGGCTTGATGCCGTAGAAGAGTCCCGCCACGAGGGGAAGCTCACCGAAGGCTACGTAGATCCACGACAGCCCGATCAGGATGAACAACGACGGCAATACGAACAGCGCCCCCGCCACGATCCCGCCCCAGCTGCGGTGCATCAGCCAGCCGATATAGGTCGCCAGTTGCTGGGCTTCCGGCCCGGGAAGCACCATGCAATAATTGAGTGCGTGCAGAAAGCGTCGCTCCGAGATCCAGCGGCGGCGCTCCACCAGCTCCTGGTGCATGATGGCAATCTGCCCTGCAGGCCCGCCGAAGCTGACGAAGCCGAGCTTCAGCCAGAACAGGAAGGCTTGCCAGAAACTGACTTCGGCCGGCCCGACTTCCGGGGACGTCGATTCGAAGGCGTTGGAACGCTGATTCATGGTTTCGGGCCTTTCTCAAAAGAGGCCAGCAGTCCGTCAAACAGGCAGCCCGCCAGTGCAAGAAGCCGGTCGTCGTCGGCAATGGTGTCACACAGTCCGGCCAGAGCGCTCTCGATGCCGGCCGCTTCGGGCGGCTGCACGCCCCCCACATCCAGAAAATGCACCAGCCCGCCAAGGCGCTGCAGCGCCGGCGTTTCCAGGCCGAAACTGGCCAGCAGCACCTCGAAGCTCACCCGTGCCCCGACATGGGTGAAAGTGGCGCCGTCGAAATCGAAGCCCAGCGCGTCCGCCGGACAGTCCGCGGGGGATGCCAGCCAGAGCACGGTGGCGGCGGGATCGATGAAACGTCGGATCAGCCACGCACTGGCCAGCCGATCCACCCAGGGCCGGCATCGGGTCGCCCACACCCGCCCCTGATAATCCTGGCGCTTCAGACGCACCAGGGCATGGTCGATGGCCCGCGGCTCATCGGGTGACAGGGCCCAGGCGGCCTGCTGTTCCAGGCTCCGCAAAGCCTCGTCGGCCTGCTTCCGGGCCTCTCCCGGAAAGAAGTCGATCGCCACGAGATTCACGAAGGCCTTGCGGAGCTTGCGCGCGTGCTTCAACACTTCGGCTGCGCGCTCCTGACTCAACCCCCGCTGCGACTCGGTGACGTCGGCCAGCAGCGCGGCGTACTCGGTGCTGCGGTCGAACAAGGCGACGAAGCCAGCGTCGGCAGGCTCCTCCACCCGCAAGACCAATGCACTCCCCTCCGCGGCACGGATGTCGGCCGCGACGGCATCCAGCGTCGTCCGACAATCGTCCCGCTCCGGCATGAGGTACACGCCGTCCCGAAGCACGGCGGCCCCAGAAGCCTTGAGGCTACGCCAGGCCCGCATGCGGGCTGTCGCATTCTCGGTCGGGAGGCTGGTAATGAGGATAGTCCACATAAAAACAATCATACTCTACAAAATAGTAGATCTTTCTACGATTTTTATCGACATCCGGATGCGCTAGCGCCGACATGCCACAATCCCGGCGACGCCTACATCGCGCTCAACTCGTGAACACTCGACCTCTCAACATCAATACCGGGGTTGCGGCAGCGCTGGTTGCCGCCCTGCTTTTCGGTGCCAGCGCCCCGATCGCCAAATGGCTCCTCGAGGATCTCAGCCCGTGGCTGCTTGCCGGATTGTTCTACCTGGGCTCCGGACTGGGACTGACGGCCTATCGACGGATCACCCGCGCCCGGCCGGTAGTGCTCCAACGCGGCGAGCTAGGCTGGTTTGCCGGTGCCGTGCTGGCGGGCGGCGTCGTGGGGCCCGTGTTGCTGATGTTCGGGCTGACAGCGATGCCGGCATCCGCGGCAGCCCTCCTGCTGAACGCGGAAGGCCTGCTTACCGCACTTCTGGCCTGGTTTGTATTCCGGGAGAACGTCGATGGACGCATCGCGCTCGGCATGGGCGCGATTGCACTGGGGGCGGTCGTTCTGAGCTGGCCCCAGGAAGCACAACTCACCGGAAGCTGGCCTGCACTGGCGGTCCTGGGCGCCTGCCTGGCATGGGCGATTGACAACAACCTTACCCGCAAGGTCTCGCTGGCCGATGCGACATGGATTGCGGCAGTGAAAGGCATCGCTGCCGGAAGTGCCAACCTGGCACTCGCACTGGCGCTCGGCAATCGCTGGCCGGCGTGGACAAGCACGGCCCTGGCAATGGGCGTCGGCCTGCTCGCCTACGGTGTCAGTCTCGTGCTGTTCGTTGTCGCCATGCGCCACCTCGGCACAGCACGCACCGGCGCCTACTTTTCAGTGGCCCCGTTCTTCGGCGCCACGCTGGCCGTGCTCACCGGCGAACCGCTGACCGTCAGGCTTGTTGCCGCAGGCGTGCTCATGGCCATCGGCATCGGGTTGCACCTGACCGAAAGCCATGAACACGAACACGCTCATGCCGCACTGGAACACAGCCACGAACACGTCCATGACGAGCACCACCAGCACGTCCACGAGACAGCGGTGGCGCCGGGCACCCGCCATACGCATGCCCATCGCCACGAGCCGATGATTCACAGCCACGCCCACTTCCCCGACGCACATCACCAGGGGCATACCCACTGAAAACGGCATCCCGATGAAGCGGTGCGAAGCACGCAATCAGGTGCGTCGCACTGGCCAGTACCAGCTGGGCACGCCCTTGCGCCCACCACCGACCCCCTGTCGGTAACGGCTGCGCAGATGCCCATCCACGACTGCGATCCACGGCGCGAGCGCCGCATCCGCCATCTCGTGGTCAATGAAGAGTTCAGGCAGGCGATACGCAAACCAGCGATAGGCCGCCAGCAGGCGCACCGTAACCTCGGCCTCCTCCAATGACGCCCGCCGGGGCGACTTCGGCAGGAAATCCAGCGCGATGTGGCGCCCCTGGTTGGCCGCGTAAGCCCAACGTCGCCACTCGCCGTCGATGGTCTCGTTCTGGGACGCCATCGGCGCCATCGAGAACACGTGTTTCAGATGCAGGGACAGGTTCTTCATCCGGTCCAGCTGGGCCGCACGCGCCAGCTGCTCCTCGGGGATGTGCGGGACGAAGAAACCGTCGCCACAGTCCGCGTGGAGCTGAAACAAGGACAGCAGCGCCTCGAGCCGGTTGTCTCCCGACATCTGCGCAATCTGCTCGAGATAGGCGCTGCCCGCGGTGATCTGGAAGCCCTGCGTCTCGAGCGGGGCTTGATGCGTTTTCATCAGCGCAGCGACCACCTTGTGCTCATCGGGCGTGAGGCCCGCGACCACGCCCTCCTCTTCCCGATGACCGAAGCGCCCCGCCCGCCCGCCGATCTGCTGCAGCAGCGAAGGGGAAAGCGTATCCCGCGTCGTACCGTCGTACTTCTGGACCGCGGTGAACACCACCCGCTGGATCGGCAGGTTCAAGCCCATGCCGATGGCGTCGGTCGCCACCAGGATGTCGGCGTCGCCTTCGGCAAAACGCCGCGCCTCGCGTTCCCGCACCTCCGGCGACAGGGCGCCGTAGATGCAGGCCACGGACTTGCCGAGGGCCAGCAGATCGTCGCGCAGATTGAGCGCATCCCGCCGGGAGAAGACGATGAACGCATCCCCCGGGCGAGCGCGACGCAGCGCGCCGGCCGGATTGTTGGCCAGCGGCTGCCCCACCACCAGCGGGTGCTTGCGCTCCTTGCGCCGGATCTCCACCGGCAGGCCGAGACGCGCCGCCAGCGCAACAATGGCCGGCTCGGCCGACAACGCCCCCAGCAGCCACACTTCATTGGCGTTGGCCCCGAGTACCGCCTGGGTCCAGGCCCAGCCGCGGTCCGGATCGCTCAACATCTGGATCTCGTCGATGACCGCCACATCCAGCTCAAGACTGGGATCGAGCATCTCGATGGTGGAAGCCGTCACCCGACTGCCTTCGACGATGCGGCGCTCCTCTCCGGTCACCAACGACGCACTGACGCCGAACTCCTCGTTCAAGCGGGTGAAGGCCTCGAGCGCCAGCAACCGCAAGGGCCCCAGATACACCCCGCTGGCCGCCGTCGCCAGCCGCTCGAAAGCATCGTGCGTCTTGCCGGAATTCGTCGGCCCCAGGACGGCGATCAGCTTGCGGACGCGACGCCGCGCCGGAAAGGTGTCGGGGTAATCGGACAACCGGACTGAACGTCCGATCTGCTCCCCCAGATCCCGATGCCGGCGCTTGGCCCGCAAGTCGTTGAGAGACTGGCTGAGCCCCTTCGCCGCGGCGCTCAGATCGAGCTCGCCGCAGGACCAGGATTCGCGCAGCTTGCGCAGATTGGGCTGCAAGCCCTCTGCGACGCAGGCATCGAGGTAAGCCGCGATCGCCGTGATGGCCGCCTCCAGCGTCTGTTCCAGCCGGGCGCCCTGGGCTTCGAGCATGGTCTGCTCCAGCGCATCCCTCACATCGGCGGTCCGCCGGCGCCAGTGAGTCTCCTGCCCCAGGCAGCTCTCGGGGATGTGACCGAAGACCCGGTATTCCTCGCCATTGAGGCTGACGCGACGACCCGCCGCCAGCCAGACACGGTTGCCGCTGAAGGTCCGCGCAAAGCGCACGGCGGTCGGGGGTACGCGGGGCTGAAAATCCATGCAAATCCTCTTGAATGATGCGGAAAGCCCGCATCCCAAAAGCTCTCATGAAAACCCAGTCGACACAATCGACAGCCGCGTCTTCACACCGTATCCGCACTATGTGAAGACATCCGGATGCCGTGCCCCCATGGCCCGGCGTTTGTGGAGCGCCCACCTGCAGCCGATACATCGGCACCGCTCACCCCAGGATAACCGGCACCGCCGACCTGTTCTCCGAAGCGCAGACGTTCGAGTTCGGGAACCTCCAGCGCATGGGAATGAAAGGCGGTCAGACTCGCCCGATGGGCCACGCTGGCGAGGGCCAGCTGTGGCAGGCGCGCCAGCAGCATCCGGTAGAGCCGCGCCTCGTTGTCGGCATCCAGGGACGAGGTGGCCTCGTCCAGGAAGAGAAAATCCGGCCGCTGCAACATCACGCGGGCAAACGCGAGCCGCTGCTGCTCGCCGGGGGAGAGCCGGCGGGCCCAGTCGTCGCAGCGATCCAGTTCGCCAGCCAGCGCATCGAGCCGAACGTCCTCCAGAACCTGCTGGCACGCCGCCCGGCTGAAGGCGTGTTCTCCACTGGGATAGCACAGCGCAGCCTGGAGCGTGCCGGGCGGCAGGTAGTTGCGCTGCGGCACGAACATCATCCGCCCACCGGCCGGCCAGGCGATGCGGCCGCAGCCATGGGGCCACAGGCCGGCCAGCGCCCGCAGCAAAGTGCTCTTGCCGGCGCCGGACGGCCCCTTAACCAGCCATCGCTCGCCCGGCGCAATACACCAGCGGCCGAGGGACACCAAAGCCTCCCCCGACGGACGGCACAATTCGAGGTCCCGGACATCGACCGCCGCCCCGGCATGCTCTTCCACCTGGATTCCCCGCGCAGCCGGCGCCCCCATGGCCGCCTCAAACTCGCTCAGGCGACGGCACACCGAGCGCAGCAGGGCGATGTCCTTGTACTTGTAGATGAACCAGGACAAGGCCACCCGGACCTTCATCGCGGACTGGGTGAACTGGGTCAGCTCGCCCAGCGTGATGGAATGGGCAAAATAACGCGGCGCATTGAGCAGATAAGGGACCAGCGCCGCCCCTTCGGTGTACAGCGAGTCCAGCATGGTCACCCGCTTGGTGTAGGTCATGACCTGGCGCCAGTTGTCCCGCACAGCGGCAAAGCCGTGGCGCAGGCGGGCTTTCTCCGCCTCTTCCCCGGCATAGAAGGCGATCTGCTCCGCGCTGTCCCTGACCCGCACCAGCAACACCCGGAAATCGGCCTCGGCCTGCTGCTGGCGGTAATCGATCGCGGTCAGCCGCCCGCCGACCTTCTCCATCGCCAGCGAACCGACGGCGGCGAACAGGATCGAGGCCCACAGCGCATAGCCCGGAATCTCCAGGTCGAAGCCGCCCACGGCCAGGCTCATCACCCCGGACAGGCCCCACAGGATGATCGAGAAGGTCACCAGGTTGACGAGGTTGCTGAGGAGACCGAGGCCCAGGGACAGGGTATGGGTCGCCAGCATGCGCAGGTCTTCGGCAATGCGCTGGTCCACATTGTCCACCCGCCGCGCCTGCTCGATCCGGTAGAAGGTCTTGCCGTCGAGCCAGCGCGCCACGAAGACCTCGGTCATCCAGCTGCGCCAGCGCATCTCCAGGGCCTGCGCCGTGTAGGTGCGGGCGGTGCTCATGGCGACGCCGATGAAAGCCAGCACCGCCAGCTGCAACATCAGGTCCCAGAACGCGGCGACGTTGTAGGCGGCGAACGCATCGTAGAGATCGCGCTGCCAGAAGGTCACACGCGCCGCGCGCCACACGATGAGGAAGTCGAGCCCGATGATCAGGGCCAGCAGCGCGTACGCGCGCCAGCGCTCCTCGGAGCGCCAGTAGGCCGCGATCAGGGGGGCGGCCGAGCCGGCGATCCGCTTCGTGATGGCACGCATCGCCGCCCCGCTCAGTACTGGGCGCGCAAGGTCAGCGCAAAGCTGCGCGGCTCGCCGTAGCTGTTGTAGGTGTTCAGGCCGCCGAGCCGGGTGTAGTAGGTCCGGTCGAACAGGTTGTTGGCGTTGAGCTGGACGGAAAAGGTCTTGTTCAGCCGGTACGCCACCAGGGCATTGACGACGGCGTAGCCGCCCTGCCGGCGCACGGCGGCACTGCCGGTGCCGGACTGGCTGCCGCTGACGGCGATCAGCCCGAGGCCAACGTCGAGCCCTGCCGCACCGCCCTCGGTGAAGTGGCGCACGCCCCACAGCTTGGCCGAATTGCGCGGATCCCAGGTGTTGAAGGGCAGGCCCTCGTTGTTCGCGTCCTTCAGGTATTTGGCGTCCAAGCGGGCATAGCCGGCCTGGATCTCGTAGCCTGCCACCGGCCGGCCGGCCACCTCCAGCTCCCAGCCCTTGCTCTGCACTTCGCCGGAATTGAGATAGAAGCCGTCGTCGTTGAGGAAGGCGCGGTTGCGGTCGCGCAGGTCGAAAACCGCGGCAGAAGCGTTCAAGCGGCCATCGAGCAGCGCCGCCTTGGCGCCGATCTCGTACTGCCGCCCTTCACGCGGATTGATCGTGCCGCCATCGGATTTGAGCTGGGTCTGCGGAATGAAGATGCTGGAATAACTGGTGTAGAGGGTCACCGCGGGAACGATGTCGTACAGCACCGACGCGTAGGGCGTGAAGTGCTGGCGCTCGCGGGCGCCCTGGCTCCAGTCCGTCGGCGTGGATGGCGCCACCGAACGGGAACGGTCGTTGAAGGTACTGAGCCGGCCACCGAGCACCACGGTGAGCGGGTCCGCCGGCTTGAGGCGCAACTGGCCATACACGCCGTGCTGGCGGGTGTCGTTCAGCGAACCGGAGTTGTACGCCGAGGTGACCTCGGGGATGCCACCCGGCTGGCCGAAGGGCACGCCAGACACCAGATCGCGCTGCATGCCCAGGCCGTAGCCCTGCCCGGCCGCCTTCAGGGTCTCGTAGTTGTAGCCGACCAGGGCCTGGTGGCTGCGCCCGAAAAGGGAGAACGGTCCGCTGGCATAGACGTCGACGGCATTGCGATCGTAGTCGTAGTCGCCGATCCAGCGACGGTAGTTGAGCGTGTTGGTCTGCGGATTCACACCGCTCCAGGCGAAAGCATCCTTCCAGTACTGGGTCTGCTCACGTCGGTCGAGCTTGACGCGGGCCACCCAGCCGCTGCTGAAGCGCTGTTCGAGTTCGAGGAGATAGTCGTGGGTCGTCCAGTCCACCCGGCTCCAGTTCGGCTGCGGATTGATGGAACGCGAGGCCTGGGTCAGCGAGCCGGTCGTCCATGCCGGCAGTCCGATATAGGGCGCCCGCGTCCGGTCCTCCTGGGCGGTGACGGCCACCGACAGGGTCGTGGAGGGCGTCAGGTCCCAGTCGATGGTCGCGTAGCCGACCCACTTGCTGGTGCCCGTGCGCTCGTAGAAATACTGCCGGTCGGTCAGGGACATGACGGCACGCCCGCGCACCGTCCCGCTCTCGTTGAGGGCGCCGGTGACATCCACGTCGCCCTGGGTGGTGTTCCACGAGCCGACGCTGAGGGCGCCGGACAGCGCCGTATCCGCCTTGGCGCGCTTGCGCACCAGATTGACGACGCCGCCGGGGTCGCCGCTGCCGCTGAAAATCCCTGCCGGTCCGCGCAGCACCTCGACCCGCTCGAAGACCGACAGATCGAGCTGCGACTTGCCGGACAAGCCGTTGTAGGCCGGGATGCCGTCGTAACTCACGCCCAGCGCGTAGCCGCGGGAACGGTACTGGCTCTGGGTGGTGTCGTTGGAGATCACCGTCACGCCAGTGGCCTGGTTGAGGGCATCGGCGAGGGTCCGCAGGTTCTGGTCCTTGATGCGCTGTTCGGTGATCACCGTCACCGAGTTGGCGATCTCCTGCTGCTTGAGCAATTCCTTGCCGCCGACGCTGGCGCTGGAGGTGTAGCCGGTCGGCGCATTCCCGGTACCGACCTTGACCGTCTCGAACGCAGCGTCGCTGCTTTTCTCACTGCTCTGGCCGTAGGCAGGTACGGCAAAAGCGATTGCAATCGCCGCGGACAGGGACGTGAGTCTGAACAGTTGTGCTCCGGAAAGCTGGCTGGGTTTCATATCGCATTCCACAAAATTGAGGGCAAAGCTCCGCCATGGCGCACCGGGCGCACGACAGCCTGAGAGTGGGGAAAAAAGAGAGGATGAGGACGCGGGAGCGGCGAACGGGACGGATCAATACACGACCGTGAAACCGGTCTCCTCGATCCGTTCGCGGATGGCGGCCGGAGCGATGCGGGCCGTATCGAAGCTGACGGTCACCCGCTTGGTCTCCAGCACGATGTCGCTGGACTGGATGCCGTCGGTGCCGTCGAGGGCCTTCTTGAGGCGCCCCGAACAACCTCCGCAGCGCATGCCGTCCACGGTCAGTTCAAGGGTATCGGTGTGTTGGCTCATGGCAGTTTCCTTAAGTAATGAAATGAATGGACGAACAGTGCAAACCGGAATCACCGGCCGGTGCCGGGACGCCAGCGGTTGAGCAGCAGGGAATTGCTGACCACCGACAGCGAACTGAGTGCCATCGCCGCCCCGGCGACCACCGGATTGAGCAGGCCGAAGGCCGCCAGCGGGATGCCGAGGACGTTGTAGATGAAGGCGAAGAAGAGGTTCTGGCGGATCTTGCGCAGCGTCGCGCGGGACAGGTCGATGGCCGCCGCCACGTGGCGCAGGTCGCCATGCACGAGGACCAGATCGGCCGTCTCGACGGCAACGTCCGAGCCGCCGCCGATGGCGAAGCTGACATCGGCCAGGGCCAGGGCCGGCGCGTCGTTGATGCCGTCGCCGACCATGCCCACGTGGGGGCCGTGGACGGCCTGCAGGCGGCTGATCTCACGGGCCTTGTCCTCCGGGAGCACCTCGGCGTGGAAGCGGCTGATGCCGCATTGACGGGCAACGACCTGGGCGGTGTGGGCGTTGTCGCCGGTTAGCATGACTACCTCGACACCCTGCTCGAGCAGATGCCGGACGGCCTCCGGCGCGCCGGGGCGGATCGGGTCGGCAATCGCGAGGGCGCCCAGAGGCACGCCATCGACGGCCAGGACGACCACCGTCTGCCCGGCCTCCCGAGCCCTTTCGACGCCGTCGTTCAAGGCCGCAGGCCAGGCCTCCGCAGCCAGTTGCGCGCCGACCCAGCGGGGTGCGCCGAGCCTGACCTCATGACCGGCGATCACCCCGCGCACCCCCATGCCGGGCAGCGTCTCGAAACCCTGCACCTCAGGAATGGACACCTCGCGCCGCCGTGCGGCCTCGGTGATGGCCTTGGCGAGCGGATGAGCGGAGCCCGTCTCCAGCGCGGCAGCCCAGGCCAGCAGGCGCGGTGCGTCGGCCGCATCGGCGGTGATCACTTCCATCACGTCCGGCTGGCCGCGGGTCAGCGTGCCGGTCTTGTCCAACACCAGCGCGCGCAGCTTGCGCGCCTGCTCGATGACCGCCGCGTTGCGGATGAGGATGCCGGCGCGGGCCGACAAGCCCGTGCCGACCATGATCGCCGTCGGCGTGGCCAGGCCCAGGGAGCACGGGCAGGCGATCACCAGCACGGCCACCGCGTGATTCAGCGCGGTGGCGAATTCACCACTCAACCACCAGGTGAGCCCGAAAGTCAGCGTTGCGATCGCCACCACCGCCGGCACGAAGACGGCGGCAACCCGGTCCACCAGATGCTGGATCGGCGCCTTGGAGCCCTGGGCCTCGTCCACCATGCGGATGATGCGCGCCAGCAAGGTGTCCGCCCCAACCCCGGTGGCCCGCGCCCGCAGCACGCCGTTCTGGTTGATCGTCGCGGCATGCACCGGCAGGCCCGGGCGCTTGGGCACCGGGAGGCTTTCGCCGGACAGCATGGACTCATCCACGCTGGATTCTCCGCTGAGGACTTCGCCATCCACCGGCACGGCTTCGCCGGCGGCAACCACGAACACGTCGCCCAGCTTGAGGCTTGCCGCCTCCACCTCGACGATCTGGCCGTCCCGCTCCACGCGCGCCCGCTTGGGCTTGAGCTTGAGCAGCGCACCGATTGCCGAGGAAGTCTTGCGCTTGGCTCGCGCTTCGAGCAGGCGCCCGGCAAGGATCAGCGTCACGATGGCCGCGCTGGCCTCGAAGTACACGTGGTCGTGCAGGTCCAGCAGCCACACAACGGTGCTGTAGAGATAGGCGGCACTGGTCCCCAGCACCACCAGCACATCCATGTTGGCCGATCCGCCCCGCAGCGCATTCCAGGCGGCCCGGTAGAAGCGCGCCCCGGCCCAGAACTGCACGACGCTGGCCAGGGCCCACTGCAGCCAGCGCGGCAGCAACTCGGCGTGGGCCGGCGACAGCAGATCGTCGCCGAACATGGTGACCATCTGCGCGAGCAGCGGCAGCGTCGCCAGCCCCGCCCAGGCGGCCCGCCGGCGCTGGGCCCGCCACCCGGCCTCATCCTTGCGGTTCCGTTCGTCCAGCGCCTCGGCGTCCAGTTCGCCGATCTCGCTGGCGCCGAAACCGGCCCGGACGATTGCAGCAATGAGATCCGCGGGCGTCGCACTCCCCGGTGAAAACTCGACCCGCGCCTTGGCGGACGCGAAATTGACGCTGGCACTGACGCCGGGCAACTTGCCGAGAACCTGCTCGATCTGGCCGGCGCAGGCCACGCAGCTCATGCCGTCGATCTGCAGCGTGACGGTACTGTTCGGCACCACGAAGCCGGCCCGGTCGATCCGCTCGACCACCGCCTGGGCCGTGGTCTGGCTGGCATCGAGCTGCACATGCACGCGCTCGCTGGCGAAATTGACACTGGCGCGCACCCCCGGCAGCTTGTTGAGCGCCCGTTCGATGGTCGCCGCACACGCCGCGCAGGTCATGCCCTGCACCGGCAAGGTAAGAGAACGCATCCCCACGTCGCTCATGGCCTATCCTCCGATGCGACATGGCGGGTGGCGTGCTTGTTGCCGCAGCAGGATGGGTGCTCTGTGGCCTGAGCGACCGCGTCCTCAAGCGGAGGAACGGCACCTTTGGTGGCATTCAGGATCGGGCAGCACTCCAGCTCCCCGTCACCCGGGCAGGCCTTGACCAGTTCAGCCAGCTCGTCGCGGATGGCGATCAAGGCATTGATGCGCTCATTGATCTCCTGCAAGCGCAAGGTGGCCAGTTGCTTGACGTTGCGCACGCCTTTTTCCCGGTCGTTGGAGAAACCCAGCAGATCCCGGATCTCTTCCAGCGTGAAGCCCAACGTCTTGGCCCGGCAGATGAAGCGCACCCGCTCGACCGCGTCGACGGAGTAACGGCGATAGCCGGCCGCGGAGCGTGGCGGCGGCGACAGCAGCCCCTCGCGCTCGTAATGCCGGATCGTATCGATCGACACGCCAGCCCGCTCGGCGAGTGTCCCAATGGTGAAATGTTGGATGTCCATGGGAGCAATTTCATCCCTGGACCCAACACCAGGGTCAACTAAAAAAAACTGATTTTTTTAGTCAGCGAATGGATAAGCCGGCCATACCGTAGTCCAAACCGGCCCCATCGGCTTCAGGCCACCTCGCGGCTCGCGCCCTTCTCCCGTTTGACGGCCTCTATATCCCGGTACCGGGCCGCCGGGTGGCTATCGGGCAGGCGGGGGCCCTCACCGAACAGCTTCTCGCGCAGGGTGCCCGGCTTGTACGCCGTGGGATAGACGCCGCGGCGCTGCAGTTCCGGCACGAGGTACTCGACGACGTCCTCGAAGGTCTCGTGGGACAGGGCATAGGCCAGGTTGAAACCATCCACGTCGGTCTCCTCGACCCACTGCTGGAGGGTGTCCGCCACGGTGGCCGGCGAACCGACGAAAACCGGCCCCAGCCCGCCGATGCCGGCCCAGCGCGCCAGTTCGTCGATGGTCCATTCCTTGTCGCCCTTGGCCAGGTGTTCGACCACCGACACGATGGCGTTGGTCTCCACCGCACGCACCGGGTCCTGCGGCGCGTACTTGCCAAAATCGATGCCGCTCCAGCCCGACAGCAACACCAGCGCCCCGTCGTAGGACACGTGCTGTTTGTATTCCTCGAACTTGGCCCAGGCCTTCTCGTCGGTCTCGTCCACGATCACCGTCACCAGCGCATAGACCAGCACCTTGGACGGGTCGCGGCCGGCCGCGGCGGCCTGCTGACGGATATCCGCCACATACTGCTGCAACGTGGACCGCGCCGGGGTGGACACGAACACGCACTCGGCGTGGCTCGCCGCGAAGGCCTTGCCGGCCCCCGACGCCCCAGCCTGGAAGAGCACCGGAGTCCGCTGGGGCGACGGCTCGCACAGGTGGTAGCCGGGCACGTCGAAATAGCGCCCCTTGTGGCCGATCTCATGGACCTTGTCCGGATCGATGAAGACGCGGCTGGCCTTGTCACGCAGCACCGCCCCGTCCTCCCAGCTGCCTTCGAGCAGCTTGTAGAGCACCTCGACATACTCCGCCGCCACCTCGTAGCGATTGTCGTGGCGCCGCAGGCCGCCCTCCCCGACGTTGCGGGCGCCACTCTCCAGGTAGGACGTGACGATGTTCCAGCCGACCCGTCCCTTGGTGTGATGGTCCGCGGTGGCCAGGCGGCGGGCGAACGTGTACGGGTGTTCGAAGGAGGTGGACGCGGTGATGCCGATGCCCAGGTGCTCGGTGACCATCGCGATCGGCGCCGCCAGCTGCAGCGGATCGCTGACCGGAATCTGCACCCCCTGGTGGAGGGCATGGTAGTTGTCGCCCTTGTAGACGTCGTAGTAACCCACCACGTCGGCGATGAACACCGCATCGAAAAAGCCGCGCTCGAGGATCTTGGCCAGGTCGGTCCAGTATTCCAGATCCTTGTACTGCCACGAGCGGTCGCGGGGATGCGTCCACAACCCCGGCGACTGATGGCCGACGCAGTTCATTTCAAAGGCGTTGAAGCGGATGGTCTTGCTCATTTGATGATGACTCCCGGGACGCCGGCGAACGAGGCCACCGGCATGAAGACAGGGTCCGACAACAAGGACTCAGAAGTTATGACGGATGCCGGCCGCAGCACTGCGCTGGTAGCCGTTGCCCGGGTTGTAGCCGGCGCCCACCGAGCTGATGAAGCCGGCGTCGCGCCCGGCGGCGTTGTTGTTGACGCTGGAATAGGTGGTGTACAGCGCGGTGCGCTTGGACAAGGCGTACTCGTAACCCACGGCCCACTGGTCGGCCTTGGCGTCGCCTGCGCCGTCCGCCAGTTCGGTGCTGCGTCGGACGTAGGACGTGAGCACGGTGCCATGGCTGCCGACCGGAAGCGTGGCGCCTACCAGCCACTGGCGGCTGTTCTTGCCGGCCAGCGCGCCCGTGTCGGGGCTGAAATCGGCGGTCCCGGCACGACGCACGCCATAGAGCGCGGCCAGCTTGGCCACCCCCAGGTCGAGGGTCCCGCCGGCCTCGTAGACGCGCACCTTCTTGCCGTCATACGAGACCGCCACCGGAGCGCCGCTCTCGTCGAGCCCCGAGGTGCGGGCACTCAGCTCCTGCAGGTGCACGCCGAGGAGGAGCGGACCGTTCCGGTACTGGGGGACCACCGACAGCCCCCGCACGTCGCCAACCGCCCCGCTACCGCGATTGGCGATGGACTCCTGGCCGTAGCCGTTGGCCGTATATGCCGCCGATACGGAGAAGCCCTGCCAGTCCGGCGAGAAATAGGTGGCCTGATTGTCCCAGCGGTATTCGGTCAGGTACACGTTGTTGTACTGGCCGACCGTAACGCTGCTGAACGGATCGATCTCCGAGGTCAGCAGGTAGCCGGGCGTGTACTGGCGCCCAAGTGCAACCCGCCCGAACTTGCCACCCAGTGCCACGAAGGCCTGGCGGCTGAAGCCGCCCCCGCCGGTCAATTGGCCCGTTGCCGCATCGACCGCAGCTTCCAGCACGAAACTCGCCTTGAGCCCGTTACCGATGTATTCGGAGCCCTGAAAGCCCAGACGGCTCGGCACGCTGGTGCCGGAATCGATACGCGACTGGCTGCCGACCGTCGGATCGATGTTCTTGCCGCTCCATCGATAGCCCATATCGACGGTGCCGAAAATGGTGACGTTGTCCAGGGCCAGCGCGGAGGTGCTGAAAACAGTGAGCAGCAGGGCTGCAATAGCGGTGTTTCTCATTTTTTTCCTATCGGGGTTTATTTATATTTCCTACTCCTCGCTATTAGCAGAAGGCATGCCAATAAAATTCCACGAAAAAGCCATGAAAATAAAAGGCTGAATGGTGCACGTGCTCCCCGAGAAACATCCACTGCTATTTCCATGCCTCCCCTCCAGCATTTATTTAATGCCGATATTGTTTTTCAGTAAAAAGAGGCGAGTGCAAAACAAAAAGGCCGTGCACTTTCGATGCACGGCCTATTCAAAGGCTGACGCGTTAAACTAGAAGATCTATTCCCGTGCGCGCCTGCTGTGATAATGCTTGGCCTCGCGGAAGCTGCGCCGCCCCTCCATGTTCATGCCCAGATAAAAGGACCGGATGTCGTCCCGCGCGGCCAGATCGGCCGATGGCCCATCGCTCGCGACACGCCCGCTCTCCATCACATAGGCGTGGTCCGAATAGCGCAGGGCAATGGCGGCGTTTTGCTCGGCCAGCAGAAAACTGACCCCTTCTTCCCGATTGAGGCGCCGGACGATTTCGAAGATTTCGGTGACGATCTGCGGGGCCAGCCCCATCGAAGGTTCATCCAGCAACACCAGGCGGGGTCGGCCGATCAACGCCCGCCCGATGGCCACCATCTGCTGCTCGCCGCCGGAGAGATAGCCTGCCAGGCTGCGCCGGCGCTCCCTGAGACGTGGAAAGTAACGATAGATGCGCTCGATGCCTTCCTGCAGATCGGAGCGGGACGGCGCATGGGCAAAAGCTCCGACCCGGAGGTTTTCTTCCACGTCCAGATGGGGAAAGCAATGGCGTCCTTCGAGGACCTGCACCAGTCCGCCCTCGACCAGGGCCGACGGCGCGGACTGCAGGACGTCGCGCCCGGCGAAGTGGATCCGTCCATCGACCACTTCGCCCCGCTCCGCGCCGATCAGACCCGAGATGGCCTTGAGGGTCGTGGTCTTGCCGGTACCGTTGGCCCCCAGCAAGGCGACAATGCCGCCTTCGGGCACAACCAGGCTGACGCCGCGGGCGCCGAGGATCACTTTGTCGTAGATCACGTGGATATCCTCCACGTTGAGTATCGGAGAGTTCGTCATGGCAATATCCAGTCAGGCGGTACCCCGCGGACGCCGGAACCGGCGCTCGCGGAGCGGTGGCACGATCAGCCTTCCTTCGCGCAATTACGCGGCGTGATGCCCTTTTCCTTGGCGTAGGCGGCAGCCGACTTTTCGATGATAGGGCGCAGCAGCGCACGGTCGGCCTGAACCCAGTCGCTGATCACCTTCCAGCGGGCACCATCCCATTGCTGGAAGCGCACCGCACCGCCGCCTTCGTGGTCCGCGCACGACAGCTTGAGGTTCTGCACCAGCCCGACCGCGCCGAGTTCCTGCAGACGCTTGTTGTCGATGTTGAGGTGCTCGAAGCCCCAGCGCACTTCCTCGCCGCTGAGCGGACGCTTGCCGAACTTGGCCTGCGCGATGCGGACGGCCTCGACGTTGAGGATGCCGTTCACCACCCCGAGGTTGTAATACACATTGCCGAAACGCTTCGGATCCTGCAGGTTGCCCTTGCCGGCCTTCACCACCTGCTTGTCGATGTCCTTGAGAACCGGGAAGTCGGTGCCGGCCGGATGGGTGGTGATTGAGATGAATCCCTTGGCGGCGTCACCGGCCGGAGCCGCATCGTCCTCCGAATTGCTCCAGATGTTGCCGATCACGCGGTCCGCCGGAAAACCGGTCTTCGCGGCGGTCTTCAGGGCCACCGGGTTCATCACCCCCCAGCCGCGCAGGATCACCCATTCGGGCTTGATACGGCGGATGTTGAGCCACTGGGACTGCTGCTCCGTGCCCGGATGGGGGACTTCGATGTGGGTCACGCTGAAGCCGTACTTCTTGGCCAGGATGTCGAGGATCGGGATGGTTTCCTTGCCGTAGGGCGAGCCGTGGTAGAGCGTAACGATCTTCTTGCCCTTCAGCTTGTCGAGGCCGCCCGCCTTCTGACCGATGTAGTTAACGATCGCCGACACCTCGCTGTAAGGATTCAGCTGCAGCGGGAAGACGTAGGGGAACACGCTGCCATCGGTGGAATCGGTGCGCCCGTGGTTGATGGTGATCAGCGGGATCTTGTCAGCGGTGGAGCGCTCCAGCGTGGCATAGGCGATACCGACACTGAGAGGATTGGTGGCCGCTGCAGGCGCACCGTTGAGGCCTTTCTTCAGGCGCTCATAGCATTCGACCCCCTTTTCGACAACGTATTCCGTCTCGCATTCGGACCAGGTCAGCTTGACCCCATTGACGCCCCCGTCGCGGGCGTTGATCAGCTGCATGTAGTCGATGAAACCACCGAAAAAGCCGGTGCCGCCGGCCGCGTAGGGCCCCACCCGATAGCTCTGCAAGGGGAAATACTGCTCGTTGGCAGCAAAGGCGGCGCCGCTGGCCAAGGCCAGACCGAGGCTGAATGTGGCCGCCAGGCGGCGGGGGGAAAAACGTGATGCGGTCATAGATCGACTCCAGTGGAAAATGATGGGCGCGCCAGGCACACCCGTGACGCGTCCCGGTGCAGCTGGCCAGGCCGCTCCGTGATGCACGGTTTCAGGTGAAATGGAAAAAGGGGTTTGCGCTCAGTCCCGCAAGGGCCACACCCGGGCCCGGGCGCGCAGCCCTCGCCACAGGCTCGCCAGCCCTTCGGGCTCACGGATCAGGAACAGGATGATCAGTACGCCGAACAGGATCTTCTGCAGGTTCTCGGTATCCCCGGGATCGATGACGCCCCCGAGCAGTGAGCCCCCGAGGTTGCTCATCAGCAGCGGCAGCAACACGATGAACGCGGCCCCCAGGAAGTTGCCGAGGATGCTCCCCAGCCCGCCGATGATGACGATGAACAGGACCTGGAACGAGCGGTTGAGGTCGAACCCGTGGGGCTCCACCGTTCCCAGGTAGGCGAAGGCCCACAGGGAGCCCGCCACACCGCAATAGAAGGCACCGATCGCGAAGGCCAGCAGCTTGGTGCGGGCCACCGGAATACCGATCACCGCGGCCGCCGTATCCATGTCACGCACCGCCATCCAGTTGCGCCCGAGATCGGAACGCACGATGCGCACGGCCACGACGAACAGCACCGTGACCACCGCCAGCGTCAGCAGGTAGCGCCCCGCCGGAGAGGACAGATCCACGCCGAGGACGGACAGCGGCGGCGCGGTGATCACGCCGGACGGATTGAAGTTGGAAAACCAGCCGAACTTGGTCAACGCCCACTCCACCAGGAACTGGGCCGCCAGCGTCGACACGATCAGGTAGAAGCCCTTGATGCGCAGGCTGGGCAGGCCGAAGACGACACCCGCAGCGGCAGCCACCAGTCCGCCGAGCAGGAAACTGGCGAGAAAGGGCAACCCCTCGACGCGCAACTGGAAGTTGTAGGCGGCGAACGCCCCCACTGCCATGAAGGCTGCAGTCCCCAGGGACAGTTGCCCCGCGTAGCCGGTGAGCAGGTTGAGCCCCAGCCCCGCGAGAGACAGCACCAGGAACGGGATCAGGATGGCGCTCAACCAGTAGTCGCTGGCCCACAGCGGGACGACTAGATAGGAAAAAGCCAGCAGGGCGATGATTCCCAGGCGTGCCTGGCGCAGACGAAACACCCGGCGGTCGTCCGCGTAACGGGTGCTGAACTGGCCGGTTTCGGATAACAACAGCATGATCAGACCCTCTCGATGGCCCGTTCGCCGAACAGACCGGCCGGACGGACCAGCAGGAACAGCAGCGCGAGCACATAGGGAAACCAGTTCTCCAGACCGTCCCCGATCAACGGCCCGACATACACCTCGGCCAACTTCTCGCTCGCACCGACGATCAGGCCACCAACGATGGCCCCGCCGATCGACGAGAAGCCGCCGATGATGAGAACCGGCAAGGCTTTCAGCACCACCAGCGACAGGGAGAACTGGACGCCCAGGCGCGCGCCCCACAGCAGACCGGCGACCAGGCTGACGAAGCCCGCCACCGCCCACACCACGCCCCAGATCCGCTGCAGGCGGATGCCCACCGACAGCGCGGCCAGCGGATCGTCGGCCACCGCACGCAGGGACAGGCCGATGCGGGTCCGGCTGAACAGCAGCGACAAAGCCAGCACCAGCGCCGCCGCCGTGCCTGCCGCGAAGAGGTCGAAACTGCTGAGCAGCACGCCGCCGAACTCCAGAGGCTCATCCTTGATGCCGAGCTCGAGGCCGTGCACCTGGGCGCCCCACAGGAGCTGGGCCAAGCCCTCGATGATGAAGCTGACCCCCAGGGTGGCCATGAACAACGTGATCGGCGGCCGGTTCACCAGATGCCGCAAGACGCCGCGCTCGATGGCCCAGGCCAGCACCAGCATGGACGCCAGCGTTGCGGCAAAGGCGCTCCAGAATGCGAACCCCCGTTCCAGCAGGCTCACGAAGGTCAGCGCCGCAAACAGCACCATCGAGCCCTGGGCGAAATTGAAGACGCCCGAGGCCTTGAAGATCAGCACGAAGCCGATCGCCACCATCGAATACATGACGCCGGCGAGGAGCCCGCCGATCAGCACTTCCAGAAAAAAATCCATCTCGCCTTTCCCTTCCGTCTAGTGCGCGCTGCCGATGTAGGCGGCAATCACATCCGGGTTGTCGCGCACCTCGGCCGGGGCGCCGTCGGCGATCTTGCGGCCGTAGTCCAGCACCACCACATGATCGGAAATGTCCATCACCACACCCAGGTCATGCTCGATGAGCACCACCGTCGTCCCGAAGTCCCGATTGATGTCGAGGATGAAGCAACTCATGTCCATCTTCTCCTCGAGGTTCATGCCCGCCATCGGCTCGTCGAGCAGCAGCAGGCGCGGCTCCGCAGCCAGGGCGCGGGCCAGTTCGACGCGCTTCTGCAAGCCGTAGGGCAGCTTGCCGACCGGCGTATCGCGGTAGGCCTGGATGTGCAGGAAGGCCAGGATCTCCTCGGCCTTGCGACGGTGTCCGTCAGCCTCGTCGCGCGCCGCACGCAAGCCCAGCACCTGCCGGAACCAGCCGGCCCGAACGTGCAGGTTCCGGCCGGCGAGGACGTTGTCGAGCACGCTCATGCCCTTGAACAAGGCCACGTTCTGGAAAGTGCGCGCGATCCCGCGCCGGGCCGCCCGGCGCGGCGTGATGCGCATCGACGCCACCCCGTCATACACCACCCGCCCCTGCTGAGGACGGTACACCCCGTTGATCACATTGAGCAGGGAGCTCTTGCCCGCCCCGTTCGGCCCGATCAATGAGCAGATCTCACCGGAGCGGACCGCAAAGGAGATGTCGGTCACCGCCTTCACGCCGCCGAAGGATAGCGAGATGCCTTCCACCGCCAGCAGCGGCGCGGCGGCAACCGGCGCCGGCGGGTAGGCCGCCGCACTCATGTCGCCCCCCAGACGGTCAGCTCGAAGGAGATCCGGGGCGACGGAGCCCCGTCCTCCCGCCCAGCCGGCGCGATGTCGGGCCAGTGCTGAAGCTCGATGCCGAGGCAGCGGAAGAAATCGACGGTGGCATCGTCCGCCGGCGGGCCTATCACGATGGCCGTGCGCACCCGCGCCAACCCGGCCACCTCCCGCAGGGGCGACAGGACCAGCAGGCGCGCCAGCCAGCCGCCACCGTCCGGCGTCAAGGCGCGCACCAGCCAGTTGCCCCAGCGCCCTCCTGCCGCCGGCAGACGGGCCGCGATCCGGGCCCGCAGCCTGGCGTAGGTGTGAGCGGCGCCGACGACCAGGGTCGGACCGATCTCCCGCCGATCCCGGTCGCGACTGTCCAGCCCTTCGGCCAGATTGATGGAAAAACCACCGATCAGCCAGGGCGCGAGCAGGTAGCGCACCACCCCTGCCGGCGCAAAGCGGCGGCCGGCGAAGGCCGCATCCCGCTCGCCTACCCGGGCAGCCCGCAGCAGGCCTGCGGCGCCGGCCACCAGGTCATCGTGACGCAGTACGTCCTCGTCGGCGCCATCCCAGTCACTGGGTCCCGCATAACGTACGGCGACACCGGCAGCACGTGCTGACAGCGGCGGGACGAGCCGGTCCGCCCCGCCGGCCAGCCAGGCTGGATAGGCGGCCAGCGCGGCCTCGCCATAGGCGTGCAGCCCGCGTCCATCCGCGAATATCAGCCGCACACCGTCAAAACCCGCTGCCAGCAAACGATCGACCTGCTCCTGATCCTCGCCGTGGGCCACCTTTGGCGCCAGCATTCGCAGCATCCCCGCCAGCGCATCCGCCTCCGCCTCAACCGGCAAGGGCGCAGCGACCCCGCCCAGCCATTGGGCCGCCAGCATCAGGATCACCGCTTCCGCGCAAGGATGGCCAAGCAAGGCCAGCACATCGCCAGCGCCGAACCCATCGGCCTCAAGGGCAGCCGCAGCCCGCGCCACTTCGTCGGCCAACACCGACCACGTGCGCTCGTGCCAGATTCCGAGCCGTTTCTGGCGGAGGGCAATGGCGTTCGCCCTGCGCCGGGCCTGTTCGAGCAGATATCCCGGCAACGTGGCCGGGGTTGCCCCGGCCCTGTCCGCATCCGTCCTGGAGATTTGCATTGCGACGATTCCCGGATCAATTCATTTTCGACACGAATTCAAATTCGTGCCGCCACCTATTTCCATTCTCGCCACCCCGAAAATCAATTCCGGGCCGTGACGCACAGCAATAAGCAGTTTCCGTTCCAGGAAAACAGGCAGATTTGACCTGGCAAATCTTCCGTATTAGCTCCCTTTTGACAAAAATCGGATCACGCATGCTGATGAGGTGCTTTCAGGAAAGCACCCGGCATTCGGAAATGCCTTTCTGAAGCACAAAAATGAAAAAGCCCCTTGCGGGGCCGATATTCACTTCAGACGCCAATTCATTCGAAAGGCAGGTCATGCCCCATTCTGGCTTTCTTGGTGCGCAGATAGCGGACATTTTCCTGGGTACTCGGCGGAACGACAGGAATGACGCGATGGACCGGAATACCGGCACGCACGAGTTCGTCCCGCTTCTTCGGATTGTTGCTGAGCAGGTGCACCGAACGCACCCGGAGATCCCTCAGGATGTCGGCCGCGCAAACGAAACTGCGCGCATCGACCGGCAAGCCCAGCGCCACATTTGCATCGACGGTATCGAGCCCCTCGTCCTGCAAGGCGTAGGCGCGCACCTTGTGTCCGAGACCGATGCCGCGCCCCTCGTGTCCGCGCAAGTAAATCAACAGTCCACAGCGCCCGGCGGCGATGCGGGCGAGGGACATGTCGAGCTGCGGGCCGCAATCGCAGCGCAGGGAGCCGAACGCATCGCCCGTCAGACATTCCGAATGCAGGCGGACCGGGACGTCATCCTGCTCCGCGACGTCCCCCCACACGAGGACCGCATGCTCCGCACCGTCGAGGGCGGAACGATAGGCATGCAGGATGAACTCACCGTGGCGGGTCGGCAGCCGCGACGATGCAACATGGGCGACGCGCAGGCCGGCATCCGCCGCCTGTCCCTCCAGATCCTCCGGATGAATCACCGGGACCCCATGGGCGATGGCGAAGGCAGCCACCTCCGGCCCCTGGAGATAGCGCCCCCGGTCGTCGAACAGGGAACAGATCAACGCCGCATCGGCAAGCCCTGAGCGGCGGGTCAGACAGGAGACGACCGGGTCGCTGTCCGGCCAGCTGAGTGTTCCGGCGCCGCTCATGGCGACAAAGGGGTCGCCAAATTCGACAGCAATGCGCTCGGCATCGGCGGGATTGCCGGCGAGGGCATGCAACAAGGGCAGCAGCCCGTCCGCGGGCCCCTGCTCCGTGCGCTCGCCGGGAAAGCCCTTCAGACGATGCACGAGCGCCGTGCCGTCGGGATCTTCGAGACGCGACAGGAACAGCCGGATACCGTGCAGTTGGCGATCGGGCAACAGCACGCTCACCATGCCCCGGGTGTGGCGGCGCAGAAAGGACAGGGTGCCGTCGCTCACGTTTTCCAGAGCGGCCACGAGACAAGCCCCGCCCCCCTGCCGGGGGGAAGGGGCCAGCACCACCACATCGCCACGCCGAAATGCCTCCAGCGCCGCCAAGGGGGCGTGAGCGCCATGCGTTCGGGATTTCATCTTGCTATCCATCGGGAACCCCCGTGTTCTTCGATTGCCCCCGCGGACGCGGCAACCGGTCGGTCGCCGCATCGGGTGGCTATTTCAGGGCCGAGATGGCCCCGATCTTGATCAGGCGCGCGCGGATGACGTTGCGGCTGACCCCCAGCAGGCGCGCAGCCTGCACCTGGTTGCAATGACAATATTGGTAGGCCGCGCGCATCACCACCTCTTCGATCTTGTCGAACAGGTCTTCGTGGCACTCTTCGAAGAGCGCCAGCAAGGCCTTTTCCAGTTGATCGACCGCCTGGTCCGCCACCACGTCGGGCGTCGGCGCGGCACTCCGATCAAGCTTGAGCGTGGACAGATAAAGGTCTTCCGGCCTCAATACTGCATTCTTGGCGATCAGCAGACCGTGGTGAATGACATTCTCGAGTTCGCGGATGTTGCCCGGCCAGTCGTGCTGACACAGCTTCTGCTCGGTATCCGGGCGGATCGTCACCTCACCGTAGCCGAGCCGGCGGCGGTATTGATTGACGAAATGCCGGGTCAGCGGAAGGATGTCGCCAGGACGCTCGCGCAGCGGATGCAGTTCGAGGTGCACGACCCGCAGGCGGTAGAACAGGTCCTCGCGAAAGTGGCCCGCCTTGACCGCTTCTTCCAGCCTGACGTTGGTCGCCGCGATGAGGCGGACGTTGATCGGTACCGGCTTACGCGCCCCCAGACGGACAACCTCGCGCTCCTGCAGGACGCGCAGGAGCTTGACCTGGATGTTGAGCGGCAGGTCACCGATCTCGTCGAGAAACAAGGTGCCTTCGTTGGCCGCTTCGAACCAGCCGGCCTTCGACGAAAAGGCCCCCGTGAAAGCCCCCTTCTCATGCCCGAACAGCTCGCTTTCCACGAGGGACTCGGAAAATGCACCACAATTGACCGCCACAAACGGGCCGTTGCGACGGGTACTCAGCGCATGGACGTGCCGCGCGATGAGTTCCTTGCCGGTTCCCGTGTCGCCGATGATCAGGACATTGGCTTCGCTGGGTGCGACGAGCTGGATGCGCGCCAGCAAGGCCTTGGACTTCGGATCCTCGAACACCTGTGCCGTGGCGCGGATCGACTTGGACAGGACCTCCGGATTCGGCATCGTCAACAGCCGGCCGTCCACACGCCCTTCTTGTCCACCGGCAAACGAAACGAGCTCGGGATGGTCGTCCACTCGGGCCGCGCGCTCGGAATAGGTAGGTATGTCGTCGTTCACGAGTAAAACGTCGGCTTCGGGTATTGCTGCTTCAACGCCCATTCACCTAGCTCCAAGAGTTTGTAATCGATGGGATCGTGCATGGTGTGGGTGCGCAGATTGCGCCAGTAGCGATCCAGTCCCAGCCCGGCGTGGGTAGCGCGCGCACCGGTCACCTCGAACATGCGGGTGCACAGGTCCAGCCCGGTACGCGTGGCCAACACCTTGGCAGAAGCAATCGCCAGCGCGATCTCGCCCCGCTCCACCTCCGTCAGAAGCTCGCCCTTCTGCCAGCCCGCGTCCAGCATGTCTGCGGCGCGCTCGGCCATCACCCGCACCGCATCGAGACTCGCCCAGAATTCGCCGTAGTGATGCAGGACGTAGGGGTCGTCCTCGAAACGCTCCGCCAGCGAACGGTGCCACGGTCGGGCCTCGTTCAAGCTGTACTTGCGGGCGTCCGCATAGGCGCCCTCGGCGATGCCGGCATAAATATTGGTCAGGATCAGCTGGGCAATCAGCGGACGCAGGCACGCAAACGGCGTGCTGAGTGGCCCCGGGTCGGCAAGCACCTCCTGCTCCTCGATGCGGACCCGCTCGAAATTGACACTGCCGCTGTCAGTCTGCCGCTGGCCGAAATTGTCCCAGTCCTGGATCACGTTCACCCCGCTGCGGGCCGTGGGAATCGCCGCGATGATCAGCTTGCGGGCCTCTTCCTGCTCATAGGCCGAGACGATCAGCATCTCGGAGTCAAAGGCCCCCGAACAGAAGCTCTTCTTGCCGGAAAACTCGTACCAGCCGTCCAGGCGACGACTGGCCGTGCGACGGTCGAGCGGATTCAGCGCGTTGCCCCAGAACCAGTTGTGGCGCGCGGTCTGCTCGAACCAGGCACCCCATTGATCCGGCCTTGAGAACAGGCGCACCGTGGCCAGCATGAGGTGCTGAAAGGCGAAGACATGGCCGATCGAACTGTCGGCCCGGGACAGGACCCGAATCACGTCCATGGTCTCGCGCCAACTGGCGCCGAGACCTCCGTATTCGGTGGGAATCGACAATGCCAGCAGCCCACTGCTGCGCAGGGCATCGCGCTCCGCCTTCGGCGTCCCGCCCAACGTATCCCGCTCAGGTGCAGTGATGGCGAATTGCTCGGCAAGCCGCTCGGCGATCCTGATGGGGGTATCCAGCGCGAGGATCTCGCGGGAGTCGCCATGGGGCTCAGTCAACACAGAGGTCAAATCGGAAACTCCGGAATACAGAAGACGGGGAACGCTTCGCAGGAAGCGTGCCACGAAGTTTTCCGCGGCGTTCCACAGAGGTTGCTGCCAACTCAGCACTCGCCGTGCGCAACGGTCAGCAAGATGGTCACAAGGGTGCTCTTAAATCAGCACAACAGATGCGGGTGCGCCTCAATTAAGGCTCTTCCAGGCGACGCCAGTAGCCCCTTCTTTTCGACTGCTTCTACAGCAGCACGAAATCCGCATCGGTGCTCCCGTTCACGCATTCCTGGCACGAAAACCGGCCATTCCGCCGCCAGGGCGAATGGCACGTTCCCTGCTGTTCTGCCTCGGCCAATCACCGGGGGTTCAGCCTTCCCCCGTCCTCCATCGATCACGAGAGAACAGAAAGAAACCATGCACACCCTGCTCGAAGCACCGGAGACGAAAGTCCTCCGGGCGTCCACCAGCGGCCCCCTGGCCCTCGCCCGAGCCCTTGCCGACGAGTTCGCCCGAACCGCAGTCCAGCGCGATATGGCCGGCGGCACGCCAAAGGATGAACGGGATGCGATCAGACGCAGCGGCCTGCTCGGCCTGATCGTCCCGACCGAATACGGCGGCCACGGCGCCACCTGGACCGAAACCCTGCAGGTCGTCCGGGAGATTGCCCGCGTCGACAGCTCGGTCGCCCACGTTTTCGCTTTCCAGCACCTGCTGCTCGCGACCGTGCGCCTGTTCGGCAGTGCGGCCCAATGGCGTCCCCTGTTCGAAAAGACCGTCCGCCACGACTGGTTCTGGGGCAACGCCCTGAACCCGCTGGATACCCGTACGGTCTGTACGCCACGCGACGGCGGGTTTGAATTCAACGGCCAGAAGAGCTTCTGTTCCGGCGCCCTCGATGCCGACATGCTGATCGCCTCGGCCATCGATGAGGCCAGCGGCAAACTGGTGCTCGCAGCGCTCCCGCGTGATCGTGAGGGCATCCACCTCTTCCCCGACTGGGACAACATGGGCCAGCGCCAGACCGACAGCGGCAGTGCCCGCTTCGAGCGGGTCCGCATCGAACAACACGAAGTGCTGGCCGTTCCCGGCCCCCTGAGCTCCCCGTTCGCCTGTCTGCGTCCGCTGATCGCCCAGCTGATCCTGTCCAATATCTACCTCGGCATTGCCGAAGGCGCCCTGGCAGAGGCCCGTCGCTACACCAACGGACAAAGCCGCGCCTGGCCGGCGGCGCAGGTTGCGGCCGCCACCGAAGACCCCTACGTCCTGGGCACCTACGGCGAATTCTGGGTCGGCCTCGAAGGCGCCCGCCTGCTCACCGAGCGCGCAGCCCATTCCCTTGACACAGCCTGGGCCCGCGACCTCGACCTGAGCGAGACGGAACGCGGCGAAGTGGCGGTTAACGTGGCCGCCGCGAAGGTTGCCACCACCCGGGTCGGACTGGATCTGACCAGCCGCATGTTCGAGGTGGCCGGCGCCCGCTCGACCACCGCCGCCCTACGCTTGGACCGCTTCTGGCGCAACCTGCGCACCCACACCCTGCACGACCCGGTGGCCTACAAGATCCGCGAACTCGGCGACTGGAGCCTCAACGGCAGCTACCCAACCCCTTCCTTTTACTCCTGAGCCGATCACCCAGACCATGCATGACACTGCTCGCACCCCCACTTTCGATCCGGTCGAAGACGCCATCTCCGCGATCCGCAACGGCGAATTCGTCATCGTCGTGGACGATGCCGACCGCGAGAACGAAGGCGACCTGATCATCGCTGCCGAACAGATCACACCTGAAAAAATGGCGTTTCTGGTCCGCCATACCAGCGGCGTCGTCTGTATCGCACTCCCCGGCGCCCGCCTGGACCAGCTCGCCCTGCCCCTGATGGTGAGGGAAAATACCGACCCCCACCGCACGGCCTTCACCGTAACCGTCGATTACCGGCACGGCACCACCACCGGTATCTCGGCCAGCGACCGGGCGGCGACGCTGCGCGCCCTCGCCGACCCGGCCACGGCTCCAGGCGATTTCGCCCGTCCGGGTCACATCTTCCCCCTGCGCGTGCGTGAGGGCGGCGTGCTCAGCCGCCCCGGGCACACGGAAGCCGCCCATGACCTCGTCGCGCTCGCAGGCCTGCAAGCAGGCGGCGTGCTGTGCGAGATCGTGCGGGACGACGGCCGCATGGCCCGCCGCCCGGACTTGCTGCGCTTTGCCTGCCAGCACGACCTGCGGATCATTTCCATCGCCCAACTGATCGCGCATCGACGTGGCGACACCGGCCTCCTGCACACCGAACGCGACCGTTCGCCAGGCAGGGTTCCCCTTGAGGCCGCAGCCTGAGCCCCCGCACATCCTCCCGGCGTCCCAACGGCCACCCTCACCAGGTGGCCGTTGCTGCTTTGGAGTCATCCCCACCATTTCCTCCAGAACTCATCCATCCGGATCCGGCGTGGAATCGCCTTTCTCGGTGATCAATCCCGGAAAGAGCCTCCCAGGCAGCACGGGGTGCTCATGGAGTGCTTCTCAATCAGCACTTCTCTTTTTATTAATAAGCTTTCCCGAATCCTCTATTCCGAATATGCGCACAGAAAGACGATTCGGCCACCCAAAAATAGAAACAACAACCGATTGAGACTGATTTTTCAGATTCATTCTCTGTTATTTCGCTTAACCGTCGCCTTTATTTCATCTGGCATGGATGCTGCTATTTCCCTTCTACACCGCAAAGGGCGGATGAACCATCCAGTCACATGAATTGAATTCCGGAGAAATTGCATGAGCACCAAGCCGAAGATCGTCGCCGTATCCGGCGGACTGTACAAGCCGTCACGGACACGTGTCCTGGTGGACGAAATCGTCAATGGCCTCGTCCACCACCAGCCGGCGGACGTTCGCATCATCGATCTGTCCGGCATTGCCGCCGAACTGGGCGCCGTCGTCACCCCCACCGATCTCCCCCGCCACATCCTGGACGACATCCACGCCATCGAACAGGCTGACCTGCTGGTGGTGGCAAGCCCCGTGTACCGGGCCTCTTTTACCGGCCTTTTCAAGCACTTGTTTGATTTTGTCCACCACGAGGCCTTGATCGACGTACCGGTCCTGCTCGCCGCCACCGGCGGCAGCGAGCGCCATGCGCTGGTCATTGATCATCAGCTCCGGCCGCTGTTCAGTTTCTTCCAGGCACACACCCTGCCCATCGGCGTGTATGGCTCCGAAGCGGACTTCAGCAATTACCGCGTCAGCAGCGAAAGCCTCAAGGCGCGCATCGAACTGGCCACCACCCGCGCCTTGCCCTTTCTGCAGAAACGCCGCCAACCCGAGCAAAAGCTTGCGGCAGCCTGAATAAGACCATTTTCACCATTCACCTTCCAGGAGATCCTTTCATGAGCCAATCGAATACGCCGATCAAATTCGCCTACTGGGTTCCCAATGTCAGCGGCGGCCTCGTCGTCAGCAAGATCGAACAGCGCACCAGCTGGGACATCGACTATAACCGCCGCCTCGCCCAAATCGCCGAGGACGCCGGCTTCGAATACGCCCTTTCGCAAATCCGCTTTACCGCCGGATATGGCGCCGAATACCAGCACGAATCGGTGGCTATTTCCCATGCCCTGCTGGCGGCAACGACGAAGCTCCGGGTCATTGCCGCCATCCTGCCTGGCCCCTGGCACCCTGCCGTATTGGCCAAGCAGATTGCGACCATTGACCACCTCACCAAGGGACGCATCGCGGTCAATATCGTCAGCGGCTGGTTCAAGGGCGAATTCACCGCAATCGGCGAGCCGTGGCTTGAGCACGACGAGCGTTATCGCCGCTCCGAGGAGTTCATCCAGGCGCTCAAAGGCATCTGGACGCAGGACGACTTCACGCTGAAGGGCGATTTCTACCGTTTCCACAACTACAGCCTCAAGCCGAAGCCCCTGCAGCAGCCCCACCCCGAAATCTTCCAGGGCGGCAGCTCCCGCGCCGCACGCGACATGGCCGCCCGGGTCTCCGACTGGTACTTCACCAACGGCAACACGGTCGAAGGCATCAAGGCCCAGGTGGATGACATCCGAGCCAAGGCCGCCGCCAACAACCACAAGGTGAAGGTCGGCGTGAATGCCTTCGTCGTCGTCCGCGACACCGAGGAAGAGGCGCGCGCCGTCGTCCAGGAAATCATCGACAAGGCCGACCCGGTTGCCGTACGCGCCTTTGGCGACGCCGTGACCCAGGCCGGCAAGGCCAGCCCCGAGGGCGAAGGCAACTGGGCCAAGTCCACCTTCGAAGACCTCGTGCAATACAACGACGGCTTCAAGACCAACCTCATCGGAACGCCGCGCCAGGTGGCCGAACGCATCGTCGCCCTCAAGGCCGTCGGCGTGGATCTCGTGCTGACCGGCTTCCTGCACTTCCAGGAAGAAGTGGAGTACTTCGGCAAACACGTGCTGCCGCTGGTCCGCGAACTCGAAGCGCAACGGGAAACCGAACTGGCCGCCGCCTGACGGCCGGCCCCGCATAGCCAGGACAATCCATATGAGCGACACCCGAAACGACAACCCGCTGTCCACCGGCACGGACTACGAGGCCCTGGCGGCCCGTTTCCGCCCGATCTTCGCGCGCATCGCCGAAGGCGCGCTGGAGCGGGAGCGCCAGCGCCAGCTGCCCTACGAACCCATCGAATGGCTCAAGAAGGCGGGCTTCGGCGCAGTCCGCGTGCCGAAGGAATTCGGCGGCGGCGGTGCCTCCCTGCCCCAACTGGTCCGCCTGCTGATCGAGCTGGCCGAAGCGGACTCCAACCTGCCGCAAGCCCTGCGCGGCCACTTCGCCTTCGTCGAGGACCGTCTCAACGCAGCCCCCTCGCCCCAGCGCGCCCTGTGGTTCCAGCGTTTCGTCGAAGGCGACATCGTCGGCAACGCCTGGACCGAGGTCGGCACCGTCAAGCTCGGCGACGTGATTACCCGGGTTTCTCCGGACGGCAGCAAATGGCGCCTCAACGGCGAGAAGTACTACAGCACCGGCAGCATCTTTGCCGACTGGATCGACGTGTACGCCAAGCGGACGGACAACGACGGCGACGTGATCGCCGCGGTCAGCACGCACCAGGCCGGCATCACCCAGAAGGACGACTGGGACGGGTTCGGCCAGCGTACCACCGGCAGCGGTACCTCCCGCTTCGAAAACGCGCTGGTCGAAGCGGAGAACATCATCGACTTCGCAACCCGCTTCAAGTACCAGACCGCCCTCTATCAGCTCGTGCTGCTGGCGGTCCAGGCCGGTATAGGCCGCGCCGTCGAACGGGACGCGGCCCGCGCAGTAAGGGAGCGGCATCGCGTGTTCAGCACCGGCAACGCCCCGCAGGTTGCCCAGGACGTGCAGGTGCAGCAGGTGATCGGGCAGATCTCGGCGCTGGTCTATGCCGCCGAGGCCGCCGCGGTCAGGGCCGCCGAGCCGGCCCAGCGGGCCTACGAGGCACGCTTCGGCGGCGATGAAGAGCGCGAGAAAGCGGCCAACATCGACGCGGAGATCGAGTCCGCCAAGGCCCAGATCATCGTTTCCGAGCTGATCATCCGCGCCTCGAGCGATCTCTTCAACGCGCTGGGCGCGTCCTCGGCGAGCGAGACCCGCGCCCTCGATCGGCACTGGCGCAATGCACGCACCGTCGCCACCCACAACCCGCTGATCTACAAGGCGCGCATCGTAGGCGACTGGAGCATCAACGGCACCGAGCCGCCGTACATCTGGCAGATCGGCAGCGGCAAGTAAGCCCGGGGGCGGGTGCCCTTGCCGGCCCCGCCCGTCCCGCATTCGACCACAGGATCCCCCATGAGCACTTCAAACACCGCCATCGCTGAACGCCCGCGCGTCAACTCGCCCCTTCCTTTCGCCCCCAGGCCGCGCCCGACGCAGCCCGCCCACGTGATCCGCGACGACGCGGAGGCCCTCGCCGTCGCCCGTCAGCTGGCACGGGAGTTCGCCCGCGAAGCCGCTCTGCGCGACCGTGAAGGCTTCCTGCCCATCGACGAGATCGACGCTTACTCCCAATCTGGCCTGTGGGGCATCACGGTTCCCAAGGCCTACGGCGGCGCCGGTGTCTCTTACGCCACGGTGGCCGAAGTCATCGAAATCATCGCCGCAGCAGACTCCAGCATCGCCCAGATCACCCAGAACCACCTGGTGCTCGTCGCCCACATCGGCCTGGATGCAAGTGAAGAGCAGAAGCGTGAACTCTTCGGGCTGGCCCTGCAGGGTTACCGTTTCGGCAACGCTTTCTCGGAGCTGAACAGCCGCAACGTGGCAACCTTCGAAACCAAGGTGCTCGACAAGGGCGACCATGTGATCGTTCATGGCCAGAAGTTCTATACCACCGGCGCACTGCTCGCCCACGTCGTTCCCATCGTCGCCGTGGATGAAGACGGCAAGGGCTACCTGGTCTTCGCCGACCGGGACGCACCGGGCCTGACGGTCATCAACGACTGGTCCAGCTTCGGTCAGCGCACCACCGCCTCGGGCTCGGTGAAGATCGAGCAGGTGAGCGTGCCGAAAAGCCGCGTGGTGCCTATCCTGGCTTTCGACACCCCCACCGCGGCGGGCGCAATCTCGCAGATCATCCAGGCCGCCATCGACGCCGGCATCGCCCGCGGCACCCTGGACGACACCATCAACTTCGTGCGCGAGAAGAGCCGTCCGTGGATCGACAGCGGGAAGGAGACTGCCGCCGAGGATCCGCTGACGATCTCGACCGTCGGCCAGCTGGCGATCCGCCTCCATGCCGCCGAGGCCCTGCTGGAGCGCGCCGGACGCCGCATCGACGAAGCCCTGGCCGCGCCGAGCGAAGAGACCGTCAACGCAGCCACCCTCACGACGGCGGAATCCAAGGTGCTAACTACCGAGATCGCCCTCGAAGCGAGCAACCGCCTCTTCGAACTGGCCGGCACCCGTGCCACGCTGGCCACCCACGGTCTCGACAGGCACTGGCGCAACGCCCGCGTCCACACCCTGCACGATCCGGTGCGCTGGAAGTACTTCCATATCGGCAACTACCACCTGAACGGCGTCAATCCTCCGCGCCATCCGTGGAACTGATCCGGTGCTCACGGGGAACGTGGGCGATAGCGCCGCGTTCCCCCCATCCCGTCGCCTACCAGCCATGAGCTCAACGCCCGTCCGTCCACCCGCCGTTAGCCCTGAAACCGCCGCCGCCCAGGCACTCGGCCAGCTCGCCCCACCCTTCCAGGAGGTGGTTGCCCCCATCCACATGGCGACCACCTACGCGCGGGACGAGCACGGCCAGTTGAACGGCGGCAGGCTGTACGCCCGCGACGCATCGCCTGCTTACGATCCGGCCGAAGCCCTGTTGTGCCAGCTGGAAAACGGCCACGCCGCGCGGCTCTTCGCCTCCGGCATGGCGGCCAGCAGCGCGGTGCTGCAGATCCTGAAGCCGGGCGACAAACTCGTCGTACCGCGCAACATGTACTGGGCGCTACGCAACTGGGTACGACGCTTTGCAGCGCAATGGGGCATTGTGCTGGCCGAATATAAGAACAGCAGCCTGACCAGCCTGCGGGATGCACTCTCCGGCCCGCCCCCGCGTCTGCTGTGGATCGAAACACCGGCCAATCCGACTTGGGAAGTCACCGACATCGAAGCCGCCAGCGCGCTGGGGCATGCCCACGGCGCGCGGGTCGTCGTCGACTCCACGGTGGCGACGCCGGTGCACACCCGCCCGCTGGATCTCGGTGCCGACTTCGTGGTCCATTCGGCGACCAAATACCTGAACGGCCACTCCGACGTGGTTGCCGGCGCGGTGGTCGCCCGCGCCGACTCGGACGACTGGCAGACGATCTGTCAGTACCGCGGCCAGGCCGGCGCGATACTCGGCCCCTTCGAGGCCTGGCTGCTGCTACGGGGCATGCGGACCCTGTTTCCGCGCGTCCGGACCGCGAGCCGCTCGGCCCTTCACATCGCGCAGCGCCTTGCGGAGCACCCCGCTGTGATCGAGGTGCGCTACCCCGGCCTGCCCGACGATCCAAATCACACTGCCGCCGCACGCCAGATGCACGACGGCTGCGGCGGCATGCTGTCCTTTCGCGTCACGGGCGGCGCCATCGGTGCCCGCCGCGTGGCCGGCGCGCTGCGCCTCTTCAAGGAAGCCACCTCCCTCGGCGCAGTGGAGAGCCTGGTCGAGCATCGCGCTCCCGTCGAAGGCCCCGGCAGCCTGTGCCCCGACGACCTGCTGCGCCTGTCCATCGGAATAGAAGCCGTAGACGACCTGATCGCCGACCTGGAGCAGGCCCTCGCCCAACTCCCGGCATAGGTGTTTCGTCACGGTATGCCCCTACCCGCACGTCCATCCCATAACCCATTAGGACTGTCATGAGTCTCGACATCTTCTGGTTTCTGCCCACCTCGGGCGACACCCGCTATCTGGGTAAATCCAATACCGGGCGGCCGGTCACCCAGGAATACCTGCAGCAAATCGCCGTGGCCGCCGACAACCTGGGCTACGACGGCATCCTGATTCCCACCGGAAGTGGCTGCCTCGATCCCTGGGTGACCGCCGCCAGCATTGCCGGCGCGACCCGGCGCCTGAAACTGCTGGTCGCCCTGCGCACCGCCCTCACCAAGCCGACGGCCGCCGCGCGCATGGCCGCCACCCTCGACCAGGCTACCCATGGCCGCCTGCTCCTCAACGTGGTGGCCGGCGGCGACTCGACCGAGCTGGCGGGTGACGGCATCTTCCTCGACCATGATGCGCGCTACGCCGAGGCCTCCGAGTTCCTGGCGATCTGGCGGCGTCTGCTGCAGGGGGAAACCGTCGATTTCCATGGTGGGCACCACCGGGTGGAAGGCGCCAGGAATTTCTTCGAGGCCGTCCAACGCCCCTACCCGCCCCTGTACTTCGGCGGCTCCTCGCCCGTCGCCCACGAACTGGCGGCCGAGCATGTCGACACCTACCTGACCTGGGGCGAACCACCGGCCGCCGTTGCGGAAAAGCTCGCCGATGTGCGGGAACGGGCCGCGCGGCACGGACGTCAGCTGCGCTACGGCGTACGCCTGCACGTGATCGTGAGGGAAACCAACGAAGAAGCCTGGGCCGCCGCCGAGCGCCTGATCAGCCGCCTCGACGACGAGACGATCGCCAAGTCCCAGGCCCGCTACGCGGCAATGGACTCGGTTGGCCAGCAACGCATGGCCGCCCTGCACGGCGGGCGCCGGGACAGTCTGGAAGTCAGCCCCAACCTGTGGGCCGGCGTCGGCCTGGTTCGCGGCGGCGCCGGCACCGCGCTGGTCGGCGATCCACAGACCGTGGCCGCCCGTCTGAAGGAATACGCGGACCTGGGCGTGGACAGCTTCGTGCTGTCCGGCTACCCGCACCTGGAAGAGGCCTATCGCTTCGCGGAGCTGGTCTTCCCGCTGCTGCCGGGCAAGAAGCCGGTCACCATCCAGGATCATGTCATGACCGGCGGCCCCTTCGACGCCCGGACCGTCAATTCCAACGCTGCTGAAAAGGTAACTGTATGACCCGCGTCATCGACATGCGCTGCCGTCCCGCGTACCTGCACGATTTCTTTGGCGCAACGCCGGGGAGCGCCGCCAATGAAACCGCCCGCTGGCTGAACCGTCGCGTCGGCACCCGGGGCAACGACGAGCATTACGCCCGCTCCCGGACGCCCGAGGGCTTCCTCGCGGAAGTCCGCGATGCCGGCCTCAGCAAGGCCGTTGTGGTCGGCCGTCATACGCCTGGCCAACACTTGCCGATTGATCTCATCCATCGGATCACCGACGGACACGACGAACTTCTCGGCATCGCCGGCGTAGACCCGCAGTTGCAAGGCCACGCCGCCGTGGACGAAGCCGAACGCGCCATCCGCGATCTGGGCCTCGCCGGCATCGATATCGAGCCCGGTTTCGGCGAACCGGCCCGCCACGCCGACGATCCTGTCTATTTTCCAATCTACGAGGTATGCGCCCAGCTCAAGGTACCGGTGTTTCTGATGACGGGCCCGACAACCCCGGACCCACGCTTCAACGATCCCGCCGCCCTTGCCCGCGTGGCGCAAGCCTTCCCCACCCTGCCCATCGTCTGCTATCACGGCTACTGGCCCAACGTACAGCAGGCGATCGGCGTCGCCTTCCGCTACGAGAACATCCACCTGGTACCGGACATGTACCTCTTCATCGCCGGCAGCCAAGCCTACGTGGATGCGGCCAACGGCTTCCTCGCGGATCAGCTGCTGTTCGGTTCGTCCTACCCCTTCCGCCCTATCCAGCAGAGCATCGACGACTTCCAGCGCCTGGGTTTCAGGGACGCATTACTGGACAAGCTCCTGCATGACAACGCCGCCAGGTTGTTCTCCATCGACTGACACCGACCCTTTTGAAGCACCGCAACCCGCTCACGCCCCTCTCAAATGAAGATGATGCGTTGGCTGTCGTAGTCCAGAAGCGTCAGAAATTTTGTGTTTGAGGCGAGTTTCGAGTGATCCCGGCCATGGCCGGGATCAAACGCTCGCCGTGCAGCGCAGAATGGCGATGCGTGGAGCATCCATAGCTTTCGACGCGCAATCTCCTGGATCCGGTTATGCGGCTCTTTGGTGAGGCCCCCCAGATTGACGTGAGCGTCGCTCCTCTCCTGTCTTGATCCCAACTCTTTGAGCAACGAAGGTGGGCGGCGTGGACCGTATGTTCGGCGTAGCCCCGAGCTCAAGGCAGCGATCGTGGCCGCGAGTCTGGCGCCGGATCGTCGTTCCCGAATCGATCACCATCACCCTCAGCCGGCTCCACCCGTGATCCAGTGCGTCATGGGCTGGGGTGGGGCATCTGCACGAATTCGAGATTGCCGGCGAGCGCTACGGCATCCCCGACCCGGAGATCGACTGGGGCGACCTGCCCCGTTCCGAGCCGCGCATCCCGCTCAAGACGGCACTGGGGGGCCTGAAGTCATTCACGTACCTCTATGACTTCGGGGATCACTGGAAACACCGGATCAAAATGGAGAAACGCCATCAGCCGGATCCCATCCTGTCGGCGAGCGCTCTCTGCCTGGACGGCGCCAACGCCGCTCCACCCGAAGACGTAGGCGGCACACCGCGCTACGCCGACTTCCTGGAGGCCATTCTCGACCCGAACCACCGCGAGCATCACGCCATGTGGGCGTGGTGCGGGCAGGACTTCGAGTTCAGGCCCCTTGACCTGTCTGCGGTCAACGAGAGCCTGGAGGGACTGAAGGTCTGAGGCGTCAAGACGGGGTAAGAACGACGCTTGCAGATGGACTCGGTCTGCTCGTTGTGGAACGACGTAATCATGGCAGAACACTAACGGCTAGCGTTAATAGTGAAGATCCTGCTCAGGAAAGGATCGGCCGGGAGCCGTTCAATTGTCACAGAGCTCTTCAGCGTGCAGGGAGTCAACGCATTTCGAAAGAGACACCGCAACTCCCGCGGGGTGCTTGTGCCGAGTGGCAACACAGATGGCACACCGCCGAATTATAAGAACAAAAAAGCCCTTGATTTCTCAAGGGCTTATCTGTTTTCTTGGCGGAGAGTGAGGGATTCGAACCCTCGATGCAAGTTTTAGCTCGCATGCTCCCTTAGCAGGGGAGTGCCTTCGACCTCTCGGCCAACTCTCCCGTCAAGAGCTGCGCATTATAGACAATGAGCTGCGTTTCGTCAAATCAAGATTACGCTTGTTCCAGACCGAACGCACGGTGCAGCACACGCACGGCCAGTTCGAGATACTTCTCGTCAATGACGACGGAGATCTTGATCTCGGATGTGGAGATCATCTGCAGGTTGATGCCCTCCTCGGCCAGAGTGCGGAACATGCGCGACGCGACGCCCGGGTGGGAGCGCATGCCGACGCCGACGATGGACACCTTGGCCATCGTGCGGTCGCCCTTGATCTCACGGGCACCAATGTGGCCTTGGACCTGCTCGAGGATCTTGATGGTCTTGTCAAAGTCGCCGCGGCTGACCGTGAAGGAGAAGTCGGTGGTGCCGTCGTGGCCGACATTCTGGATGATCATGTCCACATCGATATTGGCATCCGCCACCGGGCCGAGGATCTGGTAGGCGATGCCCGGCTTGTCCGGCACGCCCTGCACGGTGATCTTGGCTTCGTCGCGATTGAAAGCAATGCCGGAGATGATCGGCTGTTCCATGTTCTTGTCTTCCTCAACGGTAATCAGGGTGCCCTCACCTTCCTCCTGGAAGCTGGAGAGAACACGAAGCTTCACTTTGTACTTGCCGGCAAACTCCACGGAACGGATCTGCAGCACCTTGGAGCCCAGGCTGGCCATTTCCAGCATTTCCTCGAAGGTGATGGTGTCCAGCTTGCGGGCTTCCGGCACAACGCGGGGGTCAGTGGTGTACACGCCATCCACGTCTGTATAGATCTGGCACTCGTCGGCCTTGATCGCCGCCGCCAGCGCAACGCCGGTGGTGTCGGAACCGCCACGGCCCAGCGTGGTGATGTTGCCGGCCTCATCCACGCCCTGGAAACCCGCGACGACCACGACTGCGCCTGCATCCAGATCGCGGCGGATGTTGTCTCCGTCGATGTCGAGGATGCGCGCCTTGGTGTAGGAGTCATCGGTCAGGATGCGCACCTGGCCACCGGTGTAGCTGCGCGCCTTGATGCCCAGTTCTTCGAGCGCCATGCACAGCAGGCCGATGGTGACCTGCTCGCCGGTGGAGATCACCACGTCGAGCTCACGGGGGCTGGGATTCGCGCTGACTTCCTTGGCCAGTGCAATCAGGCGATTGGTCTCGCCGCTCATGGCGGACAGGACGATCACCAGCTGGTGTCCCTGGGCTTGGAACTTCGCGACCCGCTTGGCCACGTTCTTGATCCGCTCGGGGTTACCGACGGAAGTGCCGCCATATTTCTGAACTATGAGCGCCATCTTGACTTCTAAGAAGATGAGGATATGGGAAACCCGTGATCTTAACGGATATCGCCGCGGCGTGCAGCCCTCTGAGTTTTTCCGTAACGATGTGTGCCATGTCACGAAAAATTGCTGTGGAAAACCCTAGTCCATGCAAATATGGCGTTGTATGTGTTGCGAGTAGTGATCTATACTTTCCGACATATAACGAAAGTTATATCAGACAGCAGCTAGTCTGTTGTTAAGACTGACAGAGTGAACAACCCCTTGAGGATGGCAAAAAATGAAGACCACTGAAAAAGTTGATGTGCGCGAAATCCGCCGTAAGCTCGGTTTGAACCAGTCCCAGTTCTGGTCCAAGATCGGTGTGACCCAGAGCGGCGGCTCCCGCTACGAAAGCGGCCGCAACATTCCGCGCCCTGTTCAGGCCCTGCTGCGCTTGGTCCATATCGAGCAAGTAGACATCAGCAAGATCAAGAAGGACGACGTCGAAGTGGTGGAGTACCTGAAGTCCACCAACCCCGATCTGTTCAAGACGCTCAAGAAGGAAGCCCGCGCCAAGAAGAAAGAGCGCGTCGCTCACTGAGCAGCTACGAGCCTCAAGGGCTGACTGTCACAGCCAGCCCTTTCTGCCTCAGCCTGCCGGCGATCGATTCGAGTTCGACAGCACTGAGCTGTTTCAGATGGACAGCCTCAGGCTGAAACGACTGTCGGGCCAGGCCATACAGCAACACCCCTTTCAGGGGAGTGAGTCCCGCCTGTTCCAGCAACGCCAGATAGTCATCCACAAATTCCGTGGTGGGAGCTTTGTCATCCCAACGGAACATGCATGTCTGCACCCATGTCGGGCACAAGGACGCACATAGAGCCAATCGCCGCGCGTGAGACGCGGGACGGATGCTGACGCCATTGATCCGCGCAATATCGGCCTGCGTTCCCGCATCCAGCTTGAACCACACCTCCCCACCCGCTTCAGCGAGCAGGCTCAGGCCTGCCTGTACATCGGGCTTGTCCACCTGACTGCCATTGGTAATCAGACGGATCGGCACGCACGCCAGCCCGGCTTCATCGCGGATCCGCACGACCTGCCTCACGACGCTCGAGAAAGTCGCACAACTCGTCGGCTCCCCGTTACCCGAGAACGCGATATCGCGAATCACCTGCGCCTCTTCCGGCACATGCTCGGCCATGAACCGGCCGTGAATGAGTTCGTGCAGAAAGCCCTGCAGTTCGCGCACCAGCAGCGCCTCGTCGATCGCCGGCGCCGCACCACGGACCAGCCCGGGAACCTGACAATAGGCGCAGTGCCAGTTGCAGGCATTGTTCGGGTTCAGGTTGATTCCTACCGAAACGCCCTTCGCCCGCCTGGACACGACCGGATAGACATAAGTCATGTCGATGTAGCTGCGATTGTGATCCGTTACGGTCAGCATCTGCTGCCTGGTGTTCATGGCACTATCCGGCTCCAAAAACGAGGCGCGTATAATACGGGACCTTTTTTGCTAACCCGGTGCTCCCCATGCGTATCACGCGCCGCCTGGAATTCGACGCGGGCCACCGCATCCCCGACCATGCCAGCCAATGCCGGCACCTGCACGGCCATCGTTACGGACTGGAGATTACGCTCTCCGGCGACATCATCGAGGCTGCCGGCACCCCGGTTAACGGCATGGTGATGGACTTTGCCGACGTGAAGGCCATTGCCAAACAACACATCGTGGACGTCTGGGACCACGCCTTCCTGGCTTATCGCCACGACACGGCCGTCGTAGCCTTTCTGCAAAGCATGCCCGGCCACAAGACGGTCATTCTCGATGTGGTACCGACCGCCGAGAACCTGGCCGCCGAAGCCTTCCGCATCCTCGATCCGCTCTACAGGGACAGCTACGGCAACCATCTGCGTCTTGAACGCGTACGCCTGTTCGAAACGCCCAACTGCTGGGCCGACGCGCTGCGCTCCGAGTGAGAGAGGCGGCACCAGACGGTGCCGCCCTCTTCATTCAGGCTGGACGATCCGCACCGCCAGACTTCCGACGCCTTCCACGCCGGCCTCGATGAGATCGCCAGCCACGACGGGGCCAACCCCTTCCGGCGTCCCCGTGAAAATGAGATCGCCCGGCTCCAGCCGGAAGTAGGAAGACAGGTTGGCGATGATCTCCGCCAACGACCAGATCATGTCCGACACATCTCCCCGCTGGCGGGGCAGCCCATTCACGTTCAGCCACACCTCGCCCTTGCCGGGATGCCCCACCGCCGTTGCCGGCACCAGCGGGGAAATGGGTGCAGACCGATCAAAAGCCTTGCCCAGCTCCCACGGACGCCCCTTGTCGCGCAAGGCGAACTGAAGATCGCGGCGCGTCATGTCGAGACCTGCGCCATAACCCCACACGTGGGACAGGGCGTCTTCGACCGGGATGTCTGTGCCCCCCTTGCCGATGGCCACAACGAGTTCGATCTCGTAATGGAGATTGCCGGTCGCCTGCGGATAAGGCAGATCGAGCGTTGCCCCCTGGAGGACCGGCACCACCGCATCAGCCGGTTTGCAGAAGAAGAACGGCGGCTCCCGCGTCGGGTCCGAACCCATTTCGCGCGCATGGGCGGCATAGTTGCGCCCGACGCAATACACTCGGCGCACCGGGAACCGGGTATCCCTGCCGACAACCGGCACCACAGCCGCAGGCGGCGGAACAATTACGAAATCCATCAAGTCAGTCCTTTCCACAAGTTCATGTTGTCCGCATCGAACCCCGATACCGGACCGTGTTTCGGACGCGTGGTAACCGGTTACCACCCGCGCCCCATATTCCGTCGCCACACTTCCTGCACCCCCACCCACCCCCGAGGAGACAGGCATGCCCAAGAAAATCCTGATGATCTGTGGCGACTTCTGTGAAGACTACGAAACCATGGTGCCGTTCCAGGCCCTGCTCGCCGTCGGCCACACGGTGCACGCCGTGTGCCCCGACAAGAAGGCCGGCGACACCATTGCCACCGCCATTCACGACTTCGAAGGCAATCAGACCTACACCGAGAAGCGGGGCCACAATTTTGCCCTGAATGCGACCTTTGCCGACATCCGCGTGGAAGACTACGACGCGCTGGTGGTGCCCGGCGGACGCGGACCGGAATACCTGCGCCTCTATCCCTCCGTCGTCGAAGCGGTCCGCCATTTCTTCGCCGCCAACAAGCCGGTGGCCGCCATCTGCCACGGCGCGCAATTGCTGGCCGGCGCCCGCGTGCTCGAAGGACGGACCTGCTCCGCCTACCCAGCCTGCCGTGCCGAGGTGGAACTGGCCGGCGGCACCTATGCCGACATTCCGGTGGATCAGGCCATCACCGACGGCAATCTGGTGACGGCCCCGGCGTGGCCGGCCCACCCGGCCTGGATCGCCCAGTTCCTGGCCGTGCTTGGCACCCGCATCACGCACTGAGCCCGCCCAGCACAACGCTCCCGTCAGGCCTAGAATGGCTTGACGGGAGCGTCCCCGTTCACGGAGCCATTCAGCATGTGCCAGATCTTCATCAACGCCGACCCCGAGCTGTACGCCGGCCGCAGCCGCTCGATCCGCCTGCACGGCGTGGCCACCAGCTTGCGCCTGGAGAATCTGTTCTGGAACGTGCTGGAGGAAATCGGCGAACGGGACGGCCTCAGCGTGCCGCAACTGGTCAGCCGGCTGTACGACGAGCTCAGCACCAGTGGTCGACTCGACGAACATGCGAACTTCAGCTCCTTCCTGCGGGTCTCCTGCATGCGTTACCTGCAGCTACAGCTCAGCGGACGCATCCCCACCGACACCGGCGTACCGATTCGTGCGCTCGACGCCGGTTGGGTCCTGGCTGACGAACGGCGGCCTTCCGCCTGAAAGAACCGCGAGATGATCGACCTTTATTACTGGACCACGCCCAACGGCCACAAAGTCACCTTGTTTCTGGAAGAGAGCGGCATACCCTACCGGATCCACCCGATCAATATCGGCAAAGGCGAGCAATTCCAGCCGGACTTCCTGCGCATTGCGCCCAACAACCGCATCCCCGCCATCGTCGACACGGCACCGGCAGACGGCGGTGAGCCGATCTCCATTTTCGAGTCTGGCGCCATCCTGGTGTATCTGGCCGAGAAGACCGGACAGTTCCTGTCATCCGACCCGCGCACTCGCATCGCCACACTGCAATGGCTGTTCTGGCAGATGGGCGGCCTCGGACCGATGGCCGGGCAAAACCACCATTTCGTACAGTACGCGCCCGAGCCCCTGCCCTACGCCATCGAACGCTATGTGAAGGAGACCGCCCGCCTGTATGCCGTCCTCGACAAGCAACTGAAGGACCGCGACTTCATCGCCGGCGCGGATTACTCAATCGCCGACATGGCCTGCTATCCATGGATCGTGCCCCACGAGCGCCAGGGCCAGCGCCTCGAGGATTTCCCCAATCTGAAGCGCTGGTTCGAGTCCATTCGCCAGCGCCCGGCCACCCTCCGCGCCTACGCGCTCGCCGAAAGCATCAACAAGACGCCGACGGTAGACGACGAATCGAGGAAGATTCTTTTCGGTCAGGATGCTAAAACCGTAAACAAAGCGTGATGGGGCGACGGGACGGCCGGGTGCGCTTCCGGTAAAATCGTGGTTTCCTCTTGAAGCCGCTTCTTTTTCCGGGCCCAAGACCGCTTCACCCATCACCCGGCCCGCGTCCCGCCCCCATGACTGCTTCCATCGAACGCTTCGACCAGCTCGACCTCCAGGCCCCGATTCTCGAGGCCCTCGCCGAGATCGGCTACGAAACCCCCTCCCCCATCCAGGCGGCCTGCATCCCGCACCTGCTCGCCGGCCATGACATCCTCGGCGAGGCCCAGACCGGCACCGGCAAGACCGCAGCCTTCGCGCTACCGGCCCTCGACCGCGTAGACATCGGCAAACGTAGCCCGCAGGTGCTGGTACTCGCCCCGACCCGCGAACTCGCTATCCAGGTGGCCGAAGCCTTCCAGCGCTACGCCAGCAAGATGCCGGGCTTCCACGTGCTGCCGATCTACGGCGGCCAGAGCATGGTCGTCCAGCTCCGCCAGCTGCAGCGCGGCGCCCACGTGGTGGTCGGCACGCCCGGTCGCGTGATGGATCACATCGAGCGCAAAAGCCTCAACCTCGACGGCCTGACCACGCTGGTTCTCGACGAAGCCGACGAAATGCTGCGCATGGGCTTCATCGACGACGTGGAATGGATCCTCGAGCACATCCCGGCCGAGCGCCAGACTGCCCTTTTCTCGGCCACCATGCCGGACGCCATCCGCCGGGTCGCCCACCGCTACCTGCGCGAGCCGAAGGAAGTAAAGATCAAGGCGGCCACCGCCACCGTCTCCACCATCCGCCAGCGCTTCCTTCAGATCGCCGGCGCCCACAAGCTCGACGCGCTGACCCGCATCCTCGAAGTCGAAGACGACTTCGACGCCGCGATCGTCTTCGTGCGCACCAAAACCGCCACCGTCGAGCTGGCGGAAAAGCTGGAAGCCCGCGGCTACGCCGCAGCCTGTCTCAATGGCGACATGACCCAGCAGCTGCGCGAACGGGTCATCGAACAGCTCAAGAACAAGACCCTCGACATCGTCGTCGCCACCGACGTGGCCGCCCGCGGCATCGACGTACCGCGCGTCAGCCACGTCATCAACTACGACATCCCTTACGACACCGAAGCCTACGTGCACCGTATCGGCCGCACCGGCCGCGCCGGCCGCGCCGGCAACGCGATCCTCTTCGTCGCCCCGCGTGAAAACCACCTGCTGCGCCAGATCGAGCGCGCCACCCGCCAGCCGATCGAACTGCTCAAGCTGCCGAGCCGTGAAGCCGTCGCCGACAAGCGTGTCGCGGCCTTCCAGCAACAGGTTTCCGAGGTGCTGGAATCCGAGGACCTGAGCTTCTTCCTCGACGTAATCGCCGGCATGGAAGAAAAGCACGACGTCAGCATCCACGAGATCGCTGCCGCACTGGCCTTCCTGGCCCAAAAGGATCGCCCACTGCAGATGCCCGACACCGGCAGGCCCGACATCGCCCAGCTCGCCTCCGGCAAACCCGAACCCCGCGCCCCGCGCGAGCCCCGCGAAAACCGCGGTCAGATCCTCGAACGCCGCCGCGACTTTGCCGAAGGCAAGCTGGCGCGCTACCGCATCGACGTGGGCCGCGAACACATGGCGTCTCCGAAGGACATCGTCGGCGCCATCGCCAACGAGGCCGGCATCGAAAGCCGCTTCATCGGCCAGATCAATCTCTTCGAGGACTACAGCACGGTCGAACTCCCCGCTGACCTGCCCAACGATGTGATCCAGATCCTGCGCCGGGCGCGGGTCCGCCAACAGCCGCTCAACATCCGGCTGGCGAGTCCCGAGGAAGCCAGCCGCGAGCGCGGTCGTCCAGGTCCCGGTGGTCGCGGTGCTCCTCCCAAGAAGCCCTTCCGCAAGGAAGGCTTCAACCGCGATGCTGGAAATTTCAACCGCGACGGTGGCGGCTTCAAGCCCCGTAAGCCGAAGCCCTGACGCGTTCCGCCTTCATTCGAGCCCGAGGCCGTCGACAATCTCCTTGAGCGCTGCAAAGCAGTGCGCGTCGATGGCCCGGTCGACCTCGTCGGCCATGATCTCCAGCGTTTTCACGACTGGCACCACCCCGCGATACGGCCGCTTGGCCGTATCGCGTCAATCGAGCGATACCGTGTATCGCCCAGGCTCCAGCGCAAAGACCGCCCGCGCCGGATCGGGCGATGCCAGAAGCTCCCGGAAGTCTGCACGCTCCGCGCAGCGCCTGAAAGTATCGACCACCGCGGGATCGAACCTCGTTCCTGAACGGTCTTCGACTTCCCAGCAGGCAGCATCTGCACCATCCGACACGTTGAAGACGTCCCCGGCCTGGGCCAGCGCCCTGATCCTCGCGGTCAGACCGGCGCCCAGCCCCGCATGTCCGATGACGGACTTCAGCACCTTGGGCAAGCGACCATCCATCGTCTTGAAGGCAAGCGGCATAGCGACTCCCCAAAACACGGCATTCCCAGTTGAACGAACGGCCATGAACGGACGGAATGTAGGGGCATCATCCGTTGCATCCGCCCCACACTCCCGCAAACCACCCTTCGTGAAGGTCGCAAGCGTCTGATAAAATGAAAAATTACCGTCATCACCTGGTAACAATCACACATGTTCGGACGCCTGCTGCCCCAAGAGGGGCGCTTTTTTGAACTCTTCAACAGCCACGCGGAACAGATCGTCCGTGGCGGCGAAGCCCTTGTCGCTCTGATGCAGGATCTGGACGGAGCGGAACAACACATCGCCAACATCGAGGCGATCGAACAAGCTGCAGACAAGATCACCCACGAGACGATCGCCCAGCTCCACAAGAGCTTCATCACGCCGCTGGACCGCGACGAGATCCACGGCCTCATCAACGCCATGGACGACATTCTCGACACTGTCCAGGACGTTGCCGAGTGCACCACCCTCTACCATATCCAGCGCATCACGCCGGAAGCCCTGCAGCTGGCCAACGTCAGCCTGTCCTGTTGCACGCGGGTCAAGATCGTCGTCGGCCTGATCGCCAACATGGACAACGCCAGCGCGATCCTGCAAACCTGTCAGGAAATCGACCGCCTCGAAACCGACGCCGACCGCATCATGCGCGGCGCCATGTCCAAGCTCTTCCGTGACGAACGCGACGCGCTGCAAGTCATGAAGCTCAAGGCCATCTACGAGCAGCTCGAATCCATCACCGATCGCTGCGAGGACGTCGCCAAGATCGTCGAAGGCATCGTGCTCGAAAACGCCTGAGCGCATCCATGGAACACGTACAGATCGGCCTGTGGGTCATTGCCGGGCTCGTGGTCGTCGCCCTGCTTTTCGACTTCATGAACGGCTTTCACGACGCTGCGAACGCCATCGCCACCGTCGTTTCCACCGGCGTGCTCAAGCCCCATCAGGCCGTGGCCTGGGCCGCCACCTTCAACTTCATTGCCTTGTTCGTCTTCCAGCTGAAGGTGGCCAGCACCGTCGGCAAAGGCATCATCGAGCCCTCGGCGGTGGACCACTACCTGATCTTCGGAGCCCTCGTCGGCGCCATCGCCTGGAACATCGTCACCTGGTACTACGGCATTCCATCGAGCTCCTCCCACGCCCTCATCGGCGGCATCGTCGGCGCCGCGATTGCCAAGGCCGGCAACACCGGCACGCTGATCGGCGCGGGTATCTGGAAAACGGTCGCCTTCATCATCCTCTCGCCACTGTTCGGTTACGTGCTCGGCTCACTGATCCTCGTCATCGTCGCATGGGTGTGCCGCAACAAGACCCAGCGCCGGGTCGACAAGTGGTTCCGCCGGCTGCAACTCCTGTCGGCAGGCCTGTACAGCCTCGGACACGGCGGTAACGATGCCCAGAAGACGGTCGGCATCATCTGGATGCTGCTGATCGCCGCCGGCGTGACCGCTCAGGGCGATCCGGTCCCGATGTGGGTCGTCGTACTGTGCTACATGGCCATCGGCTTCGGCACCCTGTTCGGCGGCTGGCGCATCGTCAAAACCATGGGGCAGCGCATCACCAAGCTCAAGCCGGTGGGTGGCTTCTGCGCCGAAACGGGGGGCGCGATTACTCTGTTCATTGCCACCGCGCTGGGTGTTCCGGTCTCCACGACTCATACCATCACCGGCGCCATCGTCGGGGTCGGCTCGGTGCGCCGCACCGCGGCCGTGCGCTGGGGGATTGCCGGCAGCATTGTCTGGGCCTGGATCCTGACCATTCCCTGTTCCGCGCTCATTGCAGCCGGCGGCTACTGGCTCGGCCGCGGCCTGCTGTAATCGGCGCAACTTGACGTCCGCGAGGAGAAGTTCGATCCTCGCGGCCTCAACCCGTTTCGCCCTCTCCCGTTCATGCCCGCTCCCACCCTGAAGCAGCAAAAGACCTTTGCCATCGTCCGCATCATCGGAGGCTTTGCTTCTGCCACCGTGCTCGGCTACTCCTTTGTAACCAATGTGCTGGCTGGCCAGCCAGCCGAAGGCCCGGTACTGCTGACCGGCATCATGGCCTTGTTGGGTCTCGGCTATGCGGCCTACTACACCCGCAGCCTGAGCCGCATTGCCGAGACGGAATCGTATAAAGATCAACCGTGATCCATCAGTCGTCCGCGTTGGCCGGACTGCTAGCCGGCCTCGCCCTACTCGCCGGCTGTGCGACCGGTAACGCCCCCGTAGAGTCCCGCCCCTCTCCACGACTGCCTCCACCGGTAGAGGCTGCGGTACAAGCACGTCCACTGCCGGCACCGGACCTACCGCGCCCCACCCCGCAAGCGGTGCCGGCAACACCACCCGCTCCGCCGCCGCTTGCAATCAGACCACCTCAAACTCCCATCCCCGCCACCTACCCCGGCGAACGCGAAGGACGTGCGCTGGTGACGCGCTTCATTCCTCCCACAGCCAAGGATCGCGACGGCTGGGCCGCTGACATCTTTACAGCCTTCTCGACGCTACGTATTCCCCCGACACCGGACAATATCTGCGCCGCCATCGCCGTCATCGAGCAGGAGTCCAGCTTCCAGGCCGACCCCACAGTACCCGGCCTGTCGCAGATCGTCTGGAAGGAGATCGACAGCCGGCGGGAACGCCTGCACCTGCCCAAGCTGTTGGTCGATACCGCCTTCTTTAAGACCTCTCCTGACGGACGCAGTTACAAGGCGCGAGTCGACGCCCTGCGGACGGAAAAGCAGATGAACGCGCTGTTCGAAGACATGATCTCCGAACTGCCCAACGGCAGATCCCTGCTCGGCGGCTACAACCCGGTACGCACCGGTGGACCGATGCAGGTCAGCGTAGCCTTCGCCGAAGAGCAAGTCAGGGAGAAGCCCTATCCTTACCCCCGCCAGGGCAGCGTGCGCTCCGAAGTGTTCACCCGTCGGGGAGGTGTCTATTTCGGCATCGCCATCCTGCTCGACTACCCTACGCCCTACAGCAAGATCCTGTACCGCTTCGCGGACTTCAACGCCGGCCGTTACAGCAGCCGGAATGTAGCCTTTCAGAATGCGGTGGTCCGGCTCAGCGGCCGGTCCATGGCGCTGGATGGCGACCTGTTGCGCTATGTAGATGGCGCTCCGTCGACGGAGCCGAGCACCACGCTGACGGCCCTGCAGACGATCGCCGCACGCCTCGGCATGTCACGTGCGGACATCATGCGCGACCTGCGTCAGGAGAAGACCTGGCAGTTCGCCCAAACCCCGCTCTACACACGGGTCTTCAACCTGGCAGAGACATCCGGCGCCCGGTTGCCGCGGGAAATGCTGCCGCAAATCGATCTCAAGAGCCCCAAGATCCAGCGCAAGCTGACCACCGCCTGGTTTGCCAAGCGCGTGGACGGCCGTCATCGCACCTGCCTGGGGCGCAACCCGTCGACGCTCCCCTGAGCGCAACCTCACGACGCTTCCTTGATCCGGCCCATACGGAAAAGTACGGACCGGCTTTACAATCGAGTACAGCTTGGGCCACAAGAGCGTGGTCTAATCTGTACTAAAAAGATTACCAAGGGAGAAAAGCCAATGAGTTTCCAGGAGCAATACGCCGCCAAGCGCACCACCGCCGCAGAAGCGATCCGTCATGTTCATAACGGCGATACTGTCGTCGTACCGACCGCCGTCGCCGAGCCGCCGGCCCTGCTCGGCGCGCTGTCCGAGCACCGGCGCGACTTCCGCGACGTGAAGGTCTCGCAGATCCTGTCCGTGCGCAAGTTCGGCTACCTCGATCCGAGCACTGCCGAACATGTGCGCCACGTGGCCTACTTCTTCAGCGGCGCCACCCGCCCCGGCTTCCGTGAAGGTGTCGTGGACTTCACGCCCAGCTATTTCTCGGAAATGCCGCAGCTGATCGACCGCGGCCTGATGCCGGCCGAAGTCGTGTTCACGCAAGTATCGCCGATGGATAAACACGGCTACTTCTCGCTGGGCATTGCCGCCGACTACACGATTGCCGCGATCCGCAAGGCACGGGCAGTGATTGTCGAGGTCAATCCGAACGTGCCGTACGCCTTCGGTAACTGCCACATCCATATTTCCCAGATCACCGCACTGGTCGAAAACGAGGAGCCCATCCTCGAGGTCGGCCTGCCGACCATCGGGCCAGTTCAGGAAGCCATCGGCAAGTACGTCGCGGATCTCATCGACGACGGCTCCACGCTGCAGATCGGCTATGGCGGCATTCCCGACGCAGTGGTGATGCAACTGACCCACAAGCACGATCTGGGCATCCACACCGAGATGATCGGCGACGGCATCCTGACCCTCATCGAAGCCGGCGCAGTCACCAACCGCCGCAAGAACTACCTGCCCAACAAGATGGTCGCGACCTTCGCGCTCGGCTCCAAGAAGCTCTACAGCTGGATGGATCGCAACCCGATGTTCGAAATGCATCCGGTGGACTTCACCAACGACCCCTACCTGGCTGGCCAGAACGACAACCTCATCGCCATCAATGCGACGCTGGAAATCGACTTCCTCGGCCAGTGCGGCTCCGAGAGCCTGGGCCCGATCCCCTACTCCGGCACCGGCGGCCAGTCCGACTTCGTGCGCGCAGCCAATCGCTCGAAGGGCGGCAAGGCCTTCATCGTGCTGCCGTCCACTGCCAAAGACGGCGCCATCTCCCGCATCGTGCCGACCCTCACACCCGGCACCCACGTGTCCACCAGCAAGAACGACATCAACTACGTGGTCACCGAATACGGCGTGGCGCAACTCCGCGGCAAGACGGCCAAACAGCGTACCCAGGCCCTGATCGGCATCGCCCATCCGGACTTCCGCGAAGAACTGACGGCGGCCGCCAAAAAGATGCACCTGCTGTAAGCACGAACGCCGTTCCGACCACAGAGCCGGAACGGCGTTTCAACAAGATTGGATCGCAAAATTCTGCGGGCCGGCGCGTCAAAACGCAGGCCCGCAGAATTTCGTTCAGGGAATCTTGTATTCCAGATCGAACTTGGCCTCATCGTCGAGGCCAAGCACCCCCACCAGATAAGGCATCACTTTTTTCAGGGTTTCCGGCAGGGTCCACGGCGGGTTGATGATGAACAGGCCACTCCCGTGCATACCAAAGCCATCTTCCGAAGGCTTGTGCACATCCAGGCCCACATTCAGCCAGCTCGTCACCGGCAGGCGCTTCAGCTTGTCGGGCAGCTCCCGCGACTGCATCGACTGCAGCTTCGGATACCACACCACGTAGGTGCCCGTCGCGAAACGGCGCAGGCTCTCCTTCAGCATCGCAATCACCGTCCGGTAGTCGGTCTTCACCTCGTATGGCGGATCGATCAGAACCAATGCCCGACGGGTCGGCGGCGGCAGGAAGGCATTGATGCCGGCAAAGCCGTCCTGTTCGAGAACGAGCGCGTTACTCCCTGTACTTTCGAACGTCTGCTGCAGCAGCCGACTATCGGCCGGATGCAGCTCGAAGAGCCGCATCCGGTCATCCGGACGCAACAGGGCCGCGGCACAACACGGCGATCCGGGGTACAGACGCAGGCGATCGTCCTTGTTCAGGTCACGCACCACCTTCAGGTACTCCCTGAGTTCCTTCGGTACGTCCTTGCGACCGAGCAGGCGACCAACACCCTCCTCATACTCTGCGTTCTTGCGCGCGAAGGCCTCATCGAGGGAATAACACCCCGCACCGGCATGGGTATCGATGTACCAGTAGGGCTTGTCCTTCTGATTGAAGTATTCCAGCAACTGGACGAGCACGAAGTGCTTGAGCACGTCGGCGTGGTTTCCGGCGTGGAAGGCATGGCGGTAACTCAGCATGGCGGATGCACCCGGCGACGGGAACGAAAGATCAGGGGCGCGATGTTAACACCTCGTCTGCCCCACCGCCTCCCCGATGATCACTCCGGCGCATCGTATTTGCGGCGGGACCCACGGAATCGGTCGACCGGATACTTGGCTGCATTCTTTGCCAGCTTGGCACGGGCCACCACCGCCAGGTCGATGCCCGCCCGATCCGCGATCAGCAGCAGGTACAGCAGCACATCCGCACACTCGTCCTCCAGCGCCTCCCGACCGTACAGATCCTGCGGCAGCGCGGCGATCTCGTCGTCACTCTTCCACTGGGTCAGTTCCAGCAGTTCCCCCGCTTCGAGGTTGAGGGACACGATCAGATTGCGCAATGAGTGGAACTGGGACCAGTCCCGCTCATCCCGAAAGGCACACACGAGCCGGGTCAGTTCATCCAGATCCGCCATTCCATCCCCTTCCATCGAAAACACCAAAACCCTCTTGAGACACCCTGGTCTTCAACGCCTGGCAAGCATTTTCGGCCATTTTCGCCCGTTTCAGGGCGGTGCTAAGCCCTTATTTCAGCAAAGGAAATGTATCAAAATACTACGCTTTCCCCTTGCACTGGACCGTCACCCTGCTATTATGGCGCGCTCTTCGACCGGCCATTCGGCGGCACGGCCGAGACTCAACTAAAACAGGAAAACACATGCCGATTTACCGCCTCGGAGAGCGCGCTCCACAATTGGAAGAGGGGGTCTGGATCGCAGAAAATGCCACCGTCGTCGGTGACGTGCGCCTCGGCCCCAATGTCAACGTGTGGTTTGGCGCGATTCTGCGCGGAGACAACGACCCGATCACGGTCGGCGAAAACACCAATATCCAGGATGGCGCGGTTCTGCACACCGACGACGGCGTGCCGCTCGATATCGCCCACGACGTCACCGTTGGCCATAAGGCCATGCTCCATGGCTGTAAGGTCGGGGAAGGCACGTTGATCGGCATCAACGCGGTCGTCCTCAATCGTGCGGTGATTGGCAAGCACTGCCTTATCGGAGCCAACTCCCTGATCCCGGAAGGCAAGGTCATCCCGGACCGTTCGCTGGTCTGTGGCTCGCCAGGGCGGATCATCCGCGAGCTCACCGACCACGAAATCAGCCGCCTCAAGGCCAGCGCCGACGGTTACGTGAAGAACGCGCTCCGTTACCAGGCCGAGCTGGTCGAACTCAAGGACGAGTGAACGTGGGCCCCGTGGCCGTGGCCCACGGAGAGACTCACAACAGGTTGAGCATGATCGGCTGGTGGTCGGAGGCGGCGGTAGCCTGATTGACGGCAACCGCGTCGAGCTTGTCCACCAGGTCGGTGCTGACGAAAAAGTAGTCGCAGCAGTAAGCCCGATCCGGCCACTCCGCGCCGTTCAAACCGACGGTGCTCAGGTGGGGGATGTCTCCATAACAGGCCGGCCATGCGTCGACCCATTCCGGACCGGCCTGCCCGCTCAGCGTCATGCGGTAATACGCCTCGCTGCCCGGTTCGCAGTTGAAGTCACCGCAGATGATGGCCGACAGTGGGCGCGGCCAGCGCCGAAACGGCGAATCCTCGTCTGCGGCCTTGCCCTCCGGTAGAGCAGCAGCACTTTCCTCCCCTTCCCTCACCTCTGCCTGCAGGCTGCGCAAGGCATCGATCTGTGCCGAACGCTGCACGCCAGAGTAGTACTCCAGATGCGTGTTCAGCACCCGAACCGACCCTGCCGGCCCTGAGACCACCACCTCCAGGCACACCCGCGGCATGCTCGGCACTCCGGCATCCAGCGGCCGTGGCAGGCTGTGACGAAGCACCTGCCCGACGGGCAATCGCGACAAGGTCAGATTACCGAACAGATTGCGCCCTCCCTCCCGGTCCGGTACATCCACGCCGGCGGCAAAATGGGTGCTATAGCCCGGAAACGCCGCGGCGAGCACCGCCACCTGATCGACCGGCGCCTGCCCCTGCAGGCTGGCAAAACCGACCGCCACCTCCTGCAGGCACAGCACGTCGAACTCACCCAACATGCGGATCGCCGCAATGCTGCGGGCGAGGTCCACCTCGCCGTCGGCGCCCCGCCCCCACTGAATGTTCCAGCTCAGTAGCTTCATTGAAAAACCCGTTCTCCTTGATTGCCGCCCCGCTGCCAGCAGGCCCTTCGGGTCGGTTTTCTGCAGGATAGCAAGGCCGTCGTCACACCTCTTCTCCTATCCTCCCCACTCTGTGCTCAAATCCCGAAATACCTTCAAGTGACTGATCGAAACAGGATTTTTTTCACGCTCAGGCCAAGTCCGAAAAACGGGCAAGCAACTAAAGTGGCGCTGGCAGATGCCGTTAAACTTGTCGACTCCGCCATCCCACAGAACCTATGAGCACCCCTCAGGAACTTGTCGCCTGCGTCGAGAAGCTCGCCAGCCTGCCGGCGATCTATCATCGTATCCGCGACATCCTCGACGACCCCGACAGCTCGGTGCAGCAACTGGCCGAAACGGTATCCAGTGACGCGGCCATCACGGCCCGCGTGCTGCGCATCGTCAACAGCGCGCTGTACGGCTTTCCGGGCAGGATCGAGACCGTGGTACGGGCCGTTAATCTGATGGGCATGCAGCAGATTCACGACCTGATCCTCAGCACAACGGTCATCTCCGCGCTGTCGTCGATCCAGCCGCCGCAAATGCCTCTGATGCGCTTTTGGAAGGGTTGCGTGTTCCGTGGCCTGGCTGCCCGTTCTGCAGCCCAGCGGCTCGGCGTCGGCGACCCGGAACGACTGTTCATCGAAGGCCTGCTCGCCGATATCGGTCATCTGGTGATGTTCCAGGCCGTACCCGATCTCTGTCGGGCGGCGCTCGAAAAGGTGCAGGACAGCGGCCTGCCGCTCCACGAAGCGGAGCAGTCCATCATCGGCTGCAACCATGCCGAGGTCGGTGCGGCGCTGGCGTCCGCGTGGAGCCTGCCACCCAGTTTCGCAACGGTGATCGGCGCCCAACTGATGCCGGCCCTCGGTGGCTCCCATGCCACCGAGGCCGCGCTGCTGCACGTGGCCAACCAGATCCTAGCGACGGACGAACTCGATCAGCCGGATGAAACTGCGCTAGGCCTGCTGGACCCGCTCGCCGCCGCACGGCTCGACATGGACGCAGTGCAGCTTGCCGCCATCCGGGCCCAGGCCCGGAGCGAATCGCCGGCGGTCATCGCCCTCTTCTTCCCGACCCAACCCTGAATCGGGCTCAGGCTCGTTTCAAGACGGTTTCGAGAACCTCTCCGCCCCTGACGTGGCCCCGCCACACAAGGGTCGTGCTGGGTACCATGTTGTCGTAGCGGCGGGAAACCCAGCCGGCCATCGGCTCGTCGGAGCCCCTCAGGATGCTCACCTCCCCGTCCGGAGGCAGCGTCATCCGCAGACGCACCGGTCCGTTGGCGATCAACACCCCGTCCGGCGTACAGGTCACGTGGCATTCCTCGCTGAAATGCCAATTCAAGCTCACCGACTGCGGCGTGCTGGCGATCACCTCGTCGACAACCGTCAAACTTGCGCTTTGCCTCTCCAGACGCCAGCTACGCCGGTGTACCGGACGCCCGGCCAGCCGCCGGTAACCGTCATGCTCCGCAATCAGGCTCTCCACGACCCGGTTGCTGTCCCGCTCCAGTACACGGGTCGTGTATTTCCGCGACCAGATGAACTTGCCACCCGACACGGCCTGATCCTGGTTCAGGATCGTCATCGTGTTGTGCATGGCGGTACCACGAAATGCTTGGCGCCATTTTCTGGGACCGTGGTAAGTGCCCGTTCCCGGATCGATCAGAAACTCCCGCCCGCTCACCGACAGCGTGAATGAAAGCGCATCGGCATGACCATGGGCGGCAATGCCATCACGCCCAAGCGGCCCTGCGTCGGCAACAACCCGAAACTCATCGGCCGTATCCAGGTTGGCGCCTAGAACATAGGTGCCACCATCGGGAAAATCGGTACGCCCGGTGGCCGGCGCCGACTTGAGCAGCAAGGAATCGAACTCGCGGCACCGCGCCTCACCAAGCAACCAGCGGGTGCGCGTATCGACGATACCTGCCTTGCGCGCCAGCCCCGGGTTGCCAAACAGCAGGGCCGCGGTGGCCAGCTGCGACTGATGGATATCGCCGCCCGCTCCAAGCACCAGCCCGCTCAGTTGTGCGTCGTCCGTATCGCCGAACATGGGCACATGACCGCCGGCATCCATGATCGCCGCGAGGTATTCCTGCATGGCCTCCATGCGCTGCCAGTAGGCCCCGGAGAACGGTTTGCCCGTCGTCCGAGCGGCCAATCCGGCAAACAGCAGACAATCCCACACGAACTGCTGCCCGCCTGTCGCCTGCTCCCGATCGACACCATCCGGCCCAATCTGGGCCAGCACCTCCGCCTCCAGCCCCGCCCGCGCATCCCGACGCCACTGGGACGACTGATCCCAGCACGGCCAGGTGACCCCTGCGACGAACAGACCGGCCAGTTCGCCAATCAGATTGCTATTGACCGACGAATGCCGCGACCGATGACTACGGATGAACTCCGCATGGCACCAGACGCTTTCCAGCCACGCGCTCCTCAGCACCTGGCCGACCGGCGATTCGAACAGGGACGAAGCCGCCCCCCCGATCAGTTGCCAGACCGTCGCCCAATTGACGAGACGTACGCCGGCCTCCAGCGCGCTCGACCAGTTGGGGCCAAGCGTCGGGGGACACTGGTCGATCCAGCTTTCCAGCAGGACCCCGATCCCATCCAGGTAACGCCGCTGCCCCGTCCCCCGCCATGCCTGGGCCAGACACACCAGTTCCAGATGACGATTAGGCCCCCACAGATACTTGATGTCACCAACCTCTGCCGTATCACGGACCGACATGATCTTGCCATGGGTCAGCGGCAGCAGCACCCCGTTGGCCGGATTGCGATTCCATTCCGGCGGAAAACCGAGTTCGATCCGCCCCCGGGCAAGAACTCTCCAGTATCCGGCAAGGACTTCGTCGGCCCGCAGCAGAACCCAGGAGTTGCTCCGCATCTCGTCCACGGGCAACCAGGATGCGCCGGGCGTATCGAGTCGCGCCACAGGAGCCGGGCCCGACGCACGCCCGCGCCCCGCGGCCTGGGTCGCCTCAGTGCCGGCCCGATTCACGATCTCCGCCACCGACAGGCTGCGCAGGCGATTCCAGTACCACCCTACTCGGGCCAGCTTCGACATAAGTCTGATTGTTCTCCGTTCAAGCGGCGGATGCCTCAGAAGGCCAATCGCCCGGCTTCGCAACCTTGCGGCGGGCCTGCGTCAAGCCAGTAGGACAATCCGCCAAGGCAGAATGCAAAAAACTAAACTCATGAATTCTGCGACCAGGAATCGGAGAGACAAGTTAATTTATACGCAGTTTGCAAAAACAAACCGTTTGGCATCAGTTTTTTGCAAACTCTGTCACATCCAAAAAATCTCCATTAAATAAACAAATTCATCAAAAAAAGACGGGCACCTCGATGCCCGTCTTTTTGCTCCCCCGAAGGCTCTCCGCCCTCACCGCTTGCGGCGTTAGAACTCCGCATGAAAGCGCAAGGCAAAGAAATTAGCCGGTCCGCGGTCGGCGTTGTAACCCGGGTTCCACAGCCGCTGGGCATCCGCCGTCACGAAGAGGCTTTTCCACACATTGAAGCTGTAATAGGCCTCGACGACCTGCTCCGGCTGATAATTCAGTCCGCCATCGCCGAGGAAGAAGGACAGGCCTCCCGCTTCCAGATATCGGCGACGATCCCCCGATAGCGCATTGCGGGCATAACCGACTCCAACCGTATCCGCCGCCCGCCCCCAGCGATTGCCCTTCAGGGACAAACCGGTTCCGATCGAGCTGTCGGTCTCGGTGAACGCAAAGGTCTCGCTACGCCCGTCAGCCTTCATTGCGCGCAGGAAGAAACCCAGATCTGCAGAAATCGCCTGCTCAAGGTTGATGCCGAGACCAAACTTGATCTGGTCGCCATGGCGCACTGCCAGGATCGCCTGCGGATCGGCTGCCGGATTGGCCCGCAGGTAGTCGAGCGCATCGTCGAAGCGGGCCAGCCGGGCCCGGTTGCGCCAGGCCAGCACGCGGAGTTTGCCGGGCTGGCCGTACAGCGTGTGGGCGCGCTCCACCTCGATCTGGTCGCCATAGTGTTTGCCGATGCGCGAATCGATGGGAAGCATGTTGGGCTCCTGCGGGCCGGTCATCCGGCCGATGCGCACTGCCCAGTCATCCTGATACCACTCGAGCGTATAACCCCAGCCGAAACCTCGTGCGTCAGCGGCGTAGTCGTAGGCCAGCGGCGCCATGAACGCAGCATTCATGAAATGGACACGGGGGTCCTTGGCGTAGACGTTATCGTCAAAAACATCGAGCAACGAAAAATTACCGACAGTCAGCACCACCCGGTTCTTGTCCACGAAACCGGCCATCTGGTTCAGGTCGCCCTCTTGATGTTCCTGCTCACCGCCCAGCCCCCAGGTCTGGCGCAGAAACAGGCGCTGGCGGTACGACTTCGGACGGGAACCGGCGGTCCGCGTCAATTCCCCGTTCGTGAACGCCGCAGTACCCTCCAGGTTTGAAAACGGTCGTCCCTGGGTCTCTTCCCCGTTGAAGTACAGTTCGCCCCCCGTCCATGGTCGGAAGCCTAGGAAGGCTGTCGCCGTTGCCGTGTAGCTCTTGTCGTGGTCGGCGGTCAGACTGTTGCGGCCGCTGTAGTCCGCATGGAATGCCGGCTTGTTCTGCCACACATAAGTCGTCTGAAAACGTGCAGTCCACGTCTCGGTGTCTTGTGATTCAGCACTTGCTTGCCCTGGTGCAACCAGGCCGGCGAGCAGGCCGAGGGCCAATGCAGACAATGACCGGCGTCCCCTGCAGCGGGGGCCGGCGAAAGAATGGATACGCATAGGATTCAATCCGACAAGCGGTCGGAAACGGGACGTCGCCCGGCTCCGTGGGATGAAGGGTCGGTGGATTGTATGACTGTAATGTTACGGTTCATGGATCCGGCGCAAGGCACCGGCCCCACGCACGCTCAGTCCGTCAGATGGCCGAGGATGGGATTGAGCATGGCCGCGCCAAGGCGCTTGCTGCGCTCGCCGTTCCAGCCATTCAGACCATCAGGGAGGTTGGCATTGTCCTTGAACGGCATTTCCAGGGTCAGGGAGACGCAACCAAAGCTGTGGGCCACCCACTTCGAGGCCAGGCTCAGCAACTCGTCCTTGAAACGCCCGTTGAGATAGCCGTGCTCGGTCTGGAAATCCGGGCTCACCACCTGAAAACGCTCGACGAAACGCGCCTGGCGGCGCTTCTGCTCATCCGAGAAGCCTGGCACCTCCTCCGCGGTCGAGAAGAACACATAAGGCAGAGCCTCGTCTCCGTGGATATCGAGGAACAGGTCGATGCCCCTCGTCTCCATCGCCTGGCGCACCAGCAATACCTCGGGGCTGCGCTCGGCGCTCGGCGCGCGCCACTCCCGGTTGAGGTTGGCTCCGGCCGCGTTGGTACGCAGGTTGCCGCGGATCGCTCCGTCCGGGTTCATGTTCGGCACGATGTAAAGCACCGCGTGTTCGCGGATGCGGCGGGCCACCGGATCGGCCGCGTCGAGCAGGCGTTCCAGCAGGCCCTCAACGAACCACTCGGCCATGCTCTCGCCCGGATGCTGGCGCGCGATGATCCACAGCGGCCGCTTGCCCGGCGCAGCGCGGCCGACGGTGACCAGGTCCAGGTCGCGACCGTCCACCGTCGCCCCCAGGTTGCTTACCGACGCAAAGGGCGACATCTCGACCCGCCCCAGCAGATCCAGGTGGCGCTCGTGGGAATACGGCTCGAAATAGGCGTAGTAGATGCTATTGCGTTCCGGCGTGTGCTCAACGATCAGTTGCCCGTTCTCATAACGGGTCGAACTGATGCGGAACCAGTGCTGGCGATCGTAGGACGCCACACAGCGATAATCCGGCCAGCCATCCGGATAGGCAGCCTCGGCCGCGTTCTCGAAGACCATCCGCACGCCCTGCCCCGCTGCGCCATGCAGACGGAAATGGAACCACTGGCGGAAGGTCCCGTCGCCGCTCACACCCTGATCGGCCCGCAGGCGCAGGCGAATGTCGTCCGGACGTTCCACGGACAGCACCTCGATGGCGCCGGAGTCGAAGTTGCTGCTGATTCTGAGGGTCATGGCTGGATCAGGTCAGGAGTTGGGTCACCGCGTACAGGGCCAGGCCGATGAGGCCGCCGACGAAGGTGCCGTTGAGACGGATGAACTGCAGGTCGCGGCCGACGCTGACTTCGATCTCGCGCACGAGATCCTCGTCGTTCCAGGCCCGCACGGTGCTGGCGATATGACCGGCCAGGCCCGTACGCAGCTCCGGCGCCAGGCTTTCCACGGTCTTCTCCAGGTGTTCGTTGAGGGAGTCCCGCAGCGCCTCGTTGGCGGCCAGGCTGGTGCCGAGCGCCCCCGCGGCCGACGCGATGCGCTGGCGGATCATCGAGTCCGCGCTGGCCATGTCGCGCCCCAGCCAGGCACGCAGTTCGTCCCACAGATCCCGCAAATACGTGCCCACCGCCGGATGGGCGAGGAACTCCCGCTTCATCTGGTCCACCTGGGCCCGGAAGGCCTCGTCGCTCTTGAGGCGCCCGATGTAGCGGGTCACCACTTCGTCGAAGGCCGCCCGGCGCGGATGGTCGGGATTGGTGGCGATGTCGTCGAGCAGGCCATGCACGCCGGCAACGATGCCGGTCGCCACCTTGTCGCCGAGTTCGGTCGGGTCGATGCCGACGAAACCGAGGGTCGCAACCACCTTCGGATATTCCCGCGCGGCCACGTCGAGAATCATGCTTGCGAAACTGTGGCGCACGCCAGGCTCGTCCAGCCATTGAGCCAGCTTGTGGATGCTCTCGTCGAGCAGGGCCTGGTGGCGTCCGCCCTGGGTCAGCGCATCGAGAATGCCGCCCATGCTGTCGGCCATGTCCAGGCTGCCCGCCCGCCGACGCAGTGCATGCAGCGCCAGCCGCCGCACGCGCGGGTCATCCATGAAGTCCAGGGACTCGGCCATCACCACCACCAGCCGCTCGGCGAAGATGGTCGCGTTCTTGGGGTCCTTCAACCAGCCAGCCAGCCGCTCGGCCGGATTGGCACTGCGCAGGCGGGCCACCAGCGACGCGGTGTCGAGGAACTTGTCGCGGATGAACTCGGCGATGTTGTCGGCCAGCCGCGCCTTGTTGCGCGGCAGGATCGCCGTGTGGGGAATGGGCAGCCCAAGCGGATGGCGGAACAAGGCCACCACCGCGAACCAGTCGGCCAGCGCGCCTATCGTCGCCGCCTCGGCAAAGGCCGCCACCCACGGCCAGCCTTGATAGCGGGCCAGCACGAACAAGGCTGCGACGGCCAGCAACGCAGCGGCTGCCAGTCCCTTCATGCGCGCCAGCTGCGCGATCTTTTGCGGATTCGCCACGCCCAGCTCCCGTCAGTCCTCGCGGCGCCGGAAAACCCAGCGATCCGCATCGGAGGCTTCGGCGGCAAAGGCATAACCGTCGAGGTCGAAGTCCTTCAACTGCGCCACTTCGTCGACCCGGTGGGTGATCGCGTACCGTGCCATCAGACCGCGGGCGCGCTTGGCGTAGAAGCTGATGATCTTGTAGCGCCCACCCTTCCAGTCCTCGAAACCGATGTTGAGCAGGCGCCCCTTCAGCTGGGCCGGCTTGACCGACTTGAAGTATTCCTCGGAGGCCAGGTTGACCAGCACCGGTTCATGGCCCGCCGCCTCGTCCCGCGCCAGCAGGCGGTTCAGCGCCTCGGTCTGGGTCATGCCCCAGAATGCGTACAGATCCTTGCCACGGCCATTCTTGAAGCGGGTGCCCATTTCCAGACGATAGGGCTGCATCAGGTCCAGCGGCTTCAGCAGGCCGTACAGGCCGGACAAGATGCGCAGGTGCGCTTGGGCGTAATCCAGGTCGGCCTCGTCGAGGCTGCGCGCATCGAGTCCGTCATACACGTCGCCGTTGAAGGCCAGCACCGCCGGCTTCGCATTCTCAGGCGTAAAAGGCCGTGACCATTCGGTATAACGCGCCACATTGAGCGCGGCCAGCGGGTCCGACAGATCCATCAGCCGTGCGACCTCGGCATGGGACAGCTCGCGCAGACCGGCAATCAGCTCGGCGGCATCGTCCAGATAGTCGGGTTCGGTAAAACGCGGGGTGGTGGGCGGCGTCTCGTAGTCGAGCGCCTTGGCGGGGGACAACACGAAAATCATGGGGACTGCCCGGATTCGGAAATGCCGCGATTTTACTGCCTGCGGACCTCATTTCGGGGATGGAATCCAGCCTTGAGAAATCCGCCCCGACACCAAGCTCAGGGCAAGGGCTCCAGATGGGTCGTCACTTCGGTGCCCGGCAGGGCCTTGCCGAGCGCCGCCTCGATCTCGTCGAGCAGTGCATGTCCCTCGCTCACGCTCCAGTCCCCCGGCACCAGGACCACCACCTGCAGAAAGGACGAAGCCCCGGCCCGGCGGGTGCGCAAGCCCTGGAAAGCGACGCCGCGACAATGGAAGGATTCGAGCACACCAATCGCCCGCTCCATGGCCACGCGGTCCATGCTGCGATCCATCAGACCATCGACCGACTCCCGCAGCAAGTGCCAGGCCTCCAGCGTGATATGCAGACCGACGGCAATCGCGATCAAGGGGTCGAGCACCAGCCAGCCGGTCAGCGCGACCAGGGCGACACCTGAGATGACGCCGACGGAAGTCCACACATCGGTCATCAGATGGCGGGAGTCCGCCCGCAAGGCAATCGAGTCGAAGCGCTCGCCGGCCCGGCCAAGCACCCGGGCCACAGCGAAGTTGATGACGGTGGCCGCCGCCGACCAAGCCAGCCCCCAACCGGCCGATTCGAGCGGCGCCGGGTAGATCAGGCGCTCCACGCCGGCCCAGATGATCGCCACCGCAGCGCCGAGGATCAGGATCCCCTCGAAGCCGCTGGAAAAGTACTCCGCCTTGCCGTGCCCGAAGGGATGGCGCCGGTCTGGTGGATCCCGGGTGACCAGGATCATCCACAACGCGAAGGTGGCGCCCGCCAGGTTGACGAAGGACTCCAGCGCGTCGGACAGCAGGCCCACCGAGCCGGTCAGCCACCAGGCCAGGGTCTTCAGGCCGATGGTCGCCACCGCCGCGGCGATGGACAGCCACGCGAAGTGATGCCGCTCGAGGCGGCTAGCGTCGATCACGCCTCAGCCGCGCTCCACGTCGGTGACGCCCTTGACCTCCCGGATCAGGGTGACGGCCCGCTGGATCTGGTGCACACCCTGCACCTCCAGCGTGAAGCGCATCCGCGCCGCCCCCTTGCGGCTGAGGGTATTCACGGCGATCACGTTGAGCTTTTCCCGCGACAACACTTCGGAGATGTCGCGCAGCAACCCCTGCCGGTCCATCGCATGGACCAGCACGTCCACCGGGAAGACGGCGACTTCCTTGGTGACCTTGGCCGCCTCCCCCCACTGGGCACTGACCAGTCGCTCCGGATGCCGGCTCACCAGCGCCTGGAAGTCCCGGCATTCGACCCGGTGGATGGACACCCCACGGCCGCGGGTGACGTAGCCCTGGATCGCGTCCGGCGGCGCCGGCTTGCAGCAGCGGCCGAGGGAGGTCATCAGCTTGCCGACGCCGACGATCAGGATCGTATCGCTGGCGTCGCCCGAATGGCTCTGGCCGATGACCACCTCCGGCGTCTCCGGCGGCGACTCCAGGGCGTCCGCCCCACGCAGCGCCACCTGGATCGCCCGCGGCCCGACCTCGCCGCGCCCGGCAGCGACGAACAGCGCATCGGGACTCTTGAAACCCAGGCGAGTGGCGAGATCCTCGAGATTGACCTGGCCATGCCCTTCGCGCTGGATTTCCTTGGTCAGCACACTGCGGCCACGGACCAGCAACTCCTCTTCTTCAAGCGCGCTGAAGTACTGCTTGATCTTCTGGCGTGCCCGCGGCGTAGCCACATAGTTCTGCTGCACATTGAGCCAGTCGCGGGACGGCCCACCCTCCTTGGTGGACATGATCTCCACCGTCTGGCCGTTTTCCAGCGGCGTGTTGAGGGTGACCAGTTGCCCGTTGACCTTGGCACCGCGACAGCGATGGCCGAGATCGGTGTGCACCCGGTAGGCGAAGTCGATCGGCGTCGCCCCGCGCGGCAGGTCGATGACCCGCCCCTGGGGCGTGAGGGCGTAGATCGTGTCGTCGAGGGAGGCCCGCTTGAACTGCTCGAGCCAGTCCGCAGAATCGGTGACCTCGTCGCGCCATGACAGCAGGCTGCGCAGCAGGGCGATTTTTTCGTCGTACTCGCCACTCGACGCACCCGACCCTTCCTTGTAGCGCCAGTGCGCCGCCACGCCCAGTTCAGCGTGGTTGTGCATGCCGTAGGTGCGGATCTGCACCTCCAGCGCGCGTCCGTCACCGGCATACACGGCGGTGTGCAGCGACTGGTAATTGTTGCCCTTGGGCATCGAGATGTAGTCGTCGAACTCCTTGGGGATCGGCGTCCAGATCTGGTGCACGATGCCCAGCACCGCATAGCAGTCCTTCACCTCGGCAACCAGCACCCGCAACGCGCGCACGTCGTAGATCTGCGAGAAATCCAGGCGCTTGGCGCGCATCTTGTTGTAGATGCTGTAGATGTGCTTCGGCCGGCCATAGACCTCGGCCTTGATGCCGATCGCCTCCACTTCGCTCTTCAGGCGGGCGACGGCATCCACGATGAACTGCTCGCGCTCGACACGACGCTCGTCGAGCATGCGTGCGATGCGCTTGTAGGTTTCCGGCTCCAGGAAGCGGAAGGACAGGTCCTCCAGCTCCCACTTGAGCTGCCAGATACCGAGCCGGTTGGCCAGCGGCGCATAGATGTCGAGACTCTCGCGGGCGATGGACTCGCGGATCTTGCCCGGGTGATCGGTGAAATAGCGCAGCGTCTGAGTACGCGACGAGACCCGCAGCAACACCACGCGGATGTCCTCCACCATGGCCAGCAGCATCTTGCGCAACACCTCGCTCTGGGCGCGGATCTCCGGCGCGCTGGCGGTGGTGGTCATGCGCGTGATGACGCGCAGCCCGTTGAGCTTGCGCAGGCCATCCACCAGGCTCGCCACCCCTTCGCCAAAGCGGGCGGTGACCTGTTCGCCGGAATGGTCCAGTACGTCGCCAAGTGCAAAACACAGTGCCGCGACGCGCGTATCCGCATCGAGGCGCAGGGACGCGACGATCAGCGCAGTGCCGAGGGCGTGCTGCCAGATGGGTTCGTTGGTGCCGAGGGTGCGTTCCCCATAGAGGGGCTGGACCCACTCCAGGGCGACACCGACCCGCGCAGCATCATCGGGGCCGAGCCCCTCGCACAATAATTCGACCGCGGAGAACGCGGACACTGACTGGGATATCGAATGTGTAACGGCAACCATGCCGGCATTATCCTATAGGCTGACGCCACAAAGCTTGATCTTCATCGTGTTCGGGTGACCGACAACACGCGGATGGTGCGCTCATCGCACCGCCGGCTCCTTCGACAGACATCGACCCGCCATGTTCTCCGCTTTCCGCCGCTGGCGCCGCCAGCGTGCCGCCGACCGCATGCAGGTGGCTCCCGCCCAGTGGGCACGCATTGAGCAGAGCCTGCCCTTCCTCGACTTCCTGCCTGCGGAGGAGCGCCCGCGCCTGCGCCGTCTCGCCCTCGAGTTCCTCGCCGACAAGCAGGTGCATGGCGCGGAGGGCGTGGATGTCACCGACGACATGCTGCTGTCCATTGCCCTGCAAGCCTGCCTGCCGATCCTCCACATCGGCCTCGATGCTTATGCCGACTGGGTCGGCATCGTGGTCTATCCCGGCGACTTCGTCATTCCGCGCAGCGTCGTCGATGAGGATGGAATCGTCCACGAATACGACGACGAAGTCCTTGGCGAAGCCTGGGAGAACGGCCCGGTGCTGCTCTCGTGGTTCGACGGCGAAGCGCAGCCGGTCGGCATCAACGTGGTCATCCACGAATTCGCCCACAAGCTGGACATGGGCAATGGTGAAGTGGACGGCTACCCGGCCCTTCCCGCCGATATGCCCGCCACCGACTGGGCGGCGGCCTTTCAACCGGCGTTCGACGATTTCTGCCGGCGCGTGGACGGCGGCGAAGACACCCTGCTGGACCCGTATGGCGCCGAGCACCCGGCCGAGTTTTTCGCCGTCATGAGCGAGGCTTTTTTCGAGACACCCGGGCGCTTGAAGTCAGAATACCCCGCTGTTTACACACAGCTTTCCCGCTTCTATCAACAGGACCCCGCGGCCCACGAAACCTTGCCGCAATAAAACCAACGGCATTCCTGCAACAAAACTTTGAACTCCCCCGATCCGCTGTCTACAGTGGGTAAGCCGCCTCGGCATTCCTTACCAAGTGTGGAGAGCAATACATGGCTATTACCTGGATTCTGGTCGCCAACGCGAGTCTCGCCCGCCTCTATGCAAACCTCGGGCCCAAGCAGGGCCTGCAACTCGTGAAGGAAATCGCCCACCCCGCCAGCCGCATGAAGAATTCCGAACTCTCGTCCGATCGCGCCGGGCAGATGCAGGCATCCATCAGCGGACACGGTTCGCGGGAGCAGCAGACCCCACCCAAAGAGAACGCCGCCCGCAGTTTTGCCCAGAAGCTCGCCAAGGAGCTCTATCTCGGACGCAGCCGCAATCTATTCGGCCGCGCCATCGTCATCGCACCACCTGCGTTCATGGGCATGCTCAACGCCGTCCTCGACCGACCGACAGCACAACTGATCACCGACCGCTTCGAGAAGGACTACACCAAGACGCCGGAGCCCGCACTGCGTGATCATCTGGAAGGATGTCTGTTCGTCTGAGCCATTCGTCAGGTTGCAACAAGGTCTCCTCTGACCTCCCCGCGCGCCCGTTCGGGTCAGCGCACTTTCAGGCGGCTGCGATGCCCATCGTTGCCGCCTGATTTTTGTCCACCCGCCCGTGTCCGCTCAATCCAGCGCCCAGCCTGCCACCCGGTGATAGTCCGCGCCATGCGGCGTCAGACAGGACTCCACCAGCACCCATTCGACAACATCCCACACAACCGGCTCCGCAACCGGAGGCGTGCAGGTGGCTGTCGCCTTGCGCAGCAGGGTCATGTGCGGAACAAAGGCCGGCCCGCTGGCCGGCAGGCCGATCGCCGCCGTCTGCCGGCGGATGTCGGCTGCCAGCTGCAGCAGGGCCGGCGGCGGTTCCGCACACCCCGCCCACACGATATGGTTGTGTGGCCAGTAGCCGAGGGAATTCAACTGCACTTGAAAACGTGGCGCCCGCAGCTGCCCCAGCAAGGCCAGGAGCTCCGGCAGCCGGTCCGCCGGCACCGCGCCGATGAAGGCCAGCGTGAGATGCAGGGTCTCCCTCCGCATCCTTCGCCCACCACAGTCGCGGTGGGCCTCGCCGGCCAGGTCATGCAGGCGGTCGGCCAGTGCCGGCCCGGGCCACAGGGCCACGAACAGCCGACGGCTTTCTTCAGCCATCCACGCGGGCCAGCAGCGCCACCGCCTGGGCGGCAATACCTTCGCCGCGGCCGGTGAAGCCGAGCTTCTCGGTAGTCTTGCCCTTGACGTTGATGACGGCCGGCTCCACGCCCAGGTCGGCCGCGATGTTGGCGATCATCGCCGGCACATGAGGCAGGATCTTCGGCGCCCGGGCGATCACCGTCGCATCCACGTTGATGGTCTGCCAGCCGGCGGCCCGCGCCGCGGCAGCGGCCTCGCGCAGCAGCACACGGGAATCGGCCCCCTCGAAGCGCGGATCGGTGTCGGGAAAATGCCGGCCGATATCGCCCAGGCCGGCGGCGCCGAGGATGGCGTCGGTGATCGTGTGCAGCAGTACATCGGCGTCGGAATGGCCGAGCAGCCCGCGGGCGAACGGGATCGTCACGCCGCCGATGATCAGCGGACGGCCCGGAACGAGAGCGTGGACGTCGAAGCCCTGCCCGATGCGGAACGGAACATTCATCTCTAAGCCTCGCGATGTTGAAGAATCCACTCGGCCAGGTGCAGGTCGAGGGGGAAGGTGACCTTCAGATTGGTCGGATCGCCGCGTACCAGGCGCGGCTTGAGGCCCATGGCCTCGATGGCACTGGCTTCGTCGGTGACGTGGCGGGCATTTTCCAGCGCACGCTTGAGCATCACGTAGCGGAACATCTGCGGCGTCTGGGCCTGCCACAGGCCATCCCGCGGCACGGTGGCAGCGATGCGGTGCTGGCTGTCCTCACGCTTGAGGGTGTCGGCCACCGGTACCGCCAGGATGCCGCCCACCTCGTCATGGATCAGCTCGCGCACCAGGTTCTCGATATGCCACGGCGCCAGGCAGGGCCGCGCCGCGTCGTGAACGAGAACCCAGTCGGATTCGGACGTATCATCGGCAATGGCGCGCAGGCCATTGAGCACGCTGTCCGCCCGCGACGCTCCGCCGCAGAACAGGGGCACCAGACGGTTGCCGAAAGGGCTCCAGTCATGGCGGTCCCATTCCTGATCACCCACAGAAAGGACCACATAGACCCGATCGATCACCGGCGATGCACACAGTACCGCCAGGGTGTGTCGGATCAGAGGCTCGCCGAGCAGGGAAAGATATTGTTTGGGCTGTTCGCTGCCCATCCGGCTGCCGCTTCCGGCCGCCGGCACCATCGCATAACAACGGGTCGTAGGATTTCGCATCGCGCGATTCTACTCAATGTCACCCACGATCCTGCCGCTGATTAAGCCGTACGCCTTTTCGGAGAACCCATCATGCTGTTCTCACAAGCCTTCGATCCCCGCGAACTGGAAGCCCTGGCCCTGGCCACTGCGATCGGCCTGTTGATGGGCCTGGAGCGGGAACGCCGCCCGTCAGCCCTCGCCGGCGTGCGCACCTTCGGGCTGACCGGCCTGCTCGGTGCCCTGGCCGGGCTTCTCACCGAGCAACTCTCCGAACCCGCGTTTCTGGTCGGCGGTTTCGCACTGGTCGCCTCGACGATCATCGCCGCCAACTACCGCCAGCCCGAACCCAACGACCCGGGCACCACCTCCGTGGTGGCGCTGCTGGTCTGTTACTGCCTCGGCGCCCTGGTCTGGCTGGGACACGGTCGGCTGGCCGTCATGGCGGCGGTCGGCTCGACGATGCTGCTCTATTTCAAGTCCGAGCTGCGCGGCGTCGCCGCCCGCCTGACCAGCCAGGACTGGCGCTCGATCCTGCAATTCTCGGTGCTGTCGCTGATCGTGCTGCCGATCCTGCCGGACCGGGGCTTCGGCCCTTACGAAGCGATCAACCCCCATCAGGTGTGGCTGATGGTCGTGCTGATCTCCGGCGTCAGCCTCACCGGCTACGCCGCGCTGCGTCTGGTCGGCGCCCGTTACGGCGCACCGCTGCTCGGACTGCTCGGCGGGCTCGTCTCCAGCACCGCCACGACCATGGTGTTCTCCCGCCATGCTCGCGAGAACCCGGCCATGGCACCGACGGCCAAGCTGGTCATCCTGCTCGCCAACCTGATCATGGTCGTGCGGGTGTTGGCGATTGCCGGCGCGCTGTCGCCGGACATCACCCCGCTGCTGGTGACCGGCTGCGTGCTGGCGGTCGTTGTCGGCGGCGTGGTCATTGCCTTCGACTGGCGCCAGCTGTCCAGCCAGAATACCTTGCCGATACCGGAAACCCGCAACCCGACCGAACTGCGCACGGCGATGGGTTTCGGCCTGCTTTACGCCGGCGTGCTGGTGTGCGCGGCCTGGCTGTCGGACATTGCCGGGCAGGGGGGCTTGTATCTGCTGGCCTTCGCCTCGGGTCTGACCGATGTGGATGCCATCACCCTGTCGACCCTGCGCCTGCTCAATATCGGCAAGCTCGAATTGATGCCATCTGCGATCGCCATCCTGCTGGCCATGCTGGCCAACCTGGCCTTCAAGGCGGGGCTGGCTTTCGCCCTTGGCGGGCAGATGCTCGGCCGGCGCGTCCTGGGCGGCATGCTGGTCGTCGGCGCCGGGCTGGGCACCGGCATCGTCTGGTTGCTGCGCACCTCCCTATAATGGAATCAGGCAAGCCTGTAGCGAATAGAAGGAAATCATGGCTCACGCGTCCCAACGTCTGCCGGCGGTTGCCGGCATGTTCTACCCGGCGGATCCCCACAGCCTGCATGCACAGGTAGCAGGTCTTTTGTCGTCGGCCATTCCCGCCGAAGTCGTCGAAGCGCCGAAGGCGCTGGTCGTTCCCCACGCCGGCTACATCTACTCGGGTGCGGTGGCAGCCAGCGCCTATGGCGAACTCTCACAGCGGCGCAACGTCATCCGCCGTGTGTTGATCCTCTGTCCGACCCACCGGGTTGCGGTACGCGGCATGGCCATCCCGGCGGCGCAGAGCTTCCTCACGCCTCTTGGCGCCGTGGCGGTGGACAGGGATGCCTGGCTGCAGGCGCGGGCGCTGCCCGGCGTGATCGTGGACGACCGCCCCCATGCGGACGAACACGCCATCGAAGTGCAGCTGCCTTTCCTGCAGACCACCCTGAATCACTTCGAGATCCTGCCGATCGCTGTTGGCGATGTCGATCCGCACACGGTGGCGAAAGTGCTGGAAACCCTGTGGGGCGGCCCGGAGACCCTGATCGTCATCAGCTCCGACCTGTCCCACTACCACCCCTATCGCCAGGCACAACTGCGCGACAAGGCCACCATCGCGCAGATCCGCCAGCTCGACGCCCGCCTGGAAAGCGAGCAGGCCTGCGGCGCTGGCGCCATCAACGGCCTGCTCCTCGCGGCCATCCGCCACCACCTGACGCCTCACGTGCTCGACCTGCGCAACTCGGGCGACACCGCCGGCGACCGGGAACACGTGGTCGGCTACGCCTCGATCGCCTTTTCCGAGGACCGCCAGCATGCCCACCACTGACACGCTCGGCCCGGCCCTGCTTGGCCACGCCCGCCAGGCGATTGCCGACGCCCTCGGGCAATCCGCCACGCAACCACCCGACCACCCGCAGCTGAAGGAACGGGGCGCAAGCTTCGTCACTCTAACGATCGATGGCGAGTTGCGCGGCTGCATCGGCAGCCTCAACGCCCACCGCGCCCTCGGCGAGGATGTGCGCGAGAACGCCGTGGCCGCCGCGCTGCGCGACCCCCGCTTTCCGCCATTGTCGGCAAAGGAGTTCGGGCAGGTCCGCATCGAGGTGTCCCTGCTCAGCGAACCCGACTTCATGGAGTTCCGCGACGAGGCCGACGCACTCGCCCAGCTGGTGCCGGGGCGCGACGGCGTGATCTTTTTCAACGGCTGTCAGAAAGCCACCTTCCTGCCCCAGGTGTGGGATCAACTGCCCGATCCCCGTGACTTCATGGCGGCGCTCAAGCGCAAGGCCCGCCTGCCGGCCGATTTCTGGGGTCCCAACGTGATGCTGGCCCGCTACCAGGTCCAGAAATGGCACGAGGGCAGCGAACCGGAGTAGATCATGTCCGACCATCCTGCCCGTTACTGGCATCCCATCGACGGCGGCCGCATCCAGTGCGACCTGTGCCCACGGGACTGCCGCCTGCATGAAGGCCAGCGCGGCGCCTGCTTCGTGCGCCAGATGGTGGATGGCAAGATGGTGCTGACCACCTACGGGCGCAGTTCGGGCTTCTGCATCGACCCCATCGAAAAGAAGCCGCTGAACCACTTCTACCCGGGCTCCAGCGTGTTCTCCTTCGGCACCGCCGGCTGCAACCTGGCCTGCAAGTTCTGTCAGAACTGGGACATTTCCAAGAGCCGCGACATGGACCGGCTGATGGACGCCGCCTCGCCCGACGACATTGCCCGCGTCGCCGCCAGTCACGGCTGCCGCAGCGTGGCCTTTACCTACAACGACCCGGTCATCTTCGCCGAATACGCGATGGACACCGCCGACGCCTGCCACGCCCACGGCCTGGCCACCGTTGCGGTGACGGCCGGCTACATCAGTCCGGCCGCCCGCCGGGATTTCTACGCGGTGATGGACGCCGCCAACGTGGACCTCAAAGGCTTCACCGAAGACTTTTACGTCCGCCAGACCGGCGCCCACCTGACGCCCGTGCTCGACACCCTGCTCTACCTACATCATGAGACGCAGGTGTGGGTGGAGATCACGACGCTGCTGATCCCCGGCCTCAACGACAGCGACGAGGAAATCACCGCCCTGTCCAACTGGATCGCCACGGAGCTCGGCCCGGACGTGCCGCTGCACTTCACCGCCTTCCACCCGGACTACAAGCTCGACCAGACTCCGCCGACGCCGCCGGCCACCCTCAGCAAGGCTCGCCGCATCGCCCGCGATGCCGGCCTGCACTATGTTTACACCGGCAATGTGCACGATCCGGAAGGCGGCACCACCTACTGCCCCGACTGCGGGCAACCCGTCATCGAACGGGACTGGTACGCGATCCTCGCCTATCGACTCGACGCCCAGGGCACCTGCACGGCCTGCGGGCACCGGCTGGCCGGCCGCTTTGGCGAATTCCGCGGCGCTTTCGGCCCGCGCCGTGTTCCAGTGCACATTCACGTCCAATAGGGTGCGGCACGCCCTTGCCCGGCGCTCTCCGGCGTGCCATCGTTGAGCGAAAAATCCGCGCACCATCATGATGAAACTGCGTCAAACCCCTCTGAGCATCGCCGCCGGCCCGATCTGGCTCGAAGCCCTGCTGGCCCATTCTCCCGATGCCGCGGGCCTGATCCTGATTGCCCAGAACTCGGTCGGCAACCATCGGGAATCCCGCGAGGCCCATTTCGCCAAACGCCTGCAGGAAGCGGGTTTCGCCACACTGATCTTCGATCTGCTGACCCATTACGAGGAAACCCGCGACCCGGACACCCGCTACAATTCGCCGCTCCTCGGCCAGCGCATCAATGCGCTCTTCGAGTGGCTTCGGCATCAGCCTCCGCTCGTTGCACTGCCCGTCGGCCTGGTCGCCAGCAGCACCGGCAGCGCCGCTGCCGTACGCGCGCTGTCGAAGGAGCCAATGGCCGTCGATGCGCTGGTACTGCGCGGCGGCCGCCCCGGCCTGGCAGGCATCTCGCCACTGCGGCAGATCGTCTGCCCGACGCGTTTCGTGGTCGGAGAAAAGGACAGCGGCCTGCCGGCCGTCCGGCAAGCCTTCGACCTCCTCACCTGCACCAAGGACTGGCGGACCATTGCCGGCACCGACGAGCATTTCCGCGAACCGGGCGCGCTGGACGATGCCGCCACCAAGGCAGCGGACTGGTTCCACGCACATCTGTTCCGGCAGCCCGCGGCAGCGGACGCCGGCAAGGCCGAACCCGGCTAGCGCTGGCGCACCATGGCCTGATGCGGCAGGCCGGCCTCGTCGTAGACCTCACCTTCCGGTACGAAGCCGAAACGGGTGTAGAAGCCCAGGGCATGGGTCTGGGCACTCAGCACCAGCCGGCCCATCCCCCTTCGCACCGCCTCGTCGATCAAGCCCTGCAAGAGAGCCGCGCCGACGCCCCGCCCCCGCCAGGCTGCGAGCACTGCCATGCGCCCGACATGCCCATCGGGGAGCAGACGCCCGGTTCCCACCGGCTCGTCGCCAACAAAGGCCAGCGCGTGGCATGACACGTCATCGAACTCATCGAGCTCCATGTCCGCCGGCACGCCCTGCTCATCGACGAAAACCCGGAAGCGGATCGGCGTGGCCTGCTCGGAAAACGCCGCCCAGTCGCCGAGATTGACCTTGGTCGGAGCACGGACAGTCATTCTCGGATGTCCACGAGTGTCCCCACCGGGACCAGATCGAACAGTTCAGCCACATCCCGGTTACGCATGCGGACGCAGCCGATGGATAGGGGCACGCCCATCGGCTCGCTATCGGGCGTACCGTGGATGTAGATGTAGCGCTGCATCGAATCCACCTTGCCGAGACGGTTCCGCCCCGGCTCCAGGCCCGACAACCACAGGATCCGCGTGAGGATCCAGTCCCGTTGCGGCGCGCCGGCGGCCAGCTCCGGCGACCACACTTCGCCGGTGAAGCGGCGTCCGCGGAAGGCTGCCCCCAGCGGCGCGCCGGCACCGATGCGTGCCCGGATGACGTGGCGGCCCCGCGGCGTGCGGTAGCTGCCCTTCTCCTCCCCGGCGCCATTCCTGGCGGTGGACACCGTGTAGCGACGGATGCAGGCGCCGTCGTCACCGAACAGGGACAAGGTCTGGGCAGAAATATCGACACGAATCTGCATGGCGCTCATGCCCCCGCCGCCCGCTTACGCCGGGCCGCAAAAAAACTCGACAGCAGGCCACCGCACGCCTCCGCCAGCACGCCTCCCTCGATGGCAGCGTGATGGTTTAGGCGTGTCTCCGCAAACAGATCGATTACGCTACCGGCAACCCCGGTCTTTGGATCCCGGGCGCCAAAAACCACCCGGCCGATCCGTGCATGCATGATTGCGCCGGCGCACATGGCGCAGGGTTCGAGGGTGACGTACAGGGTGCAGCCCGGCAGTCGGTAATTGCCGAGGCGCGCGGCGGCATCCCGCAAAGCCATCACTTCGGCATGAGAGGTGGGGTCGTGGCGGAGGATGGGCTGATTGAAGCCACGTCCGACCACCTGCCCGTCAGCGTCGACGATGAGTGCGCCAACCGGGACTTCACCACAACGACCGGCATCTTCGGCCAGCTCGAGCGCCAGGCGCATGAAAACGGTGTCCTGCTCGGGAAGGATTGGGGGCATGTTCAAGAAACCAGGGGCTCAAGCAGACTCAAAGACAGGATTTTAAAGCAGCATCGTGGAAAGCCTCACCGAAACCGCAGCAGGACACCCCTCACCTGGAGCCCGGACATGACGGGCGGCACGCGCGCAGCCGTCCTTCTGACGCTCGCCCATGCCCTGCTGAGCAGCCTGGCGGTATTCGGCAGCAGGTACGGAGGGCCGCCGCCACTGGCCATCGTCGGCACGAGCCTGCTGTTCTTCCTTGTCGCCTGCAGATTTCTGCTGGCGCGATCGGCGCAGGCTACCGAACCAACGGCAACCCCCCCGCAGCCTGCCGCCGGCCCCGCGCCGGACGTGCATCCCGACGCCCATCTGTCCGAAGTACTGGCCCATACCCGGCACATGCTGTACCGCTTCGACCCTGGCCACGAGCGCTACGAGTACATATCCAAGCGCGCCGAAGACTGGCTGGCCACGCCGGTGGATGCCCTGTGCGCCCCGGGCGGCTGGCTGCATTTCCTGCGCTATCTGCCACCCGAAGAGCTCGGGCGGATCTGGGCGCGCATCGATGACGCCTTGCTGACACCGGGCCACGCGCCTGTGGAAGTCGACGTCGAGTATCGGCTCGATTCGCCACGCCAGGGACAGCTCTGGCTGCACGACGCCATGACCCTGCTGCGCAAGCCGGACGGCAGCCTCGCGGCGATTGTCGGGGTGGTGATCGACCAGACCGCCCAGCGCGCTACCCGCGAGTACCTGTCCATGACCCTGCGCAGCATCGGCGAAGCGGTGATCGCCACCGACGAGCACTGCCGCGTTACCCTGATGAATCCGGTTGCCGAACAGATGACCGGCTGGCCCGAGGAGGAAGCCCGCGGGCGCCCGCTGACCGAGGTCCTGCCCCTCGTCCACGCCGAAGACGGGACAACCGCTGAATGCCCGGCCCAGCGGGTCATGCGCGAAGGCGGCAAGGTGACGCTACCCCGGGGCACCTTGCTTGTCGATCGCCATGGCCGGCAGCGCCCCATTGCCGACAGCGGCGCCCCCATCCTCGCCGCCCCCCACAAGGCGCCGGTAGGGGTCGTCGTCGTCTTCCGGGACGCCTCTACGGAGATGGACCCGTTTTCGATCGAGGCCGAACAGCAGCTCAAGGCCGAGCGGGACTTCTCCCGCGGCCTCATCGACAGCCTGCCGACGCCCTTCTTCCTGTTCGATGAAGCCGGCCACCTCGTGCTGTGGAACCGCTTCGTCCGCGATCTGACCGGCCTGGACGAGAGCCAGCTGGTGCACCGGGAAGCCCGGCAGCTCGTGATTCAGGAACAGGCGCCGATGATGGCCCATCGCCTCGATACGGCCCTGCAGGCTGGCGAGGCCTCGGCGGAAGTCCTGCTCCAGCGCAACGGGCGTGATCCGGTCCCCTTCCTGCTGGTGAGCCGGCGTGTCCAGCTGGACGGAAAACCCCACGTCGTCAGCGTCGGCACGGATCTCACCGAACGAAAATTCGCTGAGCGCGCGATCAAGCGCCTCAATGCCGAACTGGAACAAAGGGTGGCGGAGCGGACCTCCCAGTTGAGTGCCGCACTGGCCGAACTGGAGTCCTTCAGCTACTCGGTATCTCACGATCTGCGGACCCCGCTGCGGGCCATCGAGGGCTACAGCACCATCATCGGCACGGACTACGCCGACCGGCTCGACGACGAAGCCCGGGAACTGCTGCGCCGCGTCCGCGCCGCGGCTCATCGCATGAGCCAGCTGATCGACGATCTGCTGACCCTCTCGCGGGTCAGCCGCAAACCGCTGGAGCGACGCCAGGTGGACCTGTCCCGGCTGGCCCGGGCCATCTGCGACGAGCTGCAACAACAGGAACCGGACCGACAGATAAGCATCGACATCGCCCCCTGTCTGCAGGTGGAGGCCGATCCGAGCCTGATGCGGACGGTGCTTGAAAATCTGCTCGGCAATGCCTGGAAATTCACCGGCCACACCGAGCAGGCGGAGATCCAGGTGGCGGCAACCCACCACGACGGGCATGCAGCCTTTGTCGTTCGTGACAATGGCGCGGGATTCGACATGCGCTATCGGGACAACCTGTTCCGTCCCTTCCAGCGCCTGCACACCGACCGGGAGTTTCCCGGCACCGGTATCGGCCTCGCGACCGTCGCACGCATCCTGCACAGGCACGGCGGCGAGGTTTGGGCTGAAGGTGAAACAGGCCACGGTGCGGCAATCTACTTTGCCCTCGACAAGGGTTCGCCCCAGGCCTGAGGAGGCGCCGGCCGAACGGATCCGGCCTCTTCATACACCCCGTCAGCGCAGCGCGTCCCTGGGCTTGGCCCCCATCAGCAGCGCTGTGACGCGGCCCGGAAATGTCCCGATCGCTGCGTTGTATGCCGCCACCGCATCGGCATACCTGCCCCGGGCCGCGTCGAGATGCGTCTCGGCGCCCTCCATCTGGGCCTCGATGTCGCGGAAATTGGCATCGGCCTTGAGGGCCGGGTAATTCTCGGCAACGGCCAGCAGTCTCTCGATCGCCTGGGACAGTTGCATGTTCCCGTCAGAGAACTCGCGCATCGCATCCCGGCCATTCGAGGAATCGGCCTTTGTTGGGGTGTGCTCCGCAACGGAATCCTGCGCCACCTTCACGCGGCTCAAGGCTTCCCGCTCATTCGGCGCGTAGGTGTGCACCACCTGGATCAGATTGGGCACCTGATCCGCCCGCCGCCGACTGAGCGCAATGAACTCGGAGGCGGACGCCACCACCTGCTCATCGTCGGCCTGGATCTGGTGATACCCACAACCGCTCATCAGGCTTGCCGATAGCAGCAGGAACACGAGCAACCGGATACGCATGAAAGAGGCCTTCCGTGAAAACGCTTCGAGTGACGCACGATGCGCATGCAGAGGCCCTCTGCCCGAGGGCAGGGGCTTTCAAACCGGCCCCAGTGTCTTGTCGGCAGCCTTGAGGCCCTGCATGGTGCGTCGGGCAAAGCACAGATCTTCCCAGGCCTTGGCCTTGTCGGGGAGATTTCGCAGCAGGTAGGCCGGGTGATAGGTCACGATGACCGGTATCGATCCGTAAGCAAACAGCTTGCCCCGTGCGGCGCCGATCCTGATTTCCTGATTGAGCAGGGCTTGCGCCGCCGGACGGCCGAGGGCCACGATCAGGCGGGGACGGATCAGTTCGATCTGGCGCTGCAGATAAGGAAAGCAGGCAGCCAGCTCCGCGGTGTCCGGCGTCCGGTTGTGGGGTGGCCGGCATTTCACGGCATTGCCGATGTAGACGTCCTCGCCCCGCTTCAGCCCGATCGCGGCAAGCATGTTGTCCAGCAGGCGCCCGGCCTGACCAACAAAAGGTTCGCCGCGCTCGTCCTCTTCGGCCCCCGGCCCTTCACCGACGAACAGCCAGTCGGCCTCCCGGTCGCCAACGCCCGGCACCGCCTGCTTACGCCGTCGGCACAGGCCGCAGGCCTCGCAACCGCGGATGCGCGCTTCGAGCGCATCCCAGTCCAGCCCCGCGACGCGGACGGACGCCGGCGGCGCCTCGCCGGACTGGATGCGCTCCGGCGCCGCCGGCACTACAGCCGGCAACACGTTCCGGAGGGGCCGTGGCAGCGCTGGCGGCACCGCAGCAGGCCGCTCCACCGCCGGCTCAGGCAGCAGCGCAGCAGGAACGACGACCGCGTCCTCCTGTTCATCGCCTGCGCTGCGGAGTCGCCACAGGGGCGCCAGCCCCATCTCCCGCAGGATGCCGTTTCGACGCAGGTTCATCGCAAGGTACTCACAGGCGGGACCTCATCACCAGCGCATCCTCGCGCCCTGCCGCTGCAGGGTAATAACCCTTGCGACGACCGATGATCTCGAAACCGGCGCGCTCGTAGAGCGCCAGTGCCGCGCTATTGGATGGGCGCACCTCGAGGAACAACTGACGGGCGCCAGCCTGGCGGGCCACGCTCCCCAGATGCGCCAGCAGGCAGCGCCCCAAGCCCTGACGCTGACGCTCGACAACCACGCTGATGTTGAGAATGTGGGCTTCGTCGAGCACCATCATCAGCACTGCATAACCAACTGGTTGCGCCCTGTCCAGCATGGTCCAGCAACTGTAGCCGGAACGCATGGAGTCGGAGAAATTGCCCACGGACCAGGGAAAGGGGTACAGCTGTGCATCCTGCAGCGCGACCCACTCCAGGTCGTCGTCGCGCATGGGCACAAAATTCAGTTCAACCAGCGTCACGCCCGCCCTCCGCTGGCGAGACGCTCGGCGGTGGTCATGGCGACCTTGTCACGTACGTACAAAGGTGCCGCCAGGGCCGGGTCGATCGCCCCTCCCTGGGCAAAACGCGTCGCAGCCAGGCGTGCCACGCTGGACGCCCTGGGCACAGGCGATGCATCGAAGCCGGCCAGGCGTCCGCCAAGAGCCGGGATCAGCGCATCCCCGTAGGCGCCAAAGGCAGAACCGAAGCCGAACCATTCGCCATCCACCGGCAGCACCACGGCCGCAGGAACGGCACACGCCGGCGCAGCCTGCTCGACCAGCACACCATTGATTCGCCGATAGGCGGCGAAGTAGACCTCCGACATCCGCGCATCCGCAGCTACGAAAATGGAGGTTTGATCGCATTGGTCTGCCAGCGCTTCCAGCGTGCCCACCGGCACCACCGGCTTCCCGGCCCCTAGCGCAAGTCCCTGCGCTACGCCACAGGCCAGACGCAAGCCAGTAAAGGCTCCCGGACCAGCGCCGAAGGCGATCGCATCGAGTTCCGCGAGTTCGACCGCAGTTTCCTTCAGGAGCGCACGCACTTCAGGAAGAATGGTTTCCGAATGGCCGGGACGGCCGAGCACCGGACGCTCGACGAGGCGATCTCCGTCGAGCAGTGCGACAGAGCCGTATTCGGTGGAGGTTTCGAGGGCGAGAATCTTCATAGGAGGCGCATTCTACCGCCCTCCGGCCCTGGAAGCCGCGTCGTTGACGACGCGAACCGCCAGCAGCCTTCAGTCCGGACGGCGGTGACGGTCGCCGTAGACGTCCCGGCCAGCCTCGTGGACATCGCGCCGCAGCTGACGCCTCTCCTCGGGCGACCAGCGGCGGGGGTTGCGACTCTCGTCGACTTCCTGGCGTCGCATCGGTTCAGCGGAAAAAGCCGGCATCTCCCGCCCTTGACGATCCTGAGGAACCGCATACTGGCGGAGGAAAGGCCCTAAGCGCTCGTTCCCCTGAGCTGCCGCAGCCCCCGACGCCAGCAGACCGACCAGCAACAACCCCAGCGTCAAGCTCGGGCCTCGACCAGACTTGTTCGGCAAAGTTGTCTCATTGCACATGGCGCTTATCCTAACCCGGCCGCAATCATTCAGGCATCCCCGAGAAGCGGGCCGATTTGATTCTGGCAGGCCGAACGAACCAAGGTGCGACGGTTTGTAAGGGAATGTTAGGCGAATCGCGACACTTACGTTTATTTACCCGTGTCCTCCATCGTCCCGCTAGCCGGCCTGCAAACGAGCGGCTAGCATTCAGCCCATGGAAAAAGAGAGCTTTCGCATTCTCGTCGTTGACGACGACCTTCGCCTGCGCGACCTGCTGAAACGTTACCTTGGCGAACAGGGCTTCAACGTCAAGACAGTGGCCGACGCGGCGCAGATGGATCGTGCGCTGCTGCGCGAACACTTCGACCTGATGGTGCTCGACCTCATGCTGCCGGGCGAAGACGGCCTGTCGATCTGCCGGCGCCTGCGCGGCACCAACAACGGCATTCCCATCGTGATGCTCACCGCCAAGGGCGACGATGTGGACCGCATCGTCGGCCTGGAGATGGGGGCAGACGATTATCTTCCCAAGCCCTTCAACCCTCGCGAACTGGTGGCCCGCATCAACGCCGTGCTGCGCCGCCAGCCACAGACGCCCCCCGGCGCACCGGCGGCCGATGACGAGGACGTGCGCTTCGGCCAGATCGTCGTCCAGCTCGGTACCCGCATGCTGATCCGCAACGGCGAGGAAACCCTGCTCACCACCGGCGAGTTCGCGCTGCTCAAGGTGCTGCTGCAGCATCCCCGCCAGCCCCTCTCGCGGGACCGCCTGATGGAACTGGCCCGCGGCCGTGAATACGACGTGTTTGACCGCTCCATCGACGTGCAGATCTCCCGCCTGCGCAAGCTCATCGAGGAAGACCCCGGCAAGCCCCGCTACATCCAGACCGTATGGGGCTTTGGCTACGTCTTCGTACCGGACGGCAACAAGCATACCCAGTGAGGCTGGGAGCGTCCCCGCTCCCGTCCGTCCGTCGCAACATGCCATCGGCCCGCTACCGCTCCCTGCTCCACGCAGCACCCCGCACGCTGCTATGGCGCATCTTTCTAGTGGTGGCGGCGCTGATGCTGGCCTCGGTGGCGGTGTGGTCGGCGATCTTCAGCCATTTCGACCAGGCCAGCCGGGCGCGCCAGACCGCCCAGACGGTGATCAGCATCATCAACCTGACCCGCACTGCGCTCCTCAATGCCGACCCAGCACGACGCAAGGACCTGCTGCTCGATCTGGCAACCCTGGAAGGCATTCGCATCTATCCCGCCGAGGCCCAGGACAAGTTGCAGCCGCTGGAGGATACGGCAATCATGCGGATGGTGATCAACGACGTCCGCAAGCAGTTAGGCATGGAGACCCGCTTTGCATCCTCCTGGGAAGGCCTGACCGGTTTCTGGGTCAGTTTCAGGCTGGACGACGACCCGCCGTCGGAGAGCATGGAATTCTGGGTCATGCTACCCAGCGAGCGGATCATTCGCCCCCACGCCCAGGAATGGATGTGGTGGGGTGCGGCAGCCCTGTGTCTCGCCACGCTGGGTGCCTACATGATCGTCTCCCGAGTCAGCCTGCCCCTCAAGGCGATGGCGGCCGCAGCCCGCACCGTCGGCCGTGGCGAGGTTCCGCCGCAATTGAGCGAAAGCGGCCCCACCGAACTGTCCGATCTCGCCCACGCCTTCAACCAGATGTCCCACGACCTGCAGCAGCTCGATGCCGACCGGGCGCTGATCCTGGCCGGCGTATCCCACGACCTGCGCACGCCGCTGGCGCGCCTGCGCCTGGGCATCGAGATGTGTGGCGCCGATCCGGCCGACATCGACGCGATGGTCTCCGACATTGAGGACATGGACCGCATCATCGGCCAGTTCCTCGAGTTTTCGAAGCTGGACGGAGGCGAAGCACTGAACTTGCTCGATCTCTCCGAACTCGCCGCCGAACTGGTCACCCTGTATGCCCGCCGCGGCTTCACGCTGGAACTGCGCAGCATCGGCTCCGTGATGGCGGCCGCCCGTCCACAAGCCCTGCGACGTGCCGTCACAAACCTGATTGAAAATGCGCTGCGTTACGCAGGCTCGCCGCCTGAGCTGGAAATCGGCGTAGACCAGGGTCGGCCAACGATCCGCGTGCTCGATCGTGGCCCGGGCATTCCAGAGGCCGACATCGAGCGTGTCAAGCGACCGTTTACCCGGCTCGAATCCGCCCGCAGCAATACCAAAGGGTCGGGGCTCGGGCTGGCCATCGTCGATCGCATCGTACGTGGCCAGCAGGGCGAATTTCGCCTGGCACCGCGACAGGGCGGCGGGCTGACTGCCAGCATCCACCTTCGAGCCACAACAAAAGCCTGAGTTGAAGCTAGAATCGATGCTATTCCGTTTTGGCGCCACATCCATGATCCTGTTCCGCCAGTTCTTCGATCCGCACAGCTGCACGCTCAGCTACCTCCTGGCCGACCCGATGACCGGCGATGCAGTCATCATCGATTCGGTGAAGGAACACGTGGGCGCCTACATCAGCTTTCTACAGGAGCAGGAACTCCAGCTGATCTGGGTTATGGAGACCCATGTTCATGCCGACCACATCACCGGCTCCGCCGGTCTACGAGAGGTCACCGGCGCCCGCAGCGTCATCAGCACCGGCGGCGGCGTGGGCTGCGCCGATCGCACGGTTGGTGATGGGGACACCATCGTGTTCGGCAACGAGGTCATCCGCGTCATTCCTACACCAGGACATACGCCAGGCTGCGTCACCTACCACTGGCGCGATCGGCTCTTCACGGGCGACGCGCTGATGATAGGCGGCTGCGGCCGCACCGACTTCCAGGGCGGTGACGCCGGGCAACTGTACGACAGCATCACCGAACGTCTGTTTACTTTCCCGGACGAAACGCTGGTCTATCCGGGCCACGATTACCGCGGTGCACGCGTATCAAGCATCGCCCAGGAAAAAGGCGGCAATCCTCGCCTGGCCGGACGCAGCCGGCAAGAATTCATCGAACTGATGGCCAGCCTTGGCCTGCCTCCCCCGAGCATGATGGACGAAGCCCTGCCCGCCAACCTGCGCTGTGGCCGTATCGGAGAGCTGGATATCCATGGCGCTTGAACCACTCACGCCCTACGCCGAACTCGGTGGCGAAGAGACCATTCGTCACCTTGTCCATCGTTTCTACGAACTCATGGACACCCTCCCCGAGGCATGGGACGTCCGCCAGATGCACCCGGAAGACCTGTCCGGTTCGGAAGAGAAACTGTTCAAGTACCTGACCGGCTGGCTCGGCGGCCCGCCGCTCTACGAACAGGAATTCGGCCATCCCCGCCTGCGCGCCCGCCACCTGCCCTTTGCGATTGCCAACCGGGAACGCGACCAGTGGCTGATGTGCATGGAAACGGCTTTCGATGAATGCCTGCCTTCCGGCCCACTGCGGGACAAACTGTGGACCGCCATCCTCGGCCTTGCCGACCACATGCGCAACCGTGCCGACCTCGCCTGACGCGCACGCTACCGACCGCCCTCACCGCCTCGCATCCCCTTTCTCTGAACTGATGAAATTTCTTTTCGACCTGTTCCCGATCATCCTTTTCTTCATTGCCTACAAGTTTGCCGGCATCTTTGCGGCGACTGCCGTGGCCATCGCCGCCACCGTCGCCCAGATCGGTTGGGTATGGTTCCGCCATCGGAAGGTGGACACCATGCTGTGGGTCAGCCTCGTGATCGTCACCCTCTTTGGTGGCGCCACCCTGTTCTTCCAGAATCCGACCTTCATCAAGTGGAAGCCGACCGTGCTGTACTGGTTCTTTGCCGGATCGCTGCTGTTTTCCGCCCAGTTCCTTGGCAAGAACCTGATCCGTAGTCTATTGGAAGCCCAGATGAAGCTGCCCGACCCCCTGTGGGGCAGGCTCAACCTGGCCTGGGCCGGGTTCTTTGGCGCGATGGGCGTGATCAACCTGTTCGTTGCCTACAACTTTTCCGAAGACACCTGGGTCAACTTCAAGCTTTTCGGCGGCATGGGCCTGATGCTCGTGTTCGTGCTGGCTCAGGGAATGCTGCTGTCCCGTTACATCGAGGAGGAATCCAAATAATGCTGTATGCCCTGATCGGCGAAGACGCCCCCAACTCCCTCGACAAGCGCCTGGCCGTGCGCGCCGAACATCTGGCCCGCCTGCAGGCCCTGCAGGCGGAAGGCCGCCTCGTGCTGGCCGGCCCCTGTCCGGCCGTCGACTCGCCGGATCCGGGCCCCGCCGGCTTCACGGGCAGCGTGATCGTCGCCGACTTCGCCTCCCTGGCCGAGGCTGAAGCCTGGGCTGCCGCCGATCCCTATGCGACCACCGGGGTTTTCGTGCGCTGTACCGTAAAACCCTTCAAGAAAGTCCTGCCATGAGCGTCATGGACGACATCCGCCAGCGTCTTGATGCGTTGGCACCGTCGGCCATCGAGCTGATCGACGACAGCCATCTGCATGCCGGCCATGCTGGGGCACGCTCCGGAGGAGGCCATTACCGCCTCACCATCGTATCGATGGCGTTCAACGGCAAGAACACAGTCGCCCGTCACCGCCTGGTGTACGACACCCTCGGCGATCTGATGCGCCAGGAAATCCATGCCCTGGCCATCCAGGCCAGGACACCCGACGAAAGTTGAATTTCAACCCGCTCCACCAGCAAGGAAAACTGATGAAAATCATCCCGAGCCGCCTGGCTCTGTCCCTCCTCGCAGCCACCATCGCGATTCCCGCCTTCGCCCAGAACGTGGTGACGGTCAACGGCACCGCCATCCCCCAGGCCCGTGCCGACGTGATGATCTCCGAGCAGAAGTCCCAGGGCGCTCCCGACTCCGAGCAACTGCGCAACGCCGTGAAGGAAGAGCTCGTCCGTCGCGAGGTGCTCTCCCAGGAAGCCCGCAAAAAGGGTTTCGAGAAGTCCGCCGCAGTCCAGGCCCAGGTCGAACTGGCCCGCCAGGCCGTGCTGATTCGCGCCTACCTGCAGGATTTCGTGAAGAGCCACCCGGTCACCGACGGCGAAGTGAAGTCCGAGTACGACAAGATCAAATCCCAGCTGGGCGACAAGGAATACAAGGCGCGCCACATCCTGGTCGAGAAGGAGGACGAGGCCAAGGCCATCATCGCCAAGCTCGAAAAGGGTGAGAAGTTCGAGGAGCTCGCCAAGCAGTCCAAGGACCCCGGCTCCAAGGACAAGGGCGGCGACCTCGGCTGGGCCAATCCGGCCAGCTTCGTCAAGCCTTTCTCCGAAGCCCTGACCAAGCTCGAAAAGGGCAAGATCACCACCACCCCGGTGAAGACCGATTTCGGCTATCACGTCATCAAGCTTGAGGACAGCCGGGCCTTGAAGGCACCGGGCTTCGACGAGGTGAAGGGTCAGATCAAGCAACGCCTCGAGCAGCAGCGCGTGGAACGCCACATCGCCGAGCTGCGCAGCAAGGCGACGGTCAAGTAATCCGCGTCACGCAAACGACAAAAAGCCGACGGTTTTCCGTCGGCTTTTTGTTTGCCTATCGCCCTGTGGCCCTCCGGCGTGCCCAAACAATTGGCCCGTATGACACCGCCCACCAGGGACGGCAACACCCGGGCCAAGCCGGAAACGTCGATCAGGCGCCGAACGGGTGGCGCTTCAGAATCGTCTCGTCACGCTCGGGACCGGTGGAAATCACGTCGATGGAGACTTCACAGATCTCCTCGATGCGGTGCAGATAGGCACGCGCTTCGGGCGGCAGCGCGTCCCAAGTACGCGCGCCGAAGGTCGTCCCGCTCCAGCCGGGCAGCGTCTCGAGGATAGGCTCGCAACGCACCACTTCCTCGGCCCCCATCGGCAGCAGATCGACGCGCTTGCCGTCAAGCATGTAGCCGGTGCACAGCTTGAGTTCCGTCAGACCATCCAGCACATCCAGCTTGGTGATGCACAGGCCGGAGACGCCGTTGATGATGATGGAACGCTTCAACGCAGCCAGATCGAGCCAGCCACAGCGACGCTTGCGCCCGGTCACGGTGCCGAACTCACGACCGACCGTCGACATCTGATAACCCGGCGTGCCTGCCGTTTCGAAATCCAGCTCGGTCGGGAACGGGCCGCCACCCACGCGGGTACAGTAGGCCTTGGTGATGCCCAGCACGTAATGCAGACGACCAGGGCCAACACCGCTACCGGCCGCAGCCTGACCCGCTACGCAGTTGCTGGAGGTCACGAAGGGATAGGTGCCGTGGTCGATGTCCAGCAAGGTGCCTTGCGCACCTTCGAACAGCAAGTTGCCGCCGGACTTGTTGATTGCGTATAGGTCGGCGGACACATCGGTGACCATCGGACGGATCTCTTCCGCATCGGCCAGAGCCTGATCGTAAACGGTCTGGAAATCCACCGGATCGGCACCCAGATACTGGGTCAGCACGAAGTTGTGGTAATCCAGGTTCTCCTTCAGCTTCTCGGCGAAACGCTCCGGATGGAACAGGTCGTACACGCGCAGCGCGCGACGGGCGACCTTGTCTTCATAGGTCGGGCCGATGCCCTTGCCGGTGGTACCGATCTTGTCACCGGCGCTCTTCTTGGCCTCGCGGGCACGATCGAGCGCAGAGTGGTAACCGAGGATGATCGGACAGCCCGGGCTGATCTTCAGACGCTCACGCACCTTGATGCCGCCAGCTTCCAGGCCACGAACCTCGGCCAGCAGATGGTGGATGTCCAGCACTACGCCATTGCCGATGAAGCACTGCACGCCATCACGGACGATGCCGGACGGCACCAGGTTCAGCTTGTACTCGGTGGTGCCGACGACCAGCGTGTGGCCGGCGTTATGGCCGCCCTGGAAACGGACAACACCCTGAGCCTGATCGGTCAGCCAGTCAACGATCTTGCCTTTGCCTTCGTCACCCCACTGGGTACCCACAACCACAACGTTCTTTGCCATTTATTCACTCTCCCTGAAGCGGTTCAACCTGCCAGGCACCGCCCCGCAGAACCAGATGCCGGTCACAGCCGGCCTCGCGCCACGTGCCATCATGGCCGGGCAATTCAATCACCACGCTTTCACCGTTGCCGCGCAGGGCCGCGATGACCGCTTGCAGCTGCGGATCGCGCCCGCCCGGAGCCAGAATGGCGCCCGGCAGCGACGGGTCGGCAACCTGAGCAGCGAGTTCCCGTAAATCCAGACTGAAACCGGTAGCCGGACGACCGCGGCCAAAGGCTCGTCCGACGCTGTCGTAACGACCGCCCAGCGCGAGCGCAACCGGCGAGTTGCCACCATAGGCCGCAAAAACCACACCACTGTGGTAATGGTAGCCCCGCAAATCGGCCAGATCGAAACTGATCGGCAGCCCTTCCAGCTCACCAGCCAGCCACTGCAGACCATCCAGAGCGGCCTGGATCTCGACATCGGCCGGCAAGACTGCACGGGCCTGGGCCAGCACCTCGGCACCGCCATACAAGGTCGGCAAGGCCAGCAGGGCTGCACGAACGTCCTCGGCGACGCCTTCCAGCAGGTCACACAAGCCAGGCAAATCCTTGGATTGCAGGCAATCGAACAGTGGCTCTTCCCGCTCCGGCCCGATACCAGCCTTGGCGACCAAGGCCTTGAAAAGCCCGACGTGGCCGAGATCGATACGGGACGTCCCCACCCCGGCGGCCTGCAACGCTTCGGCAAGCAGACGGATCACCTCCGCATCGGCCTCCAGGCCGGCATGACCATAGATCTCTGCCCCTAGCTGGAGGGGCTCCCGCGTCGCCGTTAGCGACGAAGGCACTGCATGCGCGACACTGCCGCAATAACACAGGCGAGCGACGCCCTTCCGGTTGAGCAGATGCGCATCGATCCGCGCAACCTGCGGCGTGATGTCGGCCCGTACCCCCATCGTGCGACCGGAGAGTTGATCGACCAGCTTGAGGGTCTTCAGCTGCAGATCCTGCCCCGCACCGGTCAGCAGGGACTCCAGGTATTCGAGCAGGGGCGGAGCAACGAGCTGATAACCATTGAGACGGAAAGCGTCGAGCAGACGACGGCGCAGATCTTCCAGTTTGGCTGCTTCGGCAGGCAAAGCGTCCTGGATATATTCGGGTAGAACCCAACGCAACATGGGGTAGCGCCTTACGAAAAAACGAATAGAACAACAAGGCCCAGCAGCATGGAGCCGAGGCCAACAAAACGGATCTGCCCGTCCGCCATACGAACGAGACGGGCAAAGGTTTCCCTCCAGAGGGCTGGCGCGATAAAGGGCACAACGCCTTCAAGCACCAGCATCAGTGCGAAGGCGAGGATGAGGGACCGCCCCATTATTATTTCTTGCTCTTGCCAGCGTCGCTGGCTGCAGCCCGCCCACCAGGGCTCTTGAGGTACTTGAAGAACTCGGAATTGGGCTCGACAACCATCACATCCGACTTGCTCTTGAAACTGTTCCGATAGGCCTCGAGGCTGCGATAGAAGGCATAGAACTCCGGACTTTGCCCAAAGGCCTGGGCGTAGATCGCCGAAGCCTTGGCATCACCGTCACCCTTGACCTTCTGGGCATCCCGATAGGCTTCAGCAATGATCACTTCCCGCTGCTTGTCCGCATCGGCCTTGATCTTTTCTGCCTCGGCACCACCTTGGGAACGCAACTCGTTGGCCACCCGCTTCCGCTCTGCTTCCATGCGGCGATAGACGGACTCGGAAACCTCAGCTGGCAAGTCTACGCGCTTGAGACGAACGTCCACGATCTGGACCCCGATTTTCCGGGAATCGAGATCCGCCTTCACGCGCATTTCATCCATGATCTTCTCCCGCTCTCCGGAGACGACCTCATGCACCGTACGCTTGCCGAACTCTTCGCGCAGACCGGCATTGACCGTCTGCTCCAGGCGCGTGCGGGCACGCATTTCATCGCCGCCCACGGACACATAGTAGAGCTTGGGATCGACGATGCGCCACTTCACGAAGAGGTCCACCAGGACATTCTTCTTTTCGGACGTGATGAAACGCTCTGGCTCGGAAGTATCCAGAGTCAAGATGCGCTTGTCGAAATAGCGGACGTTCTGGATCAGCGGAATCTTGAAATGCAGACCCGGCTCGCTGATCTGCCCCTTCACCTCGCCCAGCTGGAAGACCAGTGCATGCTGTCGCTGGTCGACAGTAAACAGCGACATGGACAGCACAGCCACGCCGAACAGGCCCGCACCAAAAATCAATGGCAGTCGTTCACGCATCAACGTTCTCCCCGCTCGCGGTTGCGCGCAGCCTCACGGGTGCGGGACTCTCCCAACAATGCGTCAGCCCGCGGCGGAGCGACATTGCTCTCGGTCACCGGGGACGACACTGGACGGCTGGCCTGCACGGGCTCTGTCGCTGGCGTGGCAGTCGGCGCAGCCGTCTGCTGAATCAGCTTGTCCAGCGGCAGGTAAAGCAGATTGCCACTACCGCGGGCATCCACCATGACCTTGGAGGTATTGGAGAAGATCTGCTGCATGGTATCGATGTACATGCGCTGACGCGTGACTTCCGGCGCCTTGGCGTATTCGGTGTAGATCTGCTTGAAGCGCGACGCATCACCCTCGGCCTGGGCAACCACACGCCCCTTGTAGGCATCGGCCTCTTCGATGAGACGGGAGGCCGCCCCGCGGGCACGCGGGATCACGTCATTGGCGTAAGCCTGACCTTCGTTCTTCTGGCGCTCCCGATCCTGGCCCGCCTTCACTGCATCGTCGAACGCGGCCTGGACCTGCTCAGGAGGCTGCGCATTCTGCATCGTCACCTTGCTGACCTGAATACCGGTCGCGTAGCGATCAAGGATGTCCTGCGTCAGCTTCTGGGCATTGGCGGCGACCTGCTCACGACCTTCGTAGAGCACGAAATCCATCTTGCTCTTGCCGACGATCTCCCGGACCGCCGTTTCGGCCGCCTGGATCACCGAGTCATCGGAGTTGCGGTTGTTGAACAGGTACTGCTGCGGATCCTTCAGGATGTACTGCACCGCGAACTGTATGTTCACGATGTTCTCATCGTCCGTCAGCATCAAGGCTTCCTTGAGCACCTTGTTGCGTTCCGAGCCGCGATAGCCGATCTCGACCGTGCGAACGCCAGTCAGATTGACCAGTTCATGGGTCTGGATCGGATAAGGCAGGCGCCAGCGCAGGCCGGGTTCGGTGGATTCCTGAAAGCGACCGAACTGAAGCACGATACCGCGCTGGCTCGCATCGACGATGTAAAAACCGCTGGCCAGCCAGACAACGACAGCAAAAGCAGCGATCAGACCGATACCGCCGCCAAACTGCCGCATGTTGAAATCGGGAGTGCGATTGCCTCCATCTCCACCACCCGATCCGTTGCCCTGGCCGGAATCTCGCCCGAACATGCCGGACAGACGCCGGTTGAAGTCACGCCAGAGTTCCTCCAGATCGGGAGGCCCCTGGTTTCCATCGCCGCCGCCGCGGTTGTCGCCGCCGCGATTACCCCATTTGGGATCGTTGAGAGACATGAGAATGCCTGAGATCACAGTAAAAATCCGCTCCGGGAAGGGTGATGGGAAGGATCCGTCAGACGGAATCCTGCGTTACCGATGTGGCCACCAATGATGCCTTGTGGGCAAGCGCTATATCGGACAGCACCTGCCGTAGCAAACCGAGCCCCTCACCCGTCTTGGCGCTAAGCAAAACGCGCGAGATATTACCACACGCATCCCGCTGGACCTCCGGACTGGCCAGAGTGGCATCGATCTTGTTCCAGATCTGGATCTGAGGCAGGCTACCGGCCCCGATTTCCTCGAGAACGCCATTGACAGCTGCAATCTGCCCTTCCCTGTCTTCGCTCGACGAGTCAACAACGTGCAGCAATACGTCCGCAGCGACTGTTTCCTCAAGAGTGGCATGGAAAGCCGCGACAAGGGAGTGGGGAAGATCGCGAATGAATCCGACCGTATCGGAGAGCACGATGTTCCCGGCCTCACCCAGAAAAAGTCGCCGCGACGTGGTATCGAGTGTCGCAAACAGCTGATCCGCCGCATAGGCACCCGCCTTGGTCAGGGCATTGAACAGTGTAGACTTGCCCGCATTGGTGTATCCCACCAGGGAGACGGTCAGTACATCGCGGCGTTCCCGGGCACGGCGCCGCACACCCCGCTGGCGCTCCAGCTGGGTCAGACGGGACTTCAGCAGCTTCACGCGCTCACCGAGCAACCGACGGTCAGTTTCCAGCTGTTTCTCACCCGGGCCACGCAGCCCGATACCGCCCTTCTGGCGCTCCAGGTGAGTCCACCCCCTGACCAGCCGGGTTGAAAGATGTTGCAACTGAGCCAGCTCTACTTGCAGCTTGCCTTCGTGACTCTTCGCGCGCAGCGCGAAAATGTCGAGAATTAGCGCCGAGCGATCGATCACCCGACGTTCCAGCACACGCTCCAGATTGCGTTGCTGCGCAGCCGAAATGTCATGATTGAAGATGACAATATCGGCTTCGTCGAGCTGAGCGGCCATCCGGATCTCGTCAGCCTTGCCCTTGCCAATATAGAGCGCCGGATCAGGCGCCTGCCTGCGGCACTGGACGACACCAACGACGCTGGCGCCCGCACTGGTCGCCAGCAGTCCGACTTCCGACAGGCGCTCTTCGATGCCGCCCTGGCCGAAATCGACTTGTATCAAGAGTGCGCGGGTTCCCGCGGAGGGTCGGTCAAACACGCGGAAACCCGACTTGGAGTGGGCCGCATTGCGGCCGAGAGGTCACGGAACTCAGCTTGCTGCCTCGTTCTGTTCCTGCTGAATATTCACGGGACGGGCCGGAACCACGGTGGAAATGGCGTGCTTATAGACCATCTGGGTGACCGTGTTCTTCAGGAGCACGACGTACTGGTCGAAAGACTCCACCTGCCCCTGAAGCTTGATGCCGTTCACGAGATAGATCGAAACGGGTACGTGTTCACGACGCAGGGCGTTGAGAAATGGATCTTGCAGGAGTTGCCCCTTATTGCTCATGTCATAACCTCTATGGTTTTAGTTTGGAATAATTATAGAGCTTTTTGTTGCGCCGCCGCATCAGACGGACGCCAGCTCGCTGGTGTGGAGAACAGGTTACTCAATCCTTGTTCGCGTAGGGGTTGTGCGAAGATCTGAATTGTATCCGCAATGGCGTCCCCTGCAATTTGAACGCCTCCTGGAAAGTTCTCTCCAGATAACGGACATAGGATGCGGACACATCGTCCAGCGCACTGCCGTGGATCACGATCACGGGCGGATTCATCCCGCCCTGGTGGGCATAGCGCATCTTCGGACGGAAACCGCCATGCCGCGGTGGCTGCTGGCGCAATACGGCATCGAGCAGCAGACGCGTCAGCTTGGGTGTGGACAGCTTGGTCATCGCAGCCTCATAGGCGCCGTCCACACACTTCAACATCGGAACGATGCCCTGCCCCTTCAAGGCAGAAACATACAGGAAGCGCGCAAAGCCAAGGAAAGGCAGTTTGCGGGCAATGTCCTCCTTGACCCGCTGGCGGCGATAGTCATCGATGGCATCCCACTTATTGACCGCGACGACCAACGCCCGGCCAGCCTCGACGACGAAACCGCCAATGTGGGCATCCTGCTCGGAAATCTCCTGGCTGGCATCCAGCACCAGCACCACCACATTGGCCTGCTCGACCGCCTGCAGGGTCTTGATCACGGAAAACTTCTCGACGGCCTCAAACACCTTTCCACGCTTGCGCAGGCCTGCCGTATCGATCAGGGTATAACTCCGACCGTTACGCTCGAAAGGCACCTCAATGGCATCCCGCGTGGTGCCAGGCATGTCGAAGGCGATGACCCGCTCCTCGCCGATCAGCGTATTGACCAGCGTGGACTTGCCCACATTGGGACGACCGACAATGGCCACGCGCGGCCCTTTGTCTGCAGTCTCGTCATCGTCTGCATCAACGGGGAAGCTCTCGAGGATCAACTCCATCAGCGCATTGACGTTGTCACCATGGGCCGAGGATATGCACAGGGGATCCCCGAGCCCCAGCGCATGGAACTCGGCCGACACCATCGCCCGGTTCATGCCCTCGGCCTTATTGACGACCAGGAAGGTCGGGCGGCCGGCGCGACGCAAATGGCTCGCGATCTGCTCATCGTGGGGCGTCAGTCCAGCACGGGCATCCACCATGAACAGCAACGCATCCGCTTCGGCGATGGCTTGTTCCGCCTGCTTGGCCATTTCGTGGACGATGCCTTCCTTCGCCACCGGGTCGAAACCCGCAGTATCGACAACCAGGAACTCCCGCTCGACCGCTCGACCAAGGCCGTAGCGACGGTCGCGGGTCAGACCCGGGAAGTCCGCGACCAACGCATCGCGGGTCTTGGTAAGGCGGTTGAACAAGGTCGACTTGCCCACATTAGGGCGTCCAACGAGGACTAGAGTGGGTTTCACGCGTCAACGACTCCGTTATTGCACGCCGAGGGCGTAGATAGTGCCATTCTGGGTCTGTACCACGACGTCGCTCCCCGCGCGCTGCAGGTCAGCCGCAATGGCACTGGACACGATTCGGGCACGACCAACCAGCGTTCCGTCATCCCGACGCAGCACATGGACGTCGCCAAAGCCGTCGCCGACGATCACATAAGCACCGATGACGCGGGGACGCCCCGGGGAACGCCCGGCAAGCTGGTCCTGCTTCCACACGCTCGCACCATTGGCGATATCGAGGGCGTGTACCGCTCCCTTTTCGTCGGTCACGAAAACGTGGCGTTCATCCAGATCAAGACCGCGGGAACTGGACAGATCCCGAGTCCACAAAGTGGAGCCGTTGGCCATGTCGAAGCATGCCACCCGCCCCTGATAAGCCACGGCGCAGGTCGCACGGGCACTCATCACCGGCAGGCTGGTGATGTCCGCCACGCGCTCGAGCTCGGTGGCCCCCCGCGGAATGGCGACGGTGCCTTCCCACATCAGCGCACCGGTGGCCGGATTCAGCGCGGCAAGCTTACCGCCTGGAAAGCCAGCCAGGATCAGCTTGTCGTCCAGCACGACACCAGCCGCACTGCGCAGGGCCAGCGGCGGTGTCGCCCGTTGGTAAACCCAGCGCTGCTTACCGTTGCCCGGCTCAAGACCGAACAAGCGGCTATCGGCACTGCGTACGACGACGATACCGTCCGAAACAGCCGGCGCGGCGAGCACCTCGGCATTGACCTTGACCTTCCAGCGGACCTGACCGTTGGCGCCATCCAGCGCGACGACGTCGCCCTTCGGAGAAGCAACCAGCACGAGCTGCCCATCGCTGCCCACCCCACCGGATACGGTGACACCTACGTCGGTTTTCCAGACGGTCTTTCCGCCCTGGAGCTTCACGACCTTGCCATCGCGTCCGGCGGCAAACACCACATCGCCTGACAGCGCCGGCTGCAGCACGAATGGTCCCGAGTCGCCGACACTCGTGCGCCAGATCTCGGCGGTACGAACGGGGCTGCTCAAAGGCTTGAGTGCCGACAGTTTTCCGTCACCCGATGCAAAGGGGTTCCATGTAGAGCATGCGGCCAGACTCAGAGACGCAAGAACAGCGACAAGACCCGGACGAAGTCGCTTCATTGGGCACCTCCAAGCGCATCCAGCTTGGCCTGGGCGATCTCACGCAGGGTCGCCGCTTCCACCTTGGAGGCCGTGCCAAGGGCATCCACCGCTGCCTTATAGGCGGCACGCGCCTCTGCCGGCTTGCCTTGAGCGACCAGGATGTCGCCCTTGAGGTCGGCATAACGGGCAGCCAGACTCTCGTCGGGTGCGGACTGCAGTTGGGCCAGGGCTTCGTCGTATGCCTTGTCATCGAGCAGAACGGCCGCCAGGCGCAATTTGGCCAGCCCCCGCAGGGCCGGATCGTTGGCCTTTTCGGCGGCCCAGGACAGCGGCACCCGCGCGTTCTTCAAGTCACCCGCTTCGACCTGAACCTTGGCGGACAGCAGGGCTGCCAGATCAGCATAAGCCGTACTGCTGTATTTCTCGATCAGCGTACCGGCAGCTTCACGAGCCTTCTGGGCATTGCGTTCGGCAGCTGCCTGCTGGATGACATCGTAGAGCGCGGAAGCCTCGGCACTTTGCTTGCCAACGTACCAGTTCCACCCCTGCCATGCCACCGAGGCCAGCGCGGCGACAATCGTCAGCGCCGTCACGAGCTTGCCATACTGTTCCCACCAACCCTTGATCTGGGAAATCTGTTCTTGTTCTTCGAGGTCAAATGCTGCCATCGTCTTCTTCCGATTCGATTAGGCGATCCGCCAGGGTTTCCGGGAGCACTTCCATGGGAACACGGAGCTGTTCACCACCGTCGCGCAAGGGCTTGAGACTGACTTCACCAGCCGCGGCCTCGTCGTCGCCGATCACCACGGCGAACGGAGCACCAGAGGCGTCAGCCCGTTTCATCTGGGACTTGAAGCTACCGCCACCACAATGCTGGGTCACCGAGAAACCGGTACCGCGCAACATCTCGGAGACTCGGAAAGCCGCCCGCTGGGCTTCCTCGCCGGCATGGACGAGGTACACATCGGGCACGATGCGTTCCGCCTGGCCGCCGCTCTCCTGCCACAAGGCCAGCAGACGCTCGACCCCCATGGCAAACCCCGCTGCCGGCGCGGGCTTGCCGCCCAGTTGCGCAATGAGGCCATCGTAACGGCCACCGGCGCAAATAGTGCCCTGGGCGCCAAGTCGGGTCGTGACCCACTCGAACACGGTGCGGTTGTAGTAATCCAGCCCTCGCACCAGCCGATGGTTGATGCGATAAGGCAGCCCTGCATCCTTCAGGACAGCCTGGACGCCCTCGAAATGCTTGATGGACTCCTCACCCAGGAACTCCGCCAGCTTGGGGGCACCCTCCACGATATCCTGCAGATCCGGATTCTTCGTGTCGAGAATGCGCAGTGGATTCGTGTAGAGACGACGCTTGCCGTCTTCGTCCAAGCGTGCCTGATGTTGCTCGAGATAGGCGATCAGGGCCGCCCGATGGACCGCACGCTCCTCACTGCTGCCCAGGGAGTTGATCTCCAGCTTGACGTCATCCAGGCCGAGATCGTCCCACAGGCGCGCGCACATCAAGATGTGCTCCGCATCAATGTCCGGCCCCTCGAAGCCCAGTGCCTCGACACCGACCTGATGGAACTGGCGATAGCGCCCCTTCTGGGGACGCTCGTGACGGAACATCGGGCCTTGGTAATACAGGCGACGCGGATGGCTGAACAGCAGATTGTGCTGGATCGCGGCCCGCACGCAGGAGGCGGTGCCTTCCGGACGCAGGGTCAGATGCTCGCCGTTGAGGGCATCCTCGAAGGAATACATCTCCTTCTCGACGATATCGGTCACTTCACCGATGGCTCGCTTGAACAGCGGGGTCGGCTCGACCAGCGGCATGCGGATCGGGCGATAGCCGTAGCTGTGCAGCCAGTTGCGGACGATTTCCTCGAATTGCTCCCAGATTTCTGCTTCGTCGGGCAGGATGTCGTTCATCCCGCGCACGGCCTGGAGGGTCTTGCTCATGGTTCCTTTTGTTTTTCTGTAACGCGCGGATCAGGCCGCTGCGCCCTTGCGGGGGTAGGTGCGGGCCACATAGTTTTCGATGATGGCCTTGAATTCGTTGGCGATGTTGTCGCCCCGGAGAGTCTGGGTCTTCACGCCGTCCTCGAACACCGGCGCAGCCGGCGACTCGCCGGTCCCCGGAAGGGAAATGCCGATGTTCGCATGCTTGCTCTCGCCCGGACCGTTCACGATGCAGCCCATCACTGCCAGGCTCATGTTTTCGACGCCATCGTACTGATCGCGCCAGATCGGCATGTTGTCGCGCACGAAGGACTGCACGTCGGAGGCCAGTTCCTGGAACAGGGTACTGGTGGTCCGACCGCAGCCCGGACAGGCGGTAACCATCGGGGTGAACGCACGCAAGCCCATCGTCTGCAGGATCTCCTGGGCGACGATGACCTCCTGGGTCCGGCTGCCGTTGGGCTCGGGAGTCAGCGACACACGGATCGTGTCGCCGATGCCTTCCTGCAACAGCACCGCCAGCGCCGCCGTGGACGCCACGATGCCCTTCGAGCCCATGCCGGCTTCGGTCAGACCAAGATGCAGTGGATAGTCGCACTTGGCGGCCATGTCACGGTAGACCGCGATCAGATCCTGCACGCTACTGACCTTGGCGGACAGGATGATCTTGTCACCAGCCAGGCCATACTCCTCGGCCTTCGCTGCAGACTCCAGCGCCGACGTGACCAGCGCCTCGCGCATCACCGCGCCGGCATCGCGCGGCACGGCCCGCTTGGCATTCTCGTCCATGATCCGTGCCAGCACAGACTGATCGAGACTGCCCCAATTGACACCGATGCGCACCGGCTTGTCGTACTTGCAGGCCATCTCGACGATGGACGCAAACTGGGTGTCGCGCTTGGCGCCCTGCCCCACGTTGCCTGGATTGATGCGCAGCTTGTCGAGCGCTTCGGCGCAGGCCGGATTGTCGGCCAGCAGCTTGTGGCCGTTGTAATGGAAATCGCCGACCAGCGGAACATCGAGGTTCATCGCCAGCAGCTTCTCGCGAATCTTCGGCACGGCCTTGGCCGCTTCGTCGTTATTGACGGTGATCCGGACGAGCTCGGAGCCGGCCCGCGCCAACTGGGCCACCTGCATCGTGGTCGCGAAATCGTCGGCGGTATCCGTATTGGTCATCGACTGCACGACGACGGGTGCGCCGGAACCGATCAACACATGACCGACGCGAACCTGGCGAGTCTGACGACGGGCGCAAGCGCGCCCCGAAAGTAGTAGATCCATAAATGCGCCTGACTATTCGAGCTTGAGACGAGCCACCGTCACCTTGGTGGCCGGGGTCAGATCCACGGGCGTGCCGTTGCGCTGCAACTTGACGTAACGGGCATTGCCGACGACCAGGGAGAACGGCGCGGTGCCGCTCACCTCGCGACGCAAACCAGCCTTACCCAGCTGAGACAACAGGATCTTGCCGTTCCTGTCCTTCACTTCAACCCATGCGTCCTGAGAAAACTCGAAGACGAGCTGATCCGTGCCGGTCTGGCCGGTGGGTCTGGCAGACGGGGGCTCGGCCACTTTTTCAGCTGGGGCCGGCACTGCCGGCACAGCAGCAGGCACAGGCCCTTCGCGCGGGTCGGCGGCAGGTACCGCAGCCTGCTGCGCCGCCGTCTCGGCCGGCGGCGCAGGCACCGGGACTACCGGGGCAGCCGGAACAGTCGAAGCGTCCGGAACCTGGGGTACCGACTCGCCTTGTGCCCCCTCGGCCACCACCGGCGGCACCTGCACAGCCACCTCTTCGGCCACCTTCTTCTGCGTGTCGAAATACCACCCTGCCACGACCACACCGAGCAGACCCGCAGCAGCCAGGACTCCGGGGAGAATGGACTTCCGGAAGCGCCCACGCCCCTCCTGCGGGATGTCTCCATGGGCGTTCGACGCGGGCATCAGCTCCACCGATGCCACATCGCCCGGCCGGTCCAGATTCGCCAGCAAAGGCGCCACATCCAGCCGCAGCAGACGCGCGTAATTCCTCAGAAAGCCACGCGTGAAGGCCAGGCCAGGCAATTCGTCGAAACGGCCGCTTTCCAGCGCCTCGATCTGCCGGATATTGAGCTTTAGCGCATTCGCCACTTCGGCAAGGCTGAAGCCTTGTGCCTCGCGAGCCCTGCGCAGAATCTCGCCCACGGAGATGTCAGTCACAACCGGTGCTGTCGAAGACGGAAGTGCTTGAGAATCTGTCACTGATACTGCCCTTGCAAGAAAGCCTGATATTCCGGCGACTCCGGGAAACGGCGCCGCAATTGCTGGACGTAGCCCGCCTCGGCAGTCCTGTTCCCCAGGCGGCGCTCTATGCGGATCGCCAGCCACAGACTTTCCGCAGTCGGCTCTCCCCCCTGATTCAGCACGGCAAGATAACGCTTCGATGCCTCGTAAGCACCGCGCCGATAAGTAATGTCCGCCAGATGAAACAAGGCCTGGATATTGCCGCTGTCTGCCTCGAGCGCCCGCTGAAACTGCACTTCGGCCGCCGCATCGTTTTTCAGCCGAAGCTGGCACAAGCCCGCATTGGCGTAGGCCCGGGTCGGTGTCTGGTAATACGGGTTACGTGCGGCTTTGGTTAGCAGTTCCACCCCGGAACTTTCCTTTCCTGTTGAGCACAGGAACCAGCCATAGCTGTTCATGATCTCCGGGTCACCAGGAGCCAGCCGCATGGCATGCTCGAAGTTGGTCGCCGCGATCTGGTTCTCCTGCAGGAACATGTGGACCATGCCCATCAACTGGAAGGCCGGCGCATAGCCCGCATCGTAGCTGATCGCCGCACGGGCTTCGTCGAGCGCAACGCCATACCGACCGACCTGGAAATAAGCCTGCCCCAATTCCACGTGGATCTTGGCCTTGCGCCGAGCATCCGTAACCGCCGGCTGATCGGCAACCGGGCGCTCCAGCCGGCCTCCCGTCTCACCGGACGGCAAGGGCGCCACGCAACCGCTGAGCAAAAGCGCCAGCAACCCCAGCCCACGCCAGCCACGCATCAGGAGCGCACCTCCACCACCGGCACGATCCGGGTGGCCGTCCGGCGTGTCTTGTCCTTGACCTGGCCGGCCAGCTGGCCACAAGCCGCATCCACGTCGTCACCACGGGTCTTGCGGGTGGTCGTGACGATGCCGGCGTCGATGAGGATCTCGGCAAAGCGCTTGATACGGGGCGCCGGGGAACGGTCGAAGCCCGAGCTCGGAAACGGATTGAAGGGAATCAGGTTGAACTTGCATGGAACGTCGCGGGTCAGCGCAACCAGTTCCCGGGCATGCACGTCGGAATCATTGACACCATCGAGCATGACGTATTCGAAGGTGATGAAATCCCGCGGCGCCTTCTCGAGATAGCGCCGGCAGGCGGCCATCAATTCGCGCAGGGGGTATTTCTGATTGATCGGCACCAGCTTGTCGCGCAGCGCGTCGTTGGAGGCGTGCAACGATACGGCCAGTGCGGTCGGGCAGGCGTCGCGCAGGCGATCCATCGCCGGCACGATACCGGAAGTGGACACGGTGACGCGCCGCCGGGAAAGTCCGTAGGCGTTGTCGTCGAGCATCAGCTTGAGCGCCGAGACGACGTTGTCGAAATTGGCGAGCGGCTCGCCCATGCCCATCATCACGACGTTGCTGATGACACGCTCGCCATCGCCGTTGGCACCCAGCATGCGATTGGCCAGCCACAGCTGGCCGATGATCTCGGCCGCCGTGAGATTACGGTTGAACCCCTGCTTGCCGGTCGAGCAGAATGCGCAGTCGAGGGCGCAGCCGGCCTGCGACGAAATGCACAGGGTGCCGCGGTTGGTCTCGGGAATGAACACCGTTTCCACCGCATTACCGTTGCCCACGTCGAGCAACCATTTGCGCGTACCGTCCGTGGAAACGCTGTCGCGCACAGGGACCGGTGGCGTAATGCAGGCCGTCGCTGCGAGCTTGGCCCGCAGCGACTTGGCGACGTCGGTCATCTGCTCGAAGTCGGTGGCGCCGAAGCGGTGCACCCAGCGGAGCACCTGCTTGGCACGAAACGGTTTTTCACCCTGCTGGACAAACCATTCGGTGAGGGCGTCGGCATCGAAATCGAGAAGATTGACCACGTGTGTTTCCATCCAGACCAACGGAGCGGAGAAGTCCGCCCCGCTGGTAGAGATCATTAACGGCTGTAAATGTTCAAACCGGGGAAGAAGAAAGCGACTTCCACGGCAGCGGTTTCAGGCGCGTCGGAGCCGTGCACGGCGTTGGCATCGATGGACTCGGCGAAATCGGCGCGGATGGTGCCGGGAGCAGCCTTCTTCGGGTCGGTGGCGCCCATCAGCTCACGGTTCTTGGCGATGGCGTCCTCACCTTCCAGGGCCTGGATCATCACGGGGCCGGAGGTCATGAAGGAGACCAGATCCTTGAAGAAGGGGCGCTCTTTGTGAACAGCGTAGAACTCGCCGGCTTCACGCTCGGACAGGTAGGCCAGCTTGGCAGCAACGATCTTGAGGCCGGCGGCTTCGAAACGGGCGTAGATCTGGCCGATCACGTTCTTGGCGACGGCATCGGGCTTGATGATGGAGAGGGTGCGTTCAATAGCCATGTTGCTAGCTCCAGTGAGACAAAGGATGGTCGAAAAACCGAAAGCTTGGAATTTTAGCAGGTTGATGCGTCAATTCGGCTTTTTTCGGCTCACCCCTACGGAAGGCAGACTGGAGACGAGAGGAACGAGGCTACGTGCCAGGACGGCTGAAGACGAAAAAAAAGGGTGCGCATCGCGCACCCCCAACCCCAACAGAGAGACTTTAGTCTGGACCTGAATCCAGAAGGCGCCCGGTATTGCTTGTTGTTTGCGCCTTGAACTTGGTGCGAAGTATGAGAGAACTTCGAAGGGGCAGTCTTGACCTGCGTCAAAAACCCTTCACATTGAGGGGTGAATAAACCCCCGGGATCAGCCCTCCTCCTTACCCTTGCCGGCCGGTCCGGGCGGGGCTTTCGGCGGCGTGTCGTCATCACTGACGACACGATAGCCCGGCCCCTCGAGGTCATCGAACTGACCACTGCGGACGGACCACCAGAAGATCACCCCGATCAGAAAGACGAGCAGCACGGACAGGGGAATGAGCAGGTAAAGGCTTTCCATGAGGCGAGAGGCTTTCAGTTCGCCCGCCGCCGTTGCAGGCGCAGGGCATTCAGGACGACGAACAAGGAACTGGCGGACATGCCGATGCCAGCCATCCAGGGGGTCACCAGGCCGGACATCGCCAGCGGCACCGCCGTAAAATTGTAGGCGAAGGACCACCACAGGTTCTGCCGGATGATGCGCAACGCCCGCCGCGAGAGTCCGACGCCGTCCGCCAGCGCGCCCAGGCGCGAACCGAGCAGTACGATGTCCGCCTGATTGCGGGCCAGATCCGTGCCGCCGCCCATGGCGATCGACACCTGGGCCTGGGCCAGCACCGGTGCGTCGTTCACACCGTCGCCGACCATCGCCACCACAGCGCCGTCGCGCTGCAGCCGGGATAGCTCGGCATGTTTGTCCTCTGGCGTCATGCCCCCCACTGCGCGGGACACCGCCAGACGCTTGCCGAGCTCGACAACCGTGGCCGGTGTATCTCCGCTGAAAATCGACAGCTCAATCCCCTGCCCGCGCAAGGCATCGAAGGTCGATGCGCAATCCTCCCTCAGTCCGTCACTGAGCGAGAAGCCGGCAATCCAGCCGGCGGACGACCCCAGCGCCACCACCGTTCGACCCGAGCGCTCATCCTCCAGCAAGGCCGCAGGAATCGGAGCTCCCGTCAGTTCAGCCACAAAGGCCGGACGGCCGATACGGTAGGCGATACCAGAGAGCTCGCCCGATACCCCCTGCCCCGTCGTTGCCTTGATGGCTCCGAACGAAGCGACCGGCACCGCCGTCGCCCCAAGCCGGATGGCCGTCGCAATGGCATGCTCAGACCCCTGCTCCAGCCCGGCGGCCAGAGCCAGGGCTTCCTCTTCCGACGGACTCCCGAGCAGACGTACCTGCTCGACGCGCATCGCGCCGTAGGTCAGGGTTCCAGTCTTGTCGAAGACGAAGTGGTCGGCCCGCGCCAACGCCTCGACCGCATGGCCGCGCGTCACCAGCACGCCCATTCGCGCCAGTGCGTCGGTGGCCACGGTGAGCGCCACCGGCGTGGCGAGGGACAACGCACAAGGACAGCTGACCACCAGCACCGACACGAAGACCCACAAGGCCCGGTCCGGATCGAACCACCACCACCCCGCCGCCGTGATCGTGGCCAGAATCAGCAGCACGACGATGAACCAGGCCGCCACCTGGTCCGCCTGCTGAACCACCCTCGGCTTCTCGGTCGACGCCCGCTCCATCAGCTGACGGATCGCCGCCAGGCGGGTGTGCTCGCCGGTACGGGTCACACGCACCAACAGCGGACTGGTGACGTTGATGCTGCCCCCGGTCACCTCATTGCCCAGCGTTTTCGGTACCGGCCGGCTCTCGCCGGTCAGCAGCGCCTCATTGGCTTCGCTGTGCCCCTCGACGACGACACCATCCGCCGGCACCGCCTCGCCCGGCTTGACGCGGATCACATCCCCCGTCAGCAGCTGGGACACCGGGACCTTCTCCCCTTCCTGTGACGGGTAGGCGGCCAGGCGTTCGGCGAAGGCCGGCAGGGCCTTGCCCATCTCCTCCACACCGCGCACGGCCTTCTGGCGTGCCAGCATTTCCACATAGCGGCCGCACAACAGGAAGAAAACGAACATCGTCACCGAATCGAAATACACCTCCCCCTTGCCGGCCAGCGTGGCCCAGCAGCTGGCCAGGAAGGCTGCCCCGACCCCCAGCGCGACCGGCACGTCCATGCCCAGGCGGCGCAGGCGGATGTCGCGGATGGCGTGACTGAAGAACGGTGCTGCGGAATAGAGCACGACCGGCGCGGTCAGGATCAGGCTCGCCCAGCGCATCAGCTGTTCGATGTCGGCGGTCATGTCGCCCGCCTCGGCGATGTATACCGGGAAGGCGTACATCATGACCTGCATCATCCCGAAGCCGGCCACGAACAGGCGCCACAGGGCGGATCGGCGCTCGCGCTGGGAAATCTGCTCGGACCGCGCTGCATCATAGGGATAGGCGCGATAGCCGATGGCCTGGATGGCCGCCAGGATGTCCGACAGCTTGATGCGCCGCTCATCCCAGCGCACGCGGGCGCGCCGCGTCGCATAGTTGATGTCGACCGCGGTCACCCCGGGCTGGTGCGCCACATGCTGTTCATTCAGCCAGATGCACGCAGCGCAGGTGATGCCTTCGAGGATCAGCGCAGCCTCACGCTCGTGTTCGCCGATGGGCTTGACGAAACCCTGCTGGAAGTCCGGGTGGTCGAACAGCCCCAGATCCTTCAACTCATCAGGCATGGCCTCGCGGGCCTGCTCGGGCATGGCGTCGCGACGCTTGTAGTAATCGACGAGCCCGCTGCTGACGATGGACTGGGCAACCGCCTGACAGCCGGTACAACACATCTGGTGGCGAACCCCCTCGACGTCAACGGGGAGGTCCACATCTGCGGGAATCGGCAACCCGCAGTGATAACAGCCATGCTCGGGCAAAACGGGGGAAGGGGACGACAACGAAGGCCTCACACAAGACTCGCCTGCAGCCGGACAGTGGCCGCCGGGAAAACACGCCTTTTATCACAAAGCAGCCCCCCGCGGCGAACCACCCCTGCAGGAGGGCCGAGCGGACAAACTAGAGCCGCGAAGGATCGAAGCCGGTTTCCCGGTAGATCGAGCGGATCAGATCGCTGCCGATACGGGCCTCCATCTTCTGGTGCACCGGAAGCATGGCCTTCTTGAAAGCCATGCGCTCGTCCTTGTTCGGAACGTAGATCTGAACCTTGCCACTCTTGCGGATCGCCTCCAGCGCGCGGTCGTTCTCTTCCTTGGCAATACGGTTGGCGTAGGTGGTGGACTCCCTCATCGCCTGTTCCAGCTGGCTCCGCACGTCGGCGGGCAGGCCATCCCAGAAACGCTTGTTGGCAATGACTGCATAGCCAAGATAACCATGGTTGGTCACCGCCAGGTACTTTTGCACCTCGTGCATCTTCTGGGTGTAGGTATTCGAATGGGGATTTTCCGTTCCGTCGACGACCCCAGTCTTGAGCCCCTGATATACCTCCGAGAACGCCATCACCTGCGGCAGGCCGCCAACCGCACGAATTTCCTCCTCAAGCACTTTCGATGACTGGATCCGCAGCTTCTTGCCGCGCAGATCGGCTGGCGTGCGGATCGGGGTGTTTGCGGAGAAGGACTTGAAACCGTTGTCCCAATACGCGAGGCCGACAATCCCCTTCGACTCGAGCCGCTTCAGAATGCTCGCCCCCACCGGCCCCTGGGTCACCCGGTGCAGGTCAGCGTAGTCGTCAAAAATATAAGGCAGGTCGAAAACCTCGAACTCCTTCACGCCGAGCGGACCGAACTTGGCCAGGGACGGCGCCAGCATCTGCACGACGCCCAGCTGCAGGGCTTCGAGCTCCTCCTTGTCCTTGTACAGCGTGCTGTTCGGATAGACCTCAACTCTCACCTTGCCATGGGTCAGCTCTTCGGCGCGCTTCTTGAAGTACTCGGACGCCTTGCCCTTCGGCGTATCCGCCGCCACCACGTGGCTGAACTTGATCACAATGGACGCCTGGGCCGCGGCCGTGGCACAAATCCCCATGGCAGCAAGGCCGAACAGCAGGGTGCGCAGCTTCATTCGAATCTCCATCATCGGCAATCGAAGCGGCATGGTACATGAGCCGCAATTGCGGCAGACTGACTCGCCGAACTGTGAAAGGCGGCACCCACAGTCTCAATTGTGGTCATCCGCAGTGTGGAAACATCGAATGGCTCAAGAAGGCCAGGTCGGCGATAACCAGGAATCCTCCCGTTCGTGATTCTCAACCCCTTGCCCCCGTCGAACTCAGCCCCTCCTCCACCGAGCTGGTACTGGAGCCTGCCCTATGCCGCCGTGGCCCTGTTCATCGCCACGATGGCGACGTTGCTGTGGCTCACCCACCGCCAGGACGCCGAGGAGCAGCGTGCCACGCTGATCAACGACGTCCTGTGGATGGAGCAGAACCTGTCCTTCCAGTTCGAGCGCAACGACGCTCAATTGACCCAGCTCGGCCCTGCCCTGCTATCCAACGGCCGCCCGAACGCCACCGCAGAGGCACGCATCAAGCAGGCGCTCGACCCGGAAAGCGGACTGATACGCATCCTATGGCTCGACCCCAACGGGCGCGTCAGGGGCTCCGAGCCGCCCTATACCGACAGCCACCTGGTCGGTGAAGCATCAGGCACGTTTCCCTCATCGTCCGCGTATCGCCTGGCCCGCTCCCTCGGTCGCCCGGTATACAGCGACGCCTACGCCGTCCTCGACAACCAGACCCAGTTCGAGGTCCATGTTCCGATCTTCGACGGCGGCCGCTACCTGGGCTCGGTGGTCGGCGTTTACTCGCTGAACAACATGCTCGGCCGCCAGATTCCATGGTGGTTCTCCGAACGCTACCGGGTTTCGGTCAGCAACAATCTGGGCACCGAGATCGCCGCCAAATCCAAGGTCTCCCCGCTGTCGAGCCTCAACTACGAGATTCCCTTCGAGCCGCCCGGTCACGGCCTGACGGTCAACGTCACCGCCTACAAAAGCGAAGTCCGCTGGATTCCGCTGCTGCTGATGGGGTCCCTCGGCATCCTCGGCGCGGCCATCGTATGGAGCCTGTGGCAACTGCGTCGGCACATGAAGCGCCGGCAGCAGGCGGAACGGGCCCTCAGCGCCGAACACGCCTTCCGCAAGGCAATGGAGGACTCCCTCAACACCGGCATGCGCGCCCGCGATCTGACCGGCAAGATCACTTACGTAAACCCGGCTTTCTGCCGCATGGTCGGATGGAGCGCCGAAGAACTGGTCGGGCTGATGCCGCCCATGCCCTACTGGGCCCCGGAAGCCCTGGAACGCACCCGTGCCGTCCATGAACTGGTGCTGGGTGGCAATGCGCCGCCCCAGGGGATGGAGATCCGCCTGATGCGCCGCAATGGTGAGCGCTTCGACGCCCTGCTCATCGAGGCACCGCTGATCGACTCCAATGGCAAGCACATCGGCTGGATGGGCTCGGTGGTGGATGTCACCGAACAGAAGCGCGCCCAGGAACTTGCCCGCCAGCAGCAGGAGCGCCTTCAGGCCACCGCACGCCTGGTCACCATGGGCGAGATGGCGTCCACCCTGGCCCACGAACTCAACCAGCCACTGGCTGCCATCTCCAGCTACAACACCGGCTGCCTGAACATGCTCGGCAACGGCGAACTGCCAAAAAAAGAACTCACGACGATCCTCGAAAAGATCGGCAAGCAGGCCCAGCGGGCCGGCCAGATCATCCGGCGGGTGCACACCTTCGTCCGGCGCAGCGAACCGAAATTCGAAGCAGTAGACGTGAATATCATCCTGAAGGAAGCCGTTGGGCTGGTGGAGCCCGACGCCGAACGACGTGGCGTCCTCATCGAACTGGAACTGGAAGAGAACCTGCCCTGCGTTCACGCAGATCCGGTGATGATCGAACAGGTCGCCGTAAACCTGATCCGCAACGGCATGGACGCCATGGCGGACAACCCGCGCGAAACGCGCCGCCTGCTGATCCAGACTCAGCAGCAAAGCGGCATGCTGCTGTGCAGTGTGGCGGATCAGGGCAAGGGCATCCCGCCCGAAGTCGCCGAGAAGCTGTTCGCCCCCTTCTTCACCACCAAGGCCGAGGGCATGGGCATCGGACTCAACATCTGCCGCTCGATCGCCGAACTGCACCGGGGCCGCCTGAGTTTCGAGAACAACCCGGGCGGTGGTACGATTTTCCACTTCTCCCTGCCGATCCCGCCATGAGCACGCCCCTCGCCCATATTGTCGACGACGACGAAGCCATCCGCGACGCCCTCACCTGGCTCTTCCGGACCCGGGAGGTGGCGAGTGCGGAATGGAGTTCTGCCGAGGAATTCCTGGCCGCCTGGCAACCGGATTGGCATGGCTGCATCGTGCTGGACATCCGCATGCGGGAAATGAGCGGCCTGGAATGCTTCGACGTGCTGCAGGAACGCGGCAACACATTGCCCGTCATCTTCCTGACCGGCCATGGCGACGTGCCGATGGCCGTTGGTGCGCTAAAGAAAGGCGCCTTCGATTTCCTCGAGAAACCCTTCGACGACAATGCGCTGGTGGACGTGGTCATCCGCGCGCTGGCCAGCGACGCCAAACGCCAGGCCAGCCAGGCGACCCAGGCCTCCGTCACCCACCATCTTGCCTTGCTGACCCCCCGGGAGCAGGAAGTCATGAACCTGGTACTGGCGGGCAAGTTCAACAAGGTCATTGCCGACGAACTGAACATCTCGATGCGCACCGTCGAGGTCCACCGAGCACGGGTCTTCGAGAAAATGGGCGTGCGCTCTGCTGTCGAGCTGGCCCAGTTGCTCGCCCCCGGTCGGGACAAGGGCGCCGGAGGCACGGGAAATTCAGGCGAACACTGACCAGCGCGGCTGGATGCCCGCCTCACCGGGCGGACACTGAAATTCGGCAGCCACGCCAACCCCGGCGATCCACGCCAGGCGCTCACCGACCCACAACATCGGCACCGCGTCCCTCAACCAAGGCGGAATTCCCGCTTCCTGCCACAGGTTCTTGAGGCTACGGGATGGACTCCCGGCATGCAGGCGCATGCGTACGCCCGCCACCCTGCTCTGCACCCGGCACGGCACGCCCGTCATCAATAGGCCCGCCGCCAGCCCCTGCCCGTACTCCGTAGCGAAACTGAGCACACCTCCCGCCCAGGGCAGGGAGGGTTCGCCATTCCAAAGACGGGATCCGGACACCGCCACCGGCGCAGCGGCCGCCTCGAGCCACCAGCGCTCCCGGTAGACACACAGCACAACTTCGCCCAAGCGGATTCTCGAACCGGACGCCGCGCCATTCTCCCGGAACTGCCGCTCGACCTCCCGCAGCAACCCTTCTTCCGGCATTGTCACGCCGGCCTGCGCCAACAGGCGTCGCAACACATTGCGCAGCCGGGCGGACGACAATTCAAGCGCCAGCGGACGTCTCATTTGCGTGGTTCCCGCCATGCGCAGCCTATCCAGGTCGCTGTCGGCCAGTTCCTCCAGCAGCAGTTCCGCCTCGCCGGCCAGCCGCCCCAAACGGGCGAGGTTGGCCGACGCACCGGTAAAACGCCCCTCCAGCTGCGGCAGGATGTCGTTACGCAGGAAATTGCGGGAAAACGTCGTATCCGTGTTGCTCGGGTCGTCCACCCAGCGCAGGCCATAGCGAACCGCATATGCGTGCAGCACGGCGCGCGGAACATCCAGCAGAGGACGCCAGATGCAACTACCCACTCCGACATCCATGGCATCGTGCATGCCGGCCAGCCCCTTGACCCCGGTGCCGCGCAATGCACGGAAGAGAATGGTTTCGGCCTGATCGTCCCGATGATGGGCCAGAGCCAGCACGCCGCCGTCCAGGCCGCTCAGCAGCGCCGTCCGGCGGACCTCCCGCGCGGCCGCCTCAAGGCCGCCCGAATGGGCCCGGTCCACCTGAACCCTACAAACAGCCAATGGCACATCGAGAGCCGCGCACAGATCGGAGCAGGTGTCACTCCATGCCTCGGAACCCGCAACCAGCCCATGATGAACGTGCACTGCGCTCAAGCCGATCCCGAGCTCCCGCCGCAGACCGGCCAGTACGTGCGTCAATACGGAAGAATCGAGGCCGCCGCTCAACCCGACCCGGACCGGGCCAGATGCGCGGGAGAGTTGCCGCCAGCTTGCGGCAACTCGGGCTGCGAGCTCAGTCGACGGCAATTTCCTTGAACTTGCCGTAGCTCATCAGTCGCTCGAAACGACGCTCGAGCAGTTCCGACGGCGACAGCTCGGACACCTGGCGCAAAGCATCCTGCAGCGCCCGCTTGAGGTTCTGTGCCATCGCCCGATGATCGCGATGGGCACCGCCCACCGGCTCGTTCACCACTTTGTCGACGAGCCCGAGAGACTTGAGCCGCGACGCGGTGATCCCCATGGTCTCAGCCGCATCGGGGGCACGATCGGCGCTCTTCCAGAGGATGGAAGCGCAGCCTTCAGGGGAAATCACCGAATAGGTGGAATACTGCAGCATCAGCAACTGGTCGCCGACCGCAATGGCCAATGCACCGCCTGAGCCGCCTTCGCCGATGATCGTGCAGATCAGCGGCACCTTCAGCTCCGCCATCACCAGCAGATTGTGGCCGATAGCCTCCGACTGGCCGCGCTCCTCCGCATCAATGCCGGGATAGGCACCCGGCGTGTCTACGAAGGTGAACACCGGCAGCCCGAACTTCTCGGCCAGCTTCATCAGGCGCATCGCCTTGCGATAGCCTTCGGGACGCGGCATGCCGAAATTGCGGAACAGCTTTTCCTTGGTATCGCGACCCTTCTGATGGCCGATCACCATGCAGGACTGGCCATTGAAGCGCGCCAGGCCGCCGACGATCGCCTTGTCGTCGGCAAAATTGCGATCGCCGTGCAGCTCTTCGAAGTCGGTGAAGATGTGCTGCACGTAGTCAAACGTATAAGGGCGCTGGGGATGGCGCGCCACCAGCGCGCTCTGCCAAGGCGTCAGCTTGGCGTAGATATCCTTGGTCAGGCCGTGGTTCTTCTGCTCCAGGCGGGCGATCTCCTCGGAGATGTCCACCGCCGAATCGTCCTGCACAAAGCGTAGTTCTTCGATCTTCGCCTCAAGCTCTGCAATAGGCTGCTCAAAATCTAGGAACGTTGTTTTCATCCGGTCGAACTCATAGAAATTTTTGCCATTTTACCCTATCGCCCTTCAGGGCGGGCGTCACACCCCGGGCGCCCCTGTTTTTACTGCAAAAATCGCATTGCTGCACAGCGCAATAAGCCGCTAACATCGCCCCTCTTTGGCCCGCCCCACCCCCTCAATGGCTTCGATGAACCTTCTCCGCGCCCTCGCCACGGTCAGCGGAATGACCCTGCTGTCGCGGATACTGGGTTTCGTGCGCGATTTCGTCCAGGCCCGCGCCTTTGGCGCCGGCATCGAAATGGATGCCTTCGTCGTCGCCTTTCGGCTCCCCAACCTGTTACGCCGCATGTTCGCGGAGGGCGCCTTCTCCCAGGCCTTCGTCCCCATCCTGGCGGAATATAAAAACAAGCGCGGCCCCGATGAAACCCACCGCCTGATCAATCACGTGGCAAGCGCCCTGGGCCTCGTCGTCCTGATCGTCTCGATCCTTGGAGCACTGGCCTCACCGGTCATCATCTACGCCACCGCCCCCGGCTTTTCCGACAACGCAGAAAAGTTCGAGCTGACCGTCCAGCTCACCCGCATCACCTTCCCGTACATTTTCTTCATGTCGCTGGTGGCCCTCGCCGGCGGCGTGCTGAACACCTGGAGCCGCTTCGCGATTCCGGCCTTCACGCCGGTGCTGTTGAATCTGTCTTTCATCTTCATGGCGCTTTTTGCCGCCCCCTATTTCCACCCCCCCATCCTGGTGCTCGGCTGGGCCGTCTTCATCGGCGGGCTCGCCCAGGTCGTGCTGCAATTACGTCCGCTGGCCAAAATCGGCATGCTGCCGCGCTTCTCGCTGGACTTCTCCGACCCCGGCGTGCGGCGCATCCTGAAGCTGATGGCGCCAGCCATCCTCGGCGTGTCGGTCAGCCAGATCTCCCTGCTGATCAACACGGTCTTCGCCTCCTTCCTGCCGAGCGGCAGCGTGTCCTGGCTGTACTACGCAGACCGCCTGATGGAATTTCCGTCCGGAATGCTCGGCGTGGCACTCGGCACCATCCTGCTGCCCAGCCTGTCCAAGATGCATGCCGACGAGAAGCCGGCCGAGTTCTCCGCACTGCTGGACTGGGGGCTGCGCCTGACCCTGCTGCTGACGCTGCCGGCGTCCGTTGGCCTTGCCTTGCTGGCCGTACCGCTGATCAGCACCCTGTTCCACCACGGCGCCTTCAGTGCCAACGACGTGCTGCAAACGCGGACCGCGCTGGTCGCCTACAGCCTCGGGCTGACCGGGCTGATCCTCGTCAAGGTGCTCGCCCCGGCCTTCTATTCCCGTCAGGACGTCCGCACGCCGGTGCGCATCGGCATCATGTCGCTGATCATCACCCAGCTGATGAACCTCATCTTCATCGGCCCCTTCCAGCATGCCGGCTTGGCCCTGTCCATCGGCCTCGCCTCCTGCTTCAACGCCACCCTGCTGTACCGTGGCCTGCGCGCCCGCGGCGTCTATAACCCCCAGCCGGGCTGGAGCGCCTTCGGTGCCAAGCTGGCCGTTGCGCTGCTGGCCCTTGCCAGTGGCCTCTATTTCACCGCCGGCCCGGACAATCTGTGGCTGCACGCCAGCAGCCTGGAGCGAGTCGTCCGCCTGTCGGCACTGATCTGCGGCGGTATCGCCGTGTATTTCGCCGTCCTGTTCGCCCTCGGCTTCCGGCTGACCGACTTCCGTCGGCGCGGTACGACCTGACGGTGATCTTGGCTACAATCGTCCAAACCACCCAGGGAGACGAAGCAAGATGAAGATACACAGCGACAGCTTTGCCGACGGCAGCGTGATTCCCGGCCAGTTCGCCTTCTGCGTGCCCGCCGCAGAAGGCCATGTGAGCCTCAGCAGCAACCGCAATCCGCAGCTGGACTGGAGCGACGCACCTGCCGGCACCCGCTCCTTCGTGCTGATCTGCCACGACCCGGATGTCCCGAGCCGCGGCGACGACGTCAATCAGGAAGGGCGCTCGGTGCCGGCCGACCTGCCCCGCGTGGACTTCTTCCACTGGACGCTGATCGACCTGCCAGCCTCCGTCACCAGCATTGCGGAGGGCGCCCACTCCAGCGCAGTGACGCCCAACGGCAAGCCTGGCCCGGACCTGCCCGACGGCAGCCGCCACGGCGTGAACGACTACACCGGCTGGTTCGCCGGCGACGAGCAGATGAAGGGCAACTACTTCGGCTATGACGGCCCCTGTCCGCCGTGGAACGATGCCATCCGGCACCGCTACGTCTTCACGGTGTACGCGCTGGACATTCCCCGCCTGCCCATCGAAGGCATCTTCACAGGCCAACAGGTACGTGATGCGATGACCGGACACATCCTCGCCCAGGCCAGCCTGACCGGCACTTACAGCCTCAACCCGGCCGTCCCGGCCTGATCCGACGCGCGCGGCCGTCCGCCAGGAAGACGGCCACAGCGCCGGATCAAACCTCGTAAGAAGGCAGGCGCGCCGGCAGCAAGGGCAGCTTCAGGTGCAGGTAATGGGGCAGTCCGTCCCTGAAGGGTGGCCAGTCTTCACCGGCAATCAGCGGGCGGCACCAGGTTCGGAAGGCTTCGGTAACTCCGAAGCCGTCTGCGGCGATGAACCCGGGCGGCAACGCGCGCTCCAGGTTGGCCACCCGCTCAAAGGGATTCAGATTGGTCCGCCAGCGATAGGGCTGGTCCGAAACCCGGTCGATGCCGACGACGCCCTGCTCCCCGGCCAGCGCCCGCCGTACCGCCGCCTTGCCGACGGCGAAAGCCTGAGCAGTATCCGTGCGCGATGCCAGATGCCGGGCCGAACGCTGCAGATAATCGGCCAACGCATAGTGCACCTTGTAGCCGAGGCAAGCATGGATGCGCTCGGCCACCACCTCACCCGCCCCCCCCAGCTGGATGTAACCCTTCTGATTGCGGTCGAGCATTGCCAGGATCTTCCCGTCAGGGCCACGAATGCCTTCTGCCACAACGATCGCGCAGGCGCCGATGCGCTCGACGACCTCCTTCACACGGGCGAGGAAGGCTGCTTCATCGAACGGCACCTCGGGCAGCAGGATCAGATGCGGTGCAGCGTCCTCTTCTTCCGCGGCCAGCGCGCAGGCCGCCGCCAGCCAGCCGGCGTTACGCCCCATGACCTCCAGCACGAAGGCCCGCCCGCCACCGGTCGTCATCGCCGCCAGATCAAGGCCGACCTCGCGGATCGACGTGGCCAAGTACTTGGCCGCCGAGCCGTACCCTGGACAACAGTCGGTCAAGACGATGTCGTTATCGACAGTCTTCGGCACCCCGACCACGGTCAGGGGATAAGCGCGCTGGTCTGCCGCGACCTGGATCTGGCGGCAGGTTTCCATCGAGCCGTTGCCACCGTTGTAAAGAAAGCAGGTGACATCATGGGCCGCCAGCACGTCAAACAGGCGATCATACTGGGCCGGGTTACGCTCCAGCGCATCCAGGTCGAAACGACATGACCCGAAGGCGCCGCCCGGCGTCGCACGCAGGCGGGCCAGGTCGGCGTCCGACAGGGCAGCGGTGTCCAGCAAGGTTTCCCGCAGCACGCCCAGGATGCCGTTGCGCGCAGCCAATACACACCCGACCGCATCGCCAGCCTGGCGCGCGGTGGCAATGACGCCGGCCGCCGACGCATTGATGACCGCAGTCACGCCGCCCGACTGTGCATAAAGTAGATTCTTCGCCATTCGGATCCTCTTGCCGCAGATTGCGCCACTGAAAAAACAAAGGCCGGCTTGAAGCCGGCCCTTTGCGAGTGCGGACTGGGCGCTTACTTCAGCGCTTCGAAAGCACGCTCGCGGATTTCCTCGACCTTGCCCAGGCCGCCGATCTTGCGGTACTGGGGCGCAGTCGCATCACCCTTGGCCGCCCAATCGGAATAATAGGCGACCAGCGGCTTGGTCTGGGCGTGGTACACGTCGAGACGCCTCTTGACGGTCTCTTCCTTGTCGTCGTCGCGCTGGATCAGCGGCTCGCCGGTCTCGTCGTCCTTGCCTTCCACCTTGGGCGGGTTGAACTTGACGTGGTAGGTGCGGCCGGAAGCCACGTGCACGCGGCGACCGGACATGCGGCCGATGATCTCTTCATCGGGCACGTCGATCTCGAGCACGAAATCGATGGGCACGCCGGCAGCCTTCATGGCTTCGGCCTGCGGAATGGTGCGGGGGAAGCCGTCGAACATGTAGCCGGACTGGCAGTCGGCTTCCTTCAGGCGGTCCTTCACCAGACCGATGATGATGTCGTCGGACACGAGGCCGCCGGCATCCATGACCTTCTTGGCCTCGATGCCCAACGGGGTGCCGGCCTTGACGGCCGCACGCAGCATGTCGCCGGTGGAAATCTGCGGAATACCGAACTTTTCCTTGATGTAATTGGCTTGGGTGCCCTTGCCGGCGCCCGGCGGTCCCAACAGAATCAAACGCATGTCTTTCCCTCCTCTGGTTATTGTCGATACGACATGGGATTGCGAAACTATCGCGAAACTTCCGCAAGGTCAAACGCCCGGCGGACACGTTCAAGATCTTCGGCGGTATCCACTCCGGCGGGCGGGGCCTGGTCCAGCACCATGACCCGGATGGGGAAACCATGGGCCATCGCCCTCAGCTGTTCGAGTGCTTCCCACTGCTCCAGCGGAGATGGCGTCAGCGTGGAATAACGCTTGAGGAAGCCGGCCCGATAGGCATACAGGCCGATGTGGCGATAGGCCGGCAGGCCGACGGGCAGCACGCCGCGCTCGGCCGCAAAAGCGTCCCGCGCCCAGGGGATCGGCGCCCGCGAAAAATAGAGCGCCCGGCTCCGGGCATCGAGCACCACCTTCACCACGTTCGGATTGAAGAACTCTTCCGCCGAACCCAGGGGATGACAGGCGGTGGCGATGGCGGCCTCTGCGTCGCCAGCCAGGCACTCGGCCGCACGACCGATCAGCCCCGCCGGAATCAGCGGCTCGTCACCCTGCACGTTGACGACGATGTCGTCGTCGCCCCAGCCCAGTTGCGTTGCCACTTCGGCCAGGCGGTCGGTGCCCGACGGATGCCCGGCATCGGTGACCACGACCTTGCCACCGGCCTGTTCGACCACTGCGGCGATGCCTTCATGATCGGTAGCCACCCATACCTCGTCGGCGCCGGCCTCCAGCGCACGATCGAGGACACGCAGAACCATCGGCTTGCCGGCGATGTCGAGCAGCGGCTTGCCCGGCAACCGGCTACTCGCGTAGCGGGCGGGAATGACGATACGGAAACCCATGTCAGCGGGACTGGGCGATTTCTTCGTCGGTCAGCGACCGGGCTTCTTCCTCCAGCATCACCGGGATGCCGTCGCGAATCGGGTAAGCCAGGCGGGCGCTGACGCTCCACAGCTCCTGCTTGTCCTTGTGGAAGTCGAGCGGGCCCTTGGTAATCGGGCACACCAGGATTTCAAGCAGTCGGGGGTCCATCGAGCTTCTCCACTATCAGTTCCGCCGCCCCCGGCGCAACCTGCGCGCGGACCGGCCACACCCAGCTGTCAGCTGGGGCGAAAGGCGCGCATTTTACCGCATCCTTCTCGGTCATCAGAAGCACATCGCCATCGGCAATGCCCAGATCGGCTGCTGTAAACACATGATGATCCGGAAAGGGGCGCCGCTGGATGCTCAACCCCAACCCTTCGAGCTGGGCGAAGAAGCGTTCCGGCCGTCCGATGCCGGCCATTGCATGGATCCGGCGGCCACGGAAGGCGGCTGCGTCGCAACGCTCTTCACGTCGCCCGAGCCGCTCGAACAGCGAACCGGCCAGCCCGAACTGGAACACAGGTACCGGGCGGATCTTTGCGGACAAGCCTTCCGACAAGGCACCGTGGGCCAGCACCAGCCCCGCTTCGCGAACGCGGCCCAGACCTTCCCGCAGCGGCCCCGCCGGCAGACGCAGGCAGTTGCCGAGGGTCGCCTCATCCACGACCACTGCTTCAAGATCCCGCGCCAGCCGGTAATGCTGGAGACCATCGTCGGCAATCAGCACATCCACGTCCGGATGGGCGTTCAGCAAAGCCTGCCCCGCCGCCGGACGGTCGCGCCCGACAAAGACCGGGCAGCCGGAGCGTGCCGCCATCATCACCGGCTCGTCGCCGAAACGGGCTGGATCGCCATCGGCGGGTACCGCAGCGACGCCTTCGACCGACCCGCCGTAACCACGACTGACGATGCCCGGCTTGAAGCCCCGGTTGCGCAAAAGCTCAACCAACCACAGCACGACGGGCGTCTTGCCACTTCCGCCCACAGCGACGTTACCGACGACGACGACCCGCACCGGCAAGCGGACGGACTTCAGGATGCCCCACGCAAAGAGCCGGCGACGCAGGCCGGCCAGCAATACGAACAACAGGGAAAGAGGAAAGAGGCTCCATGCGAGCGCCCCTCGGCTCTGCCAGAATCCGGGGGCGCTACGAGGCATGGATGACTGCAGACTCAGCGCTGGGCAGCCTGAGTGGCGAAAGAAATGTGAATCAGCCCGGCCTGCTGCGCCGCCTGCATCACATCGATGACGCGCTGATGGACCGCCTTGGCGTCCGCATTGATGATGACCACCGGATCCTTCGCGTTGGCGGGCGCCACGGCACGCAGCGCCGCAGCAATGGCAGCCACATCGGTGCCGCTGACCGGCCGCTTGTTGATGACCACCTCGCCACCGGCGGTGACGGCCACGTTGATCTCGACCGGCTTGTCGTCGCTGACTTGCGCGTCTGCGGTGGGCAGGTTGATTTCCAGCCCGGCGAAGCGCGAATAGGTCGTGGTGAGCATCAGGAAGATGATGATCACCAACAGCACGTCGATCATCGGAATCAGGTTGATTTCCGGCTCCTCGCGGGAGCGGCCGCGACTGAAGTTCATGGCCGGTGCCTCAGCGGCGTTCGCCGTGGATCAGTTCGACGAGACGGATCGCCTGCTGCTCCATCTCGATCACCAGGCCATCGACGGTGGCGCGGAAATGGCGCCAGAAGATCATGCTCGGGATCGCGATGACCAGGCCGAAACCGGTGTTGTAGAGGGCGATGGAGATACCGTGGGCCAGTTGCTGGGGGTTGGAGCCGCCAGGTGCCTGGGAACCGAAAATCTCGATCATGCCGACGACCGTGCCGAACAGGCCCATCAGCGGACTGATTGATGCGATGGTGCCGAGGGTGGTCAGGAAACGCTCCAGGTCGTGGGTTACCGCGCGACCGGTTTCCTCGATGGATTCCTTCATCACATCACGCGGGCTGCGCACATTGCGCAGCCCGGCGGCCAGCACACGCCCCAGCGGGGAGCTGAGCGCAACGCGGTTGAGCATCTCGGAAGTCACGCCACTCTGGCGCATTTCGGCAACCACCTTGTCCACCAGGCCATCGGGCAGGATCTTGCTGCGGCGCAGCGTGATGAGCCGCTCGATGATCAAGGCGACAGCCACGATCGAAGCAAACAACAAGGGCCAGATGGGCCAGCCGGCAGCTTGAAGAATGGCGAACACGCGAACGCTCCTGGGAATCGGACGAAGCCCATGACTCTAACCTGCCCTAGGTTGCAGAGCAACACATGGAGCGTGTCAGACAATCCACAAATTCTGTGGATAACTTTGTGGATTGATGCCAAGGGTGGGCGCTAAACCCGTAGTTTGTAAGGACTTTTAGTGGTCGGGTCAAAAATGAGGCGACATACACATATGTTATAAATCAATCACTTACAAGTTTTTCGGCAAGTCAAGGGTCTGAACTGGATTTTTTTGGCCCGCCACGGGCGGGATGTGGATTCCGGTAGAATTCGCCCCCATGAACACCCCGCAAACCAGCACCAAAGTCAACTCCGGCGAAGTCGTTTCCGTATCCTGGCTCAACCGCGCGGCCCGCGAAGCGCTGGAAGGCAGCTTCCCCCTGCTGTGGGTCGCCGGAGAGGTTTCGACCCTCACCCGCGCCGCCTCCGGGCATGTGTACTTCACGCTCAAGGACGATCAGGCTCAGGTGCGTTGCACCATGTGGCGCAACCGTGCCCAGTTGCTCGGCTTCCGCCTGGAACACGGCATGCGCGTCGAAGTGCGCGCGCTGGTGACGCTGTTCGAAGCCCGCGGGGATTACCAGCTGAATATCGAATCCATTCGCCAGGCCGGTGTGGGGAATCTTTACGAGGCCTTCCTGCGCCTGAAAGCGCGCCTGGAGTCGGAAGGCTTGTTCGACCCGGCACGCAAGCGGCCATTGCCGCGCTTTCCGCAGGGCATCGCGGTCGTCACATCGCCCCAGGCCGCCGCCTGGCTCGATGTGACGGCCGCACTGGCACGTCGCGCGCCACACGTCCCGGTCAGTCTCTACCCCAGTCTGGTCCAAGGCGCCGACGCACCCGCCCAGATCGCCGCAGCCATCCGCCAGGCCGGCCTCCGCGCCCGGCAGGACGGCAACGACGTGCTGCTGCTGGTGCGCGGCGGCGGCAGCCTGGAAGACCTCGCCGCCTTCAATGACGAGGGCGTCGCCCGGGCCATTCGCACCTGCCCCTTGCCGGTGGTGGTCGGCGTCGGCCACGAGACCGACGTGAGCATCGCCGACTTCGCCGCCGACCTGCGTGCTGCGACACCGACCGCGGCGGCCGAACTGGTCAGCGCCGGCTACGTGGAAGCACGGGAAGGACTGGAACAACTGGCGCACCGCCTCAAGCGGGCCATGGAACGGCGCATCGAAAACGCAGCCCAGCGCATCGACCGGGCCGCGGCCCGCCTGATCCACCCCCGCCAGCGACTGCACGCCGGGCGTCTGCAACTAGAAAATCTGCGGCAACGCCAGCAGGCCCGCATCACCCAGCAGCTTTCCGCACACCGGACAAAGGTCACCACGCTGGAGCTTCGCCTGGCCGCCCACCGCCCCGATCTGGCCAGCTGCCGGCAGAAACTGAGTACGCTGGAACAGGGACTGCAACGCGCCATGCGCACACTGCTCACCGACCGCCGGACACAACTCACTACCCTGGGCCAGCACCTGACCCACCTCGATCCCCGCGGTGTGCTGTCCCGTGGTTACAGCATCACACGGGATGCCTCGGGGCAGATCATCCGCTCAGCCAGCGGGCTCGTTCCAGGGAATCTCATCCGCATCGAATTCCACGACGGTGTCGTAGATGCAAAGGTAGACAAGCATTCCGGCTAGTTGCGGTGCAAAATAGCGGGTGGAACCGGCGACCGGATTTGGTACGCCGAGGCCGATTGTGCAGAGAATCCAATCCCGACTAGAATGGTCGGACAATTTCTTATACCCCGGAGAAACAAATGGCTCATACCCTGCCCGAACTGCCCTTCGCCAAGAACGCCCTGGCTCCCCACATTTCCGAAGAAACCTTCGAATACCACTACGGCAAGCACCACCAGGCCTATGTGACCAACCTGAACAACCTCATCCCGGGCACCGAGTACGAAAACCTGTCCGTGGAAGAGACCTTCCTGAAGGCTCCGGCCGGCGGCATCTACAACAACGCCGCCCAGGTCTGGAACCACACCTTCTTCTGGAGCTCCCTGAAGCCGAACGGCGGCGGCGCTCCCAGCGGTGCGCTGGCTGACGCCATCAACGCCAAGTGGGGCTCCTTCGACGAGTTCAAGAAGGCCTTCCAGGCTTCCGCCGTCGGCAACTTCGGTTCCGGCTGGACCTGGCTGGTCAAGAAGGCCGACGGCTCCGTCGACATCGTCAACACCGGTGCTGCCGGCAACCCGCTGAAGAGCGGCGAAGGCAAGCCCCTGCTGACCATCGACGTGTGGGAACACGCCTACTACATCGACTACCGCAACGCCCGTCCCAAGTTCGTGGAAACCTTCCTGAACAGCCTGGCTAACTGGGACTTCGCTGCCGCCAACTTCGCCTGATCGCGAAGCGGTGTTTCTGGACAATATATTCGTAATTTTTTCAGAAACGCTGGCAATATATTCGTAACGCAAGCGGGCGTCATCGACGCCCGCTTCAGAATGTGACAAAGCCCTCGTTTTCGAGGGCTTTGTCACATTCTGCGGGTAGATATGGCTCGAAATGCTAAAGCCCAGCCGACCGCCCCCATCCCCTCTGGACCGAGCATGGCCTGATTGGCCATAACGTCTCGGCAATCGAGACCTGCGTACTTGGCATGCCCGTCTTCATCCGCACATCAGGCGAACACTCCAGCTTGCGACTGTACGAGCAGATTGGAAACAAGCGCCTACCCCGTCAGCGTATCCATATACTCCGCCGGCCTGCCCCCTCCCAATGCTGGAGCCGGCGGCTCCAGCCACTCGCCGACCCATCGTGCCGCATCGAAATCCTTCGGATCCCTCGAGTCGTTCACCATCACCGCAACCTGACCGATGAGACGTACGAGCCCAATCACACGCTCAGAAGGCGCTTCCGCGAGAGGCTCATCGCCTCCGCGAGCTCTAGGATATGGGAAGCTGGCACCCTTGCACGAATTAGGCTGATGCGCTCGGCCGATGAGGCCCAATACAGCTCTTTCGCGAATGCCAAAGTGTCGGGTTCGAAGTTCATCTCCATTGCTGTCCTATAAAAAAACCACGCGCCGTCCGCCAAATGCGCAGGCACTCTTCTAGCCTGTCAAGGGCTGCCAGCGTCGAGGGGATATCAATCTCAGCAACGGCCGAGATCATGATCTGTTCTTCCACGACAGCGGCTTGGCAGATGGGGAGCGGCACCTTCAAGGTTGAATCGAAGCCTCTTAGCCACTGCCTCAAGCTGTTCGAGCGGCCAGCCCGCCTCTCGACGAGCCTGTCGGAATTTTTGTGTTTGAGGCATAACAGCATCCAGAAAGGATGAAGGTATGCCCAAGAAGAAAGAGAAGACGCCATTGCCACCGGTTGCAGCGTTGCCGGAGGGCGCGCAGCAGTGGCTGGATCAGGTGGTGACGGGGCCGATGACGGCCGGTGCGGTTGAAGAGGTGATGCGCGGGAT
>NZ_MWUM01000099.1 GCF_002028455.1 Zoogloea sp. LCSB751 | reverse complement strand
CCGGCAAGGTAAGAACCTTGAAACAGCATCCACGCAAGAACAAAACGGCCATCAACATCGAATACATGAAAGCCAGCATCCGGGCCAAGGTGGAGCACCCATTTCGCATCATCAAGCGACAGTTCGGCTTCGTGAAAGCCAGATACAAGGGGTTGCTGAAAAACGATAACCAACTGGCGATGTTATTCACGCTGGCCAACCTGTTTCGGGTGGACCAGATGATACGTCAGTGGGAGAGATCTCACTAAAAACTGGGAATAACGCCTTAAATGGCGAAGAAACGGTCTAAATAGGCTGATTCAAGGCATTTACGGGAGAAAAAATCGGCTCAAACATGAAGAAATGAAATGACTGCGTCAGCCGAGAAGAATTTCCCCGCTTATTCGCACCTTCCCTAA
>NZ_MWUM01000098.1 GCF_002028455.1 Zoogloea sp. LCSB751 | reverse complement strand
CACCGTGCCGAACTGCTCGCCCTGCACCAGGCCGGCGCGACCGTGGCCGAGCTGCAACGCTGGTTACGCGCTCACCGGATCAGCGTGGTGCACAGCACCGTGGTCCGCTGGCTGACCAAACAGGCCGGCCACTGATGGCCACCTTCCGCGCACCGGCGGCCCAGGCCGCCTACATCATGAAAGCCCTGCAGGGCCATCACCTGCGCTCCGTAGGCACCGTGCGTAACTACGAGCAGGGGTTGACCAGGGTAGCCGAGTGGACGCAGCGAGAACGCCTCCCAGGCGGTCTACGGGCGATGACCCCCGAGCTGGCTATCCGCTACCTGGAGCAGCGCGGGCAGGAGGTCGGCCAGAAGGCGCTGGACATGGAGCGTCAGGCCATGCAGGCGATGATGCAGCATGTCACCGGCCAG
>NZ_MWUM01000097.1 GCF_002028455.1 Zoogloea sp. LCSB751 | reverse complement strand
CTGGACATTCTTGAGCTAAAAGGAGCCGTTGTCACACTCGATGCGTTGCATTGTCAGCGTGAGACACTGGAGAAAATCAGCGAGAAGAAGGCTCATGTAGTGGTACAGGTCAAGAATAATCAACCGAAGCTGTATCAAGCGGTTCAATCGCAATTCCAGTCACTGTTTGACGCCCAGAAAGAGAAGATTGTCGTCGAGCACAAAGAGAGTGGACATGGCCGCCAGGAAGAGCGTTATGTGTTTCAATTAAAAGCCAAATTACCGCCAGAGTTGACGGAGAAATGGCCGACAATCCGCAGCATCATTGCCGTTGAGCGTCACCGCAGCGCCAACGGAAAAGGAACGGTAGATACCTCTTACTATGTCAGCTCGTTATCCCCCAAGCACAAGCTGCTAGGGCACTATATACGGCAGCACTGG
>NZ_MWUM01000096.1 GCF_002028455.1 Zoogloea sp. LCSB751 | reverse complement strand
CGGGAGTTCAAGAAGGGGGACACACCGCGGGGCGGGATTCTGGAGAGCGTGCGCTGGGTGGAGAGCTACGAGCGGATCGCCGAGCAGGCGCGGGCCTTGCCCGGCACCCGGCACATCTGCGTGGGAGACCGGGAGTCGGACATCCTGGCCCTGCTGCTCAAGGCCCGGGAACTGGAGTATGCCGCCGACTATGTGGTGCGCTGCCAGCACAACCGGGTCCTGCCCGAAGGCGAGAGGCTGTGGGACCGGGTGATGGCCGGCACGCCCCTGGGCCGGGTGTGTTTTGAGATCCCCGCCGGGCGGGGGCGCAAGGCGCGGACAGTTGAACAGGTCTTGCGGGCTGAGCGTGTGAGCCTCCCGGATCGTCAAGGCGGCACGCTGGAGGTCACGTGCGTGATCGCCACCGAGATCCAGGCTCCGGCAGGCTGCAAGCC
>NZ_MWUM01000095.1 GCF_002028455.1 Zoogloea sp. LCSB751 | reverse complement strand
AAGCAAACACGCTTACATTTACTGTAACGATCACCAACAAAGCATCATTCATGCTAAAAGCATCGATAGCACTAAAAAAAGCCAATAGACTTAGAGAAAAGTCCGATGAACTTATCAAACCTATAAGCAAAGCACTCAGTGATATACTGGAAGATGATAGCGCCCATGTTACATTTCAACCGGGGGATGGATGGTGTGTTTGTTATACGCATGATGAGTTTACGCATAACGCCCTTATTTCTAGTTCGTTTATAGATCAGCTTTTAGTGATGAATAGAAATGAGCTTTTAATTGCTTTGGAAAAGCTAGGGATCTAACCCCAACTAATCAATGGAAAGCAGATATATGAAGAAATTTTTATCAGATTCGCTTTTAATGTCACTCGGCGCAGTGATCTGGATGTTCATTGCTGCGAAAGGTGAACTACCTACATTAAGTTTTG
>NZ_MWUM01000094.1 GCF_002028455.1 Zoogloea sp. LCSB751 | reverse complement strand
CCTGCTGTGGCCTGCACGGTATCAATGCGCTGACCTAAGGCGCTATCAGCATTGGCGCGTGCTGTCTGCTCGGTTTGGATGGCAGCTGCGTTTTGCGTGGCCTTGGTGTTGGCTGCATCGGCGGCAGCTTGTGCGACTGCGGCGGCGCTGGCGGCATCCGTGGCCGCTTTATCAGTGACAGCAACCCAAGCTGAGCCGTTCCAGCGTTTTGGCGTATTGGCGCTGCCTGTGGTGTCAATCCATAGGTTTTGCGCTAAACGGTCTGCTGTCGCTGGTGCTGACGATTGAATGATCACTTTGCCTTTGCCATTGGCGATCCCAGCGGCTGCGGCCGCATCAGCTTTAGCTTGATCTGCGGCAGTTTGCGCCGTTGAGGCCGCAGAGTTGGCCGCTGTAGCAGAGGCCTGCACCGTGGTGATTTGTGTTGCTAACGCACTATCAGCA
>NZ_MWUM01000093.1 GCF_002028455.1 Zoogloea sp. LCSB751 | reverse complement strand
GATCACTTCTCGTCCTCGCCCAGCAGGGACTGCAATTTTTTTCGGGCACGCAGCTCCAGCATCGCTTCCCCGTAGGCTTCCTGCAGGTGCTTGATCTGCTTCTCGTACTGCTCCCGGATATCTAGCGGGTTGGCACGCAGCGCGTTCTCCATGCTCCGCTTCGCCTCGTCGATCCAGGTCTCGATCTCGGACGGGGGCAGATCATACGAACGGCTGGCCTCCGCCACCGTCGTCTTCCCTTGCAGGATCTCCATCACCAACGCGCTCTTGCGCTTGGCTGTCCAACGTTTGATTTCGTCTTCCATCGCCGTACTCATGTGTCGTTCCTTTCAAGGTTAACACCTGAGCAGGGTTTTACTGGGTCAATACAACCAGTCGCGTATCGGGCCGGACCACCGGGCCGGATGGCGCTCTCGAGCTGCGGCATACACCGCGTCGCGGGCAGCG
>NZ_MWUM01000092.1 GCF_002028455.1 Zoogloea sp. LCSB751 | reverse complement strand
GGGCACTGTCCGCGAGCAAGGCATCATTGGCCAACCCTTCTGCACAGATGTTGAGGTGCCGAGCGACCTCGGAGATGGGCTCATTGCGGAAAAAGGCCATCCCCACGACGAGCCACAAGACCATATCAGAAGGTAAGCGGCGTCGGCGGATAGTGGCCTTTTCAGACAAGGCGGCAGCGGCAGGAATCAATTCGTCGGGAATATGGTCGGCAAAAATGGCCAGCCGAGCCAGCATGTCGCCAGATGCCTCAACAACATCGTTCAGATCGTTTGCAATAGACATAAAAAATCCGGAACCAGTGATTGGTTCCGGATTGTCCTACAGCAGAAGGATCGGTCAATGGATCCTTAACTGATCAGCATTGCACCCTAGGGCGGCATTTTGCTATCTGAGATAACAGGCTAAAGGACATACCAGCCGGTCACTTCACGCAGGGCTTTGCCGATATCG
>NZ_MWUM01000091.1 GCF_002028455.1 Zoogloea sp. LCSB751 | reverse complement strand
GTCAGCGACTCGGCAAACAGCCGCTCGAGTGGCTGTTCAAACAGTGCGCCGATGTGTGGGGGCGGGAACGTTATCCTGAAGACCAGTGGCACGGTTTACAGGTCTTTGCCATCGATGGGGCCCTGTTCCGGACCCAGGATATGCCTGAACTCAGAGCACATTTCGGCTCGGGTAACACCTCAACCAACCGGCAGACACCCTACCCGATGCTGCGGTTGGTCACGCTCATGAATGTCCGCTCGCATGTCATTGCCAACGCGGCCATCAGCCCGTACCGCAAAGGGGAAATCCCCCTGGCCAGCGAGTTCATTCGCTCATTGCCGGACAAGTCAGTGACCCTGCTGGATAAAGGCTTCTTCGGTGCCGACCTGTTGCTGCGTATTCAGGCCGAAGACACCGACCGTCACTGGCTCATCCCGGAACGCAAGGGGCTGGTATACACGGAACTTGAGCGCTATGGCGACGGTGACC
>NZ_MWUM01000090.1 GCF_002028455.1 Zoogloea sp. LCSB751 | reverse complement strand
ATCCGCTCGTAGCTCTCCACCCAGCGCACGCTCTCCAGAATCCCGCCCCGCGGTGTGTCCCCCTTCTTGAACTCCCGCGCCCAGGTCCAGGCATTGGTGACGCCCAGCGGCTCCCGTTCGGGGCTGACGACATAGGTCGGGTGCAGGTACAGGCCCCGCTGGGCCTCGTAAGACAGCGGCCCCAGCCCACTCATCGCCTGGCCGTTGTAGTCCAGCTCCGTGGTGTCCTGCAGGCACAGCACCACTGCATGTTCCCGGATCCGCGCCTGGCTGGCTTGGGCATGCGCCGTCAGGATCTCCTCCCAGCCCACCTGATCATGGCTCAGGAAGCGATACGCCGCCGCCGTCTCCGCCCAGTTTCCACAGGCACCGGGGATGCTCGCTCCAGGTTGCTGACCCAGCCGCTCGGCCAGCAGAACCGCTCGCTTGTTCAACCGCCGATCGCCCAGCTGTATCGTCCCGAACTCGTCTCTCGCCCAACTCAT
>NZ_MWUM01000008.1 GCF_002028455.1 Zoogloea sp. LCSB751 | reverse complement strand
CTGGCCCGCTTCGGCCTGCTGGTGTGGCCGGAGACCGGCGGCACCTGGAAGAACGTGGACCGCTACCCGGACGGCCCTGCCAAGGACATGGCCTTCGCGGTGTTCGACGAGCTGGACGCCCTCGATGCCCTAGCCCGTGGCGCCGAGCAGGAAGGCGAGGACAGCCCACCCTTCCTGCGCTTCGATCCAGAAGCCCTGGAGGCCTTCACCGATTGGCGCACCGGTTTCGAAGCCGGCCTGCGCTCGGGCGAGCTGTACCCGGCCCTCGAATCCCACCTGGCCAAGTACCGCAAGCTGGTCCCGGCCCTGGCGCTGACCTTCCACCTCGGGGACGGGCACAGCGGCCCGGTCGGCCTTGCCTCCACGCTGCGGGCACTGCATTGGGCGGTATATCTGGAGACGCATGCCCGGCGCTGCTACGGGGTCGCCCAGGGGAGCGAGGCGGACACGGCACGGCGGATTCTGGAGCGGATCAGGAAGGGGGATCTGGCGCGGGAGGGGTTCGGCACGCGGGACATTCAGCGGGCCTGCTGGTCGGGCCTGTCAGACCCCAAGCGCGTGGCGGAAGGGCTCGGGCTGCTGGTGGAGCTGGGGCACCTGGAGGAGTGGCAGGAGCCTTCACGTACCAAGCCGCGGGTGCTGTTTGTGGTCAATCCGAAGTCCGTGCCATCGGCGGCTGCTCGGCACTGAGGATGAAAATTCCGGCCCATGTGTGCCTGAGCCGCACTGACAAAACCGACAAATCCTAGATATGTCAGTTTTGTCAGTGCCCAACCAGGGACATATGGGGAGTTTTCGAGAGCGGGCCACCGGTGGCTACCGCAGCAGGTCGGCTTGTGCCTGGTCTATCCCGCACCGTTGTTTTCTACGCTGCAAGCGTATAGGCTTCTACGCCATATGGTCTTCGTCGAGCTCACCCCCTTCCAAGCCTTCCGCCGTGACAACTGGACAGATGAAGACCTGCGGGGCCTTCAATCCATCCTGATCGAACACCCGGACGCAGGCCCGCTCATCCCAGGGGCCGAGGGGCTGAGAAAACTGCGATGGGCCATGCCTGGCCGGGGCAAGCGTGGCGGCGCCCGCGTTATCTACTACTGGCGCACGGCGGCCGATGTGGTCTATCTGGTCTTCGCCTACGCCAAGAACGACCAGGAAGACCTGACACCAGACCAGGCCCGGCAACTGGCAAAGCTGATTGAAGGAGTGCTTCGCGATGAATGAAAAAGACTTTGCCTCCCTCATGCAGGGCGTAAAGGAAATGACCGCCCACATGCGTGGCGAGAACGTGCCAGGGGTGAAGGTGACGAGCATCCCCGACCCCGATGTGCACGCCATTCGTGAAGCGGTCTCCGTAACCCAGAAGGAGCTTGCCGCTCTGCTGGGGGTGTCACGCCGTACCGTCGAGAACTGGGAACAGCGGCGCACCCGCCCCACGGGGCCAGCACGGGCGCTGCTGCGGATTTTCCAGCACGACCCGAAAGCGGCGGTAAAGGCTTTGCAGGGGTAGTGGCAGAACTGCCAGCCGATCCGGAAGCAAGCCGGCCCGAAGCAATGGAGATCCTGGCAATGCGCTACCCGATTGCTATCGAACCCGGAGACGACACCCACGCCTGGGGTGTGGTCGTGCCCGATCTGCCCGGCTGCTTTTCTGCCGGCGATACCCTCGATGAGGCCATTGAGCACGCCCCCGAAGCCATCGAACTGTACATCGAGGGGCTGCTGGACGATGGCGAAGCCGTGCCGCCAGCCCAGCCCATCAGTGCGCATCAGGGAAAGCCGGCGTTCGCTGGCTGGATCTGGGCGCTGGTCGAAATCAATCCGGCCATGCTGGATGATCAGATGAACGGGTGAACATCGCCCTCCCATGATGGGTGCTCTCCCGTCTCGACCGGGCCGCCAAGGCGGCGGGGGAAACCCGCTCCGGCTACATCGCCCGCCTGGCAATCGGCGGGCACCTGTAAGCGTTCAGTTCATCACCAGCGCCGGGCTTGTCCCGGCGTTGTGCTGTCTGCAGTGCCCCGTGCACACCATGCACGGGTCGATACCAGTGCTGCTCGTGGTGGCTCAGTAGTTCAATGGATAGAACGGGTAGGTCGCGCACTTGCATGGGGTGCAAGGTCATGTAGGCCCATGTCCCGCATCTTGGAGATGGGCGGTACTGGGATCGAACCAGTGCTGCGTTATGAAGAAACGCTCCCGTCGCTCGGACGGCGATGTTTGGGTACATCGATAGCTCGGACGGGGGTTCGATTCCCCCGGTGCCTGGCTTACGGGTTCGATTCCCGTTCCGGGCACCCGTGACACCTGGGTGATTCCTGCGCCCTGCCTGTGCGAGAACGCCGCACAAGGCACCAGATGGCGGTGCATCGGGACTGCCATGTGTGCTTCGAGTGCGGGCTCTACTCGGTGCCCTGCGCGCTGGTGGGCAAGCGGCTGTGGCTGCGCGCCACCGACAGCGTGGTCACGGTGCATCAGGACTTCCAGCCGGCGGCCATTCATGCCAGCAGCTCCCGGCCCGGCGAGCGGCGCACCCTCATCGACCATCTGCCGCCCGAGGCGCAGGCCTTCTTCGCTCATGACCGCACCTAGTGTCTGCAGCAGGCGCCGGCGTCGGGCCGGCCTGTGCCGGGTTCATCCACCGCCTCCTCTCGGACCGGATCAGCGAGCGCCTGCCCGACGCCTTGTAGGTTCCTGTGCGCAACCGCGACTAGGGAGTAACCAGCTCTCGGCTTTGAATCCGTTGATGAGTCCGCGTCCGGATGGACGGCAGTGCCTTTTCTTGCACGGGTGCTCTAGCGCTACGATGAAAAATGGAACATAATTTAATAAATGTTCCAGCAAGTTCCATTTTGAACCAAAAGACAATGAAAGAAGAGCTACACAAGGAATGGTTTGCGCTGATGCAGGAAGGCGCCAGCGGTCACGCCACTCGCTTCAAGCTGCGCGGAATGCGGCTTGCTCAGTTGATGCGAAAAATAGCCCCGGACCTTTCCGAAGCAATCTCTGCGGGGTTGAATGCTGCTCCGAGCTCCTTGACCCGCTTTGCCCCAAATGTTGTTCCGAGGTCAGATGCGCCAGAAGTGCTGATTATTGAAGAGTGCCCTGTGTTGCCACAGGAGCCCATCTGGCCCGACATGGTTGAGAGCAATTTGCATCGATTGACAGCCGAGTGGGCGTCACTATCAATATTGCAAGAGGCCGGGCTGTTGCCTGTGCGAACCGTCCTGCTGCAGGGGCCTCCGGGCGTTGGCAAAACACTGGCGGCGCGTTGGGTCGCGCTGAAATTGGGATTGCCGCTGGCCACGTTGAACATATCCGCCACCATCAGCAGCTATCTCGGGAAGACAGGGCAGAACATCACTCAGGCTCTCGAGTTTGCTCGGACGACGCCTTGCGTACTGTTTCTTGATGAATTCGATGCCTTGGGGAAGCGCCGCGATGATCAGCAGGATGTGGGTGAGTTGAAGCGCGTCGTGAATGTGTTGCTACAAGCGGTGGATTCGTGGAGTGGCCCGTCGCTCCTGATTGCGGCAACCAACTTTGAGGACTTGCTCGACCCGGCGATGTTGCGCCGCTTCGAGTTGAACATCCGGTTCCCGGCGCCCGCGCGTGACCAGATCGTTCAGATTCTCAGGGCGCTGGATGTGCCTGGTCCATTGTCGACTTCCCTTGCGCCAAAGCTCGAGGGGCGCCCACTGTCAGATGTGACCCGCTTGGTCACGCAGGCCAGAAAGCGCGCATTGCTGGATTGCATGAATTTCACAACGGCATTGCAGCTGTGCGCGCAGGAGCTGCAGCATCAAAAATCGAGCAGGCAGGCCCGCCGGGAGATGGTTCGCCTGCTCCATGCCGACGGACAAAGTGCGCACCAGATTGCTCGACAGCTGGGCACCACCCATACCACCGTCTTGCGCGATCTGAAGGAAATTTAAGGAGAGAGTCATGGCTGAGCCTACAGGGAATCTGTTGATTGGCAAGGGCGAGCAGCTCATCGAAAACGGTGACTGGGGGGGCCGTAGCGAAAGTAAGCCGCCACCTTACTCAATCGAGCATCAGCGCTCCCTTTTGGGGCCGACGCTGGACAAACTGGCCCAGACTGCGCTGCACCGCGATCCGAAACTTGCGCCGCGTAGAGAAATTGCCGCCAAGCTCACCATCCATCCGGAGTTTCTGGCCAAGACCTACTTCCCTGAGTCGCTGCTGAAAAACACTGGACTGAGGCTTCTGGGGTCACGCGCGGTCGATGTCACGCCGCGCAAGATGGTGTACGGAAAGCCGCCGAAGCGCCTGCCGACCGCCACGCTCATCGTGGCAGGTACGGCTGAAAACTTTGTAAGGGCATCAGCGTTGCTTGCCGGCGCTGCGACACCCAAGACAGTTCAGAATGGATTTGCTCGGCTGGAGAGCATTGATCCGTTTTTGCCGCAGGATCGTAAGCAGGGGCTGAATTTCACGGAGTTCGACGGCAATGTCGAGGTTGTGCTGCATGCCGCGGTCCACGATCCGGATATCAACCGTGCATTCTTTGATCTGGCTCGGAGGCTGAACGCCCGCTTTGATGATCGGCGCGCCAGGACAATTGGTGGGCTGACGTTCTTGCCTTTGCAGATCGGAGCCGACGCAGCGCGGGAATTTGTTGGCGTCATCGAATCCTTCACCCATTTGCGGGCTATCCGCAACATGCCGGTGCTGACGGATGATCCCATTACTCCGGATCAGGGGCTAACCCGATCGCTGGCGTTTGCCCCGCCGCTTCCGGAGGGGGCGGCCATGGATGAGTCTCTCAGGGCTGTAATTTTCGACGGTGGTTTTACCCCAAAACTGTTGCCGTGGGTGAACGCGCTCGATGCGTCGGATTTAGACGCCGCCGAGCCTAGTCATCTGGAGCATGGCCAAGCGGTAACGTCAGCCTTCCTTTTTGGCGCCATTGGGCCGACGCAGCACACAATTGCGCCGCCTTACTGCAACGTCGATCATGTGCGGGTGCTTCCCAGTATCTCTGGCGACATGCAGGTCGCTGACGTTATCGACAGGATCATCGGTACCCTCCAGGCAGCACGGGATAGCGGGTATCCCTATGAGCTTGCGAATTTGAGCCTGGGGCCTCGCGTTCCTATTCTGGATGATGATCCTCACGAATGGACGGTGCGGTTGGATGACTTTCTGTCCTTCGGAGACCTGTTCATGACCGTAGCTGTGGGCAACGATGGTGATCAGGGGACGGATCTAGGTCGCATCCAGCCGCCTGGAGATGCTGTCAATGCCTTTGCGGTGGGCGCCAGTGATGATCACCACGGCAAGGCGGCGCGGGCTTTCTATAGTTGCTTGGGGCCGGGCCGTAGCCCCGGTTTGGTCAAGCCCGATGCGGTGGCCTTCGGCGGATCAGCCACTAACCTGATGCGTATCGTCGATCCTGTTTCTCGCGTCATCCGCCATCGTGCCGGGACCAGCTATGCTGCGCCGCTGGCCTTGCGGCTGGCTGCAGGCGTGCGGGCCACAGTGCATGAGCCGATCGATCCGATCATGCTGCACGCCTTGCTGGTTTCTCGCGCCCAGTTCAATCCTTACCGGCATGATCAGACCGAGGTCGGATGGGGAGTGCTTCCCGCCGAAGTCGAAGATATTCTCTATTCGCCTGAAGACGAAGTCGTGGTCATGTATCAGGGCCTCATAGCAAAGGGATCGCCCTTGAAAGCAAAGATTCCGCTGCCGTCAGGATTGCCGCCGGAACTTAAGCTCATCATTGCTGCGACGTTTGCCTATCGCGCTCCTGTGGATCCGGCCCACCCCGTGAGCTATACCAGGGCGGGCCTCGAGATCCGTTTCCAGCCGAATGGCAAAAAGTCGAAAAGTTTCTTCAGCAAAACTAAGTTCGATGCAGAGCAGACCCTGCGGGGGGATGCACTGAAATGGGAGACTTGCAGGCATCATCAGCGCAGCATCGAGGTCAGCGAAATGACTGACCCCTGCTTCGTGATCCGTTATCAGGGGCGCGACGAGGGGGCCCCTGATGCAGACGTCTTAAAAGACGCGGATGGCGAACCTTTACCCGTCGAGCAGCAGCCGAGCGCGCTCCCCTTTGCGTTGATCGTCCGCATCAAGGTGCCCGAGGTGAATGATCTTTCCGCGCGCGTACTCAATCAATTCAATGTACTTAGCAGGGTCATGCTGCGAGCGCAAATTCAGACGTAAGTGGGTCATCCGAAGCAAGCCTGCGCGCGCAGTGGGATTTCTTACTGAGCATGTAGGAATAAGGATCAAAACCCTTACCTTTTGAGCTACCCCGAAACAGCCCCGAGACAGATGGCTCAAATAAGTTGTTTTCTATTTTGAGCTAGCCCATTATGTGAGCTATAGATTTTGAGCCACATAGAGGCCTGCCATGTCCGCCATCGTTGCCTATACCCGCGTCTCCACCGACGACCAGACCTGCGAGAACCAGCGGCGCACCATCGCTGAACGCTACAAGGTGGATAAGTGGTTCACCGACGATGGCGTGTCGGGTACGGTGGCAGCGACTCAGCGGGCGGGTTTGTCGGCGCTCCTCACGTACGTGCGGGAAGGTGATGTAGTCGTGGTCGCGGCAATCGATCGCCTCGGCCGTAACACCCTGGATGTGCTGAACACCGTCGAAGCCTTGAAAGAGACCGGCGCCTCGGTCATTTCGATGCGGGAAGGCTTCGACCTGGCGACGCCTGCCGGGAAACTCATGCTCACGATGCTGGCTGCAGTGGCGGAACTGGAACGGGAGAACCTGAAGGCTCGTCAGCTCGCCGGGCTGGAGCGGGCACGAGCGGAGGGCAAGCACCTGGGGCGCAAGAAAACGGTGAATGATGCCGAGGTGGTCGCGTGGCGTACGGAGAACTCCGCCAGCATCAAGGCGACGGCCGAACACTTTGGAATCTCCGTCGCAAGCGTGAAGCGCGCCTGCGCGAAAGATTGAGCCCCAACGGAGTGAAATATCCGCGGCCCACACACCAGATGTGAGCACTGGCTACAATGGAAGCTAACCGAAGTAATCTGTGTAGCTAAACGTGTAGCCACGCCAAGAGCAAAACACCAGAAAGCCTTTTTGCACAAGGCCTTCAGCTACAAACCCAAGAATCCATCCACAAATTCAAATGACCACCGCCTCCGACACCTTCACCCGCCCCAGCGGCCGCGCGCCCGCCGCCCTCCGTCCGATCCGCATCACCCGCGGCTTCACCCGCCACGCCGAAGGCTCGGTGCTGATCGAATTCGGCGACACCCGCGTGCTGTGCACCGCCAGCGTCGAGGAAAGCGTGCCGCCCTTCCTGCGCGGCAAGGGCCAGGGCTGGCTGACCGCCGAGTACGGCATGCTGCCCCGCTCCACCCACACCCGCAGCCCGCGGGAAGCCGCCAAGGGCAAGCAGAGCGGCCGCACCCAGGAGATCCAGCGCCTGATCGGCCGCAGCCTGCGCGCCGTGGTGGACATGGAAGCCCTCGGCGAACGCCAGATCACCATCGACTGCGACGTGCTGCAGGCCGACGGCGGCACCCGCACGGCGTCCATCACCGGCGCCTGCATCGCCGTCCATGACGCCCTCGAAGGCCTGGTCAAGGCCGGCAAGCTGCCCGCCAACCCGATGCGCGACTTCGTCGCCGCCATCTCCGTCGGCATCTACAAGGGCGTCCCGGTGCTCGATCTCGACTACCCGGAAGACTCCGGCGGCGACACCGACATGAACGTGGTGATGACCGGCAGCGGCGGCTTCGTCGAAGTGCAGGGCACCGCCGAAGGCACACCCTTCTCCCGTACCGAACTCGACAGCCTGCTGGAACTCGCCGCCGCCGGCGTGGCCCAATTGGTCGTCGAACAGAAAAAGGCGCTCGGCATTGGCGCCTGAAGCCCACGGAGGATCTGGCGCCATGAAACAGCTCGTCCTGGCCAGCGGCAACGCCGGCAAACTCAAGGAACTCTCCGCACTGCTCGCCCCGCTCGGCATCGAAGTGCTGCCCCAGTCGGCCTTCAACGTCAGCGAGGCCGAGGAGCCGCATCCCAGCTTCGTCGAGAACGCCCTCGCCAAGGCCCGCCACGCGTCCCGCGCCACCGGTTTGCCGGCCCTCGCCGACGACTCCGGGCTGTGCGTGGACGTACTGGGCGGCGCGCCAGGCGTGCTGTCGGCACGCTTTGCCGGCGAGCCCAAGTCCGACGAACGCAACAACGCACTACTGCTCGAACGCCTGGCTGGCCAGGCCGACCGCCGCGCGCGCTTCTACTGCGCGCTGGCTCTCGTCCGCCACGCCGACGACCCGCAGCCGCTGATCGCCTGCGGCGAATGGCACGGCGAGATCCTGCCCGCGCCGCGCGGCAAGGGTGGTTTCGGCTACGACCCGCTGTTCCTCGTCACCGACCTGGAGCAGACCGCCGCCGAGATCCCGCACGAACTCAAGAACGTCCTGTCCCACCGGGGCTCCGCCTTCCGCCAGTTGCTCGACAAGCTGCGCGCCGAACAGAGCTGAGCCCCCGCTCCACGCATCACGCTCCATGCCCGAAAACCGGATCATCCCGATCACTCCCAGGGCCGCCGCGCCGAAATCCGCCGATGGCCGCTGGGAGTCCCGCCTCACCGCGTCGCCGCCCCTGTCCCTGTACGTGCATTTCCCGTGGTGCGTGCGCAAGTGCCCGTACTGCGACTTCAATTCCCACGCGGTCAAGGACGAGGGCATTCCCGAGAAGGCCTACATCGAGGCCCTGGTAGCCGACCTGGAAAGCGCGCTACCGCAGATCTGGGGCCGCCGCGTGCACACCATCTTCATCGGTGGCGGCACGCCGAGCCTGATCACCCCCGACGGGCTGGACGAGCTGCTCACCGCGATCCGCATGCGCGTGCAGCTCGACCCGCAGGCCGAGATCACGCTCGAAGCCAACCCGGGCACCGTCGATTCCGGGCGTTTCCGCGCCTTCCGCCAGGCCGGCATCAATCGCCTGTCGGTCGGCATCCAGAGTTTCGACGACCGCCACCTGCAGGCCCTCGGGCGCATCCATGGCCGCACCGACGCCATCGCCGCGGCCGAAGCGGCGCTGAGCCATTTCGAGGCGGTCAACCTCGACCTGATGTACGCGCTGCCCGGCCAGACCCTCGCCGAAGCGGAGGCCGATCTCGGCACCGCGCTGGCCCTCGGACCCCAGCACCTGTCCTGCTACCACCTGACGCTGGAACCCAACACCGCCTTCGCCGCCAACCCGCCGGAAGTGCCCGATCCCGACCTGTCCGCCGACATGCAGGACCTCGTCGAGGCGCGCCTGGCCGCAGCCGGCTACGGCCACTACGAGACCTCGGCCTTCGCCAAGCCGCAGCGGGAGTGCCGCCACAACCTCAACTACTGGACCTTCGGCGACTACCTGGGCATCGGCGCCGGCGCCCACGGCAAGCTGTCGTCCCACGAAGGCATCGTGCGCGAAACCCGCCCCAAGCATCCGGCGGCCTACCTGGCGGCCCGCGACAGCGGTGCCTTCGTACAGGAGCGGCGCAGCATCGGCACCGACGAACTGCCCTTCGAGTTCATGATGAACGCGCTGCGCCTCAACAAGGGCGTGCCCCGCCGGTTGTTCTCCGAGCGTACCGGCCTGCCCTTCGAGGCCGCCGAGGAAGGCCTGCTGAAGGCCCGCCAGCAGGGGTTGATCGAGATCGATGACGACACCCTGCGCCCGTCCGCCAAGGGCCGCCACTTCCTCAACGAACTGCTGATGCTGTTCCTCGCCGCCTGAGCCGCCCGTGCCCGCCAAGCCCGGCCCCAAGCCCCTGACTCCGACCGCCGCCGACCTGCCGACCCCCGAGGCTCTCGGCCAGGTGTTCACGCCCGAAAAGGTCGTGCGCTCCATGCTGCGCCTGCGCCAGAACGCCGGCCGCGTGCTCGAGCCCTCCTGCGGCGACGGCGCCTTCCTGCGCCACCTGCACAACGCGGTGGGCATCGAGTTCGACCCCCGCCAGTGTCCGCCCAATGCGCGCAACGAGGACTTCTTCGCCTATCCGGAGAGCGAGAAGTTCGAAACCGTGATCGGCAACCCGCCCTATGTGCGCTACCAGGATATCGGCCGGGACACGCGGACCCTGCTGCGCCAGGACGGCCTCGACGGACGCAGCAACCTCTACCTGTTCTTCATCGAGAAGTGCCTGCGCCACCTGCAGCCGGGCGGCGAGCTGATCTTCATCACCCCGCGCGACTTCCTCAAGGCCACCAGCGCCCGCCCGCTCAACCGCTGGCTGTTCGAGCACGGCACCATCACCCACGCCATCGACCTGGGCGACGCACGGGTGTTTTCCGGCGCGGTACCCAACTGCCTGATCTGGCGCTACGAGCTCGGCAACCTGTCGCGCCGCACCGCCTGGGCACAGATCGGCCAGGGCGACGACCTCGCCCGCAGCCTCGAACAGCCGCCCTGGCAGGCCCGCCACTTCTTCGAATGCGCCGGCCACCTGCTGTTCTCCCGCGGCGAATACCCCCTCAGCCTGGCCGACGTGGCCAGCGTGAAGGTCGGCGCGGTCTCCGGGGCCGACGACATCTACGTCAGCGACACGGCCGGCACGCGGGACTGCGTCAGCTCCCGCACCGCCCGCAGCGGCGAGACCCGTCGCATGATCTGGTGCGAACCCGGCGCCGACGCGCCAAGCGCCCTGCTGCCGCACCGGGACCGCCTGCTCGCCCGGCGTATCCGCCCCTTCGACGAAAACAACTGGTGGCAATGGGGGCGCGGCTATCCGCAGACCGACGCACCGCGGGTCTATGTAAACACCAAGACGCGCCAGCCGAACCCGTTCTTCCTGCATCCCTGCAACAACTTCGACGGGGCGATCCTCGGCGTCTTTCCGCTGCGTCGCGATGCCGACCTGGCCGCCTTCCGCGACGCCCTCAACGGGGTGGACTGGGCCGACCTGGGCTTCGTCTGCGACGGGCGCTACCTGTTCTCCCAGCGCAGCCTGGAAAATGCACCGCTGCCCGACTGTTTCCGGGCCTTCCTGCCACCCACAGCCGAGGCCCCCCTGCCGGGGCCACCGGAGTCGATGGTGTAACATCCGGCGAACAAATACGGGCCACGCAGGTCGACGACGCACGCGCATCCGTCGGACCCCCGACGCATCGCCCACCTGAGAACAGTCCGCGAGGCCCCATGGTTCCCCATCTCACCACCGCGCTCACCGGCCCCCTGCTGGAGCTGGAACGGCACTTACTCGACAACGCCTGTGCCATCGAGCGCTGGATGCGCACCCAATGGCAGGAGCACCTGCCACCCTTCTACGGCTCCACCGACCTGCGCAACTCGGGCTTCAAGCTCGCCCCGGTGGATCTCAACCTGTTTCCCGGTGGTTTCAACAATCTCAACGACGCCTTCATGCCGCTCTGCGTGCAGGCCGCCCAGGCCGCCATCGAACGCATCTGCGTCGGCGCCCAGTCGATCCTGCTGATCCCCGAGAACCACACCCGCAACCGGTTCTACCTGCAGAACGTCGCCAGGCTGGTGTCCATCCTGCGCCTCACCGGCCTGGAGGTGCGTCTCGGCAGCCTGCTGCCGGAGATCACCGAGCCGACCGTGGTCGAGCTGGCCAACGGCGCCAGCCTCACGCTCGAACCCCTGGAGCGCCACGGCCGCCGCCTCGGCCTGAAGAACTTCGACCCCTGTGCGGTGTTGCTCAACAACGACCTGTCCGCCGGCGTTCCCTCCCAGTTGGAAAACCTGCACGACCAGTGGGTGATCCCGCCGCTGCATGCTGGCTGGCACGCCCGCCGCAAGTCCAGGCACGCCGCCGCCTACGACCGCGTGGCCCAGGATTTCGGCGCGGCCATCGGCATCGACCCGTGGCGCATCAACCCGGCCTGGGACAGCTGCAGCGGACTGGACTTCCAAGCCCGCAGCGGCGAGCAGGAACTCGCCGACAAGGTCGCCACGATGCTCCACGGCATCCGCGCCAAGTACAAGGAATACGAAATCGGCGAGGAGCCCTTCGTGATCGTCAAGGCCGACGCCGGCACCTACGGCATGGGCGTCATGACGGTCAAGGACGCGGCCGAGCTGATCGGCCTCAACCGCAAGCAGCGCAACAAGATGAGCGTCGTCAAGGAAGGCCTGGAAGTCCACGACGTGATCATCCAGGAAGGCGTGCCCACCTTCGAAACTGTCCATAACGCCGTCGCCGAGCCGGTGGTCTACATGATGGATCACTATGTGGTGGGTGGTTTCTACCGGGTGCACACCCAACGCGGCCGCGACGAAAACCTCAACGCCCCGGGCATGCACTTCGAGCCACTGGCCTTCGAGGCCCCGTGCAGCCTGCCCGACTGTACCCAGGGCCCGGATGCGCCGCCGAACCGCTTCTACGCCTACGGCGTGGTGGCCCGCCTGGCCCTGCTGGCGGCAGCCCTCGAGATCGAGGCCACCGAACCGGCACTCTTCACCGAGGAGGCGGCCTGACCACCAAGCCCCCACTGACCCGTTACTACCGACACGACCATGAAATTCGCCTTCATCCTCGACCCCCTCGACAAACTCAAGGCCTACAAGGACTCCAGCATCGCCATGATGCGGGCCGCCGCCCGCCGTGGCCACCAGGTCTACGCCATCCAGCGCGAACATCTGGTGTGGGAAGCCGGCACCGTCAGCGCCCGCGCGCTCCCCCTGACGCTGACCGACGACGACGAAGCCTGGTACGTGGCGGGCACCGAAGAAAGCCTGCCCCTCACCGCCTACGACGCAGTGCTGATGCGCCAGGACCCGCCCTTCGATTTCGAATATGTAACCGCCACCTGGCTGCTGGAAAGCGCCGCCAAGGCCGGTGCGCGGATCTTCAACAACCCGGCGTCGATCCGCGACCACTCCGAGAAGCTGGCGATCCTCGAATTTCCGCAGTTCATCCCGCCGACCCGCGTGGCCCGCGCCGCTGACGACGTCAATGCCTTCATCGACGCCCACGGCGACACCATCCTCAAGCCCCTCGACGGCATGGGCGGCAGCCAGATCTTCCGCGTCCGCGCCGACGACCCCAACCGCAACGTGATCATTGAGACCCTCACCCAGGAAGAGCACCGCACGATCATGGCCCAAGCCTATCTGCCGGCCATCTCCGGGGGCGACAAGCGGGTTCTGATCATCGGCGGCAAGGTCATCCCCTACTCCCTCGCCCGCATCCCCAAGGCCGGCGAGACCCGCGGCAACCTGGCCGCCGGCGGGCGCGGCGTGGCCATGCCGCTGACCGACGGCGAACGCGCGATCGCCGAATACCTGGCCCCCATCCTGTGGGCCCGCGGCCTGCTCATCGTCGGCCTCGACGTGATCGGCGACCGCCTCACCGAGATCAACGTCACCAGCCCCACCTGCATGGTCGAGATCACCGCCCAGATGGGCTTCGACGTGCCCGGCGCGGTCATCGACGCCCTGGAGGCCGCATGCGCCTGAAGCGGCGCCTCGCCGGCTGGCTGGCCTCGGTAGCCTGCGCGGCCGGCCTGCTGGCCGGCTGCAGCCGGGAGCGCATCCATCAGCAGGAATCCTACGTCTTCGGTACCCGCGTTGAAGTCCTCACCTGGGACGCCTCCGAGGAACACTCCCGCGCAGCGGTGAGCGAGGTGCTGCGCGAGTTCGACCGTCTGCACCGGACCTACCACGCCTGGGAACCATCCGAACTCACCGCTCTCAACAGCGCCATCGCCGCCGGCCAGCAGGACATTCCGGTGTCGCCCGAGCTAGCGGCCATGCTCAGCGACGCCAAGGCCATCGCCGCCACCGGTGACGAGCTGTTCGACCCGGCCCTCGGCGAGCTGATCGCCCTGTGGGGCTTCCACACCGACACCTTCGTGCCGACTCACCCCGACCCGGCCAAGCTGGCCGCCATCACCAAGGCCCACCCGCAGATGGCCGACCTGAGTATCGTCGGCGACAAGGTCAGCAGCCGCAACCGGGCCGTCCAGCTCGACCTGGGCGGCTACGGCAAGGGTTACGCCCTCGATCGGGCGGCTGCGATCCTGCGCGCCCATGGCGTGAGCAACGCCCTCATCAACATCGGCGGCAACGTGCTGGCCCTCGGCAGCAAGGGCGACCAGCCCTGGCGGGTCGGCATCCAGCACCCCCGCGAACCGCGTCCGCTGGCCTCCCTGCCACTGCGCGACGGCGAAGCTATCGGCACCTCCGGCGACTACCAGCGCTTCTTCGAGCTGGACGGCGTGCGCTACTGCCATCTGCTCGATCCGCGTACCGGCATGCCGGCACGGGGCACCCAGGCCGTCACCATCCTGATCACCCCGCGCGCCAACGCCGGCACGCTGTCCGATGCGGCCAGCAAACCGGTCTATCTGGGCGGCGAGCGTTGGCGCGAATACGCCAGGCGCTTCGGCATCGATCACGCGCTGCGGGTGAGTGCCGATGGCCAGATCGAGGTCACCCGCGCCCTCAACGATCGCCTGCAGTACGGCGACAAGATCAAAGCCGCCAAGATCGTCGACTGAGACACAACTTCTTTGATCTGACGCAGCATCCGGCCGGATTGCGGCTTGCCCCTCGGGCCCCTTCGGATAGAATGGCCTGAATGATCGGAATTTTCCTCATTACCCATGGCAGCCTGGGTGAAGCCCTCATCCAGTGCACGTGCCATGTCATGAACCGCCGTCCGCCCCAGCTGCTGCAACTCGGCGTATCCGGACAGGATGATCCTCTTGACGTCCTGCCCCTTGCCCGACGCCTGCTGAACATGGTCGATAGCGGGGACGGGGTATTGATCCTGACCGACATGCTCGGCGCCACGCCCGCCAACACTGCAGCCAAGCTCCTCGAGCCCGGCCGCATCGAAGGCGTGGCCGGCGTGAACCTGCCCATGCTGCTGAGGACCATCACTTACCGGGAACGCAACATGGAAGTGCTGGTCAAGAAAGCCGTGGCCGGCGCCTGCGAAGGCGTCGTGCATATGAAATAAAGGCCCCATTACAACAACAAGAGCCCACAACCACATCGAGGAAGAACAAAGACATGCCACGCCAGGAAGCCGAAATCATCAACAAGCTGGGGCTGCATGCCCGTGCCTCGGCCAAACTGACCCAGACCGCGAGCGCCTATGAAAGCGATGTCTGGCTCGAACGCAACGGCAAGCGGGTCAACGCCAAGAGCATCATGGGGGTCATGATGCTGGCCGCGGCAAAAGGCAGCACGATCACCATCGACATCAACGGCCGCGATGCCGACCAGGCCATGGCCGCCCTCGTCGGCCTCATCGCCGACAAGTTCGGGGAAGGCGAATGACGCGCCGTCCCCTCCTCTTACGCACCCGTCCGGTAAGCCCTCAGTCTGCCGCACGGGTGCGACCATGAGTTTCACCGTCCACGGTCTCGCCGTATCCCAAGGCATTGCCATCGGCCATGCCCACCTGGTTTCCCACGCGCTGCTGGAAGTCGCCCATTTCACGATCGCCCCCAAGCACGTGGAGGCCGAAGTCGCGCGCCTGCTCACCGCCGTCGCCACGGTCAAGGCGGAATTGGTCAGCCTGAAGGCCTCGGCCAGCACCGGCGCCGCGCCGTCCGAGGTGGACGCTTTCATCGGCATGCACATCATGATCCTGCAGGATCCGATGCTCGTGGACGCGGCGGCCAACCTGATCCGCACCCGCCGCTCCAACGCCGAATGGGCGATGGTCCAGCAGATGGAACAGCTGGTCGAACAGTTCGAGGCCATCGAGGACGCCTATCTGCGCGAGCGCAAGGCCGACGTGGTGCAGGTGGTGGAACGGGTCGTCAAGGTCCTGCTCGGCCATCCGGGCCACCTGCCGCCGAAACGCAAGGACGGCCTCGGCACCATCGTCGTCGCCCACGACCTGTCGCCGACCGACACCATCGGTTTCAAGGACCACGCCGTCGCCGGCTTCATCACCGATGCGGGCGGCCCAACCGGGCACACCGCCATCGTCGCCCGCAGCCTGTCGATCCCGGCGGTGGTGGCGCTGCGCCACATCCGCCACGTGGTCAAGGACGACGAGCTGATCATCATCGACGGCACCCGCGGCGTGGTCATCGTCGATCCGGATGAGCGGGTCCTCGAGGAATACCGCCTGCGCAAGGCCGAGGTGGAGCTGGAGCGCTCCAAGCTCAAGCGCCTCAAGTCGATGCGCGCGGCCACCCTCGACGGCGAGGAGGTACAGATCCTCGCCAACATCGAGCTGCCCCCCGACGCGATCCAGGCCAGGAACGTCGAGGCCGACGGCGTCGGGCTGTTCCGCACCGAATTCCTGTTCATGAGCCGCGACACCTGGCCGGACGAAGACGAGCAGTTCGAGGCCTACAAGGCGGTCGTCAAGACGATGGCCGGCAAGCCGGTCACCGTGCGCACCCTCGACGTGGGCGCCGACAAGGAGCTCGAAGGCGCCACACGGCCCGAGGACAACCCGGCCCTCGGCCTGCGGGCGATCCGCTACTGCCTGGCCGAGCCGAAGATGTTCCTCACCCAGCTGCGCGCGCTGCTGCGGGCCAGCCACTTCGGCAAGCTGAAGATCCTGATCCCGATGCTGGCCAGCAGCAACGAGATCGACCAAACCCTGATCCTCCTCGAGAAGGCCAAGACCCAGCTGCGCGAACGCAAGATCAAGTTCGACGAGGCCGTACCGGTGGGCGGCATGATCGAAGTGCCTGCCGCCGCGCTATGCCTGGGCGCCTTCACCCGGCGCCTGCAGTTCCTGTCCATCGGCACCAACGACCTGATCCAGTACACGCTGGCCATCGACCGCGGCAACGAGGCCGTCGCCCACCTCTACAACCCGCTCCACCCGGCGGTGCTGCGCCTGATCCACCAGACCATCCAGGCCGGCGTGAAGGCCGGCATCCCGGTGTCGGTGTGCGGCGAAATGGCCGGCGATCCGGACTGCGCCCGCCTGCTGATCGGCATGGGTCTGCGCCAGTTCTCGATGCATCCGGCGCAGATCCTCGAGGTCAAGCAGGCCATCCTACGCGCCGACGCCGCCGACCTGACTGCCAAGGTGCAACGCCTGCTCAAGCTCGATGATCCTGACCGGGTCCGCGAGGCGGTCGAGAAGCTGTAAGGCCGGTGGCCGGTTTGACTTGCCGCCGGCCATCGCGCTACTCTTCACCCCACAGCGCCGATTTGAAACCTTCAGCTTGCGGGCGCTTTACAAGTACGGCTAAAGCGACGGCAGCCCAGTCCGCGACCGTTCGCCGGCTGGGTTTTTCGTTTCCGGGACGAAACTGAGATGACACAAGAACAATCCGTCGGAATCGTGGTGCCGCAGACGGCCCACTTCAGCACGCCCCTGCCCCTCAAGAGCGGCGGAGCCCTCCCCGAGTACGACCTGGTCTATGAGACCTACGGCACCCTCAACGCCGCACGCAGCAACGCGGTGCTGGTCTGCCACGCGCTGTCCGGCTCCCACCATGTGGCCGGCGTGCACGCCGATACGGGCACCGTCGGCTGGTGGGACAATCTGGTCGGCCCCGGCAAGCCCCTCGACACCGGGCGCTTCTTCGTGATCGGGGTGAACAACCTGGGCGGCTGTTATGGCAGCTCCGGTCCCAACTGCATCAACCTGGCCACCGGCAAACCCTGGGGCGCCGACTTCCCCTTCGTCACCGTCGAAGACTGGGTCGATGCCCAGGCCCGTCTGGCCGACCAGCTCGGCATCGAGCGCTTCGCCGCGGTGGTCGGCGGCAGCCTCGGCGGCATGCAGGCCCTGTCGTGGACGCTGCAGTATCCCGAGCGCGTCGCCCATGCGCTGGTGATCGCCTCCGCCCCCAAGCTCACCGCGCAGAACATCGCCTTCAACGAGGTGGCCCGCCAGGCCATCCTGAAAGACCCGGAGTTCCACGGCGGCCACTACTACGAGCATGGCGTGGTCCCGACCCGCGGCCTGGCGCTGGCGCGCATGGTCGGCCACATCACCTACCTGTCGGACGACGCGATGGGCCAGAAATTCGGCCGCACGCTACGCCACGACAAGCCGGTGTTCAGCTACGACGTGGAATTCGAGATCGAGTCCTACCTGCGCTACCAAGGCGACAAGTTCGCCGGCTTCTTCGACGCCAACACCTACCTGCTGACCACCAAGGCCCTCGACTACTACGACCCGGCCTTCGACTACGACGGCGACCTGGTGGCGGCCCTCGGCCGTGCCAAGGCCGACTACCTGGTGGTGTCCTTCAGCACCGACTGGCGCTTCGCCCCGTCGCGCAGCCGGGAAATCGTCTATGCGCTGATGCACAGCGACCGGCGGGTCAGCTACGCCGAGATCGACTGTCCGGCCGGGCACGACTCCTTCCTCCTCGACGATGCCCAGTACCACTCCGTGCTGCGGGCCTACATCGACAACATCAAGCTGTGAGGGCTAAAAGATGAGCTTCCAGCGTTACGACTACGATGTGATCTCCAACTGGATCGAGCCCGGCGAACGGATCCTCGACCTGGGCTGCGGCGACGGCAGCCTGCTGCGTTACCTCCAGGATCGCCGCCAGGTCCGCGGCTACGGCGTCGAGAAGAGCCCGGAGGGCGTGCTGGCCTGCGCCCGCAACGGCGTCAACGTGATCCAGATCGACCTCGAACAAGGCCTTGCCGGCTTCGACGACGGCTTCTTCGACCACGTCATCATGAGCCTGTCGCTGCAGGCCATGCGCAACACCCAGGGCATCCTCAAGGAAATGCTGCGGGTCGGCCACGAGGCGGTGGTGAGTTTCCCCAACTTCGCCTACTGGCGCCATCGCCAGGCCATCCTCAACGGACGCATGCCGGTTTCCAAGAACCTGCCGTACCAGTGGTACGACACGCCCAATGTGCGCTTCTTCACCATTGCCGACTTCGAAACCCTGTGCGAACAGGAAGGCATCGCGATCCGTGAGCGGCTGGCATTCGACGAGGACAAGGTGATCGTCGAGGAGCCTAACTTCCTGGCCAGCGTGGCCCTCTACCGCCTCGGCCGCAACGACGCCGCGGGCGGCTGACGGCCCGGCGGGGATTGCTCTATCATCGCCAGCGAAACGAACAATACCCGGAGAGAATCATGAGCACCCCGCAAGCCGGCATCCTGCAGCCGCTGCCGCCCCTCGCCCGCTACCTGTCCTTTTCCCTCGCGCCCGACAGCGACGTGTCCGCCGGCCTCGCCGCCCTGCAAGCCGTCGTGGACGGCGAGCGCACCGTGGCCGGCATCGGCCTGGCGCCGGTCAGCGCGCTCGGCAGGAAGGTCGCCGGCCTCAAACCCTTCCCGCCGCTCAACGGCCCCGGCGTGGAGCTGCCCTCGACGCCCTTCGCGCTGTGGCTGTGGCTGCGCGGCGAGGACCGCGGCGAGCTGCTGCACCGGGCCCGCCATATCGAGGAAGCCCTCGCCCCGGTGTTCCACCTGGAAGAATCCTGGGACGCCTTCAAACATGACGGCGGCCGCGACCTCAGCGGTTACGAGGATGGCACCGAGAATCCCACCGAAGAAGCCGCTGTCGAAGCCGCAATCGCCACCGACGGCTCCAGCTTCGTCGCCGTGCAACGCTGGATCCACGATTTCCGCCGCCTCGAGGCGATGCAGCCGGAGGAGCGCGACGACTGCATCGGCCGCCGCCGCTCCGACAACGAGGAACTCGACGACGCTCCCGCATCAGCCCACGTAAAGCGCACCGCCCAGGAGAGCTTCACGCCTGAAGCCTTCGTGCTGCGCCGCTCGCTGCCGTGGGCCGAGGGCCGCGAAGCCGGCCTGATGTTCGTCGCCTTTGGCCACACGGTGGACGCCTTCCAGGCCCAGATGCGCCGCATGGTCGGCCTGGAGGACGGCATCGTGGACGCACTGTTCCGCTTCACGCGGCCACTGTCCGGCAGCTACTTCTGGTGCCCGCCGATCACCGACGGCAAACTGGACCTGTCCCGTCTGCACGACTGAAAACAGCCAAACGGCCGTGTCCGCTCAATCCCCGCCCAGTTCCTCGAGCCGGGCGGCCTCCTGGCGGGCCCGCCGTTCGGCATCTTCATCCTTGGCGGCGTCGATGACCTGCATCACCTCATCCAGGTCCACATCCCGCGCGGCCTCCTCGAAATGCCCGGTCAGAACGCTTTCCGGATGGAGCGCGCCGGTTTCGTAGAGGGACCAGATTTCAGGGCCGTAGCGGGTCCCCAGCAACACCGGGGCGAACTGGCCGAAGTAGCTGGCCAGGTTGTCCACGTCCCGTTCCAGCATCCGCTTGGCGTTGTTGTTGGCCGCGGCATCCACCGCCTGGGGCAGGTCGATGATGACCGGGCCGTTTCCATCCACCAGCACGTTGTACTCGGACAGATCGCCGTGCACGATGCCGGCGCACAGCATGCGCACCACCTCGCGGATCAGGGCCGCGTGGTAGGCAAGCGCCTCCTCCTCGCTCAACGCCAGATCGTTGAGGCGCGGCGCCGGCTCGCCGTCCTCGTCGGCCACCAACTCCATCAGCAGCACGCCCTCATGGAACTGGTAGGGTTCGGGCACCCTCACACCAGCCGCGGCGAGGCGGCGCAGCGCATCCACCTCGGCGTGCTGCCAGGCGGCCTCCTGCTCCTCGCGGCCATAGCGGGAGCGCTTGGCCATCGCTCGGGCCTGGCGGCTGTTCTTCACCTTGCGGCCCTCGGTGTAATCCACCGCGGTGTGGAAGCCACGCTTGTTGGCCTCCTTGTACACCTTGGCGCAGCGGATCTCATCGCCACACTGGACGACGTAGACCATGGCTTCCTTGCCACTCATCAACTGACGCAACACGCCATCCACCAGCCCGTCGGCGACCAGCGGTTCGATCCGGCTCGGCGTCTTCATGCGCGTCTCTCCGGGTGCGGCCTGGCGCCGGTCGCCAGCAACGGGGTGACGATGGAGGATTCGATGGGGAGATCCTTGCCGGGGATGGAGCGTTGGAATTGCATGGGGTGATCCTGCGGGATGCTGCGTGAAAAAGGCTGCCGACAGTGCCGCCGGATGAACGACCGGCACATGCGGGAAGAGACAGGGGAAAACGGCGGGGCGCAGCGAAAGCATGCAGCGCCCGAATAAAGGGTGAGGCTGCGATTATCCCGCATCCAGCCCTATTCGACACGCCCCCGGCCAGCCTTGACGGCACTGCGGCGCGCCTTGCCCTCCAGCCGGCGGGTCACCGAGCCACGGGTCGGCTTGGTCGCGCGCCGCGCCTTCGGCACCACCGCGACGCTATCGATCAGCGCCTGCAGGCGGCCCAAAGCCTCGGCACGGTTCTTGTCGAGGCTGCGGTATTCCTGGGCCTTGATGATGATGATCCCGCTCTTGCTGATGCGCTGGTCGCCCAACTGGAGCAGACGGGCCTTGATGGCGTCGGGGAGCGACGAAGCGACAATGTCGAAACGCAGATGCACCGCCGTCGACACTTTGTTGACGTTCTGCCCGCCGGCCCCCTGGGCGCGGATGGCGGTGAATTCGACCTCGTCGTCGGACACGCGGAAAGAGGGGCACATCGCCGGCACTTTACCCGATACGCGCCCCCCGGCGCCCCGTCACGACGCCACGGTAAGCATCCACAGCACCCCGAAGCGGTCCGTCACCATGCCGAAACAGGGTGACCAGAAGGTCTTGGCGAGCGGCATCTGCACCTGCCCACCCTCCGCCAGGGCAGTAAAGAATTTCTCGGCTACCGCCGGATCCGTCGGCGCGACGGACAAGGCAAAGCCCTGGAACGGCGTACTGCCCTGGCAGCGGCCATCGGAGGCCATCACCAACGTGTCGCCGATACGGAAACTACAGTGCAGGACCTTGTCTTCCGAACCGGGGGGCAGCATGCCCGGCAGCGGCGGTTCGGGGTTGTCACGGTTGCGCATCAGCATGTCCACCTGGGCACCGAAGACGTGCTGGTAGAACTGGACGGCCTCTTCGCAGCGGCCATCGAAAAACAGGTAGGGCGTCACTTGCATAGCATGCCTCCTTGGCAAAGCTTGGGCCGGAGACCCAATGGTCCAGGTGTAGGCGATGGCAGCGCCGGCGTCCACCCGCAGCACCCCATCGTGGTCGATGCGAATGCCGTGGCTGCGAGCGAGTTGCTATCATTCACCCCCTCATGCGCATCGAACACCTCCGCCAACGCCTTGCCGATCTGGGCGCCAAACCCGTGCATATCCAGCGCGTACTGCGCGCGTGGACCCACGCCCTGCCCCTCGACGCCGGCCCGACGCGGCGCGGCCCGATGCTGCCGCAGGCTGTCGTGGACGCCCTGCCGGCCCTCACCGCAGAGCTCGCCAGCCTGGCCCAGGTGCGCTCGGAACACCCCGGCGACGACGGCTCGGCACGTCTGCTGGTGCAACTCGCCGACAAGCAGACGGTGGAAAGCGTGCTACTGCCGCGAGACGGCCTGTGCGTGTCCAGCCAGGTGGGTTGCGCGGTGGGCTGCCGCTTCTGCATGACCGGCCGCGACGGCCTGCTGCGCCAGGTCGGCAGCGCCGAGATCGTCGCCCAGGTGGTGCTGGCCCGCGCCCGCCGGCTGGTGAAGAAGGTGGTCTTCATGGGCATGGGCGAACCGGCCCACAACCTGGACAACGTGCTCGAAGCCATCCAGCTCCTCGGCACCGAAGGCGGCATCGGCCACAAGAACCTGGTGTTTTCGACGGTCGGCGATCCGCGGGTCTTCGAGCGGCTACCGGAAGGCCCGGTGAAGCCGGCACTCGCCCTGTCGCTTCACACCACCCGCGCCGACCTGCGCGCCGACCTGCTGCCCAAGGCACCGCCGCTGACGCCCGACGAGATCGTCGAACTCGGCGAAGCCTACGCCCGCGCCACCGGCTACCCGATCCAGTACCAATGGACGCTGATCGATGGGCTCAACGACACGCCGGAAGAACTCGACGGCATCGTGCGCCTGCTCGCCGGCAAATACGCGATCATGAACATGATCCCCTACAACGCCGTGCCCGACCTGCCCTACCGCCGGCCGGACTGGAGCAAGGCCGCCGATATCGCGCGCCAGCTCCACCGCCGCGGCATCCTCACCAAGCTGCGCAACTCCGCCGGACAGGACGTGGACGGCGGCTGCGGGCAACTGCGCGCCCGCGTCATCGCCGGCGAGACGCCGGTACGCATGGTGCGCAAACCGGCGGCCTGACGCCGCCTCCGCAACACGTCTCCCCCACCTGCCCCAACCACCGTTTTCCGCGCCCCCACGCGGAAAACGGTGGCCTCCTTGCGCCGTCTCCACAGACCAGCGCATGCCCTGCGCTGTACGAATCGGATTTGCCGGGCTTGCAAATGAGAATAAACATCATTTACAATTTTCACAGATTTACCGATATTTACTCTGCTTAACACCCGGGCTTTCAGCCAGCCAGTGCCGTCAGACGACGCGACCAGCCAGCCACGCCGGATCTCATCCCAGGTCTCGAAGGAACCGACATGGCACTGCAACGACGCCCGCTGGCGCTGGCAATCTCCCTCCTGTGCAGCTCAGCATGGGCCCAGCAATCTACCGAAGCCGACGGTGGGCCGACCTTGTCCGCGGTCAAGGTCAGCGGCGGTCGCGAACTGCCGCCGACCTACAACCCGCCCACCGCCACCAGCGCCACCAAGATCGACGCACCGCTGCGCGACATCCCGCAGACCGTCAATGTCGTTCCCCAGAGCCTGCTGCGCGACCAGGCCGTGCATTCACTGCAGGATGTGCTGAAGTCGGTGCCCGGCGTCGGCCTGTCCACCGGCGACGGCCAGCGTGACCAGGTGACGATCCGCGGCTTCTCGGCGATCGCCGACCAGTTCATCGACGGCCTGCGCGACGATGCGATGTACTTCCGCGACCTGTCCAACATCGAGCAGGTGGAAGTCGTCAAAGGGCCGGCGTCGGTGCTGTACGGCCGTGGCTCGTCGGGCGGCCTGATCAACCGCATCACCAAGAAACCCGGCATCGACCGCAGCGAGGTCAGCCTGCAGGTCGGCAGCTGGAACCAGCGCCGCGGCGAGGTGGACCTGGCCCGCAAGTTCGACGACAGCGGCGTGGCCTTCCGCGTCACCGGCGCCATCGAGCGCAGCGACAGCTACCGCGACATGCAGTTTCTGGAACGCGAGGCCTTCGCGCCGTCGTTGTCCTTCCAGCTCGGCAGCCAGACCAGGCTGCTGATCCAGGCCGAATACCTGTCCGACCGCCGCCTGACCGACTTCGGCATTCCGGCCTACCAGGGCCGGCCGGTGAATGTGCCGGCCAGCACCTACTACGGCGCCGCCAACGCCCGCGACGCGGACTACACCCAGACCCGCGTGTCCGCCATCGGCTTCACGCTGGACCACCGCTTCGACGAAGCCTGGTCGGTGCGCAACGCCTTCCGCTATTACGACTACACGCTGGACCGCAACAACACCCTGGTCGGCGCCGTCAATGAGAAGGCCCTGACCGCCTCCCTCAACCGCAGCAACGTGCGGCGCCAGGAAGACGGCTATTTCAACCAGACCGAGCTGGTCCAGAAGACCACGCTGGCCGGCATGCCCCACCAGCTGCTGTACGGCGTCGAGCTCAGCCAGCAGACCAAGGACCAGCTGTTCCGCACCCAGAACAACATCGCCACGGTGTCGCTGTTCAACCCGGTGCTGCCGGTGCTGCCCTTCAACGTCAGCGCCGCACCGTCCACCAACAACGTCGGCATCATGTCGGTGAGCAGCGCCTACATCCAGGATCTGGCCACCCTGTCCCAGCACTGGAAGGCCCTGGCCGGCCTGCGCTATGACCGCTTCCAGCAGACGACCCGCGAACGCCGCGCCGGCCAGTCCAACCTGGAGCGCACCGACAGCGCGCTGAGCCCGCGCGCCGGCCTGGTCTATCAGCCGACCGAGGACCGTTCCTACTACGCGTCCTGGAGCAAGTCCTTCCAGCCGTCGGGCGAGAGCTTCCCGCTCGCCGCCAACAACGCCAGCATCGCGCCGGAGGAAACCACCAATCAGGAGATCGGCACCAAGTTCGACTTTTTCAATGGTCTGGCGTCGGCCACTGCCTCGGCCTTCCGGCTCGAGCGCACCAACATCAAGACCACCGATCCGGTGACCAATGTGCTCATGCCTCTCGGCGTGCAACGCACCAACGGCATTGAGCTGAGCTTCTCCGGTGATCTGCCGCACGGCTGGCAGGTCTGGTCCGGCTACGCCTGGCTGGATGCGCGCATGGTGTCGTCGATCGCCATGGACGCCGGCCAGGCGGTGCAGGGCAAGCGCCCGACGCTGACGCCGGAACACAGCGCCAACCTGTGGCTGACCAAGGCCCTCGGCAGCGGCTTTGGCGCCGGCGCCGGCCTGAACTACGTCGGCGACCGCTTCGCCAACCCGGGCAACACCGTCACGCTGCCGTCCTACACGACCGTCGATGCGATGGCCTATTACCGCGCCAAGGGCCTTGACCTGCAGCTCAACCTGACCAACCTGTTCGACCGCAAGTACACCGTCGCCGGCCACGGCAGCAACGCCAACCTGAACCTGCCGGGCGCCCCGCGCGCCGTGCAGCTGACCGCCCGCTACGCCTTCTGAGGACTGCCCGATGCCTTCCAGCGACACCGCCGTCCTCGACGGCAAGCCTTCTGCCGCCCTGCAGCCCGCCGCCGGTGCCCGCCCGCGGCGGCGCAGCCGGCGTGCGGTGCTCCTCGGCTGGCTGCGCAAGATCCATCTCTACGTGGGGCTGTGGGGTGCCGCGCTGGGGCTGCTGTTCGGCGCCACCGGCATCCTGCTCAACCACCGGGCGGTGCTCAAGATCCCGGTGGAGAAGACTGTTCAGACGACGGTCCAGCTGCAGCTGCCGCGGGCTTTCGGCAGCCCCGACGAACTCGCCGGCTGGCTGCGTGAGGAGCTTGGATTTGCCGCGGGACAAATCACCCAGGTGAAGACCCAGCCGGCCCGCACGGTGATCTGGGCCGACCGGGACGTGGCCCAGCCGGAGCGCTGGACCGTCGGCCTGCAGACGCCGACCCGCGGGGTCAGCGCCGAGTATTTCGTCGGCAACCGCTTCGTCAAGCTCGACCAGTCGGATGCCACGCCGATCGGCACCCTCACGCGGCTGCACATGGCGGTCGGCGCCAGCGCCTTCTGGGTGCTGCTGTCCGACACCATCGCCGGCAGCCTGATCCTGCTGTCGATCACCGGCCTGCTGCTGTGGACGCAGTTCCACCCGCTGCGCACCACCGCCGTACTCACCAGCCTCGGCGCCCTCGCCGCCGCCGGCTGGTTCATGTGGTCGCTGTGACACGGACCACCGGGGACGCCAGCCCAGTTCAGGTCACGACCTCGTGGGGGCTCCCGTTGGGGCGAATTCATTCGCCCACGGCTTTCGTTCAACCGACTGCGGGCGAATGAATTCGCCCCAACGCCGCCTTACTCCTCCAGCAGCAGTTTCTTCAGGCTTTCCGGCACGTTGGTCAGCACCAGCGTGTTGCTGGCCTTGTCATACTGGACGGCACCGGAGCGCAGGCCGCTGCGTTCGAACTCCAGCTTCCAGTCCTCGGCGCTGGCCCGGAAGCGGATTAGGGGCTTCAGGGCACGCTTGTCCGGCACGAAGCCGCTGGCCAGGTCGAGGGCTTCGTCCTGCAGGGTTTCGCTGAGCTTCTCCGGCGCGTCGGGGAAGATCTGGCTCGCCACCGACTGCAGGTCGAGGGCCGCACCGCTCTCGCCCATTTCCTCCAGCACCAGGTGGGCGCGTTCGAGCAGCTCGTCGCGCTCGCGGGTTTCCAGCTGCTGGGTGTCGGCGAAATGGCTCAGGGTCTCGACCAGCTTCTTGGTCTCCTTGAGGGCGATCACCACGTCGGTGCAACCGAGGAAGCGCTTGAACCAGCCGGCCAGATCGCCGCGCCCCTTCAGGAAGGCGATGTAGCGCTCGGCGCCGTTCTGCCAGGCAGTGATGTCGATGCGCCCGGCCACCTGCAGCGCGCCGAAATCCAGGTGCGGGCTATCGTGGATGCTCAGGCCGTCGCCGATCACCGTGCCGAGGGTCTCCTGCAGCAGGGCCACGTACAGGCAGTCGGCGCCGAAGATGGTGGCGCGGGCGATCAGCACGTAGCCGCCGTCGTCCACCTTGTCCTCGTCGAGGCGCTGCTGCAGGTGGGTCACCATCTCGCGGGACAGGGTCGCGAAATCCATGCTGCCATCCACCGCGTGCTCGCGCACCAGGCGCGGCATCGGAAAGGCCCGCTCGTCCTTCTCGAACCAGCCGTAGCCCTTGCCCGGCCGCTCGGCGAAATGCCTGCACAGGCGCTCCATCAGGCGCGCGGCGGGTTCGTCGACGGGATTGGAAGCCGGCCGCAACTCGACCGTCGATGCACCTTCGGCGGCACGGATCAGGCGATGGATGACAAGATCGGCAATGGCCTGGGTGGACTCGGTCATGGGAGACTCCGGAAAAAAGGGGGAGCGAATTCTCTCATGCCGGGCAAAGGATGACGGCCCCCACAAGGACGGCTCAGAAACGCATCTTGCGGCGGTTGCCCGGCAGCTGACGCAACTGCTCCCGGCGCTGCTGGCCAACGGAAAGCGGCTTGGCCGGCGCCGCGTTGTGCTGTGCCGCCAGTTCCGGCGGGATGTTGGCACCGACGCCGCGCGGACAGAAACCGGTGGTGGCACAGGTACAGTTGACGCAAGGCTTCTTGCCGGAAACGGTGTTCATGATGGTATTTCCTGGTTAGCCGAACAGCACCAGCCCCCACACGGCCACCACGTTCACCAGCGCCACGAAGACCGCCGCGCTGCCGATGTCCTTGGCGCGCTTGGCCAGGTGGTGATGTTCGAGGGAGATGCGATCCACAGTGGCTTCGAGGCCCGAATTGATCAGCTCGACGATGATCACCAGCAGCACGCTGGCGATCATCAGCGCCTTGCCGATACCGCTGGCGGGCAGGAACAGGGCCAGCGGGATCAGCACGATGGCCAGCCAGACCTCCTGGCGGAAGGCATCCTCGTTGCGGTAGGCGGCGCCGAGCCCGGCCATCGAGTAGTGGAAGGCGTTCCACACGCGGGTCAGGCCGGTCTTGCCTTTGAAGGGGCTCTCTTCCATGGCGGGCAAAATATCGGAGCCTAGCGGGTGCCGGTGACAGGCAGGTTATCGAGGCCGGCAAGGAAGCCGCGGACTTCGGCCGCAAAGGCCTCCGGCTCCTCGAAGGGCGCCAGGTGACCGGCGTCGAGCTCCCGGTAGGTCGCCAGCGGCAGGCGCTCGGCCATGCGGCGCACCACCAGCGGTGTGGACACCGTGTCGTGGGTGCCGGCCAGGACCAGCGCCGGCATGCCCAGGGCCGGCAGTGCAGCGCGCTGGTCGAAACGCACCAGTGCATGCATCGCGGCCCGGTAGCTGTCGGGCGAAATCCGCGCCATCAGGTCCACGGCGTCATGCACGACCTCGGCTTCGCTGCCGGGGCCGATCATCGTCGGGATCACCTCGATGGCCAGTTCGCGCATGCTGGCCCCATCGTCCAGCGGCCCCAGGCGACGATCGAGGAAAGCCTTCTGCAGGGCGCCCGAGGCAGCCCCGAAGGCCGGCGTGCAGCAGGCCAGCACCAACCCGGCGACCCGCTCCGGAAAACGCACCGCCGCCTGCAGGGCGATCATGCCGCCCATGCTGTGGCCAACCAGCACCGCGCTGTCAAGGCCGGCTTCGTCGAGCAGATCCACCACAGCGCCAGCCAGCGTATCGAAGCTGACCGGCTCCACCGGCGCGCTGGCGCCATAGCCGGGCATGTCCCAGGCCAGGCCACGCCAGCCCGGCAGCGTCATGCGCGGCAGGATGTCGAGGGCGCCGGCCGCACCACCGCTGACCCCATGCAGGAACACCAGCCCACGAGAGCCGCTGCCGGTCTCGATCCAGCGCGGCGCATCCATGGATCAGGCCAAGCGGCGGTAGGCGCCGCCCTGAAAGACCAGCGGCGTCTTGTCGAGCTGTCGGTCGAAGCGCGCCACCTCGCCGATGAAGACCACGTGGTCGCCGCCTTCGTGGCGGGAAAACTGGCGGCATTCGAACCAGGCCACGCAGCCGGGCAGCAGCGGCACGCCGTCCAGGCCCTCGGTGAAGGGCAGGCCCGCGAACTTGTCGTCGCTGCGGCTGGCGAAGCGCTGGGAAATGTCCTGCTGATCATCGGCAAGGATGTTGATCGCGTACACTGCGGCGTTTTCGAAGATCGGCACGCTCGGCAGGTGCTTGGACAGGCTCCATACAACCAGCGGCGGCGTCAGGGACACCGAATTGAAGGAGCTCACGGTGAGGCCGATGGGTTCGCCACTCGGCGCTCGGGCGGTAATCACCGTCACGCCGGTGGGAAACATGCCCAGCGTGTCGCGAAAGGCGCGTACCGCCGGATCGTTCTTGGGAGAGGTCATATGAAATCGGGTAGTCCGCGCGCCATCACGGCGGGCAGGAATCCAGTTGGGGGGACTGAAATTATCGCCGCCCAGCGGGTCAGCGTCGAGAGGTAACGAAATTGAGTACGTTTGCAGAAACCCTGATCGCCTGGCAGCGCCAGCACGGCCGCCACGACCTGCCCTGGCAGACCGATGATGCATACCGGGTGTGGCTATCGGAAATCATGCTGCAGCAGACCCAAGTGGAAACGGTCATACCCTACTATGCGCGCTTCCTCGACCGCTTTCCCGATCTGCCCAGCCTCGCCGCGGCGCCGGTGGAGGACGTGCTGACCTTGTGGAGCGGCCTCGGCTACTACGCCCGCGCGCGCAACCTGCACAAGTGCGCCCAGACCCTGATGGCCCGCCACGGCGGCGTGTTTCCGGCCGCCCCGGCACAGCTCGCCGAGTTGCCGGGCATCGGGCGCTCGACGGCGGCGGCGATCAGTGCGTTCGCCTACGGCACCCGGGCGGCGATCCTCGACGGCAACGTGAAGCGGGTACTGACCCGCGTCTTCGGTATCGACGGTTTCCCCGGCACCAAGGCCGTGGAAAACCGTCTGTGGGAACTGGCCGAGAGCCTGTTGCCGGCACTGGACGTAGGCGTTTACACCCAGGCCCAGATGGACCTCGGCGCCACGATCTGCACCCGTGGCCGGCCGGCCTGCGCCCGCTGTCCGCTGGCCGAGCGCTGCGTGGCGCTGCGCGACGGCCGCGTCGCCGAACTGCCGACCCCGCGCCCGCGCAAGGAAAGTCCCCAGCGCAATGGCCGCTTCGCCGCCATCCTCGCCGATGGGGCGGTGCTATTGGAGCGCCGGCCGCCTAGCGGCATCTGGGGTGGCCTGCTGAGCCTGCCCGAACTGCCGGAAGACGCCGACGCCGCCGACTGGGTCGCCCTGCACTATGGGCTGGACGTCCGCAAGACGACGCCGCTGACGCCCTTCCGCCACGTGTTCACCCATTTCACGCTGACCCTGCAACCCGAAGCACTCGAAGTCTCACCGCCCGCCCCGGCCGTCACGGAAAGCGGCCACCTGTGGCAACCCCTCGACCGCCTCGCCGACGCCGCCCTGCCGGCACCGATCCGCAAGCTGCTCGAACAGCTGGTGCAGGACGACCTGTTCAGCCGGCACTGACCCGGAGTCGCGCCGTGGGGGCAGAACCCTCCCACAGCAGAACCGCCCCCAGGCGTGCCCCCGGCACCGCCCCCTCCGGAGCTCATTCGCGGCCGGCGATCAGCTGGTGCTGCTGCAGGTAGGCGTGGATGATCTCCAGACGGGAGATCGAGTCGTTCAGTTCGAGCAGGCGCTGGCGGGCGTTCACCGGGATCGGCAGGATCTCGGCCAGGCGATAGCCAACCCAGCTGGCATCCCCGAAACGGTGGGGCTGCGGGAACATCTCGTCGCCGGCATCGGCCACGATGGCCCGCAGCAGCGGCAGCAAACCGTGCAGATCGTCCGGCACCGCTTCCTCCGGTGGCTCCGCTATCAGCTCAATATGGGCCGTCTGCAGGCGGTCCGGATGGATATTCCGCGACACGATGCGGAAACGCTCGCCGCCCCGGCAGGTGATGAACAACAGGCCGGGCTGGGACATGTCCCAAGCGGCGATACGGGCGATGGTGCCGGTCTCGAAAGGCACTGCCGGATTGCCGACCTCGCCGCCCTCCTGGATCAGGCACACCCCGAAAGGCGTCTTGGTACGCATGCAGCGGGCGGCCATGTCGAGGTAGCGGGCCTCGAACAGCTTGAGGGACAGCACCCCGTCGGGGAACAGCACCGTGTGCAGGGGGAAGAGCGGAATCTCGACGGTCTCATGCATGGTGTGTCATGTCTCCCTGTAGGGGCGAATTCATTCGCCCCTACGCTTCACTCTCTCCCCAGCGGGGCATCAGTTCGTGGGGCACCGCGAGCTGGTCGAGGATGCGGGCGACGACGAAGTCCACCAACTCACCGACGGTCTGCGGCCGGTGATAAAAGCCGGGGTTGGCCGGCAGGATCACCACCCCCATGCGCGCCAGGCGCAGCATGTTCTCCAGGTGCAGCTGCGAAAACGGTGTCTCCCGCGGCACCAGGATCAGCTTGCGCCCTTCCTTGATCGCCACGTCGGCGGCCCGCTCGATGAGGTTGCCGGCCAGGCCGGCGGCGATCGACGCCAGCGAACCCATCGAGCACGGACAAACGACCATCGCATCCGGCGGGTTGGACCCCGAGGCCGGCGGCGCGAACCACTCTTCCCGGCCGAACACCCGCAACTGCCCGGTCGCCGCGCCGAAGCGCTCGCCCAGCAGCGCCTCCACCTCCGCCGGACGGGCCGGCAGGCTCAGATCCATCTCCTGCCGCGCGACGATCTGTGCCACCTGGGAATACAACAACCACACCCGGCAGCCAGCGGCCAGCAGGCATTCCACCAGGCGCAGCCCGTAGGGCATGCCGGAGGCCCCGGTGAGGGCGACGGCGACGGTCTTGGAAGATGGCGAGGCAGGAGTCAAAGGAAAGATTCCTCAGGATGGGGCGGAACGCCTAGGAGAGACGGCGGAAAGCGCGCAAGGTTCCAGGCCGGTAGGGCTGGTACTCCGTGACTCTCGTCGGGGAGAATTCCGTGCGGGCGAATGAATCCTCCCCTACTGGACATGCTTATGCACCGCGCCGATGCCCTCGTGGGCAATACCGTGGGGCTCGGCGGCGTGGTGCCCGTGGAGCAGGCGGTCATGCACATGGATGTCGTGGTGGACCCGCTGTTTCACCAACGAGCCGACCACCATCCCCACCGCACTGGCGACGAGACCGGCCAGTTGGGCCGGCACGAAGGGATCCTCGCTACCGGCCAGATGCACCGCCAGCCACACACCGATGCCGCAGAAGATGGATACCAGTGCCCCCTGGTTGGTCGCCCGCCGCCAGTACAGGCCGCACAACAGCGGCACGAAGGCCGACACCAGCGTTATCTGGTAGGCGTTCTCGACCATCTTGAAGATGCTGGCCTTGGAGTACATCGCGTAGAGCGTCACCAGCACCGTGAAGCTGAAGGTCACCACGCGCATCCAGAACAGCAGCTTGCGGTCGGTGAGATGTGGCAACGCCGGCTTGAGGATGTTCTCGGTGAAGGTCACAGACGGCGCCAGCAGGGTGGCCGACGCACAGCTCTTGATCGCCGACAGCAGCGCACCGAAGAACATGATCTGGGCCACCAGCGGCGCCTTGCTCAGCACCAGCTCGGGCAGGATCATCTGGGAATCGGACGCGATCAGGCGCCCCACCATGTCCGGATCGATCAGTGTCGCCGAGTAGGCCAGGAACATCGGCACAAAGGCGAACACGAAATACAGGCTGCCGCCGAGCACCGAGCCCCACACCGCAATCTTCTCGGACTTGGCCGACTGCACGCGCTGGAACACGTCCTGCTGCGGGATGGAGCCGAACATCATGGTCACCGCCGCGGCGAAGAAGGCGATCATCTCCTTTGGATCGGCCGGCGGCAGAAAGGCGAACTTGCCCTCGCTGAAGGCATGATTCACCACTGCACCGACACCGCCGGCCATGCCGCTGACCTCTCCACCGATCCACAGCATGCCGATGACGATGATGATCATCTGCAGGAAATCGGTGACTGCCACCGCCCACATGCCACCGAACAGCGTGTAGATGAGGATCGTGCCGGAGCCGATCCACATGCCGGCCAGGCGGCTCACCTCGCCGCCCGACACCACATTGAAGACCAGCCCGAGGGCGGTGATCTGGGCGCCGACCCAGCCCAGGTAGGAGATCACAATGGCCAGCGTGGTCAGCACCTCCACCGTGCGGCCGTAGCGCCGCTTGTAGAAGTCGCCGATGGTCAGCAAATTCATCCGGTACAGCGGCGCCGCGAAGAACAACCCGACCAGGATCAGGCACAGGGACGAGCCGAAGGGGTCGGCAACCACGCCGTGCAGCCCTTCGTTGAGGAAAGTTGCCGGGATGCCGAGCACCGTTTCCGAGCCGAACCAGGTGGCAAACACCGTGGCGGTGACCATGTAAAACGGCAGATGGCGGCCGGCGACGGCGAAGTCCTTGGTGTTGTGGACCCGCGTGGCAGCGATGAGGCCGATGGCCACCGAGATCAGCCAGTAGGCGATGACGAACCAGAACAGCATCGGTAAAAACGGAAAAAGCGTTGGCGAATCCGCGGATTATAGGGATGAGCGGGGTCCGCGGGGGAGCGACGAAGGAGTAGCTTTTCCGCCTTATGCCAAACGCTCGGCGAAGCGCGCCGCCGGCTCCGCCTTGCCGAAGTGCCAGCCCTGCAGCGAATCGCAACCCAGATCGAGCAGCGTGTCGGCCACTGCCGCGCTTTCGACGCCTTCCGCCACCAGGCCCAGCCCCAGGTTGTGGCCGAGCCCGACGATGGCGGCGACGATCGCCCGATCCTCCGGCCCGGCGTTGATCGCCCGCACGAAGGACTGGTCGATCTTCAGTTTGTCCAAGGGGAAGCGCCGCAGGTAGGCCAGGCTGGAATAGCCGGTGCCGAAATCGTCGATGGCGATCGACAGGCCCAGCGCCTTCAGCTCGGCCAGCTGGTGGGCAGCCTGCTCCACATCGGCCATCACCATGCTCTCGGTGACTTCCAGCGTCAGCAGCCCGGACGGCACCCCGTGGCGCTGCAGGGCGGCCGCCACGATGGCGACGAAGTCGGCGCGGCGGAACTGCAAGGGCGAGATGTTGGCCGCCACCGGCACCATGCGCCGGCCCTCGGCGCGCCATTCGGCCAACTGGCGGCACAGGGTGTCGAGCACCCATGCGCCGATCGGCAGGATCAGGCCGCTCTCCTCCGCCAGCGGAATGAAGCGGGCCGGCGGCACGTTGCCGAGTTCCGGGTGGGTCCACCTCAGCAGCGCCTCGGCGGCGATCAGGCGGCCGTCGGCGGCCACCACCGGCTGATAATGCAGCGCCAGCTCGCCCCGCTCCAGTGCGCGGCGCAGCGCGTGCTCGAGGGACAGGCGCTCGCTGGTCGCAGTGGCCATGCTCTCGGTGAAGAACTGCACCCCGTTGCGCCCTTCCTCCTTGGCCTTGTACATGGCCATGTCCGCCCGATCGAGCAGGATCTCGGCATCGTCGCCATCGTCCGGGTAAACCGCCACGCCGACGCTGGTGGAGAGGCTGAACTCACAACCCGCCAGGCGGAAGGGTTCGTCGAGGGCCGCCAGCAATCGCTCTGCCGAAGCCCTGAGATCGGCCGGCCCGCCCTGCTCGGGCACCACCACAACGAACTCGTCGCCGCCGTGGCGCAACACGCTCTCCCCGTCGCGCAGCACCGAGCGCAGGCGCTCGGCGACCTCCACCAGCAACTGATCGCCCACGTGGTGGCCAAGGGTGTCGTTGATGTTCTTGAAGCGGTCGAGATCCAGGAAGCACAGACCGACCCGCCGCCCGTTCCTGGTCGCCGCCTCGACGGCCCGGTCCATGGTCGCTTGCAAGGCGGCCCGCGACGGCAGGCCGGTGAGGAAGTCGTGGTTGGCCAGGAAGCGGATGCGCGCCTCGTCGGCCTTGCGCTGGCTGATGTCGGAGAACACCCCGACATAATGGAAGGCCGGACCGTCCGGCGCACGCACGACGCTGATCGACATGTCCGCAGGAAAGCTCTCGCCACTGGCCCGGCGGATCCACACCTCTCCCTGCCACAGGCCATCGCGCAGCGCCTCGGCACGGACGCGACTGGCAAAGCCGCGCGGATGCACCTGCGGATCGAACAGCGCCAGCGGCCGGCCGCGTACGTCCTGCTCGGCAACGCCGGTAAGCGCCGTGAAGGCGCGATTGGTCATCACCACCCGACGCTCCGGATCGATGATGACGATGCCCTCCGAGTTGTTCTCGAAAACCTTCGCCGCCAGCCGCAAGGCCTCGTCCCGGCGGTAATTGCGCAGCGCAAAGCCGATGTCGGCACTCATCTCGTCGAGCAGTGCCACCGTCTGCGCGTCGAAAAAGCCTTGCTCGGCCTTGCGCAGCACCAGCGCCCCGTCCGGCCCGCCGCAGCCCCGGATCGGAAACAGCGCAAACGAGCCTGCCCCCTGCCCTGGGCATCCAGAGCACACCTGCGCTGCGCCGGGCGCAGCAGGATCGTTGACGATCAGCGCCTCGGCCGGCACCCGCAGCACCGGCAGGCAACAGGACTCCGCCCCGACGCCTTCGCAACGACCGTGCATGGCCACCGCCCGCAGGATGCCGCCATCGGAATCCGGAAAACCGATCCAGGCCAGGTCCAGCTCGCCGAACTCCACCGCGATGCGGCACACTTGAGGCAGCAGGGCCTCCGCATCGCCCGCATGCACGATGGCCTTGTTGGTCGCCGACAGGGCGTGGTGCAGGCGCGTCATGCGCTTGATGTCGCTGTTGCGGGTACGCAGCGTGGCCAGGGTTTCATCGAGGGTCTCGGCCAGCTCCCCGAGCTCGTCCTGGCGCGCCACCGGCACGCGGACTTCGGCATCCTCGGAGCCGGACTCCCGCCGGCGACCGAGGGCATCGCGGATGGCCTCGGCCGGACGCAGCACATAGCGGGACAGCAACAGATAGACCAGCCCGGCCACCACGCTCAACACCGCGCCGAGCCCGATCGACAGATGAATCGCGGTCTCCTCGGCGGCCTGCCACAGGCTGCCCGCATCGAGACGCAGGAACAACACGCCGTCATCCAGGCGACCGCTTTCAGTACCGACCCCGACCAGCAGCACCGGCTCCAGCACGTCGAGGCTGCGGTGGATCGAATCGAGCATGCGCTCCTGGTGGCGGGAGGCTTGCACGCTGCCGAGGCTGGCGGCCAGCGCCCGATCCGGCAAGGCCGTCAGCGGGAGGTCGTGCCAGCCATGATCGCTGGCGGCGATGACCCGGGCCGGCTCGCCAGCCACCAGCACGACCCGCGTCACGTCCCGCGCAGCCCCCAGCGCCGACACGAAGCGGCGCAGGTCGGCGGGATCGCGGGCGGTTTCCGCCGCCGCATAGACCGCCGACACGATCGCCTCGGCGCGCTGCTCGACGAGCGTCTGGAAACGCTCCACGATCCCCGCATAGAGAACGCTGACCAGCAGGCCCATGCCCATCGCCCACAGGGCCAGCAGGGGCCCGAGCAGGCGCCAGCGCAAGGACAGGAAACGGGCACCGCTCATCTATGCTCCCCCTCCGGCTGCCGCATCACGCGAGGCTGCCACGCTCGGCGAGGAGATCGCGGGCAATCAGGAAATCCTTCAAGGTCCGGCGCCGGCGCAACTGGGCCAGTTCCATCATCGCCCCCTGCAGGCGATTCAGGGAGTGCTCCACCGGCCCGTCGGGCGCCAGCAGGTCACGCTGCTCCCCGTGCGTCACGTAGCGCAGGCCAGCCAGCGTCTCCCGCAATTCGGCGACGCTGACGTTCTCCCGCCGGGCCATGATGCGCTGAGCCTCATCGGCATTACGGGCAAGAAAATCCATGGCCTTGTAATAGGCTCCGATGAAGGCCTTCACGTCGGCACCGCGGCGGGCCACGAAGGCCCCGTCGAAGACCAGCGTGTCCACCACCTCGCCCGGCACCTGGCCACTGTGGAACAGGACCTTGCCGCCGGTCTCCTGCAGTCGATGGGACTCCGGCGGAAAGCACACCGCGGCGGCCACCTGCGCTTCGGCAAAAGCCGTCGGCATCGCGTTCTGCGGCATCGGCACGAGGGTCACGTCACGGATGCCGAGCCCCACGCTGGCCAGCGCCAGGGCCAGCAACTGGATGTGCAAGGTACCCGGCTCGATGGCCACCCGCCGGCCGCGCAGATCGGCCGGGCCGGACAAGCCGACAGTCCCGATCAACACGTCGGCGCCGTCGGAATAATCGACCACCGCCGCGATCTGCGGCCGCAGGCCGGCCTGGTCGGCCGCCAGCAGGATCTCCACCAGCGTCGCCCCGCAACCGTCCACCTGGCCGCGTTCGAAGGCCCGCCGCGCTGCACCGATGGAGGTGAGATCAACCAGGTTCACGTCCAACCCGGCGTCGCTGAAGTAACCCTTGTCCCGCGCGATGTAGAGGGGATCGAAACCCGGCCACGGATTGGTGGCGAACTTGAGCGGCTCACGCCGCGCCGCAGTACACCCCTGCGCCAGCAAGGCGGCGCCGACGGCGACAGACAGAAAGCGGCGACGCGACAAGGGCGCGGACAAGGTCATAAGCCGGATCGATAAATTGCTTTTCCGGCAAGTATGCACCGGAGTTCAAAAAATGCCCATGTCCCGAAACCGCCCGACACATTCGGCCAACGTAACGTACAGCCCGCGGGCGACCCTCCACCCCGTTGACCGCGGTCAAGGCCCACCTGGCCGAGCGAGCCTATAGTCCGCCGGCGTCATTTTTCGCCCCCGGAACCCATGACTCCCGCGCATCCGATCGAACTGGTCTGCCCCGCCGGCAGCCTGCCCGCCCTCAAGACCGCCATCGACAACGGCGCCGACTGCGTCTATCTCGGCTTCAAGGACGCCACCAACGCCCGCAACTTCACCGGCCTCAACTTCGACGACAAGTCGATGGCCGACGGCGTGCGCTATGCCCACGAACGCGGTCGAAAGGTGCTGCTGGCCCTCAACACCTACCCGCAGACCGGCAACTGGTCGAGCTGGACCGGCGCGGTGGATCGCGCCGCCGCCTGCGGCATCGACGCGCTGATCCTCGCCGACCCCGGCCTGATGGCCTACGCCCGCAAGACCCACCCGCAGCTGCGCCTGCACCTGTCGGTCCAGGGCTCGGCCACCAGCTACGACGCCATCAATTTCTACTACGAACGTTTCGGTATTTCGCGGGCTGTGCTGCCGCGCGTGCTATCCCTCGCCCAGGTCGAACATGTGATCGCCAACACCCCGGTGGAGATCGAGGTATTCGGCTTCGGCGGGCTGTGCGTGATGGTCGAGGGGCGCTGCGCGCTGTCAGCCTACGCCACCGGCGAATCCCCCAACTGCAACGGTGCCTGCTCGCCGGGCAAGCACGTGCGCTGGGAGCAAACCCCGAAGGGCATGGAAACCCGCCTCAACGGCATCCTCATCGACCGCTTCGCCGACGGCGAGCGGGCCGGCTACCCGACCCTGTGCAAGGGCCGCTTCGACGTGAACGGCGAGACCTACTACGCCATCGAGGAGCCCACCAGCCTCAACACGCTGGAACTGTTGCCCGAGCTGGCCCGCGTCGGCGTGCGCGCGATCAAGATCGAGGGCCGCCAGCGCAGCCCGGCCTACGTAACTCAAGTCACCAAGGTATGGCGCGCCGCCATCGACCGCCTGCAGACCGACACCGCGCCCTTCCGCGTCGAGGCAGCGTGGATGGCCGAACTCAACAAGGTGTCCGAAGGCCAGAGCCACACCCTCGGCGCCTACTACCGTCCTTGGAAATAGGCTCCCCCCAAACCTGCCGCTCCGCGTCAGGCCCCCCAGCGGGGGGGCCAATAAAACTCGGGGCGGCCCATCGTTTTATTGGAACCCGATGAAACTCGCCCTCGGTCCCCTGCTCTACTACTGGCCCCGCCAGGCCACGCTGGCGTTCTACGCCGACATGGCCGACGCGCCGGTGGATATCGTCTATCTCGGCGAGACGGTGTGCTCCCGCCGCCACGAACTGCGCCTCAGCGACTGGCTCGAAGTGGCCGACATCCTCGCTGCCGCCGGCAAGGAAGTCGTGCTGTCCAGCCAGGTGCTGGTCGAATCCGAATCCGACCTCAAGACCCTGCGCCGCATCGTCGCCAACGGCCGCTTCCGCGTCGAAGCCAACGACATGGGCGCGGTGCGCCTGCTCACCGACAGCGACGCGCCGGTCACGGACTGGATCGCCGGCCCGACGCTGAACATCTTCAACCCGGCCACCCTCGGCATGTTCGCCGAGCTTGGCGCCAGCCGCTGGGTCGCCCCGCCGGAAATGTCGCGCCAGCAGATCGCCGAGCTGCGCGGCGGCCTCGGCCGGCCGATGGAAGTCGAAGTCTTCGCCCACGGCCGCCTGCCGCTGGCCTTCTCGGCGCGCTGCTTCACCGCCCGCCACTACAACCTGCAGAAGGACACCTGCGAGTTCCGCTGCCTGCAGTTCGCCGATGGCATTCCGCTGAAGACCCGCGAAGGCGAGCCCTTCCTGACCCTCAACGGCATCCAGACCCAGTCCGCCCACGTGCACACCCTGCTCGGCGACCTGCCTGCCGTGCAGGCCGACGGCCTCGACATCCTGCGCATCAGCCCCCAGGGCGAACACACCGCCGAAGTCATCGACCTGTTCCGCCAGGCCCTGGCCGGCCAGCTGCCGCCCGCCGAAGCCCTGCGCAACGCCCGCCCGCTACTGCCGGAAGCCCCGTGCAACGGTTTCTGGCACGGCCGCCCGGGCGTCGAACAACTCGTCACCGCCTGATTTTCCGGAGTGCCCGCCCATGAAACTGCCCGCCTTCACCCTGCCCAAGCCGATTGCCAGCGTCGGTGCCCGCCTGCCCCAACTGCCGCCGACGCTGGCGCTGGTCGGCGCCCTCAACCTGGCCCTCGACCGCATCCTGCCCCGCGACACGCTGGAGCCGCTGACCGGCAAGCGCCTGCTCCTCAAGGTCACCGACGCTGGCCTGGCGCTGCGCTTCACCTTCACTTCGCGAGGCTTCCGCCCGCGGTTCGACTCGCGCCAGCCGGACCTGACCATCTCCGCCACCACCCGCGACTACCTGGCCCTCGCGTTGCGCGAGGAAGACCCGGACACCCTGTTCTTCAGCCGCCGCCTGCTGATGGAAGGCGAAACCGACCTCGGCCTGCTGGTCAAGAACACCTTGGATGCGGTGGATTGGGACGCGCTGCTGGCCCGCCTACCACTGATCACACGTTTTGGCAGCACAGGCGCGGGCGTGCTTCCGTCCTGAGTCGAGTCCTCGCCTGCCGGGTAGCGATGTCCTCTTTCCCCTGCAGCCGCCAATACGGTTCATGACAATCAATCGGAGAACCCCTGCGGGTACGTAGCCCAGTCCGCGTTCTTGCGCAGCCCCCACCAGGGCAGATAGGCATTGCCCTCGCCGCGGGCGCGGAACCAGTCGCGGTTGGGATCGAAGATACGTGGGCGGGACGGTGGGGTGACGACGACAGCGCTGAGGCGGTCGGTTTCGGTGGTGCCGAGTACCAGCACGGGCTTGCCTTTCTGGTGCGTCCAGGCAATGGCCAGGGCGACGTTGGTCAGCGCCGTGCCGGCGCGCATGTCGCCGAGCAACTTGGGGGTGTTGAAGGTCTGAGTGGCGAAATCGAACTCCGGGTTGAGCGTGCCGAGGGCATGGCCGGCTTGCGCCAGCCGGCGTCCGGCCGCATCGGAGCCGAAGCCGGCATCGTGGATGACGTGGCCGAGGGCGGGGACCGTCGTGTCGGCCTGCGTCGCCGCATCGCGGATGGCGGCTTGCCAGGCCAGCAAGGGGTGATATTCGTTCGCACTGATTTCGAAGTCCCCAACCTTGTGGACTGCGGGATAGCCGATCCAGGCGAGCGGTTCGCGCTTCGTGTCGAAGTCGGGGCCGGCGAGGACGAGGAGGACGCAGTTCTCGGTCATCTGCTCGTCCTTCGGGTGATCCGGCGAATCCCAGGTCATCGCCCAGACGGACTCCTTGGGGTGGGTTTTCAGGTAGTCGAGGGCAGCGGTGAGGGAGGTGAAACCGACGCTGGCGCCGCCGACGGAGACGTGGACGTCGGCGGGGATGTTGCGGGTGGAGAGCCTTGGGTTGTGAAACTGGAATTCAGACTTCATCTCCGCCTGGACTATCTTGATGGCCTCGTCCGGGGGGAGGAGAAGAGTATCGGGAAGTGCGAACTCAATATGGATACCCGCGAGCTCGCGCCAGTTTCTCGTGAAGCGCGGTTGGATGGTGTAGAAGTAGTCGGCGTTCAAAACATATCGGCTTCCGAACGGGCGCAGAATTTCATCCACGTATCCGCCAAAGAAATTTTTAAACGTGACCCTACCGTTTATGTTCCAGACGATGGCAGCGACTGGTTGAAGCGTACTAAATGAAGCAGGCTCTGTTCTGACCATGTCGTCGTTTTTGTTCGGTCTTGCTAATCCAAGCGTCCACAGCAATTGCCACTCGGTAGGGTAGTCCCGTCTCACAAGTGGGTTCATCCATTGCACGCCAACGACCTGTGCCCGGAAAGGGGCCAGTGGGCAATCCAGCTGCTGCGTTCGTGTGGACTCGTTGATCGAGGCGCACCCGGCAAGAAGCCCGATCAGGCCGGCAAGAACAGCTTTCAATCGGAAAACCCCTGCGGATAAGTCGCCCAGTCCACGTTCTTGCGCAGCCCCCACCAAGGCAGGTAGGCATTGCCCTCGCCGCGGGCGCGGAACCAGTCGCGGTTGGGGTCGAAGATACGTGGGCGCGCGGGGGGCGTGACGACGACGGCGCTGAGGCGGTCGGTTTCGGTGGTGCCGAGCACCAGCACCGGCTTGCCTTTCTGGTGTGTCCAAGCAATGGCCAACGCCACATTGGTCAGCGTCGTGCCGGCGCGCATGTCGCCAAGCAACTTGGGGGTGTTGAAGGTCTGAGTGGCGAAGTCGAACTCGGGGTTGAGCGTGCCGAGGGCATGGCCGACTTGTGCCAAGCGGCGTCCGGCCGCATCCGAACCGAAGCCGGCATCGTGGATGACGTGGCCGAGGGCGGGGACCGTCGTGTCGGCCTGGGTGGCCGCATCGCGGATGGCGGCTTGCCAGGCCTGCAATTGGCGGGACGCGTCGGGCTGGGTTTCGAAGTCTTCGTTTTTGCTGACGGCCGGATAGCCGATCCAGGCGAGGGGTTCGCGTTTCGTGTCGAAGTCGGGGCCGGCGAGGACGAGGAGGACGCAGTTCTCGGTCATCTGCTCGTCCTTCGGGTGATCCGGCGAATCCCAGGTCATCGCCCAGACGGATTCCTTGGGGTGGGTCTTCAGGTAATCGAGGGCGGCGGAGAGGGACGTGAAGCCGACGCTGGCGCCGCCGACGGAGACGTGTATGTCGGCTGGGACGTTGCGGGTGGAAAGGTTGGGGTTGAAGAATTCGAATTCTGAAGTGATTGCTTCTTGCGCGATTTTCACCGCTTCATTCGGCGGTAAGAGATGCGTATCAGGAAGCGCAAATTCGATATGGATGCCGGCAAGTTCACGCCAGTCTTTTGGGGAGCGCGGCTGAACACTATAAAAGTAGTTCGGATTCATGACGTATGGGCGACCGAAAGGAGGGAGAATCCGGCGCACATAGCCGCCAAAAAAACTTGAAAAGGTAACCTTGCTGCCCATGTTCCAGACAATGGCAGCTATGGGCTGAACAGATGAAAATTTCTTCGGCTTTTCCTTTACAACTTCATCGTTCTGGTTGGGCTTTGTCAATCCAAGTGTCCACAGCAATTGCCACTCAGTCGGGTAGTCCCGCCGAACGAGCGGATTCATCCACTGCACGCCAACAATTTGAGCTCTGAACGCAATAGCGTTTCTGTTTGATCCAGATACGGCTAGGTCTGGCGGAGCTGCTGTTGCTGTGCTAACGATTTCAGTTGGTGACCACTTGAAAGCCATTGCACTTAGAACGATAGGGGCAATTAAGAGGCGAAGCATAATCTCCTCGATATTCCACGTATGAGCGGATGTTTTTATGTCTTGATTCCAGGCTAGCAATATGGCGACAGCCAGCGTAGTGAGAAAAACGCAAGCCGAAAAAGCTATTTGTCGGCACCTGTTTGCGAAAAAAAATCTCATTGTTGATAGGAGCGTGCCGAGGATTGTGTGGTGCGCTCATCAATGATTGTTAATGGCATTAGGGCTTCTGGATCAGAGTTTGCCCATAGGTGGATATCTTGACGTTTCATTGTGCCGCTCATGAAGTACTCCGATAGATTGGCGTGGGGGTGGTGTTGATCAATGAGACTAGGGAGGTAGCGCCAATCCGCTTCCACTCGTAATTCCTGGAGTTGATCTGGGGTTAATCTGCACACGCCAATCGCAACGTCGTAAGCCATCGCCTTCTCCGCATGCATTGGGTTCGTCACAATCGTCGAGTGGTCCGTTGCATTCTGATCAACCGATTCAGATAGAAAGGTCTTGATCTTGGCGTTACGCCATTGTTTGTGGGATTCACTGGCCTGCGCGGGGTCGTCCTCGCCAACGACCCGGTTGTTTTCATCGGCCAGCCCTTCGCGCCGGGCCCGCATGCGCAGGCGGGCCCGGTCTTCATAGCGCATCTGGGCTTCGGAATTGGCGTCGCCCATTGGGCGGTCGTCCATGGAGCCGTCCTTTGTTTTTTGCGTGGTGCGGGCGTCATAGGGGTCATCAGCAGACTTATCCGCTTTGCCTTTTTGTTTGTCGCGTGAATTGCCACCGGGGTCGTAGCCCTCGTCGAACTGGTCGCTGACCTGGCCGAAGCGGCGGGCCTTGGGGGTGAAGGGCTCGGGCAGTGGGGGCGCATTGATCGGAATGACCCAGTTCTCCTTAGGGTTGGCATTGACTGGGAGCTTGAAGAGATCGACGGCGCTGAGGAGCCAGCAGGTCGCGACGGTCATCGTCTTGCCGAGCAGGCTGGTGTTGGCATCCAGGCCGTGGCGCAGGGAGAAGCGGGCGGTGGGGGAGGGGGGATGCCAGAAACTATCCTTGCCGTCTTTCCGGTCTTTGTTCCAGCGGTCGTTCAGATAGTGGTAGGCGGAGGATTTGCCGGGCGGTGCGCCGACCGGATAGCCTTGGGCGAAGACCCGTTGGCTGAATACGTCTTTCCCGTTGCATGCCTCGATTTCGTCTGCGTGCATGCCGAGCCAGCCGATACCCTGTACCGGTGTTGCCGAGATGACCTGATCGTGGGGGCAGCAATACAGGGTGACGCGGCCATAGGTTCGATCCTTGAAGCCGTGGGTCTTGCGGTCCGTTCCTGCCTTGTATGGGGTTCCGACCGGGCAGTTCTCGTTGGCCATGGCCTTGTCGATGCTGGCCGCATCCTGCTCCTTGCTGGCGCGTGCATGCAGAATCCCGAAGTAGTGGGCCAGCGTTGCGTTCCGCGCTGCCGAGGTCTGGCGTCCGCTCTTCTGGTTGTTCGTGCTGATGGTGTTGCGCTGGGTCCAGTGCTCGGTGAAGTTATCGGGCCGCAGGCTCAACGGCGGATTGCACAGGATGTAATTGTCGGCAACAGCGTCGCCCAGGCGTTCGCCGAGAAATGCTGCGGCGATGCCGACCATGTTTCCCTGGCTGTGGCAGACGATGGTGACCGGGCAGTCCGCCTGCTTGGCGCGGATCGATGCGACCAGTTTGGCGAGCCTGAGTGCAGCGAAAACGTAGTAGCTGCGCGGCGGGCAGGTGAAGACGTCGCGGCCCGGAACCGGGTTCAGGTGTTGGGCGGTGAGCCACAGGAAAAGGTGGTCGTTCGTGCCGTCGCTCCAGAGGTCGGGCAGGCTGGTGCAGCCGTTGGCGAAGGGGCCGCCGCCCCAGTAGTCCTGCTCGTTGAGCCAGACGTTGGAGCCGTAGAGCTTAAGATCATCTTTGCTTGCCTTATAGCCCCAGCGGAAGCGGATGACGGGTGACCAGTTAGGAGCCTCTGTATCGATGAAGTTCTTTGCGCTACGGTCGGGGTTGATGAAGCCAGCAGAAGTGAGTTCATTCGAGTATTTCACTTCCCTCAACTGCCCAGCCTCGGGCCCGTTGCACGCCAACTGCTCTGACTGCCGGGCCAGCCGTTTGTTGAGCCCCTTGCATAAGCCTTCTTCGCTGGCGTCGAACCATTCGCCGTCCGAATTCACGCCATGCACGAAGATCACCACACCGGGCAGCGGGAGGGGGTTAGGGATCTTCTTGTTGCTGTGGCTGGGGTTGGTGAAGAACTGGCCGGTGGCCAGAGACGCAGACGTATTGACGTCTCGGGAGACCGTGGAAACTGACATGTACGAACTCAGCTGACAAGGTAAATGCCTTCAGTCTCATAAAATGACAAAAGCATGTCAACTGAAAATGCAAAACACATACACCCTGTACGCAAGACATCTACCGCAACGGCAACTTGCGCACCGCAAACAACGACGTTGCGACATGCAAAAATCCCGTCTTCCGCTCGTGACCGCATCACCGCGGCTAGAATGAAGCCTGACGCGCCTCTCCAGCCAGCCCGATGCCTTCGCCACGCCACAGCTCTCCGCTCGCCGCCTACTTCGCCGCCGCTATCGGGATACTGATCGTCTATGCCTGCCTGCATCCTTTCACCGGCTGGCGGGATCCCGGCCTGCCGCTGTTCGACTTCCTCTCCGCGCCGTGGCCGCGCTACTACAGCTGGGTCGACCTGGTGGTAAACGTCATTGGCATCGTGCCCTTCAGCTTCGCGCTGGTGTCGGCGCTGGGTCGTCTGCCCCGCATACTGGCGGTACTGCTGGCGATCCTGCTCACCTTCAGCCTGAGCCTGTCGGTGGAGACGCTGCAGAACTTCCTGCCCAGCCGCGTCCCTTCCAACGTGGACGTCGGCTGCAACACCATCGGCGGCATCCTCGGCGCGCTGGCTGGCGCCCGCTGGGGCGGGGGCCTGTTCGCCCCCAGCAGCGGCCTCACCCGCTGGCGCCAGCGGCGCATCGTCGCCGGCCATCCCGGCGAGATCGGGCTAGTGCTGATGGGCCTGTGGCTGCTCACACTGCTGACCCCCGAAAGCCTGCTGTTCGCCACCGGCGACCTGCGCCGCCTGTTCGATCTGCCGACCCCGCTGCAATTCAACCCGACCCGCTTCGTGAAGGTGGAAGCGGCCATCGCCACCAGCCAGCTGCTCGCCGTCGGCCTCACCGCCAGTTGCATGATGCGCCGCTTCAGTCCGTGGCCGCTGGCTGCGCTGGTGGTCCTCGGCCTCGGCGCCAAGACCCTCGCCGCGGCAGCCTTCTTCTCCCCCGGCGACCCGTTCCACTGGATGACCCCCGGCGGGCAGATCGGCCTGGCCGCCGGCGCGGCGCTGCTCGGCGTGTGCCTGCTGCTGCCCAAGCGCAGTCACGGCATGCTGGCCGGCATGGCGCTGCTGGTCGGCACGGCGCTGGTCAACCTGGCCCCCGAGAATCCCTTCCTGCCCAGCGACGTGGAACTGATCCGCCACGGCAACTTCCTCAATTTCCACGGTCTCACCCAGCTCACGGCCAGCCTTTGGCCCTTCGCGGCCTTTGCCTACCTGGGCCTGACGGGCCCCAGCGTGCCGGACGACAAAGGCCGCCGGTCCTGATCGTGGGCTTCACCCGACTCCCGCACACGGAGCGATTGGCCGATAATCGCGACCACATTCCAACAATCAGAACCGCTCCCCCGGAGACCCGTCCATGAGCTACTTCCAGCACCACGTCTTCTTCTGCTGCAACCAGCGCGGCCCCGGCGAAACCTGTTGCGCGGCCCAGGGCGCCGTCGAACTGCAGACCTATGCCAAGGACCGCATCGCCGCGCTCGGCCTGAAGGGCAAGGGCAAGGTGCGCATCAACAAGGCCGGCTGCCTCGACCGCTGCGACGAAGGCCCGGTACTGGTGGTGTACCCGGACAACGTCTGGTACACCTTCATCGACAAGACCGACGTGGATGAGATCATCAGCGAACACCTGCAGCACGGCCGCATCGTCGAACGCCTGAAGATCTGATCATGCCCGCCACCGAAACCGCCCTCATCAACGGCCCCGACGGCCCGATCGAACTGATCATCGACACCCCGGACCAGGTCCGCGGCATCGCCCTGGTGTGCCACCCGCACCCGCTGTTCCACGGCGCCAACACCAACAAGGTCGCCCACACCTTGGCGCGGGTCTTCCGCGACCTGGGCTACGCGGCGCTGCGCCCCAACTTCCGTGGCGTCGGCAAGAGCGTCGGCAACCACGACAACGGCGGCGCCGAGACCGAGGACATGCTGGCCGTCATCGCCTGGGCCCAGAGCCGCTGGGGCGGCCTGCCGCTGGCCCTCGGCGGCTTCTCCTTCGGCGCCTACGTGCAGACCCGCGTCGCCGCCCGCCTGGCCGACAGCATCACGCCGCCCGGACGCATCGTGCTGGTCGGCACCGCCGCTGGCGAAGTCACCGGCGCACGCAGCTACACCACGCTGCCGGTGCCCAAGGACAGCCTGATCATCCACGGCGAGCGGGACGAGACCGTCGCCCTCGCCAACGTGATGGAGTGGGCCGAACCGCAGGAGCTACCGGTCGTCGTCGTTCCCGGCGCCGACCACTTCTTCCACGGCAAGCTGCACATCATCCGCAGCATCATCGAACGGGCGTGGCGCCCTCTCTGACAGCACAAAAACAATGAAACTCGTCGTCTCCCTCACCAGCCCCTACGCACGCAAGATCCGCGTCGTGCTGGCCGAAAAGGCCCTGCCCTTCGAGCAGGAAGTGGACATCCCGTGGGTGCCAGAAACCCGCGTGCCCGACTACAACCCCCTCGGCAAGGTGCCGGCGCTGGTCGCCGACGATGGCCAGGTGTGGTTCGACTCGCCGGTCATCGCCGAATACCTCGAGACCCTCGGCGGTCCCGAGCTGATCCCCGCCGACCGCCTGGCCGCGCTGCCTGTGCGCCAGAGCGAAGCACTCGCCGACGGCATCACCGACGCCGCCGTGGCGGCCTTCCTGGAAAGCCGCCGCCCGCTGCCCAAGCAGGACCATGCCAACATCCAGCGCCAGCTCGACAAGATCCGCCGCGGCCTCGCCGCACTGGAAGCGCGCCTCGAACAGCGCCTCGGGCTCGGCAACGAGCCCCTCAGCATCGCCGACATCGCCGCCGGCTGCGCCCTCGGCTACCTGGATCTGCGCCTCGCCGAGCTCGACTGGCGCGCCCGCCATACCGCACTGGCCACCTGGGCGGAACAGATCCTCGCCAGGCCGTCCTTCGTATCCACCACACCGCCGCCGAACTGATGCCCCTCGAGATAAGCGGACTCGTCAAGCGCTTCGGCGAAGGCAGCGCGGCAAAGGAAGTGGTACGCGGGCTGGACCTCCACCTGCGCCCCGGCGAATGCTTTGCGCTGCTCGGCCCCAACGGCGCCGGCAAGACCACCACGCTGCGCTGCGCGCTGGGCCTCACCGCGCCCACCGCCGGCGACATCCGCTTGTGCGGTCTGCCGGTGCCCGAGCAGGCCCGCGAAGCCCGCGCCCGGGTCGGTGTGGTGCCGCAGCTCGACAGCCTCGACCCGGACTTCACCTGCGCCGAGAACCTGATCGTCTTTGCCGGCTACTTCGGCATCCGCGAAAGCGAGATCCGCCCGCGCATTCCCGAGCTGCTGGCCTTCGCCGGTCTGGAGGGCAAGGACAACGCGCGCATCCAGTCCCTGTCCGGCGGCATGAAGCGGCGCCTCACCCTGGCCCGCGCCTTGGTCAACAAGCCCGAACTGCTGATCCTCGACGAACCCACCACCGGACTCGACCCCCAGGCGCGCCACCTGATCTGGGAACGCCTGCGCCGCCTCACCGCGGAAGGCACGACGATCCTGCTGACCACCCACTTCATGGACGAGGCCGAGCGCCTCGCCCACCGGCTGGCCATCCTCGACACCGGGCGCCTCCTCGCCCAAGGCAGCCCACGGGAAGTCATCGCCGCCCACATCGAACCGCAGGTGGTAGAAGTCTTCGGCGAATGGACCAGCAACGGCCAGTCCGCCGGCCCCGAGTCCGGTGCCGCCGCGTGGGCCGCCCGCCACGCCGCCGACTTCAGCAAGCGCTGCGAGATCAGCGGCGAAACCGCCTTCTGCTACACCGACGACGCCGCCCCGCTGCTGGCCCACCTGGCCCATCAGCCCGGCCTGCGCACCCTCCACCGCCCGGCCAACCTGGAGGACGTGTTCCTCAAGCTCACCGGCCGCGAACTGCGCGACTGAACGCCCATGGATAAACCGTCCGGCCGCCGCGGCCACTTTGCTCCACCACGCCTGTCCCTGCGCTTCGCCGCGGTGTGGCGGCGCAACTTCCTGGTCTGGAAGAAGCTCGCCCTGCCGTCCGTCGTCGGCAACCTGGCCGACCCGGTGATCTACATGCTGGGCCTCGGCTACGGCCTCGGCATGCTGGTTCCGCAGGTCGAAGGCGTGTCCTACATCGCCTTCCTGGCCGGCGGCACCCTGTGTTACTCGACGATGAACGCCGCCACCTTCGAGGTGCTGTACTCCGGCTTCTCGCGCATGCACGTGCAGAAGACCTGGGAAGCCATCATGAACGCCCCAGTGGCCCTCGACGACATCGTCGCCGCCGAACTGGTGTGGGCCGCCAGCAAGGCCACGCTGGCCGGCACCGCCATCCTGGCGGTGATCGCCGCCTTCGGCTTCACCGCCTCGCCGCTGGCCCTGGCCGCCATCCCGGTGATTTTCCTCACCGGCCTGTGCTTCGCCGCCCTCGGGCTGATCATGACCGCCCTGGCGCCGAGCTACGATTTCTTCATGTACTACTTCACCCTCTTCATCACGCCGATGACCCTGCTGTCCGGCGTGTTCTTCCCGCAGAACCAGTTGCCCGACGCCATTCGCAGCATCGCCGACGCGCTGCCCCTGAGCCACGCGGTGAGCCTCGCTCGCCCGCTGCTGCTCGGCCAGGCGCCACAACACATCGCGCAGCACGTCGGCGTGCTGGCCGCCATCACCATCGTGGCCTTCTGGCTGGCCCTGGCGCTGACACGGCGGCGGTTGCTGAAATGAGAACCCCATGAACACTTCCGACGACACCCTGCTGGTGTTCACCAACCTGCCCGACGCCGACGCGGCCAATACCCTCGCCGCGCTGCTGATCGAGCGCCGCCTGGCTGCCTGCGTCAACATCCTTGCCCCATGCACCTCGGTCTATCGCTGGCAGGGTGCCGTCGAAACGGCCAGCGAAGTGCCGCTGCTGATCAAGACCACCCGCGCCCGCTACGCCGAGTTGCAGAGCGCCGTGCGCGAGGCCCATCCCTACGAACTTCCGGAGCTGATCGCAGTCCCTGTCACTGAAGGCCTGCCCGGTTACCTGACATGGGTCGCCGCCGAAACCCGGGCTACTGACTGAACGTCCCAGGCACCATGCGCAGCCCGAGCACCATTTCTTGATCCATTCGCGGGGCGGCACGGCCGCGCTGCCCCTACACTGCCGGCCATGATCCGAATCCGCACTTTCTTGCTGCCCCTTCTGTTCTTCACGCTATCCCTGCTCGGCGGCCTCGCCCGCGCCGCCGAAGAACCGCTGCCGGTCGACCAGGCCTTCCGCGTCTCCGCCCGCGCGGTGGACGACCACACCGTCGAAGTACGCTTCCAGATCGCCGACGGCTACTACCTGTACCGCCACCGCTTCAAGTTCCAGGCCGAGGGCGTCACCTTCGGCGAAGCCTCCATCCCGCCCGGCAAACCGAAAAAGGACGATGCCTTCGGGCAGGTGGAGATCTACCGCCACGAGCTGGTCATCCCCGTCCCCATCGTCACCGGCAAGCCGCCCTTCGAGCTGGAAGTCAGCAGCCAGGGCTGCGCCGACATGGGCATCTGCTACCCGCCGCAGAAGCAGAGCTTCACCATCGCGGCAGCCGGCTCCGACGCGGGTTCCGGCAGCTTCCTGGCCCGCGCGCTGGGCAAGGCCGACGCACCCGCAGCCAGCGCGGCCCCTGCCGCTGCCGCGCTGGCAGACGACGACCATGACGAATCCGGCCGCGTCGCCCGCCTGCTGTCCGGCGGCAGCACCGCCACCATCCTGCTCAGCTTCTTCGGCTTCGGCCTGCTGCTGGCGCTGACGCCCTGCGTGTTCCCGATGATCCCGATCCTGTCCGGCATCATCGTCGGCCACGGCCACGCGATCACCAAGGGCCGCGCCTTCGGCCTGTCCACCCTGTACGTGCTGGGCATGGCGCTCACCTACGCCGCCGCCGGCGTCGCCGCCGGGCTGTCCGGTACGCTGCTGTCCGCCGCACTGCAAAACCCCTGGGTGCTCGGCACTTTCTCGTTGGTCTTTGTGGTGCTGGCCGGTGCGATGTTCGGTTTCTACGAACTGCAACTGCCCATCGCGCTGCAAAGCCGCCTGTCCGACACCGTCAACCACCAGGGCGGCTCGCCCGGCGGCATCCTGCTGATGGGCGCGCTGTCGGCGCTGATCGTCGGCCCCTGCGTCGCCGCACCGCTGGCCGGCGCCCTGCTCTACATCGCCAAGACCGGCAACGCCGCGCTCGGCGGTGCCGCGCTGTTCATCATGGCCCTCGGCATGGGCGCCCCGCTGCTGCTCGTCGGCGTGCTTGCGCGCAGTGCGCTACCCAAGCCCGGCCCGTGGATGGAAGGGGTCAAGCGCGCCTTCGGCGTGATGCTGCTGGGCGTCGCCATCTGGCTGGTCACGCCGGTGCTGCCGAGCGTCGTGCCGATGCTGGCCTGGGCCGGCCTGCTGGTGTTCTCGGCGATCTACCTGCACGCCCTCGATCCGTTGCCGCCCCACGCCAGCGGCTGGCAGCGTTTCTGGAAGGGCTTCGGCGTACTCGCGCTGATTGCCGGCGCGGCGCTGTTCATCGGTGCCATGGCCGGCTCCCGCGATCCGCTGCAACCCCTCGCCATCCTGCGCGCCCAGGCTGCCAGCGCGCCCGCCACGGCCGAAACCAGGTTCCAGCGCGTCGCCTCGGTGGAGGAGCTCGATCAGCTCATCAAGAGCTCCACCCGCCCGGTGATGCTCGACTTCTATGCGGACTGGTGCATCTCCTGCAAAGAGATGGAGCGCTTCACCTTCGCCGACCCGGCCGTCGCCAAGCGATTGGCCGGCTTCCAGCTCGTGCAGGCCGACGTCACCGCCAACAACGATGCCGACAAGGCCCTGCTCAAGCGCTTCAACCTCTTCGGCCCGCCCGGCATCATCTTCTTCAAGGCCGGCGGCGAAGAGCGCCAGAACCTGCGCGTGATCGGCTTCCAGGAAGCGGAAGTCTTCGCCAAGGTGCTCGACGCAGCCCTGTAGGATCGCGGCAAAATTCTCAAGAAAATCAGCGTCGATCCGCTATAATCGCCACCCTGAATCGAGGAGCGCTGCAAGACCGCCGGGTGCAAGGCCCGCCGTCCCAGGCTCGATGTCGGTGCCGCGAGGTTTTTCTCTGCGTCACCCGCAACTGCGCTCACCCGTCCATGCTTGTTTGCAAACCCGTGCCGGGCACGGGGAGACGCGGTGAGCCTTCATACCAAGCCACGCGTAGTCCCTTCCCGGCCACATGTTCGAGGAGTTCTCATGAACGCTGTGGCTGAAAAGTTCACCGATTTCGTTATTGCCGATATCTCCCTGGCCGACTGGGGCCGCAAGGAGATCAAGATCGCCGAGACCGAGATGCCCGGCCTGATGGCCATCCGCGACGAGTTCGCCGCGGCCCAGCCCCTCAAGGGCGCGCGCATCACCGGCTCGCTGCACATGACCATCCAGACCGCGGTGCTGATCGAGACGCTGACCGCTCTCGGCGCCGAAGTGCGCTGGGCCTCGTGCAACATCTTCTCGACGCAGGACCACGCTGCTGCTGCCATCGCCGCGCAGGGCATCCCGGTGTTCGCCGTCAAGGGCGAATCGCTGGCCGACTACTGGGATTACACCCACCGCATCTTCGAGTGGCCGGCGGCGGCGAGTGGTGAAAAGATCTATAGCAACATGATCCTCGACGACGGCGGCGACGCGACCCTACTGTTGCACCTGGGCGCCCGTGCCGAGAAGGATCTGTCCGCCATCGCCAAGCCCTCGTCCGAAGAAGAAACCATCCTCTTCGCCGCCATCAAGGCCAAGCTGGCCGTCGATCCGAGCTGGTACTCCGTGCGCCTGGCCGCCATCAAGGGCGTCACCGAGGAAACCACCACCGGCGTGCATCGCCTGTACCAGATGCACCAGCGCGGCGAACTCAAGTTCCCGGCCATCAACGTGAACGACTCGGTCACCAAGTCCAAGTTCGACAACCTCTACGGCTGTCGCGAATCCCTGGTGGACGGCATCAAGCGCGCCACCGACGTGATGGTGGCGGGCAAGGTCGCCGTGGTGTGCGGCTACGGCGACGTGGGCAAGGGCTCCGCCCAGGCCCTGCGCGCCCTCTCTGCCCAGGTGTGGGTCACCGAGATCGACCCGATCTGCGCGCTGCAGGCCGCCATGGAAGGCTACCGCGTGGTCACCATGGAATATGCCGCAAACAAGGCCGACATCTTCGTGACGACGACCGGCAACTTCCACGTCATCACCCACGACCACATGGCCGCCATGAAGGACCAGGCCATCGTCTGCAACATCGGCCACTTCGACAACGAGATCGACGTCGCCTCCATCGAGAAGTACCAATGGGAAGAGATCAAGCCCCAGGTCGACCACGTGATCTTCCCGGACGGCAAGCGCATCATCCTGCTCGCCAAGGGCCGCCTGGTTAACCTCGGCTGCGGCACCGGCCATCCGTCCTACGTGATGTCCAGCTCCTTCGCCAACCAGACCATCGCCCAGATCGAGCTGTACACCCGCACCGCCGACTACCCGGTGGGCGTGTACACGCTGCCCAAACATCTGGACGAGAAGGTTGCCCGCCTGCAGCTCAAGAAGCTCAACGCCCAGCTCACCGAGCTGACCGACGAGCAGGCTGCCTACATCGGCGTGCCGAAGGCCGGCCCTTACAAGGCCGAGCATTACCGCTACTAAGCTGGCCCCTGCCCGTCGGCGCTGCGCCGACGGGCCCGAGAGGAAATCCCGTGCCGAACAAGACTCCCTTCTCCATCGAATTCTTCCCGCCCCAGACCCTGGAAGGCGTCGAGAAACTGCGCGCCACCCGTGCCCAGCTGGCCGTGCTGCAGCCCGAGTTCTTCTCGGTCACCTTCGGCGCCGGCGGGTCCACCCAGGCCCGCACTTTCGAAACGGTGTTCGAGATCCAGCGCGAAGGCCACCAGGCCGCGCCGCATCTGTCGTGCATCGGCTCGACCCGCGATCACATCCGCGAGATCCTGCTGCGCTACCGGGCCGAAGGCATCCGCCGCATCGTCGCCCTGCGCGGCGACCTGCCCTCCGGCGTCGGCGATCCGGGCGAGCTGCGCTACGCCAACGAGCTGGTGGAGTTCATCCGTGCCGAAACCGGCGAGCACTTCCATATCGAAGTCGCCGCCTACCCGGAATACCACCCCCAGGCGCGCAGCCCGAAGGACGATCTGCTGGCCTTCAAGCGCAAGGTCGATGCTGGCGCCAACTCGGCGATCACCCAGTATTTCTACAACCTCGACGCCTACCTGCACTTCCGCGACGAATGCGAGCGCCTCGGCCTCAGCGTGCCCATCGTGCCGGGCATCATGCCGATCGTCTCCTTCTCCAAGCTGGCGCGCTTCTCCGACGCCTGCGGCGCCGAGATCCCGCGCTGGATGCGCCGCAAGTTCGAAGCCTTCGGCGATGATTCCGACTCCATCAAGGCCTTCGGTCTCGACGTGGTCAGCGAGCTGTGCGCCAGGCTGATCGAAGCCGGCGCACCTGGCCTGCACTTCTACAGCATGAACCAGGCCGGCCCCACCATCGCCCTGTGCGAACGGCTGGGCATCGGTCAGGTCAACACCAGGCAGGGCTGAGCGCCATGCGCGATCCCTACGAAGTCCTCGGTGTCGCCCCCAGCGCCTCGGCGGAAGTCATCAAGACCGCCTACCGCAAGGCGGCGCGCCTCTACCACCCGGACCGCAACCCCGATCCGGGCGCCGCGGCGCGCTTCCGCGACATCCAGGCGGCCTATGATCTGCTCTCCGACGAGGCCAAGCGGCGCGACTACGACGCCCTGCGCCAGCGCAACCTCATCGACGACCCGCTGCAGGAGGCCACGTCCCTGTGGGCCTCGTACATTGAAAAGGTAATTTCTTGACCTCGTTTTACTTCGAAGACATTTTCGAGCGCTACGCCAGCGAAATCGACGACCTGCGCTCCGACTCGGAAGGCAAGGACGTGCTCAAGAAGCGCGTCCGCGAGAAGCACAGCGAATTCCCCTTCCTGCTCTCGATGATCGACACCGCCCCCGAGATGGTGGCCTCCGCGCTGCATGGCGCCTTCCGCTTCAGCGCGCCCAAGGCCCTGCACGCCGCCTCGCACACCGAACCCGGCGACGGCAGCTTCCCGGCCTGGGACGAACTCGCCGAATCCCTCGACATCGCCCCGTGGGCCCAGCCGCTCATCGCCCAGAGCCTCAAGCAGGACGGCGGCGCCGACTTCCTCGTCACCGCCGCGGTGCTCGAATGGATGCTCGGCAGCGGCGCCATCGCCCGTGCTGCCACGCCCAGCACCAGCGATGAAGACGAAGACAGCGACGACCTCGGCGAAGCCGGGGAAGAATGGCTGTCCGAACAGGGCTTCGACGCTGTCGACCGTTAATCGAAAGGTTTTCTCTCCATGTCTGAGCTTGTCATCAAGCAAACCCACGCCTTGATCCAGGCCGGCGAAATCGCCGAAGCCGAAGCCAACCTCGCCGTCATCGCCGAACAGGAAGGCGACCACGCCCTGGTGGCGGTGCTCGACGAGATGGCCCCCAAGGACGTCCTGGCCGTCATGCGCGAGTTCGACGCCAGCAAGGAATCGGTCATCAACCTGCTGGTCAGCCCCGAGCAGTTCGTCCAGGCCATCCTCCTCGAACGCCAGTACGGCGAGCCCCTCGAGAAGTACGTGCCGCGCCTGCGCAACACCATGAACGCCGTCATGCACCGCACCGGCCCGTCCTGCGCCGAAGTGCTGGAATGCCTCGCCGAGCACGACGAAGGCGTGCGCCTGCTGGCCGACTACTTCATCGACCACTACGATTCCCTGCTCGCCCTCGCCTTCCACGGCGTGTTCGAACAGGAGATCGATGCCGAAAAGGCCTTCGCGCCCAAATCCGCCATCACCTGGGACGCCGAGCGCGTGGACGAGCTCGACCAGGGCCTGGAGATCGGCGATGCGGTCGAGATGGTGCGGGTCCGCATGTCCCGCTCCGAAGTGGCCGACAGCGACTGGATGGAAACCGCCTGGGTGCTGCGCCATGAGTTCCAGGACACGTTCGAGCTGCTCGTCATCGAGATCCAGGACCGCCTCCAGCGTGCCGCCGAAGCCGCCCGCCTGCCCGCCGAAGCCGAACCGGGCGTACCGCGCCTGGAAGAGGACGACGAAGAATCCGCGATCTGATCCGACGCCCATGTCCATCGATACCGCACTCGCCACCGTCGACACCAGCCCCTATTTCGAACGGGTGCTGCGTCACGCGCTGAAGAACCACCACGTGGATGCCGCCCGCCTGGACGGCATCCGCAAGGAAGGCGCCAAGGGCATCGTGCAGCTGGCCGCCTATTTCGGCACCGCCAACCTGCGCCCCGAGCTGGAAGCCGCCCGCAACCGGCTGGTGACCCTCGTCGGCCTGGCCCTCGAAGCGGAATCCGGTGGACGCATGGACGTCGCCACCCAGCTGCTGCGCGACAAGACGCTGCTGGCCCTCTCCAAGGCCGGCGCCGACCGCCTGCGCAAGCTCCACGCCCTGCCCAGCGAACGCCTGCTGGCCGGCCCCGAGGTGTTGCGCGAGAACGAGAAGGACTTTCTCGACAAGCACACCTCGGTCACGCCGATCACCTACTCCCGCTACCTCGCCGAACAGCGCGCCCGCGAGCAGCACCAGCACCACATCGAACTGGCCTACTGGCTGGCCGGCAAGTTCGGCGTGAGCCGCGACGACGCCACCGAATGGCATGTGTTCAGCGAATCGGTGATCAACAGCGCGCTGCTGATCCTCCTCAGCGAACGCAAGCCCGCCGGCTTCTTCAGCGTCGACCGCTTCATGAAGCTTCACGAAGCCGCGCTCAAGAAGCGCAGCCCCGCCTTCCCGACCCTCGACGCCTGGCTGGAGGACGCCCCCGCCCACCTGCGTGGCCTGATGGAAAAGGAGAAGGAGCGCTTCATCGCCAAGGTGCTGCCGGTGATCCGCGAAGTCCCCGCCACCGAGCTCTACCGCAATCAAGACCGCTTCTCCGGCCTGTTCTTCTTCGACACCAGCTCCGTCGACGAGATCACCCACCACGACAAGGCCCGCGCCGAGGAATGGCTGCGCATCACCGGCCGCCAGGGCGACCACACCGACGTCCAGTGCGGCGTGCTGCTGATGGTCGCCACCGGCATCGAACCCACCCGCAACCTGCGCAAGAAAGACGCCCTGCAGATCTGGGACAACTTCCGCGACACCGGCTTCGACGAACAGGCCGTCGCCCACTTCATCGAAAACGTCGTCCCCTTCGAATACCAGGCCGACGTGCGCCGCATGTGGCTCGAAGACCTCGGCCCCGAAGCCCGCATGCAGCTCGACCACCACGACGAAGGCGACATCCTCGATTATCTGCAGGACACCTGCCGCGCCAGCTGGAAAAAACGCAGCTAAGCCCCGGCATCACGCCAAACCCATGACAGCCCCATATCCGCAAGGCATCCCTTGCGGATAAACTCGCGCCTCCAGCAACCGAGAGCCGGCAGCAGACCGGCTCCGTCACCTTGTCCATGGAGACTGTCATGGGATTTTCCGCCCGGGGCCTTTGCGCCCTGACCACCCTGCTCGGCAGCCTGTTGTTTGCCAGCGCCCCGCTACACGCCGCCCCCGAAGCCCCCACCGCGACCGACACCATCCGCATCGGCCAGAGCCTCGCCCTCAACGGCCCCCTCGCCGAGCTCGGTACCGAACTGCGCGACGGCGCCCAGGCCTATCTCAAGTGGATCAACAGCAAGGGCGGCATCCACGGCAAGAAGATCGAGCTCGTCAGCGCCGACGACGCCTACGTGCCCGAACGCGCGGTACAGAACGTCAAGAAACAGCTCGACAACGACAAGGTGCTGGCCTTCCTCGGCATCATGGGCACCGCCAACTACTGGGCCGTCATGCCCCTGCTCGACGAACGCAAGGTCCCCTCCGTCGCCCCCTACACCGGCTCCGACGACCTGCGCAGCCAGGCCTCCCCCTACACCTTCTGGGTGCGCGCCAGCTACGGCGACGAAGCCGAGAAGATCGTCCGCCAGCTCACCACCACCGGCGTCACCCGCATCGCCGTCTTCTACCAGGACGACACCCTCGGCATCTCCGGCGTGGACGGCGTCACCAAGGCCCTGCGCAAGCGCAACCTGACCATCGCCGCCAAGGGCTCCTTCGACAAGAACACCCTCGACGTCGCCCCCGCCGTGCGGACCATCACCGCCGCCGACCCGCAGGCCGTGATCATGTTCAGCACCTACAAGGCCACCGCCGCCTTCGTCCGCAAGCTCAAGCAGAGTGGCAACGCGGCCCAGCTGTTCGCCGTCTCCGTCGTCGGCGTCAAGGCCCTCAGCAGCGAACTCGGCGCCGACGCCACCGGCATCGCCATCTCCCAGGTCATGCCCTACCCGTGGAACGCCGCGCTCCCCCTGGTGCGCGAATTCGAAACCATCCCCAAAGCCCTGCAACCCGCCGCCGGCCTCACCTACACCACGCTGGAAGGCTTCATCTCCGCCAAAGTGCTTGTCGAAGGCCTGCGCCGCGCCGGCCCTCAACCCACCCGCGAAAAACTCACCGCCGCCCTCGAAAGCCTGCACAACTACGACGCCGGCGGCTACACCCTCGACTTCGGCCCCGGCAAGCGCCAGGGCTCCCACTTCGCCGAAGTAACCATCGTCGGCAGCGGCGGCAAGCTGATGCGCTGAACGCGCAGCAGACACCAGGGGAGCCCGGAGGCCAAGGCCAACCGCGCTGAATCCTTCGAGCCCCCCTGAAACGCAAAAGTCAGAAGCGCCGTCACAATCACGACACAAATCTATTGCACAATCCAGACCACGCATGGTAGGGTGCGCCACCAATTCACCAAGAAGCCCGCCATCAACCGGGGCTTTTCGTGAATTTCAATAGCGCCTATCGCGCAAGCAGCGGTAACCCTCCCATCCAGACGCAGCGTCCCGAATTTGCCAGTCATGGCGCCAACGGAACGCCCGGATGCGAAGCCTTCCCCTTCTTGAAAACAAACCGGCGGACAAGCCATAGCGCGTCATCGCGTTTGGCACCGGCAAGCACGGCGTACCCACGACACCAGGGGCAATCGGATTTGCTCGATCGTGACGTTGCGCTCCTGGAGTACGCCTCAAGACACGGTAAGCCTTGTCTTGTTAAATCCATTCTGCATGGCACGCGCCATCTCAAAAAATAAACTATGCACAACAACACACCCATCACCGTAGGCCGCTTTCGCGTTTCCCCCATGACCAAACAGCACTCCGACGGCGGCTTTGCTGCATCGGTGTCCATTCACTCGGGCAGAGGCACATCCACCACGACCCGGATCATGCGTTTCAAACCCAGCTTCACGAGTCAAACGGCAGCCCTGCATTACGCATCGACCGAAGGCGTCGCCTGGGCCCTTCAGAACTGACAGCAAGCCCACACACAATGGACCGCGAGAGCCGGCCACCAGCAACGCTCTTGTAGTTCTCATCGTCATGCCTCGGCCCGTATGATGTCGATCATGCGCACAGCCATCCTCACCCTGCTCTTCGCCCTGTCACTGACCGCCTGTTCGACGATGCCGCCTGAAGGCGTGCATCCCGTAACGTCTTTCGACATCAATCGTTACCTCGGCCAATGGTATGAAATCGCCCGGCTCGATCATTCGTTCGAGCGCGGCATGAGCGATGTGAATGCCACCTACGCGTTGCAGGAAGACGGCAGCGTCAAGGTCATCAATCGCGGCTACGACACCCGACGCCAGGCCTGGAAAGAAGCCATCGGCCGTGCGCTGTTCACTGGCGACAAGGACACGGGATCGCTGAAGGTCTCGTTCTTCGGGCCCTTCTACGGCGGCTATCACGTGATCGCGCTCGATCAGCAGCACTATCGCTGGTCCCTCGTCGCCGGCCCCGACCGCGATTACCTGTGGATTCTGGCCCGCGACACGACACTCCCCGCCGATGTTCGCCAGCAACTGCTGACCCAGGCGCAAGCCCTGGGCTTTGCCACGGACAAACTGATCTGGGTCGATCACCAGCGCACCGCCAGGCCTTGAGCCAGACACGCTCGAAGTCATTTCTGCGCCACGCGAAATGACTTCGGTCAGCGCCTAAAAGCATTCTGAGTCCTACGAAAAAATTTCGGGGCGCCCAGAATACTTATCGCATATCACCGAATCCTCTTCGTCACCTCGCGAATCATCTTCGCCACTTCGCGAAGTCCAATCGCCGCTTGCCGAACTCACTTCCGGGCCTTCGAGTGCGTCATGTCACAGCCCAAAATGCATAAGCCGGCGTAGTGTATCGAGCATAGACAGCGTCTCCCGTCTCTTGCCCACCGCACACACGCCATGGCCAATCCGAACAAAGTCCGCATGTCGCCGCAGCACCTCAAGGCTGACGAAGATACCTACCGCGCCCTCAAAGGCATCCCCCACTACCAGTCCTACAAGGACGACTACAGCTTCCCCGCCGTCAGCGCCGCCTACGAAAAGCTGAACGCCGCCCACGAAGCCGAACTCCACGCCCGCCACACCCACGCCGCCACCCGCGACGCCCTCATCGCCGCCCAGCACGCATTCCACGAACTGATCCTCGGCGTGAAAAGCCAGGTCAAGGCCATCTACGGGCCGGATTCGGACGAACTGGCCGCGCTGGGGTTGAAGAAGCGGTCGGAGAGGAAGGGGCGAGGGAAGGCATCGACCAGGTCCGTGGGTAAATCTGACGAAACGCCGGCATGAACGGCCATCTGGATCGACTGTTGTTTGCGCAGGGCGCGCAGATGCTTCTTCTGCAGTCCGGTAATCGGCCGGAGCCGATGGTCGCGCAGAGAATTGAGAACGTTGGCTTTCGGCCAGTAACGGTCTTTCGTGTCACTTGCTCCAAGCGACCGCTTCGACCGAAATGGAAACCACCGATAGTCATGACAAGTAGTGCTATTGCTCTATCGCGCCACCGCCAATGCGGCACTAAAGACCGCAGCGAATCAGGGACTTGAATGGAACCGTCAGCAATCGACGGTTTTGTCCCAAGCCATTTCTGGGCGAGGTATAAGGCAGCGTTTAGCCATATCGGAGTCTCGCGCTGAATGCCGAGCATTCGGCGCGAGGCAGCATCAAGCGTTGAGTCCCGCTTCCTTGCGTCTCTGAACCAGCAGCGCGTCACCCAACTCGCGGACTTCTCCCGCGATCATGTAGCAGGCCCACAGGTAATCGTCCCTGTGGCTTTGCGCCATCCGCCGGAACGCGTCACCGGCATCGCCGTAGGTCATCGCCAGCAAGGCCTGCAGTTGTGCGAGGCGGGCTGACATCTGGTCGGTCAGGGCCATCGCATCGGTTTCATCGTCGAGGCGGTACAACGGACTGCTGGTGGCGGGAAAATACAGTGGTGTGCTCATTGCCCGCACCTCCCGAAGGGAAGCGCGTCTGCAGATTGGCTTGGTGGAATAGGCGCGGGCAAGCGTAAGCACGCCAGGACTGAAATGGTCATGGTGGGAACTCCTTCGTTGCGGACTGAATCCGCCCTCCGTCGCCAAACGGGGGGCGGGCCAAAGCGGGGTTGGCGAACCGGAACGAAGGCACCGGCAGGGCCGAAGCCCTCCCCACCCGGCCCGCCATTGATCAGGACGCACCAAGGGTGTTGCAGACAAAAAAAGGCCGCAATGCGGCTGAAATGTCTGCCTTCGTTGATCCAGGTCGCCAAACCCGTATCGCTGTTGTCTCAGCGACGCGCGGAATATTGGCCGGGCTGCGACATGGCGTCAAGAACGCAGCAGCAAAGTGTGGAGCGATCTCCCGTCAGCCCGGAGATCAAGGAACCGAGCGCACACGGCAACCGCTTTGGCATAATTCACTCCACCATCAATTCAGCGTCATACGTGATGCAAGGGTGAACGGATGCCATTCACGCCATTCCACTTCGGCCCCGGCGCAGCCTTGCATGCGCTGGCGCCGCGCCGCATCAGCTTTCTCGCCTTCTGCGCGGCCAATGTAGTCGTGGATGTCGAGCCCCTGTATTACATGCTCACCCACCAGTATCCGCTGCACCGCTTCTTCCATACCTTTGTGGGGGTCGCCGTCGCAATCGGGCTGACGGTGGCCTTGTTCATCGGGCTGTTGAAAGTGGGTGCCAAAGTCCACTGCATTCCGAATCTGTTCGGCTGGAAGTCGCTCACCCTGTTGCCTGTTGTCATCGGTGCCGTGCTCGGTAGCTATACCCATATCGTGCTGGACGGCCTGATGCATGGGGATATCCAGCCGCTCGCACCATTCAGTACGGCCAATCCCTTTCAGGGGCTGGTATCCCTTGGGGCGTTGCATTGGTTATGCATCTATGCGGGAGCGTTCGGGCTGGTCACGATGGCGATACGAAAACTCCAGTGTCGGCGAAGGGCTCAGTCAAGTCGGCCCTGAATGGCCGGCTCCCTGTGCCCCGATTCACAGACCGGACCATCACAGAAACATACAATGATGCTGAAAACATTCCCCATCGACTCCGAGAAGAGAAATATGAAACGCGTCCTTGTTCCGGCAATTGTTCTGGCCGGCGCCATCGGCATGCTGAGTGGCTGTGCAACCGAAGATTCCCGCAGTCTTGCCGTTGCCAAATCCGCGTCGGCGGCGCGCCCCTATAGCGGCGTGCGCAATCCCATTTCCGTGGGCAAGTTCGACAATCGCTCCACGTTCATGCGCGGCATTTTCACCGACGGAGTAGACCGCCTCGGCAGCCAGGCCAAGACGATCCTGATCGGGCATCTGCAGCAGAGCAATCGCTTCAACGTGCTGGACCGCGACAACATGAGCGAGATCAAGCAGGAGGCGGCGCTCAGCAAAACGACGCAGACCTTGAAGGGCGCGCGTTTCGTCATTACCGGCGACGTCACCGAATTCGGCCGCAAGGAAGTCGGCGATCACCAGTTGTTCGGCATCCTGGGGCGCGGCAAGCAGCAGATCGCCTATGCCAAGGTCACGCTGAACGTGGTGGATGTGCAGACCGCCGAGGTCGTTTATTCGGCCCAGGGCGCCGGCGAATACAGCCTGTCCAACCGGGAGGTGATCGGTTTCGGCGGCACGGCCAGTTATGACTCGACCCTCAACGGCAAGGTGCTCGATCTGGCAATACGCGAGGCGGTGGACAGCCTCGTAGGCGGCATCGAAAGCGGCGCCTGGCGCCCCGCCAATTGATCCGCGCCGACGCCCTCGCCATGTATCGCCTTTACAGAAGTGGTTTGCTGGCCGCGGCGGTGCTGACCGCCGCGCTGACGACGGGCTGCGCCAACCGCCCGCAGTCCGTGTATTACTGGGGCGACTATCAGCCCCAGGTCTACACCTATTTCAAGGGGGAAAAGGGGCCGGAGGATCAGATCCAGGCCCTGGAGGCAACGCGTGAGAAAGCCGCGGCGCAGGGCAAGCCCCTGCCACCCGGCTTTCAGGCCCATCTGGCGATGCTGTACGGTCAGAGCGGGCGCGCCGATCGCATGAAGCAGAACCTCGAAGCAGAGAAGCAGCAGTTTCCGGAAAGCACGACGTTCATGGATTTCCTGCTGAAGAAGGTCTCCCCCTGACGGTCCGTCGAGGCACACGATGAAAGAGAAATACGCCATGAAATGGACCACCCTGCTGGCCGCCGCCTTGCTGCTGGGCGGCTGTGCGACGCAAGGCAAGAAATACGATTACTCGGCTTTCCAGCAAAGCCGTCCAGCCTCCATCCTCGTCCTTCCGCCCCTCAACGGTTCGCCGGACATCGGCGCGACCTACAGCCTGTGGTCGCAGACGACGCTCCCGCTGGCCGAGTCGGGCTATTACGTGCTCCCGGTGACGCTGGTCGACGAGGCCTTCCGGCAAAACGGCATGACGGCGCCCGCCGACATCCACGAGATTTCCATCGGCAAACTGCGCCAGATCTTCGGCGCGGATGCGGCGCTGTATATCAACGTCAAGCAATACGGCACGTCTTATATGGTGGTGTCGAGCGAGACGCGGGTGACGGCAAGCGGCAAGCTGGTGGATCTACGTTCCGGGGCAACCCTGTGGGAAGGCAGCGCAACGGCTTCCACCAGCGAGACCGACAATAATTCCAGTGGCGGTATAGCGGGTTTGCTGATCAAGGCCATCATTTCCCAGATCAGCGACACCCTTTCCAACCGGGGGCACGCCATTGCCGGCATCACCAGCAGCCGTCTGCTCTCTGCCGGGCAACCCAATGGGATTCTTTACGGTCCGCGCTCACCGAAGTATCTGAAGGACGGCTCGCCGACTCCTTGATAACCGGAAGGGGCGTGCCCCCAAGCAGCAGCCGCCCAGGCAGCCGATGCATTCCCAGCGGATCGTCGCGCGCCACCTTACGCGGGCGCCGTTGATCTATCCGACGCGGGTGGGCGATTTCCCTGCCGGCTGCCTGTCGCGCATTTCGGCAGCGCTGATCCGGTGTGCGCGGGGCACGGAATGAATGAGCCCCGCTCAAGGCGGGGCTCATCGCTTTGCATCGGGAATGGCTCAGGCCTTCTTGCGACGGAGCAGGCCGACGCCGGCAAGCCCCAGTGCGACCAGTGCCATGCTGCCGGGTTCCGGCACCGTACCGTTAGGATTGCCGGGATTGACGACCGGTGCATAGCTGCCATCGAACACCCAGCGGCGGATGTCGTGGTCCGCGGTGGCTGCGCCGGTACCGGAGGTGAAGCCGATGTAGGCATTGGTCGTACCGAGGATGGACACGAGATCCACGGTGTAGCTCACCAACGCGTTGGTCGGGCGGGTGTCGGTAAGGGCCAGACGCACTTCCAGCTCATCGGTCACACCGTTGTAATCAACCCACGCATGGAAGATCTTCTGGCTGTCGAGCAAGTCCGGCAGGGTGTCGGCGCGGGCCACGGAGCACACGCTGCCATTGACGTTGATCCCGACGTGGTTGTCGTTGTTTCCGTCGCAGAAACCGTTGTTCCAGTTGTCGAACTCGACGCCGACGCTCTTGTTAAGCCCCTCGTAGCCGATACCGCCGCCGCCGCCGCCAGCGGTGTTGGAGACGGTCTGCACGGCGAACACGATGCCATCGGCTCCACCACCGCCTTGATTGGTGAACTGGAACTCGAAATAGCTGCTGAAGGAGGCATCCGAGGCCAGGGAGAAGGGCGAAGTCAGGAATGCACTGCCGGATTGCCCGTAATTGTTGGTCAGGCGCAGCACACGCTGGTCACCCGCGTTGGGGCCAACCACGCCCTGCCCACCGGAGTTGATCACGGAGGTGACGCCATTAAGGGTGAAAGCCGACAGGTCGTTGAAATTCTGGAGGTTGAGCAAAGCATGTGCCGGCGTGGCCGCAACGGCCAGAGCTGCAAATGCAAAGCCGGACAGGCCACGGCTGGTTTTTTTGGCAAGCTTGGTCAGGCAGGACATGTTTTCTTCTCCTCTGGGAGCTTTAGTAGTCGAGATCACTTTTCATCATCTCATGCACAGTCCATGCCACCACTTCCACATCTTTATGCTTTTTCACTTCCGCACAAAATCCCTTGTCTTTTCATAGACCTGAAGAGACGGAGAGATTCCCTATGGAATATGCCAAATACAAACCAAAGCAAACCACGACATCACTGTAAAAATCCTCGACGCGTCAGCACCTAACTGCCCGCGGGCGGCTTGCCGAGCATCGCCCGCAAATTGGCAATCCGCGCCCGCGCGTCTTCCTTGCTGACCGGTTCGGGGTTCTTGCGGTCGCTGCGCTTGATGCCCTCCATGCCCATTTCGTCGATGAAGCGCGACGGGTCGCAGGTGCGCACGTCGCGGCCGGCCTTGCGGCGTTCGCAGTAGCTGATGGTGAGGCTGCGCTGGGCGCGGGTGATGCCCACGTACATCAGGCGGCGCTCTTCCTCGATCTTGTCTTCGTCGATGGACGACTGGTGCGGCAGCAGGCCTTCCTCGACGCCAACCAGGAAGACGTGCTTGAACTCCAGACCCTTGGAGGCGTGCAGCGTGGCGAGCTGGACCTGGTCGAGCTCCTCGTCGTCCTTGTCGAGCATGGTGATCAGGCTGATGGTCTGGATCATGTCCGACAGGGTCTTGCCGTCTTCTTCGCCCTTGCGTCCGAGCCAGCCGGTGAAGTCGCCGACGTTGCTCCACTTGGTCTCGGCCTCGCGGGGCTCGCAACTCTCATACAGCCAGGCTTCGTAGTTGATGGCCTTGAGCATGTCGTTGATGACTTGCCCGGCGGGTTCGCGCGGGGCGCGGTGAGCCATGCGGTTGATGAAGTGGCAGAACTCCCGCACGGTCTCGAGCTGGCGCGTATTCACATGCTCGGAGACGCCTTCCTCGAAGGCCGCGGTAAACAGGCTGATGTTGCGGTTCGAAGCGTAGCGGCTGAGGGCTTCGATGGAGGCGGCACCCACGCCACGGCGCGGCACGGTGATCGAGCGGATGAAAGACAGGTCGTCGTCCTCGTTGGCGATCAGGCGCAGGTAGGCGCACAGGTCCTTGATCTCGGCGTTCTCGAAGAAGCTGCGCCCGCCGGAGATGGCGTAGGGGATCTTGTGGTTGCGCAGCTGCTGCTCGAACAGGCGGGCCTGGTGGTTGCCGCGGTAGAGGATCGCGTAGTCCTTGAAGTGGGTGCGGTTCTCGAACTTGTGGGCGGAGAGCTTCATCACCACCGCTTCGGCCTCGTGCTCGGGGGTCTGGTAGGCCACCACATTCACCGGGTCGCCGGCGCCATGCTCGGACCACAGCTTCTTTTCGAAGAGCTTCTCGTTGTTGGCGATGACGGTGTTGGCAGCATGCAGGATGCGCGTCGTGGAGCGGTAGTTCTGCTCCAGCTTGATGACCTTCAGCTTGGGGAAATCGACCGGCAGCTGGCGCAGGTTCTCCACATCGGCGCCGCGCCAGGCGTAGATGGCCTGGTCGTCGTCGCCCACCGCGGTGAAGGCCGCGCGCACGCCGGTGAGGAGCTTGATCAGCCGGTACTGGGCGCGGTTGGTGTCCTGGTATTCGTCGACCAGCAGGTAGCGCAGCTTGTTCTGCCAGCGCTCGCGCACCTCGGGGTGCTCTTCGAAGAGTTTGACCGGCAGGCGGATGAGGTCGTCGAAGTCCACGCCCTGGTAGGCGCGCAGGGTCTTGTCGTACTCCATGTAGAGCAGCGCGGCGGCGGACGAGATCTCGTCGTTGGCCAGGTGGGCCGCCTCGTTGGGCTCGACGAGGGCGTTCTTCCAGCTGGAGATCTGCCACTGCAGAGCCTTGGCGCGGTTCTTGTCGGTGCTGGCGGTCATCTCGGCGATGATCTGCGTGGTGTCCGACGCGTCGAGGATGGAGAACTGCGGCTTGAGGCCGAGCAGCGCGGCTTCCTGGCGCACGATACGCACGCCAAGGGCGTGAAAGGTACACACCGTGAGGCCCTTGGTGGCGCGCCCGCCCATCAGCTTTTCGATGCGCTCCAGCATCTCCTTGGCGGCCTTGTTGGTGAAGGTGATCGCGGCGATGTTGTGCGGGTTGAAGCCGCAGTCGCTGATCAGGTAGGCGATCTTCTGGGTGATCACCCGCGTCTTGCCGGAGCCGGCGCCGGCCAGCACCAGGCAGGGACCGTCCAGGTAATGGATGGCTTCACGTTGCGGAGCGTTGAGGAGGAGCGACATGAGCGTGCTGCGGACATCGGGTGGAGCGGGTGCGCATTCTACCGCGCCGCAGGGGCCGGCCTGATGTAAGCTCTTCGCACCATGTCCGTCTTTACTCCCGTCACCGACGCCGACCTCGCAGTCTGGCTGCGCAACTACGCCATCGGCCGCCTGGATGTCCTGCAGGGGATTTCCGCGGGCGTGCAGAACAGCAACTTCTTCGTCACCACCAGCCTCGGCCGTTATGTGCTGACGCTGTTCGAGACGATGCCGCGCGCCGAGCTGCCCTTCTACCTGCACCTGATGGCCCACCTGGCCCGTCACGGTCTGCCGGTGCCGGCACCGATCGCCAATCGCGACAACGAATACCTGGGCACCCTGTCGGGCAAACCGGCGGTGCTGGTCACGCGCCTGGCCGGCAGGTCGGAAATGGCGCCGAGCGCGGCCCACTGCGCACGCATCGGTGCGATGCTGGCCGGCCTGCACCTGGCCGGGCAGTCCTTCGGGCGCAAGCAGGCCAACCCGCGCGGCGCGGAGTGGCGGCACGACTGCGCCGCCCGCGTGCACGCCCATCTACCCTCCGACGAACAGGCCGAACTCGACGCCGAGCTGGCCTTCCAGGCCGGTTTCGATCTGGCCGCCCTGCCGCAAGGCGTGATCCACGCCGACCTGTTCCGCGACAACGTGCTGTGGGACGGCGACTTTGTCGGCGGCGTCATCGACTTCTACTTTGCCGGCGTGGATGCCCTGCTGTTCGACGTGGCGGTGACGGTCAACGACTGGTGCGCCGACGCCAACGGCCAGCTGGATGCGGCGCGGGCCTCCGCGCTGCTTGCCAGCTACGCCGAATCCCGCCCTTTCACGGCAACCGAGCGCAGCGCCTGGCCGGCCGTGCTGCGTGCCGCAGCGCTGCGCTTCTGGCTGTCGCGGCTGGAGGATTTCCACCTGCCGCGCCCCGGCGAGATGGTGCTGGTGAAGGATCCGGGCGAGTATCGGCGCATCCTGCAGCTGCGTGCCCAGGCCCATGATCTACCCGCGCTGCCGGCCTGAAACGGCATGGGCAGGGTTTTGCCGGTTTGAACTGGGTGGGCAATTTGGGCTAGCATCTCGTCGCAGCGCAACATCCTGATTTTCCACCCCGTTTCCCCTCACCCGACAATGACCGAACCGGCTGCCCCGGCACACCACCCCCATAACGCCGCGCGCCATCCGCGCCCAAGGCATGTTTCGCCCTTCGAAAGCCTGGTCTGGCTGAAGGCCGGGTGGTTCTATTTCGCGCGTAATCCGGGGGTCTGGGTCGCCATCAGCGTGATCTTTATCGTCATGCTGTTCGTGCTGGGGCTGGTGCCGCTGCTTGGCTGGGCGGTGGTGCTGATCGGCTTCCCGGTGATGGTGGCCGGCATGGTCCTCGGCTGCCACGCGCTGGCCCAGGGCAAGCCGTTGCACATCGAACACCTGTTCGCCGGCCTCAAGGTGCATGCCGGCAACCTGTCGCTGGTAGGCGTGTTCTACCTGCTCGGCGGCCTGATCGCCGGCTTCGTGTCGGTGCTGATCGGTGGCGGTGCGCTGCTTACCGGCTACATCCTCGGTGCGCTGGCCGGCATCGGCCTGGGCTTGGTCAGCGGCGTGCTGCTCGGCAGCATCGTGTTCTCGGTACTGTGGGTGCTGCTGATCACCGCCCTGTGGTTCGCCGCCCCGCTGGTGGTGCTGCGCGACACCCCACCCCTCGATGCGATGAAGATGTCCCTGTCGGCCTGCTTCAACAATTTCGGCGCCTTCGTGGTTCTGGGCATCCTGATCTACGTGCTGATCTGGGTGGCAATGATTCCCGCCGGGCTCGGCGTGCTGATCCTCGTCCCTGTGCTGGCCGGCACGCTGTACGCGTCCTACCAGGACGTCTTCGGCGACGCGGCGCTGGTGTCCCCCCACGCGGCAGCCCCGGTCAAGGCGGACTGAGCAGATGCAGGCGCGCACTTTGCCGGCCCAGCGCGGCTGGGTCTGGATCGTCGATGGTTTCGCCCTGTGGCGACGCAACCCGGCGCTGATCACCTTCCTGGTCTTCGGTAGTTCGCTGTCCCTGCTGCTGGTCGCCGCGATTCCCTTCATCGGCCAGGTCATCATGTTCCTCGTGATGCCGGCCCTGTCGCTGGGCATCTTCAACGGCTGCAAAGCGATTGCCGAACGGCGCAAGGCCGGCCCCGAGATCCTCGTGTCGGGCTTCCGCCAGAACCTGCAGGAGCAGGTCAAGATCGGCGGCCTCTACTTCATCGGCACGCTGATCGTGCTCGGCCTGAGCATGCTCTTCGACGCCGAAGTGAACAGCAAGCTCTTCAAGGCCGTGCTGGGCAAGACCAGCTGGAGCGAAACCCTCGACGACCCGTCCTTCATCGTCGCGCTGCTGGTCAGCACCCTCGGCTCCACGCCGCTGATGATGGCCTACTGGTTCGCCCCGCTGCTGGCCGGCTGGGGCCGCATCCCGGCCTCCAAGGCGCTGTTCTTCAGCTTCGTCGCCTGCCTGCGCAACTGGCGCGCCTTCCTTGCCTTCGGGCTGGGCCTGATGAGCGTGGCACTCGCTGCCGGCGTCCTGGTCAGCGTACTCGAACTGATCTCGCCGCTGCTCAGCCTGCTGCCAGCCCTGGCCTTCCCGGTGGTTTTCATACCCGTTGTCTTCGCCAGCTTCTACGCCAACGCGCTGGACGTTTTCGATCGAATCGGTCCTGATGATGCAAACTGAACACGCCCTCGGACTTTTCGGCGGCACTTTCGACCCCATCCACTACGGCCACCTGCGCCTGGCCGAAACGGCCCGCGAAGCCCTCAGCCTGGAAAAGGTGCGTTTCATCCCGGCCGGCCTGCCGCCACACCGTGATGCCCCCGGCGCCTCGGCCGAACACCGGCTGGCGATGGCCCGCCTGGCCACCGAAGACAACCCGGCCTTCGAAGTGGACCCGGCGGAGGTGGAGGCCGCCCAGGCCAGCTTCACGATCCTGACCCTCGAGCGCCTGCGCGCCGAGCTGGGCCCGAAGCGGCCGCTGGTGCTGCTCCTCGGCGTCGATGCGCTGCTCGGCCTGCCGACCTGGAAACGCTGGAACGAGCTGTTCGACTTTGCCCACGTGGCCGTCGCCAACCGCCCCGGTTACAGCCTGGACAGCGCACGCATGTCGCCCGAGCTGGCTGAACTCACGCACCGCCGCCACGGCACGCTGGACGCCCTGGAAGGCCGCCCGGCCGGTTCGCTGGTGCAGTTCTCGATGACCCCGCTGGCCATCTCCGCCACCGACATCCGCGCCCGTCGCGGCGCCGGCCAGAGCCTGCGCTATTTGCTCCCGCAGCCGGTTGTTGACTATATTTCCCTGCACCAACTCTATATCTGAATCAATGGAAATCACCCAGTTCGAACAACTCGTCGTTTCCGCCCTCGAAGACATCAAGGGCAAGGACATCCAGGTCATCGACACCACGCGTCTCACCTCGCTGTTTGACCGGGTGATCATTGCCAGCGGCGACTCCAACCGCCAGACCCGCTCCCTGGCCCGCAACGTGGCCGACAAGGCCCGCGAGGCCGGCTTGCGGGTGGTCAGCGTGGAAGGCGAGGAAACCGGCGAATGGGTGCTGGTTGACCTTGGCGACATCGTGGTTCACGTCATGCAGCCGGCCGTTCGTGCCTACTACAACCTGGAAGAACTGTGGTCCGCCACACCAGCACGCCCGTCCCGTCCGGGCAGCGCCGCCGCCCGCGCCGCCTGAGCCCTTCCGCACCGCCCGCGGCGCAGCTGGCGCCGCCCCCCGCACCATGAAACTCCTGCTCGTCGCAGTCGGCACCCGCATGCCGGCCTGGGTCGACACTGCCTTCGACGATTTCGCCAAGCGCATGCCGCGCGAGCTGCCGCTGCAGCTCGTCGAAGTGAAGGCCGAGCCCCGCACCACCGGCAAGACCGTGGAAGCCATGATGGCCCTCGAGGCGGCACGCATCGAGGCGGCCCTGCCGCCGCGCTGCCGGCGCCTGATCCTCGACGAACGCGGCGAGGACCTGACCACCAAGGCCCTCGCCAAGCGCCTGGAGCGCTGGCAGGACACCGGTGACGACGTGGCGCTGATCATCGGCGGACCGGACGGCCTCGACCCGGCCCTGAAGGCCACCGCCCACGAGACGATGCGCCTGTCCAGCCTGACCCTGCCCCACGCGATGGTGCGGGTGATGCTGTCCGAAGCCCTGTACCGGGCCTGGAGCCTGTCGAAGAACCATCCGTACCACCGGGAATGATGCCGTGATCTACCTCGCCTCCAACAGCCCCCGCCGCCGCGAACTGCTCAAGCAGATCAACGTGCGTTTCGAACCCCTGCTGTTCCGCACCGGGGCACGGGCCGACGCGGACGTGAACGAGGACGTGCTGCCCGGCGAGGACGCCTTCAGCTACGTGCAGCGGGTCGCCATGGCCAAGGCCGTCGGCGGCATCAAGCGCATAAGCTGGCGCAGCCTGCCACCGCGCCTGCTGCTGGCCGCCGACACCACGCTGGAGCTCGACGGAGCGATCATCGGCAAGCCGGACAACGCGGAGCATGCGGTAGACATCCTGCGCGCCCTGTCCGGCCGCAGCCACCAGGTCCTCACCGCGGTGGTGGTCGGCAACGGCCAACGCTATGCCCAGCGCCTGTCGGTCAGCGAGGTGCGCTTCCGCGCCCTCGACGAACAGGACATCCGCCGCTACGTGGCCAGCGGCGAGGCCGCCGACAAGGCCGGCGCCTACGGTATCCAGGGCCGCGCGGCGGTCTTCATCGAGGAGATCCGCGGCAGCTACACCGGCATCATGGGCCTGCCGCTGTTCGAGACTGCCGCCCTGTTGCAGGAATTCGGCTATCCTCTCTGACTGACGCCGGCCATCAGAGTCGGTCGCCTATCGGAGGAGAGGACACCAACACACCAGAGGCGCGGCTGACACTGCGCCACCGATGCCGGACGAGCGGCGATCGGCGATGGCACATCCACGCGATGCGTCATCGCCCATCACCGTTTGCCTCCCGCATCATGTCTGACGAATACCTGATCAACTTCACGCCTCAAGAAACCCGCGTCGCCCTCATGCAGCAGGGCGTCGTCCAGGAAGTCCACGTCGAGCGCACGGCCAGCCGTGGCATCGTCGGCAACATCTACCTGGGCCGCGTCGTGCGCGTGCTGCCCGGCATGCAGTCGGCCTTCATGGACGTCGGCCTCGAACGCACCGCCTTCCTGCACGTGGCCGACATCTGGGCCGACCGCCACCATGGCGACGCGCCACGCCCAATCGAACGCATCCTAGCCGAAGGCCAGAACCTGATCGTCCAGGTCCTCAAGGACCCCCTCGGCACCAAGGGCGCGCGCCTGTCCACGCAGATCTCCATCGCCGGCCGGATGCTGGTCTACCTGCCCCAGGACAAGCACATCGGCATCTCCCAGCGGATCGGCGACGAAGCTGGCCGCGAAGCCCTGCGCGAGCGCGTCACGCGCCTGCTACCGCCCGACGAGACCGGCGGCTACATCGTCCGCACGATGGCCGAGAACGCCAGCGACGAAGAGCTCGCCGCCGACATCGCCTACCTGCGCAAGCTGTGGGCCGAGATCAAGAACCGCAGCGTCGGCGCCCGTCCGCCCACGGTGCTGTACCAGGACCTCAACCTCGCCCAGCGGGTGCTGCGCGACCTGGTCACCGACGCCACCACACGGATCGTCGCCGACTCGCGCGAGAACTTCCAGAAGCTGACCAGCTTCGCCACCGAATACATGCCGCAGGTGCTGCCGCTGCTCGACCACTACACCGGCGAGCGCCCGCTGTTCGACCTGCACGGCGTCGAAGCGGAGATCGAGAAGGCCCTGGCCCGGCGGGTGGATCTCAAGTCCGGCGGCTACCTGATCATCGACCAGACCGAGGCGATGACCACCATCGACGTCAACACCGGCGGCTTCGTCGGCGCGCGCAACTTCGACGACACCATCTTCAAGACCAACCTGGAGGCAGCCCAGGCCATCGCCCGCCAGCTACGCCTGCGCAACCTGGGCGGCATCATCATCGTTGACTTCATCGACATGGAAAGCCCGGAACACCGCACCGCGGTGCTCGAGGAGTTCCGCAAGGCACTGGCCCGCGACCACACCAAGATGACCGTGAACGGCTTCACCACCCTCGGCCTGGTGGAGATGACCCGCAAGCGTACCCGCGAGTCCCTCGCCCACCTGCTGTGCGAGCCCTGTCCAACCTGTAGTGGGCGCGGCGAGGTGAAGACCGCCCGCACCGTGGCCTACGAGATCCTCCGCGAACTGCTGCGCGAGGCGCGCCAGTTCAATGCACGGGAATTCCGCGTGCTCGCCGCACCGAACGTCATCGACCTGTTTCTGGAAGAAGAATCCCAGGCGCTGGGCATGCTGTCGGACTTCATCGGCAAGGCCATCTCCCTGCATCCGGAAGCCAGCTACGGGCAGGAACAGTTCGACATCGTGCTGCTCTGAAAACGCCATCCGCATAACCGCACCGATGTAGCGCATCCTACAATTGGCGCGGCTTGCCGCAGTTTTTTGCCCCTGGTCGGTGCATCGAAATATTCAATCGCCACGCGATTGACGCTGCCATCCGGGGCCATTCAGAATTCCGCGCCTAGATCCAGGCAGGAATTTCAGAATGCATACCCAGAACACCCTCCAGGCCGCCACCGGCCAGCATGCCGGCGCCGTGCGCATCGGCTTCAACCACGGCTACGCCTTCGACGGCGACAGCGTCCGCCTCGACGCAGAACTGCTGGTCGGCAATCCCGACATCGCCGCGGGCCAGGAATGGGCACTGCAACTGTGGGCCTGCGAGGCGCCCTTCGCGGGCGAAGCGGTCCGCGGCACCAAGGTGGCCGAACTCGCGGTCGGTCAGCTCGACGCCCTCAACCAGACCTGGATCAGCGCCTTTACCGCGGCCCTGCCGCCCGCCGGCCACACCGAGCACAGCATGGTGCTGATCCTGGCCAGCGGCCGCGACGGCCAGTTCGACAAGGTGCAGGACTTCGCCAACTTCCCGCGCCAGGAGAGCTTCGTACAGCCGCGCCTGACCGGCAGCGCCGGCTTCAGCCTCGGCGAACAGAGCGTCGGCCTGCGGGTGGACGGCATCGAGAATCCCCGGGTGGCGGATAACCTGAGCGGCACCCTGTCCCTCGAACTGTGGGCCCTGGCCGCGCCCTACGTCGCCGGCGCCCCCGAAGGCGTTCAACTGGCAGCCTCCAACCTGGGCACCCTGCCCGGCCAGAACGGCTGGCACAACCTCGACCTGACCCTGCCGCTGGCCGCCCGTCCCGCCGGCACCTGGCACGTCACCCTGCTGCTGTGCGAATGGACCGCCGCCGGCTACGCCACCCGCGACTTCGCCAACTTCTCGCTGCCGGTCAACTGGCCCGCCGAAACCGCCGCCGACACCGCCCCGCTGGCCGTCGAGCCGCAGCCCGCCGCGAAGCCCAAGGCCGCCCGCAAGGCCGCTCCAAAGGCTGCGGCCAAGACCGGCGGACCGACGCAGGTCTCCATCAACCGCGCCAGTGCCGCCGAACTGACCGCCGTGAAGGGCCTGCCGAAGGCCGCCGCCGCCGCTATCATCGCCGCGCGCCCCTTCAAGACCATCGACGAACTGCTCACCGTCAAAGGCATCGGCGCCAAGCTGCTCGACAAACTGAAGGACAACCTGAGCCTGTAAGTCACACCGGGGCTCCCACCACGGGAGCCCCCGCGCCATCTCCCCTGCCGGGGCGAATGAATGCGCTCCTACGGGGAAACCGTCAGGCTGTCGTCCATACCCCGTCGCCCGTCGCCTCCAGCCAGCACAGCCAGGCCCGCACGTCGAACTCGAACTGGTGGTAATCCGGCTCCATGCGGCAGCACAGCTGGTAGAAGGCCTTGTCGTGCTGACGCTCCTTCAGGTGCGCCAGCTCATGCACCACGATCATCCTCAAGAACTCCGGCGGCGCCTCACGGAACAAGTTGGCGACACGGATCTCCCGCTTGACCTTCAGCTTGCTGCCCTGCAACCGCGCCACCGTGGTGTGCGTACCCAGCGCATTGTGAATCGTCTGCAGCTTGCCATCGAAAGCCACCTTGCTGAGGGGCTCGGCGTTACGCAGATGGCGCGCCTTCAGCTCGGTCACATACTCATACAGGGCCGTGTCGTTGCGCACCTCGTGGGCCTGTGGGTACTTTTCCAGCAACAACGGGCCTAGACGGCGCTCATCGAGCAGCTCGCGCACCTGGCTGACCAGATTGTCGGGATAACCGGAAAGATATTTGAGGGACACGGAAACGGACATCTGCAGCACAAACGGAACGGAAGGACGCAATTCTAGCGGTTGACGCAGGGGCACTTTGATCTTCCGCAATGCAGGGGATATCCTGTCGGCGTAATTTACTGACCAATTAGTCATTAACTACCCGGTGGAGGATTCGATGAAGGCTCCCCGTCCCCAGCATCTCCCTGCAACAGGCCCACGTCGTTGGGCACACCCCATGTTGCTGGCCGTGCTGCTCGCCACCACGCTGCCGGCCTGGTCGGCTGAAACCCTGGCCGACGCCTGGCGCCAGGCCCTGTCCGTGGATGCCCGCCTGCGTGCCGCCGACGCGGAAGCCGACGCTGCCCGCGCCACCCACGAAGCCGCCCGCGGGCTGGCGCTGCCGAAAGCCACCGCCAGCTCCAGCTACACGATGCTGAGCCGGGAGCCGGCCGCGCTGATCGGCCTGCCTCCCATCCCCGGCGTCACGCTGCCCGACCAGATGCCGCTATCGGAGCGCAACTACGCGACCCACGCGCTGCAGGCCACGTTGCCGGTGTACACCGGCGGGCGCATCAGCGCCGCGGTGAATGCCGCCGAGGCCGGTGTGCAAGCCAGTGGCTTCGAGCGCACGCGCAGCGAGCAGGCCATCAAGCTCGACGTCGCCGAGACCTACCTGAACGTGCTGCGGGCGCGCAGCGCACTGGCCGCCGCCGAACGCCATCTGGCCGCCCTCGACGCCCATGCGGCCGATGTGGCCGAGCTCGGCAAGCAGGGCCTGGTGGCCCGCAACGACATCCTGTCGGTGGCCGTCGCCCAGGCCGACGCCCGCCAGCGCCTGACCCAGGCCCGCAATGCCGCCGAACTCGCCGCCGCAGCCTACAACCGCCTGCTCGGCCGCCCGCTCGACAATCCGGTGGACATCGCCGAACCTGCCGCAAATAGCACCGCCCGCCCGGATATCGCCGCCCTCGAAGCCCGTGCCCGCGGCCTGCGCCCGGAAATCGCGCTACTCGGCGCCCACGCCGAAGCCACCGACCACGAAGCCGAGATGGAACGCGCCGGCACCCGCCCGCAGGTCGGCATCAAGGCCGCGGTGCTGCACGAGGACAACCGCTACCGGGTCAACCAGGACGTGGCCCAGCTGATGGTCGGCGTGCAGTGGGACCTCTTTGACGGCAACGTGCAGCACCGCCGCGCCGATGCCGCAGCGGCCCGAGCCCGCGCCGCCCGCGAGCGCCAGGACGACGCCGCCAGCCTGATCGCGCTGGAAGTCCGCAAGGAATGGCTGGCCGTCGGCGAAGCCGACGAACGCCTGGCTACCACCCGCACAGCGCTGGCCCAGGCCGACGAAAACCTGCGGGTCGCCCGCGACCGCTACCGCAACGGCGTCGGCACCCACACCGAGGTGCTCGACGCGGAAGCCCTGCGCAGCCTCACCGACAGCAATCACCTCAACGCCCACTACGATCTCCACCTCGCCCAGCTCCGGCTCAAGAAGGCCGTCGGCGAGCTGTAACGGGAGCCCGCCATGCGATTCGACAAGAAGAACCTCCTGATCGGCCTGGTGGCCGTGGCCGTCGTCGGCGGCGGCATCTGGGCCTGGCAGCGCTTCGCCGGCAGCGGCGCGCTGCCGGAAGGTCTGATCCAGGCCAACGGCCGCATCGAGGGCGACCACACCACCGTCGCCAGCAAGCTGGCCGGGCGCATCGCGGTGCTGAAGGCCCGCGAGGGCGACGCCGTGCAGGCCGGGCAGGTACTGGCTCAACTCGAAGACACCCAGCTCGCCGCCAAACAGCAGCAGGCCGACGCCGCTGTCGCAACCATCGCCGCCCAGTTGCAGGCCGCCCGCGCCCAGCTGGCCATTGCCCGCCGCGAAGTGCCGCTGGCCGAAGCCAGCGCCGACGCCGTGCTCGCCAAGGCCCGCGCTGCCGAAGCCCAGGCCGCCAAGGATGCCCGGCGCTTCGACGAGTTGGCCGAACGCGGCACCGTCGAACCCCGCCGCGCCGAGCAGATGCGCCTCGCCCACACGAGCTCCGCCGCCGACCTGCGCCAGGCCGAGCAGAGCCTCAGCTCCGCCCGCCTCGGCCACGACAAGGTGAAAGCCCGCGAGAACGACGTCGCCGCGCTGGAAGCCGGCCTGCGCCAGGCCGAAGCGGCGGCGAAGGAAGTCGCCAGCCTGGTGGATGACCTCACCCTGCGCGCGCCGACCGGCGGCGTGATCCTCACCCGCCTGCGCGAAGCGGGCGAGATGGTTGCTGCCGGCACGCCCATCTTCGACTTGGTGGATCTCAACAAGCTCTACCTCAAGGTCTACGTGCCGGAAAAGCAGATCGGCCAGCTGCGCCTCGGCCTGCCGGCGCAGGTGTATACCGACGCCTTCCCCGACAAGGCCTTTCCCGCCACCACCCGCTACATCGCGTCCCAGGCCGAATTCACGCCGAAGGAAGTGCAGACCCCCGACGAGCGGGTCAAGCTGACCTACGCGGTGAAGCTCTACTTCGACGCCAACCCCGAACACCGCCTGACCCCCGGCGTACCCGCCGACGCAGTAATCCGCTGGAAGGACGGCGTGCCCTGGCAGGCACCGCGCTGGTAAACACCACCATGGCCGCCACTGCCATCCGCGTCGAAGGCTTCACCAAGCGCTACGGCAAGCGCCTGGCCGCCGACGGCCTGGCGCTGACCGTGCAGCGCGGTGAGATCTACGGCCTGGTCGGCGCCGACGGGGCCGGCAAGTCCAGCCTGATGAAGGCGGTGGCCGGCGTGCTGGCCCACGACGGCGGCACGGTGGAAGTCTTCGGCACGGTCATCGATTCCGAGCGGGCCGCCGAAAAGGTCAAGCAACGCATCGGCTTCCTGCCCCAGGGGCTGGGCCTCAACCTCTACCCGGATCTGTCCATCGAGGAGAACGTGGATTTCTTCGGCCGCCTGCGCGGCGTGCCGGGCGCGGAGTTGGCCGAGCGCAAGAACATGCTCCTCGGCATGACCCGCCTCGACGCCTTCCGCAACCGCCCGATGCGCCAGCTGTCCGGCGGCATGAAGCAGAAGCTCGGGCTGGTGTGCACGCTGATCCACGAACCCGAGCTGGTCATCCTCGACGAACCAACCACCGGGGTCGATCCGGTGTCGCGCCGCGATTTCTGGGCCATCCTCGGTAAATTGCTGGAGGAAAAAGGCATCACCGCGCTGGTGTCCACCGCCTACCTGGACGAGGCCGACCGCTTTCACCGCGTGTCCCTGTTCCACGAGGGCAAGGTGATGGGCGAAGGCACACCGGCCGAACTGATCGCCCGCGTGCCCGGCACCCTCGCCCTGTTCCGCGCCGAACCCCAGGCCGACGCGCTGCCGCGCCTGAAAGCGCAGTTCCCGCAGACCGAAGCAATGGGCGCCTGGCTGCGGGTGTTTGCCGAAGGGCTGGATGCGGCCCAAGCGCGGGCGGCTGTCGACACCTGTCTTGCCACGTCCGCCCCCGCCAGCACTGCCATTCAAGTCACCGAGTGGTTTGACCGCGAGCCCGAACTAGAGGATGTCTTCGTAGCCATGTTGCGTCAGCGCGGAGCGCGACTCGACACCAGCCTGCCAGCCGACGCACCCGCCGCCGCTCCGACCTCGACGCTGGCCATCGAAGCCACCGGCCTGACCCGTGTCTTCGGCGATTTCCGCGCCGCCGACGCGGTGAGCTTTGCGGTGCCCCAGGGCGAGATCTTCGGCCTGCTCGGCGCCAACGGGGCCGGCAAGACCACGGTGATCAAGATGCTCACCGGCATCCTCAAGCCCTCGTCGGGCTCCGGCCGCGTGGCCGGTGCCGACATGCGCAGCGCCGGGCTGGCCATCAAGGAGCGCATCGGCTACATGAGCCAGGCCTTCTCCCTGTACCACGACCTGTCGGTGGTCGAGAACATCCGCCTGTACGCCGGCATCTACGGCCTCGACGACCGCCGCGCGCGCCAGCGCAGCGACTGGGTGATCGGCATGGCCGGGCTGGCCGGCTTCGAGAACGACGCCGCTGGCCGCCTTCCGATGGGCTTGCGCCAGCGCCTGGCCCTCGGCTGCGCGCTGGTCCACGAGCCGCGCGTGCTGTTCCTCGACGAGCCCACCTCCGGCGTCGATCCGATCGGCCGCCGCATGTTCTGGGACATCCTCTTTCACCTGTCACGGCGCGAAGGCGTGGCGATCCTGGTGACCACTCACTACATGAGCGAGGCCGAGCACTGCGACCACCTGGCCCTGATGTTCGCCGGCCGCGTCGTCGCCGACGCCTCGCCGGAGGCCATGAAGCAGGAGCTGGTCACCCGTGCCGGCCAGTTGCTCGAGCTGCGCGTCGACCGCCCAGTGCCGGCCCAGAACGCCCTGCGCGACGCAGGCTTCGCCAACGTGGCGCTGCACGGGCGGGCCGTGCACCTGCTGTCGCGCGATGCCGACACCGACCGTAAACGCCTGCCGGCCCTGCTCGACAAAGCCGGCATCGCGGTGCAGTCGGTCGGCCTGCGCCCGCTGTCGATGGAAGACGTCTTCGTGCAGCGCATCACCGCGCTGGAAGACGCCGGACGGAGATCGCCATGAACGGCCAACGCATCGTCGCCCTGGCCTGGAAGGAATGGCGCGAGATCATCCGCGACCGCCTGTTCTTTGCGCTGGCCTTCGTCGTGCCGGCCATGCTGATGTTGCTGTTCGGCTTCGGCCTGACCCTCGACGTGGAAAACCTGCCCTTCGCGGTGGTCGATTACGACAAGACCGCGGCCAGCCGCGACTACGCCTACCGCTTCATCTCGTCGCGCTATTTCGCCTTCCAGGGCTACGCCGCCGACGAGCACGACGTGGACGCGCTGCTCGCCGACAACCAGGTGCGCATGGTGCTGGTGATCCCGCCGCGCTTCGACGAACGCCTGGGGCGCGGCGAGCCGGCACCGGTGCAGGTGCTGATCGACGGCACCTTCCCGGAACGCACCCAGACCAGCATGGGCTACGTGGCGGCCATCAACAGCGCGGTGAGCCTCGACAACATGGCCCACGCCCTGTCCCGCGGACGCGGCATTCCGCTCGCCGAGGCGCGCCAGCGGGTCCAGCCGGTCAAGCTGGAGGTGCGCTACCTCTACAACCAGAGCGTGAAGAGCATCTGGTCGCTGGCGCCCAAACTGATCATGCTGATCATGATGCTGTCGCCGCCCTTCCTCACCGCCGTCGGCGTGGTGCGCGAAAAGGAATCCGGCTCCATCTTCAACATCTACTCGTCCACCGTCTCGCCGGGCGAATTCCTGCTCGGCAAGCTGGCGCCTTACGTGGCGATCTCCATCGCCAACGCGATGTTCCTGTGGCTGCTCGCCACCTGGCTGTTCGGCTCGCCCTTCAAGGGCGACCCGCTGTTCTTCGCCTTCGCCACGGTGCTCTACGTGATCTGCACCACCGGCATCGGACTGGTGATCTCGATGCTGGTGCAAACCCAGGTGGCGGCGATGATCGTCGCCAGCATCGTCAGCATCATTCCGGCGGTGCTCTACTCCGGCGTGCTGCTGCCGCTGCCCTCCCTGTCGCCGGCGGCATCGATGCTGGCCCACGCGCTGCCGCCGATGTACTACACCAACATCGTCGTCGGCTGCTTCCTGAAAGCGGTGAGCTGGCACGCCCTGTGGGTCGAGGTACTGGTGCTGGCCGCCTACGCGGTAGGCCTGTTCGGGCTGGGCTACCTGCTGTTCACCAAGAGGCCGAAAGCATGAGCCACATGACGAACGGCGGACTCCTCTCGGTGGCCGGCCTGCGCCGCCTGCGGGTGATGACGCAGAAGGAGCTGCTGCAACTGTTCCGCGACGCGGCCCTGATGGTGTTCTTTCTGTACAGCTTCACCGGCGACATCTACATGGCCGCCTCCGGGGTCAGCATGCAGCTCAAGAACGCCGCCATCGCCACCCTCGACGGCGACCGCAGCTTCGCCTCGCGGGAGCTGGCGAGCCGCTTCCAGCCGCCCTATTTCCAACCTGCCGGCAGCGTGGCCGACGCCCGCCAGGCGATCCGCCGCCTCGACGACGGCGACGTGATGGCCGTGCTCGACATCCCGCCGCGCTTCCAGGAACGCCTGCAGCGCGGCGAACAGGTGTCGGTACAACTGCAGGTGGACACCTCCAACTCGGTGCTCGGCTTCCTCACCTCCAGCTACGGTGCGCAGATCGTCGGCAAGTACGCCCTCGAAGCCGCCGCCCAGCGGGAAGGGCTGGGTGCAGCCGGCGGCATCGCCGGCCCGCTGGTCGAAGCCGACACCCGCGTGTGGTACAACCCCAACCAGAACGACGCGTGGTTCATGGGCATCTCCGAGCTGCTCACCGTCGTGACCCTCTTCTCCATCCTGCTGCCGGCGGCGGCGATGGTCCGTGAGAAGGAGCGTGGCACCATCGAGCAGCTGATGGTCACGCCGCTGACGTCTTTCCAGATCCTCTTCCCGAAGGTCGTCGCGATGACGCTGGTGATCCTCGCCGGCAGCGCCATCGCGCTGTTCGGGGTGCTCGGCCCGCTGTTCCAGCTGCCGATGCGCGGCAGCCTCGTCAGCTTCTTCCTGATCACCGCCCTTTACGTATTCACCACCGCCGGCCTCGGCCTGCTGGCCGCCACCGTGGCCCGCAACCTGGCCCAGGTCGGCATGCTGACGGTGGTGATCCTGATGCCGATGCTGCTGCTCTCCGGCGCGTGGACACCCATCGAGGCGATGCCCCCGTGGATGCGCGGGCTGGCCTGGATCTCGCCGCTGCACTACTTCCTCGACGCCGCCTACGGCATCCTGCTGAAGGGCGTCGGCATGGACCTGCTGTGGGATTCGGTGCTGGCGATGAGCGTACTCGGCGTCGTCGTCTTCGCCGCCGGCATGCGCCGCTTCAGCCGCCAGTTCGGCTGAGCCCGGCAGCAAGAGGCCTCGGCAACGCACCTTCCGTTACGGAATGGCGTAGAGTCTTGTTCGAATAACAAGAACAGTTTTGTCGATGCCAGCCTTGCCAAGTCCATCCGCCCTCAGCCCCCTGCTCGTCCGCAGCCTGTGCCTGCTGGCGGGTGTCGCGCTGTGCCTGCTGCAAGGGCTGGCCCGGGCCGACAATGGGCCGCCGCCGCCCCATGTGCTCTTCCTCAATTCCTATCATCCGGGCTACGCGTGGAGCGATGCCATCGAAGAGGGCATCCGCAAGGAGCTCTCAGACGACACGCGCCAGGTGGAGCTGTCGGTGGAGTACCTGGACGCTCGCCGCTTCCCCGACACCGCCCGCATGGACATCCTTGCCGATGCCATGGCGATCAAGTACCGCGGCTACCGGCACGACCTGCTGATCGTGTCCGACAACGACGCCTTCGACTTCGCGATCCGCCACCGGGAACGCCTGTTTCCCGGCCTGCCCATCGTCTTCTGCGGCTTCAACCACTTCCGCCCCGAGGCGTTGAAAGGCATCACCAACATCACCGGCGTGAACGAGGAGATCGACATCGGCGCCACGGTGAAGCTGGCACTCAAAATCCATCCCGCCACGCGCCAGCTGGTCTTCATCCTGTCCACCGGCGACCCGAGCAGCGCGCGCAGCGCCAGCGAGGCCGAAACCAGCATCCTGCCCCGCTACAAGGCACGCTTCCAGGTGAGCGTGCTGAAGGACGCCTCGATGCAGACCATCCGGGAGCGCCTGCAGTCCCTGCCGCCCAACGCGCTGGTCTTCCTCGCCGGGCAGACCAGCGACCGCGGCGAGGGACGCGCGCTGACGCCGGTCGAGAACGGCCGCCTGGTGGCCGCTGCCAGCCCGGTGCCGGTTTACACCTTTTGGGATTTTCATCTCGGTACTGGTGTGCTCGGCGGCCACGTCCTCAACGGTCTCGACCAGGGCCGCGAGGCCGCCCGCCTGGCACGCCAGGTCCTCGACGGACGCAAGGCGTCCGACATCCCGGTCACGATGAGCTCACCGACCCGCGACCTGTTCGACTACCCTACGCTGCAACGCTTCGACATCCCGCTCAGCGCCCTGCCCGAAGGCGCCGAGATCATCGATGCCCCGAGCAGCCTGTGGGCGCTGCATCGCGGCCAGATCCTCGCTGCCATCCTCGTCGTGGTGCTGGAAGGCCTGCTGATCGTCGCCCTGGTGCGCATCGCCGGCCAGCGCCGCCAGGCCCTCGCCGAACTCGCCGAGGAACGCAGCCTGCTGGAAGCACGGGTGCGCGAACGCACCGCCGAGCTGGCCAACGCCAACGCCCAGCTCACCGACGAGGTCACCGAACGCCGCCGCGCCGAGTGCAGCCTGCGCGAAGCGGTGGCGGTCACCGAAACCGTGCTGCTGGCCTCGCCGGTACCGATCGGCGTGTACCGCGACACCGGCCCCTGCGTGATGGCCAACGAGAGCTACGCCCGCCTGGTGGGCGCGACCCGCGAACAGCTGCTGGCCCAGAGCTTCCACAGCATCCACGCCTGGCACGCGACCGGAATCCATGACGATTGCCTGCGGGCCCTGCAGACCGATACCCGCCAGCAGCGCCAGATCCATGTGACGACCTCCTTCGGCCGGGAAATCCGGGCCGACTGCCTGATCCTGCCGGTGCACCTCAACAACGAGAAGCACCTGCTGATCCAGTTCGTGGACCAGACCGAGAGGACCCAGATGCTGACCGAGCTGGAGCGGCACCGCCAGCACCTGGAAGCCCAGGTCAGCCTGCGCACCACCGAACTGCAGGCCGCCAAGGAACTGGCCGAGAGCGCCAACCGGGCGAAAAGTACCTTCCTGGCCAACCTCAGCCACGAAATCCACACCCCGCTCAACGCCATCCTCGGCTTCACCCGCATCCTGCGGGACAAGAGCAGCGATGCCACCCAGCGGGACCGCCTGGAACGGGTCCTGAAAGCCGCCGGTGCCCTGCACCAGATTCTCGACGACCTGCTCGACCTGGCGGCCCTCGATGCAGACCGCATCCCGATCAACGCCAGGGAATTCCCCGTCGACGAACTGGCCCGCCGGGTGGCCGAGGCCACCGGCGCCGACCTGCAGGCCCGCGGCCTGGACTACACGGTGGACCTTGGCAGCCTGCCGACGCGCCTGAAGGGCGACCCGCAGCGCATCGGCCAGATGCTGATCAACTACGTCGGCAATGCCGCCAAGTTCACCGAGCGGGGTTTCGTCGCCCTGCGCGGCCGCGTGCTGCGGGAGGATGCCGCCGGACTACTGCTGCGCTTCGAGGTGCAGGACTCGGGCATCGGCGTGAAGCCCGAGGACCAGCAACGCATCTTCCTCAGCTTCGAGCAGGCCGACGGCTCCTTCACCCGCCGCCACGGCGGTACCGGCCTCGGCCTCGCCATCAACCGCAAACTGGCCCGCCTGATGGGCGGCGAAACCGGCGTGGACAGCACACCGGGCGAAGGCAGCACCTTCTGGTTCACCGTCCGCCTGCAACCGTAGGGGCGAACGAATCCGCCTCACCAGAACCCTCCGTGGAATCTGCAGCTACAGCCAGTCCACCAGTGAAACGCCGATACCGAGCGTGGTCTGGCGGTGGTTGTAGTCGATCAACGTCTCGCCGAAGCCGTTGAACAGCTGTACGAAACCCTTCAGATTGCGGTGGATCGGGAAGCTCCAGTCGAGCTGGACCGAGCCACGGCCGGCCAGCAAGGGGCCGCGCAGGTTGAGGCCGATGCCGTGCTCGCCGAACTTCCACATGGCCTGCAGATCGCCGTAGCCCAGGTAGCGGCCGATGTCCGGGTTGTCGTCGTGGCTGGCCTTCTCGGGCAGGCGATACCACGGCCGCAGCACCAGCGCGAAGTCGCCGCGCTCCACGCCGACCTGGGCGGTGATGCGGTTCCAGCTGCGCGACAGCGGCACCGCGCGGCCATTGGACTGGTGATTGAGCCCCAGCGCCAGCATCTTCACCTTGAAGCCCAGCCCGGCGTCCAGATTGCTGCGGAACACCGCCATCAGTTCAGGCTCGTAGTCCGTCTCGCGGAACGGCGAGGAATTGCTCTTGTTGTACACCTGCCAGCTCGACTGCTGGGTGTAGCCCAGCCACAGGTCGCCGTGATGGCCGACGAGGCCTTCCCACAGCTTGGTCTTGAAGCTGATCTGGTACTTGGCCTCCACTGGCACCACGTCCTGGGGTTCGCTTACGCTGTGCAAGGGGCTCGGCGAGCCGGGCTGGCGGTTGGCGGACGTGGTCCATCGCCCGAGCAGCATGTAGGTGGGCTTGTAGGGCTTGATCAGGAAACTGCCGCGCTTGTCCTCGGCGTCCAACTCCCAGCGGGCAGTAAACGGCGGCGAATCGGAAACCGGGGCCGGCGGCGCCTCCTGGTGGTTGCGGCCGACCGCCGCGTCGTAGCAGGCCAGCCTCTCGGTGTTATCGGCGATCGCCGCGCAGGCTGCCGGATCACCGGCGTTTGCGACGGGTGCCGCAAGCACGCCGGTCGCTACCAACAGCGCAGCTCCCAGCCGGCATCTTCCCGCTTCCGTCTTGCCTACCATCCATACTCCCTTCCTGAACACCCGAATCCTCCCTCCCGGCACACCGCGCCCGCGGCACTGCATAGCGGCTATGCACGTGAAGCCATGAGCAGCCATCGCAAGCCGCCCATACTGTAGCCCCCAACCGACATTTAATCATCATGACAACGACGACCACAGGCGCCGAAGAGCGCCTCGGCCTGCCCCCCTGGCTGGTCCTGCTCGGCGTGCTGACCGCCATCGGCCCGCTGTCCATCGACATGTACCTGCCCAGCTTCCCGCAGATCGAGCGCAGCCTCGGCGGGCAGCCCGGCAGCGTCGAGCTGACCCTCGCTGCCTTCTTCATCGGGCTGACCCTCGGCCAGCTTTTCTACGGCCCCTTCAGCGACCGCTTCGGCCGCAAGAAGCCGCTCTACATCGGCCTGGCGCTGTACACCGTGGCAGCCGTCGGCGCCGCCTGTGCGACGAGCATCCCGGCGCTGATCGCCTGGCGTTTCGTGCAGGGCCTCGGCGGCTGCGCCGGCATCATCATCCCCAGCGCCATCGTCCGCGACCGCTGCTCGGCGCGTGATTCCGCCCGCGCCTTCTCGCTGCTGATGCTGGTGATGGGCCTGGCCCCGATCCTCGCCCCGCTGCTCGGCGGCGCGCTGCTCGGCCTCGCCGGCTGGCGCAGCATCTTCGTCGTGCTGGCGGTGTTCGGCGCAGGCTGTCTGCTGGCCATCCGCGCCGGCCTGGCGGAAAGCCACGACACCCGCCACGAACCGCCGCTGCTGCTCGGCACCGTGCTGCGCAACTACGGCCGCCTGCTCGCCAACCGGGCCTTCCTCGGCTACGCGCTGGGCGGCGGCCTGGCCATGTCGGGCATGTTCGCCTACATCGCCGGCTCGCCCTTCGTGCTCATCGACCTGTACGGCGTCGCGCCGCAGGACTACGGCTGGTTCTTCGGCAGCAACGCCTTCGGCCTGATCGCCGCCAGCCAGCTCAACGCCCATCTGCTGAAGCGCTACCCGGCGACCCTGCTGCTGCGCCGGGCGCTGTGGGTGCCGCTGCTGACCGGCCTGCTGCTCGCCGGGCTGGCCTTCACCGGACAGATCTCGCTGCCGTGGTTCGTCGGCGCCTTCTTCTGCTTCGTCAGCAGCCTGGGGTTCATCATCCCCAACGCCACCGCTTCGGCGCTCGCCACCCACGGCCAGCAGGCCGGCACGGCTGCAGCCCTGGCCAGCGCGCTGCAGTTCTTCTTCGCGACCCTCGCCGGCGCGCTGGTCGGCCTGCTCCATGACGGCAGCGGCCGCCCGCTGGCGGCGGTGATGGCCGTGTGCGGCATCGGCGCCTGGGCCGCGCATCGTCTGCTGGTTGCCCACCACGACCACCATCACGCAAGCACCGCCGCAGCGTCGCAATCCGGCGCGGCCTGAGGAACGGCCTCCTGTCCTTCTTTTGTTGGGGCGAATTCATTCGCCCTCCGCGAGTGGATTGGCCACCGCGGGCGAATGAATTCGCCCCCACAGTCCACTGCCCCGCACACAAGCAATGGGAAGTGGAATCAGCCTCGTTCGAGCCTGGCATCTGGCCAGTCGCCGGATTCGACAAGCCGCGCCACCTCGTCCTTGATCAGCCGCACGATGTCCCACAGGCCATCCGGCACCACCCGGTTGCGCGCCAGCACCAGGCCGACCTGCCGGTGCACCTCTGGGTCGGTCAGCCGGCAGCTCTTCAGCGTGCCGGCGGCAAGCTCTTCCCTGATCGCCGCTTCGGGCAACAGGGTTCCACCGCAGCCTTCCATCACCAGCCGCTTGATGAGGGCGATGGAGCCGTCCAGCTCGACCGCGATCTGCGGCACGAAGCCGTTGCGGGCGGCCAAGGACGCCACCTGGAGGCGCAGGCCATGGTGGGTGCTCGGCAGGATCAACGGCACCTCCCGCAGTGCGGACACCGGCACGGCCTCGTCGGCCAAGGGATGATCCACCGGCAGCACCAGGCGCAGTCCTTCGTTGAGCAGCACGTCGGCCTGCACGACACCCTGCTCGGGCAGGTAGATCAGCGCCAGGTCCACGTCACCGCCGGCCAGCTTGTCGAGCAGCTGGTCGGCCAGCCCTTCCACCAAACGCAGGCGGGTATCGGGATAGCGTGCCTTCAGCAGCCGCGCCAAAGGCACGAAGAGCAGGCTGGCGATAGTCGGCTGAGCAGCGATGTGCAGCTGTCCCGGGCCGCGTCCGTCGCCTCCCTGCATCACCGAGCCGGCCTCGTCGAGCAGGCGGCCGACCGACTCGGCATATTCGAGCAGCTTCTCGCCCCTTTCGGTGGGCAGCACGCCGCGCCCGCTACGGTGCAGCAGGCGCGTACCGAGCTCCCCTTCCAGCGCCGCCAGGCGCCGGCTCAGAGTGGACTGGTCGACGCCGGTCTCGAGCGCGGCCCGCGAGATGCTGCCGGCCTTGACGATGCGCGCGAACAGCCGCAGGTCGTCGGAGTTCATCGGCTCAGGCGGCCTCGCCGCGGCGCGCCGCCAGGAACTCGCCGAGGATGCGCCCGGTGTGGGAGCGCGCCACCTGCACCACCGCCTCCGGCGGCCCTTCGGCAACGATCTCGCCGCCGCCGTCGCCGCCTTCCGGCCCGAGGTCCACGATCCAGTCCGCCTCGGCCATCAGGTCAAGGTCGTGCTCGATGACCAGCACCGTGTGGCCGGCGTCGGCGAGGCGGTGCAGCACGTGGATCAGCTTCTCCACGTCGGCCATGTGCAGGCCGACGGTGGGCTCGTCGAGCACGTACAGGGTGTGCTTCTCCGGCGGCAGCGGCCGGCCGGGGCCGGTGGCCGATTCGCCGGCGCGGCCGCGCACCTTGGACAGCTCGGAAACGAGCTTGATGCGCTGGGCCTCGCCACCGGACAGGGTCGGGCTGGGCTGGCCGAGGGTCAGGTAGCCGAGGCCTACGTCCTGCAGCAGGCGCAGCGGATGGGCAATGGCCGGGTGGGCGGCGAAGAAATCCACCGCGTCCTCCACCGCCATGTGCAGCAGGTCGGCCACCGTCTTGCCCTTCCACTGCACGGTCAGGGTTTCCGGATTGAAGCGGGCGCCGCCGCAAGCCTCGCAGGGCATCTTCACGTCGGGCAGGAAGTTCATCTCGATGGTGATCTGGCCCTGACCCTCGCACACCGGGCAACGGCCGGCGCCGGTGTTGAAGGAGAAGCGCGAGGCGTTCCAGCCGCGCATCTTGGCCTCGGTGGTTTCGGCGAACAGCTTGCGGATGGCGTCCCAGAAGCCGATGTAGGTGGCCGGGCAGGAGCGCGGCGTCTTGCCGATCGGCGTCTGGTCCACCTCCAGCACGCGACCGACCAGCTCGCGGCCGGCCAGTTCGGCGCAGCCCACCGGCGCACCCGCTGCCAGGCTGGCATGCAGCACGTCGCGGGCGAAGGTCGATTTGCCGGAGCCGGACACGCCGGTCACCACCGTCAGGCGGCCGAGGGGCACGCGGGCCGACACGTTCTTCAGGTTGTGCAGGCTGGCGTCGCGCACCACCAGCGCCGGCTGCTCGTCCGCCACCGCACGGCGCGGCGCCAGCGGATGCACCAGCGGCTGGCGGAAGCAGCGCCCGGTGGCCGATTCGGGCGCGGCCATCAGGTCGGCCAGCTTGCCTTCGGCGATGATGCGCCCACCGCGCACACCGGCGCCCGGGCCGATGTCGATGACGTGGTCGGCGCGGCGGATGGTGTCCTCGTCGTGCTCCACCACCAGCAAGGTGTTACCGCGACCGCGCAGGGCTTCCAGCGTGTCGAGCAGCAGCTGGTTGTCCCGCGGGTGCAGGCCGATGGTCGGCTCGTCGAGGATGTAGCACACGCCGGTGAGGTTGGAGCCGAGCTGGGCCGCCAGGCGGATGCGCTGCGCCTCGCCGCCGGACAGGGTCGGCGCGGCGCGGTCGAGGGCCAGGTAGCCGAGGCCAACCTTCTTCAGGAAGTCCAGCCGGCCGCGGATCTCGCCGACCAGGTCGCGGCCGATGTCGGCCTCCCGCCGGGCCAGCTGCAGGCCATCGAAGAAGTCCGCCACCTTGCCGACCGCCAGCGAGGCCAGCTCATGCAGGCCCAGGTCGCGGAAGCGCACCGCGCGGGCCACCGGGTTGAGGCGGGCGCCGTGGCAGCTCGGGCAGGCCTCGTCGCTGTCGGCCTCCAGTTCGCCCAGATCGAGGTCGTCCGGGTTCTCCACCTTGCCGGCGATCTTGATGCCGGTGCCGTAGCAGTCCGGGCACCAGCCGTGCTTGGCGTTGTAGGAGAACAGGCGCGGGTCGGGCTCCGGGAAGCTGGTGCCGCAATCCGGGCAGGCACGCAGCGTGGACAAAGTTGTCAGCGTCGCCGCCGCCTCGCCGAGCGGGAGCAGCTTGAGAACGCCCTTGCCGTGCTCCAGCGCTGCGGCCACGTATTCGCGCAGCGGGGTTTCGGTGTCCGGCCCGACCTGCACCATGCCCACCGGCAGCTCGATGTTGTGCTCCTTGTAGCGGTCGAGGCGCGGCCATTTCTTGGTCGGCAGGTAGTCGCCATCGACGCGTAGCTGCTCGAAACCCTTGCCCCGCGCCCACTTGGCGAGGTCGGTGTACAAGCCCTTGCGGTTGATGATCAGCGGCGCCAGCAGCTCGACGGAGCGGCCGTGGAAGTCGCGCTGGATCTGCGCGACGATGGCCTCGAAGCTCTGCGGCGTGACCGGCACGTCGCAGTCCGGGCAGTACTGGGTGCCGAGCTTCACGTAGAGCAGGCGCAGGAAGGGCTGGATCTCGGTGAGGGTGCCCACCGTGCTCTTGCGCCCGCCGCGGCTGACCCGCTGCTCGATGGCCACCGTCGGCGGAATGCCGAAGATCGCGTCCACCTCGGGCCGCGCCGACGGCTGCGCGAACTGGCGGGCGTAGGCGTTGAGCGACTCCAGGTAGCGCCGCTGGCCCTCGCCGAAGACGATGTCGAAGGCCAGCGTGGACTTGCCCGAGCCGGACAGGCCGGTGATCACCGTGAACTGGTCGCGGGGGATGTCCAGACTGACGTTCTTCAGGTTGTGGTGGCGGGCGTGGCGGATGGTGATCGCCTTCGGCACCACCGCCCGGTAGCGCGGCGCCGGCTCGGCCACCACCGGCGCAGCCTGCATCGCCGACAGCTGGGCGGCGTAGTCGGCCAGCGCCTTGCCGGTGTGGGAGGCCGGCGTGGCGATCAGGTCGGCCGGCCGGCCCTCGGCAACGATCAGGCCGCCGCCGCTGCCACCTTCCGGGCCAAGGTCGATCAGCCAGTCGGCGGCGGCGATCACGTCCAGGTTGTGCTCGATGACCACCAGCGAATGACCGGCGTCGAGGAGCTTCTCGAAGGCCGACAGCAGGCGCGCCACGTCCTCGAAGTGCAGGCCGGTGGTGGGCTCGTCGAACAGGAACAGCAGGCCGGGCTCGCTCGCCCCATCACCCTTTTTCGACTTCTTGGCCGCCAGTTGCGCCGCCTCGGCGAGGTAGCCGGCCAGCTTGAGGCGCTGGGCCTCACCGCCGGACAGGGTCGGCACCGGCTGGCCGAGGCGCAGGTATTCCAGCCCCACGTCGGCCAGCGGCGCCAGCGCGGCGAGCACCGCTTTCTGGTCGGCGAAGAAGGCCAGCGCTTCGGAGACGGTCATCTCCAGCACGTCGGCGACGCTCTTGCCGCGCCAGTTGAGGGCCAGGATCTCCGGCCGGTAGCGCTTGCCGTCGCAGTCCGGGCAACGCAGATACACGTCGGACAGGAACTGCATCTCCACGTGCTCGAAGCCCGAGCCGGTGCAGGTCGGGCAGCGCCCGGTGCCCGAGTTGAAGCTGAAGGTGCCCGGCGTGTAGCCACGCTCCTTGGCTTCCTCCAGGTTGGCGAAGAGCTTGCGGATGGCGTCCCAGGCGCCCACGTAGCTGACCGGGTTGGAGCGCGCGCTCTTGCCGATCGGCGACTGGTCCACCATCACCACGCCCTTGATCGCCTCCACGCCAGCGAAGCCTTCAAACGCGCCGGGATGCTCGGCCGGCTGGCCGAAGTGCTTGGCCAGCGCCGGGAACAGCACGTCCTGGATCAGCGTGGACTTGCCGGAGCCGGACACGCCAGTGACGCCAACCAGGCGCTGCAGCGGGATCGCCAGATCGACGCCGCGCAGGTTGTGCTGGCGGGCGCCGAGCAGCGTCAGGCGCGGCGTGTTGGCCTCTACCGGCCGCGGCACGCGGCGCGCATCGACGCGCTTGCGGCCGGCCAGGTAGGCACCCGTCAGCGAAGCCGGATCGTTGGCGATGCTCACCGGCGGGCCGTAGGCGACGATCTCGCCACCGCGCTCGCCGGGGCCGGGGCCGATGTCGAGCAGGCGGTCGGCGGCCAGCATCAGCTGCGGGTCGTGCTCCACCACCACCAGCGAGTTGCCGGCGTCGCGCAGGCGCTCCATCACCCCGAGGATGCGGTTGATGTCGCGCGGATGCAGGCCGATGGACGGCTCGTCGAGCACGAACAGCGTATTCACCAGCGAGGTGCCCAGCGCGGTGGTCAGGTTGATACGCTGCACCTCGCCGCCGGACAAGGTGCGCGACTGGCGGTCCAGCGTCAGGTAACCGAGGCCGACGTCCTGCAGGTACTTGAGGCGGCCCTTGATCTCGCCGAGCAGCAGCTCGGTGGCCTCGTCCAGCGGCGCCGGCAGCGTGAGCCCGGCGACGAAGGGGACGATCTCATCCACCGGGCGGGCCAGCAGTTCGTGGATCGCCCACTCGCCGGCAGCGGCCGGCAGCCGCCACAGCAGCGCGTCCGGCTTGAGACGGGCGCCGTGGCAGGCGGGGCACTCGGTGTAGCTGCGGTAGCGCGACAGCAACACCCGGATGTGCATCTTGTAGGCCTTGCTCTCCATCCAGTCGAAGAAGTGGCGGATGCCGTACCAGTGGCGCGGCCAGGACGCGTCCCAGCTCTTCCACTTGGGATCGCCCTCGAACAGCCATTCCCGATGCTCCGGCGGCAGGTCGCGAACCGGGATGTCCATGGCAACGCCGTACTTCTTCGCCATCTTGGCCAGGTCGTCCTGGCATTCCTTGAAGCTGGGGCTCTGCCAGGGCTTCACCGCGCCTTCGGCGAGGGTCTTGGACTCGTCCGGCACCACCAGCGAGAAATCCACCCCGATGACCCGACCGAAGCCCTTGCAGGTGTCGCAGGCGCCGATCGGCGAGTTGAAGGAGAACAGGCTCGGCGTCGGGTCGGAATAGGCGATGTCGCACTCGGCGCAGTGCAGGCCCGAGCTGAATTTCCAGCGCGTCTCGCCGTCGTCGGCCAGCGCATGCACGCTGAGGCGGCCGTGGCCGGCGCGCAGGCCGATCTCCAGCGCCTCCATCACGCGGGCGTGCTCGGCATTGCCGAGGCGGAAGCGGTCCTGCACCACGTGGAGCTGCTCGCCGTCGCGGGAATGGATGCGGGTGTAGCCCTGCTGGGCGAGGAGACCGGCGATCTCCTCGTCGCTGAAGCTCGTCGGCACAGTGACCGGGAAGCTCACCACCAGGCGCGGATCACCGGCCGCCGCCGCGCGGGCCGCCAGGTCGGCGAAGATCGTCGCCGGCGTGTCGCGGCTCACCGGCTTGCCGCAGCAGCGGCAGTGCAGCTTGGCGGCACGGGCGTAGAGCAGCTTGAAGTGGTCGGCCAGCTCGGTCATCGTGCCGACCGTCGAGCGGGAGGTGCGCACCGGGTTGGTCTGGTCGATGGCGATGGCCGGCGGCACGCCTTCGATGCGATCCACCTGCGGCTTGTCCATGCGGTCGAGGAACTGGCGCGCGTACGGGGAGAAGGTCTCCACGTAGCGGCGCTGGCCTTCGGCGTAGAGGGTGTCGAAGACCAGCGAACTCTTGCCGGAACCGGACACCCCGGTGACCACCACCAGTTCGTTGTGGGGGATGTCGAGGGACAGGTTCTTCAGGTTGTTCTGGCGGGCGCCGCGGATACGGATGGCGTCGGCGTCAGCAGGGCCGTGGTCGGCCGGGCAGGCGGGATCGGAACACATGGGCAGCAGGGTCGGAGAAGAGGCGGGCGGGCATTATTGTAGGGCCTGTTGGCAGACCCGCCGCAGCGCCGTCGGTTCCCCCGCGCGCACCGACGCGCAGGCGCTCAGGGATTGATCAGCCGGTCGGTGGCCGCTTCGTCCACGATCGACTCGTCACGGCACAACTGGGTCTGCGGCGAGGCGGTCTGCTGAGCCAGGGCGCGGGCGGTCACGGCCAGCACTTCACTGCTGTCGCCGTCGGCAACCAGGATCAACTGGTGGGCCGGGCCGATCAGCCCGACGAAGCCTCTCGCCGTGCTGCCGTCCGGCAGTCCGACGAAGACGCTGTCGCCGACTTCGAGTTCGGCCCACTCGGACGCCAGCGACAGCTCACCGGCAAAGTACTGCTTGTGGCGCAGAATCCGGAAGTCCGGACGCTCGCCCACCGGGCCGAGAACCGGCACCGCCGGCCTGCGGTAGCGGGGCTCGGGCCCGGATCGCCCGGCGATCAGGGCGGCATGCAGCTCCAGGCACGGGGCCAGCCCCTCCCGGATGCGCTCCGGTGCCAGGCCGATCCACGCCAGCCCCTCCTCCAGCGAGCGCATCAGCGCCGGCAACTGCGCCATCAGATGCTGGCGCGCCACCTCGTCCGGCTCCGGCATCGCGCTGACCAGCAGACGGTGGGCGGTCTGCACGCGGGAGGTCCATTGCGGGCTGCCGGTACCGTAACGATAGGCCGCCTTGGCCAGCACGTGCACCCAATACCCCTCGATGAACTCCCGTGCCACCGCCTCAGAACGATGTCCGATCAGCAGGTAGATCGCCCGGCTGGCCTGGTGCAGGGCCACCTCGCGCCGCTCCAGGCGCTCGGCCTCGTCCTTGTAGGCCGCGGCGCGGGCCAGCGCGCCCTTCTGGCGGGATTTCAGCAGGACCTCCGCGCCCGTCAACGCGACCTGGAAGTCCCGATCCTCGAGACGGGGCACCCGCTGCAGCGGACGCACGACCAGCAGCAGACCACGGCACACAGGCAGCTCAGGCGGACAATCGTGAGGCAGCGTACGGCCGACATTGGCGATCAAATCCACCAGACGCAGCGCCGGATGACGCTCTTCAGCCAGTAGGGTTTCACTGCGCAGGGCCAGGCGCAGCATCGGAACACGCAACTGGGCCAGGATCATCCTGATCGTTGCCGGCAGGGACGGTGACGCCGCCACGTAGGCGAGCACGGTTTCCACGACCTCGACCGCAGCCGCCCTGGCCGGCGCCAGCAAGGCACCGAGTTCGCTCGTCCCCAGGGACTGGGGCACACCGCTGCCATAGTTCTGGCGCTCACCGAGCCAGGCCTCGATACGCTCCAGTAGCGCCGAGGCCAGCGTCGGGTCGAGATGGGCGACGCCGGGGGCCATGTCGCGCCGGGCCAGTACCGATAGACGCAGGGCATCCACCGGATGGATGGCCAGGCTGCGCGGGGACTCCACTTCCTCGGCACGCTCGCTGCCGGGCCCGAGGGACGAACGAGCCGGTGTCACGATCCGGTAGCGGGAGTCGACGCCCGCCTCGGCCAGATCATGCTCGAGCTCCCGGTAGAACACACACAAGTGGCGCTGCAGCGGCTCCTCGAGGCGTTTGAGGAGCACCATCGCCTCCTGGGCACTGAGATGCTCGTGCTCCTTCAGCGCCCGCAACGCCCGGCACACGCTCTCGGTACCCACCGGGGACTCCTTCTGCAGCACGGCATCGGTGCCGGCCATCAGGATACGCATGCGCAGGTGCAGGGCTGCCAGTTCGCGTTCGCAACGGTCGCGCAGACGCTGGTCGAGGTTCATCAGCTCGACCGAATAATCCATGTCATCATCATGGACCAGGCTGATGTGCGAAGCAGTCAACCCGTGCATCTGCTCGAAGCCCGGCCGCTCCTTGCTCCCCGACAGCTCGTCAAAGCACTCGCCGGCCGCCTGGGCCAGCTGGTCGAGCCACCCTTCGTGACGAATGGCCTCTCCCGCCGCCCGCCGGATCGTCTCCAGGAAACGCGCCCGACAATCGGCCAGCAGTTGGGCGGCCATCGTGGTCGGTTTGTCGTCGTAGGTAGAGGGATGCGCCATGGCGGTCGGGGTCGTATTATGTTGGCGGATCTTAGCGAGAAGTGGGCTTATCGGGAAAAATGCCGAAATCTTCAGTGTGAAGGACGCCCTGCCAGGCCATATTTGTTGGCCAGGCGCCACCCCGCCCACGCTGCGAAGACAGCGACAAGCCCCCATTTGAGAGACGAACACAAGGCCGACAACGGGATCGCCGCACTCGGCGCACCGAAAGGGCCGGCCAGCAGATGCAATTGCAGCAGGTTTTCCGCCACATCGAAAAGCGCCGCCAGCGGCAACAGGGCTGCCAGCCTGCCGGAAGCGCGTGTCTCGGCCTCCGGGAAAAGGCCACCGCGAGTCGCTACCACGTAGCCGAACAGTGCATAGATGCACAGGTGGAGGGTATCCGCGGCAAAATGTCCCCGATACGCCTGCAGTCCATCGGCCCCCCACGCGGCCAGGATTCCCCAGTAATGCTCCGGGCTGAAACTGAGCTGCAGACAGATGATGCTGGGACGCCGATCCCCCACGAGACAGCCCAGATATACTTGGGAAATCGCCACAGCCACACTCGCCATTCCCGTCAGCAAGGGAGATCTGCGCGCCATTTTTCTCCTTCCAGCCGCTCACCTCCACGGCACAGGTGTGCAATAGTCACGCGTGCGGCAAAGCAGCAATTGCCCATCGAGATTTACACCTTAAAATTAAAAAATTGATTTTTTTGATAAATTCAACGAGCGGACTCGCCGTCAGTACCGAATCATGACAAGCGCCACCAAGCCCTCCTCCCCCAACAGCGAACAACTCGCCACCGACCTCGCGGCAATCCGTATCCCGGCCTGCCCGGCCGTGGTCACCGAAGTACTGAAGGAAGCCCGCAAGGATGAACCCAACTTCAAGGTCCTGGCGCGCATCATCTCATCCGACGTGGGCATGTCGGCGATGGCTGTCAAGCTCGCCAACTCACCGATGTTCGGCTCCGCCGCGCGGGTCAAGAGCGTGCAGCAAGCCATCAGCCGCCTCGGCACCAGCAACGTATTGAACATCATAGTCGCAGCAGCGCTGCGCAGCTCCGTCGACGGCCTGCCGGCTGACTTCCTGGAACACTTCTGGGACATGGCAGCGTCCCGCGCACTGTGTGCCGGCCTGCTGGCCCGCAAGCATGTGGGCATTCCGCCGGAGGATGCCTACACCTATGGACTGTTCCAGAACGCTGCGGTGCCGGTGCTGATGCAGCACTTCTCCACCTATGCCGAACTCTATGCCGGGGCCGGCGAGCACGGCGACCGTCTGGTCGCGCTGGAACGCGAACACTTCCACAGCGACCACGCGGTGGTCGGCTGGCTGCTGGCGCGCAACTGGGGGCTGCCGGCCAAGATCGCCTCGGCCATCCAGCACCACCACAATCCCGAACGCTACATCCTGCCCGAGGACGAGCTTCCGTCGAACGCGCTGGCGCTGATCGCCATCGCCCAGCTCGCCGAGTTCATCATCGCCGAGCTGGGCGGCGCCGCTCAGGGCGTGGACCAACGCGCCTTCGAGAACGCACGCACATTCCTCGGCACCACCGACCACGATCTGGACGAGTTCCGCGAAATCGTCGCCGCCGCACTGGCCTGACGCTGCCCGCTGTGGGACCGTAGGGGCAAATTCATTCGCCCGCACTGGACTCCCCCTCGACAACAGAGGCGACCACCCAGAAAAATGCCCGCCATCATGGCGGGCATTTTTCTTGAGCCTGTCCGGGGCTTACTCGGCTTCGGCCTTCTTGCGGGCGGCCGGTTTCTTGGCGGCCGCAGCCTTGGGCTCCTTCTTCTCGAACTCGAAGCCGACCTTGCCGTCTTCGCCGCGCACCAGGAAAGCGGAGAACTTGCGCTTGGTGCGGCTCGACACGAAACCGCGCAGCAGCTCGGTCCGCCCGGTGTCGAGCAGCTTCTGCATCTGATCGCGTTCGATCGGTTGCTGCAGGATGATCTTGCCGGAGCGGAAATCGCAGGATTTCTCCGGCCCCACCGACTTGCTGCAGACGTAGGACAGGCCGTGCTCATACACCTGGGCGCTGCATTTCGGGCACAGCCCCAGGGAGTCCTGACCGGAGAAGTCCACCGCCTCGGCGGCTTCGTCCTCCTTCGGCTGGCCGAAATCGAATTCCGGCTGCTTGTCGTCGTTGAGGCGGATCTCGGCGTTGAACAGCCGCCCCATCTTGTTGCGGAAGCCCAGCAAGGGGCCGACCCGGCCGGTGGCCAGCAGGGCCTCGATTTCCGGGATCTCGAACTGGCGCCCGGCGACGATCTTCCAGGCGCTCCAGTCGCAGCTCTGGCAGGAAAACTTCTTGTAGTTCTCCTTTACCTGACCGCCGCACTTGGGGCACGGCGTCTGCAGCGTGGCAAAGTCGCCGGGCACCGTATCCGACTCGTAGCGCTTGGCACGCTCGACGATGTCGCGGGTCATGGCCTGGATGTGCTCCATGAACTCGGCGCGGGACAGCGCGCCACGCTCCATCTGGGCCAGCTTGTGCTCCCACTCGCCGGTGAGTTCCGGCGAGGTCAGCTCGTTGGTGCCGAGGCCCCGCAGCAGCGTGATCAGCGAGAAGGCCTTGGCGGTCGGGATCAGCTCCTTGCCGTCCCGCAGCATGTAGGTTTCGCCGATCAGGTTTTCGATGATCTGCGCGCGGGTCGCCGGCGTGCCGAGACCGCGGCCGGCCATCGCGGCACGCAGCTCCTCGTCGTCCACCATCTTGCCGGCGCCTTCCATCGCCGACAGCAGCGTGGCTTCGTTGAAGCGTGCCGGCGGCTTGGTGACCAGGGCCTTGACGAGGATCTCGTCGGTGCTGACCTTCTCGCCAGGCTCGACCGCCACCAGCTGCGGTGTACCGCCCTCCTCCTCGCTCACCGCGGCGGCCTTGCCATAGATGGCCAGCCAGCCCGGATTGACGAGGATCTTGCCCTCGGTCTTGAAGGCTTCGCCTTCGACGCGGGTGATGCGGGTGGTGATGCGGTATTCGGCGGCCGGGTAGAACACCGCCAGAAAGCGCCGGGTCACCAGATCGTAGATCTTCGCCTCGGCCTCGGACAGGCTCTTGGGCGCCGTGCCGGTCGGGATGATCGCGAAGTGGTCGGAGATCTTGGCGTTGTTGAAGATGCGCTTGTTGGGCTTGGCCCAGCCGTGCTTGACGATCTCGTTGGCGAAGGGCGCGTAAACATCCGGCAGGCCGCCGAGGATGCCCTGAACCTGGCCGACGTAGTCTTCCGGCAGCGCGCGGGCGTCGGTCCGCGGGTAGGTCAGGACCTTGTGCTTTTCGTAAAGGGCCTGGGCCAGTTGCAGCGTGGTCCGCGCCGAGAAGCCGAAGCGGCCGTTGGCTTCACGCTGCAGGGAGGTGAGGTCGAACAGCAACGGCGACAGCTGTGAGGACGGCTTCGACTCTTCCTCAACCGTACCGGTCTTGCCCTCGCACTTGGCCTTGATGGCTTCGGCACGGGCCTTTTCCCACAGGCGGAAGGCCGTGGCGTGCTCGGCGAGCGGCGCGCCCTCCTCGGGCTTCTTGAAACCCTCGTCGAACCAACGGCCGGCGTAGGCGCCGGCCTGGCAGCCGAAGCTGGCCTCCAGCTCCCAGTAATCAGTAGGCTTGAAGGCGCGGATCTTTTCTTCGCGCTCGACGACGATGGCCAACGTCGGGGTCTGCACGCGCCCGACCGTGGTCAGGTGGAAACCTCCGGTCTTGGAATTGAAGGCGGTCATCGCGCGGGTGCCGTTGATGCCGATCAGCCAGTCGCTCTCGGCCCGGCATACGGCGGCTTCGCGCAAGCCCTCCACGTCAGCGGCGGCGCGCAGCTGAGCGAAACCATCGCGGATCGCCCCGGCCGTCATCGACTGCAGCCACAGGCGCTGTACCGGCTTGGCGCTGCCGGAATGCTGCACGATGAAGCTGAAGATCAGTTCCCCTTCACGCCCCGCGTCACAGGCGTTGATCAGGCCGGTGACATCCTTGCGCTTGATCAGGCGGGTCAGCAGCTTGAGCCGATCCTCGGTCTTCTCGATCGGATTGAGCGCGAAATGCGGCGGGATCACCGGCAGGTGCGCGAAAGACCACTTGCCACGCTTGACTTCGAACTCGGCAGGTACCGTAAGCTCCAGCAAATGGCCGACCGCCGAAGAGAGCACATAGTGCTCCGACTCGAAATAGTCTTTTTCCTTGGTGAAACCACCGAGGGCGCGGGCGATGTCTGCCGCGACCGAGGGCTTTTCCGCGATGATCAGCTGCTTGCTCATTGGAGTACCTTCGTGCTGCGCACTCCGGTCCTCGCCCTGGGGGCGGCCGGCCGGCTCATGCCTGTAGTGCGCAACATGGCGCCTGATTCAGGTTGTTGGGGGGAGCGGCGCATCATACGGAAGCCTGCGCCGGGCGTGCAAGCCGCGGCCGCTCAATGCACCGGGAATGTCGCCGGCTCTTCGTCCTCGAGCGCCTCGTTGAGCAGCTCGTCGAGGATCAGGCCATTGATCGGGCGATCCTGCTGCCACAACACCATCAGCACGATGACCTTGAGGTTCTCCAGCTCGATCTCCGGATCGTCGAGGGCCAGTGCCCGCTCGATGATCACTTCCCGGCACTCGGCGTCGAGGATACCGGCGTTCTCGAGGAAAAGCAGGAAACCGCGGCACTCCACACCCAGGCGAACCAGTTCGTCGTCGGCGTAGATACGCAGGGAGCCGGCACGGGCGCACTGGGCCGGACGCTCGCCGTCGGACAACTGGCGCAGACCGGACAACCACTCCAGGGCGTCGGTGATTTCTTCTTCCTCGAAACCGGCGGCCGTCAGCTTGCGGGCCAACTGCGCAGGTTCGGGGCATGCGTCGGCGTGGACGTAGTTCTCGAAGAGGTACACGAGGATATCGAACATGGCGCGTGGGGCCTGAGGCCGGTGGTTTTTCAAAGGCGCTGGAGGCGCCCTCCGGGCAGGCGGGAGACCCGTCCGTCGAGTTCCAGCGTAAGCAGAATGGCGTAGAGCGCTTCCGGCGTCAAGCTGGTGCGGTGCACAAGGGTGTCCATGTCCACCGGGTCATGTCCCAGCGCAGCAAGCACGCCACCTTCGTCTCCGCCCCCCTCGACCGGGCCAGGCGCGTGCTGCGGCGCGACTTCCGGCGTCGGCAGGCGCAGCTCCTCAAGTATGTCATTGGCAGATTCGACGAGTTTTGCGCCATCACGGATCAGGCGATGGCAACCGCGGGACAGGGGCGAATGGATGGAGCCTGGAATCGCGAAGACCTCCCTGCCGCAGTCGCCGGCCAGCCGCGCGGTGATCAGCGAGCCGCTCTTCACGGCCGCCTCGACCACCAGCACGCCGCGGGACAGGCCGGCGATCAGCCTGTTGCGGCGCGGAAAATGATGGGCCAGCGGACCGCTGCCGAGGGGAAACTCGCTGACGATGGCCCCGGCCTCGGCGATCCGCCGTGCCAGTGCCGCATTGCGGGCCGGGTAGATGCGGTCGGCTCCGGTGCCGATCACCGCCACCGTGCCCCCCACCCCGGCCAGGCCGCCCCGGTGGGCCGCGGCATCGATACCGAGGGCCAGGCCGCTGACGATGGTCAGGCCGGCAGACGACAGGGCGGCGGAAAAATCCTCGGCGTTGGCCTCGCCCTGCGGCGTCGCATTGCGGGCCCCTACCACGGCGATCGACGGACGACTCAGCAGACCGGCGTCGCCCTTGACGTAGAGCAGTACGGGTGGATCGGGGGTTTCCAGCAGTGCCGCCGGATAGGCCGCGTCACCGAGGGTCAGGACAGCATTGCCGGTGACGTCCAGCCACGCCAGCGCGGCGTCCACCGCCTTCGCGGCATCGTGTTCGAGGAGCACTTTGGCCGTGGCATCGCCGACGACCGCCGCCAGTGCGCCCGGCGTGGCGGAATAGATGGCTTCCGGCGGCCCGAAGGCGGCCAGCAGCTGGCGCTGGCCCGCCGGGCCCAGCCCCGGCGTGAGGGTCAGGCGCAGCCAGCCTGAGAGGGGATGGACGTCCGGCAAGATGACCCGGTGCTCAGGGCTTGCGCGCGCTGTCGGCCACCGCCACCGCGCCCTTGCTGTCCATCACCAGCGCGTAGGAGATGCGGTCGAAGACCCGAAACACGAAGACCAGCCCATAGCGCTGCTCCGGCAGGCGGAAACGCTGGGGTGCGCCGACATTATCTTCCCGGTAGACGGTTTCGCCACGGTTCCGGTGCAGCGCCAGCACGTGGCCGATCTCGATCCCGTCCCGCTTGCCCAGACTGAGGGACACCACGTTGTAGCGGCCGGTCTCGGTCACCCCGTTGTAGATCGACACCACATGCCCACGGACGTCGTCGTCCGGCGCATGCGGAACGTAGCTGGGCAGTTCGGGACGCCCCGCCGGCAACAGCCGGTCACCCTTGCCGATTTCCTGCTTCGCGCTCAGCACCGTCAGGCTGGTGGGCACGGGGATCGCCGGCTTGCCTTCGGGCGCCGCCAACGGGTCTTCATCCGGCGCGGCGGTCACCTGGGCCACACCGAGATGCACGGCTTCATAGCCGAGGATCTCGCCGCTCACCGGGTCCTTCAGCGGCTGCGCCTTGCGATAGACATTCCAGGTCTTGACATCCGGCGTGACGCGCGTCGCAAAGATGGTATCGCCCGCGCCGGTGAACACACGTCCCTCCTGCGTAGCCACCAGGATCCCGGCAGTGGAGTTCTCCTGCTCGGACACCACCAGTGGTTCGGACAGGAAGGGGGCGATCGCGCGCAGCGGAATGCTCTGGATCGCAGCCTTGCCGGGCTCGGAATAGACCTGGGGGAAACGCTTCTCGTAGAGCGGACGATCGGGGAGGCCACCGACGCGCTTGCCGAACTTGAGGGTCGGGCCGCTGCGGTCGAGCACGATGATCTGGCCCGGGTAGATCAGGTGCGGGTTGCGGATCTGCTCCCGGTTGAGGCGCCATACCTCGGGCCAGCGCCAGGGCTCCTTGAGGAACTTGCCGGAAATGCCCCACAGGGTATCGCCAGGCACCACCGCGTGGCTGTCCGGCGCGTCGTCGGCCAGACGGATGGGATTGGCTGCACCGGCAGCGGCAGGCACCAGGGCGGCGACGCCGATCAGGAGGGCGGATATAATGCGAATCATCGGAAGAGCACTCGCTTTCGGCGGACAGGCCTCACCCGGCAAAGGGTTGCCTGTGTTGCGGAGCCGATACCCGCCTTGCAAGATGCGAGCATCGTAGATTTGGCTCAAAATTCTGCACGTAAAGTCTTCATCCGGCAATATTTATGGCCCTGTTACCCATTCTCCGTTATCCCGATCCTCGCCTGCACACCCGTGCCACACCGGTACGCGAAGTGAACGACGAAATCCGCCGGCTGATCGCCGACATGGCGGAAACCATGTACGAGGCCCCCGGCATCGGTCTGGCCGCCACCCAGGTGGACGTCCATAAACGGGTCGTCGTCATCGACGTCTCCGAAGACAAGTCCGAGCTGCTGGCGCTGATCAATCCGGAAATCCTCGAACGTTCCGGCGAGCACCTCGGCGAGGAAGGCTGCCTGTCCGTGCCCGGCATATACGACAAGGTCGTCCGCGCCGAGCGGGTCAAGGTGCGTGCCCTCAACCAGAAGGGCGAGAGCTTCGAGATGGAAGCCGACGGCCTCCTCGCGGTGTGCATCCAGCACGAGCTGGACCACCTGGAAGGCAAGGTCTTCGTCGAATACCTGTCCCAGCTCAAGCAGACCCGCATCAAGGGCAAGCTGGCCAAGAAAGCCCGGATCACCGCCTGATGAAAGTCGCCTTCGCCGGAACCCCCGAATTCGCCGCCGCCGCAGTGCAGGCCATCCTGGCCGCCGGTTTCGACGTGCCCCTGGTCCTCACCCAGCCGGACCGCCCCGCCGGCCGTGGCATGCAATTGCAGCCCAGCCCGGTCAAGCAGGTCGCCGTCGCCGCCGGCATCCCGGTGCACCAGCCTGAAAAGCTGCGCACACCGGAACAGCAGGCGCCGCTGGCCGAAGCCAATGTGGACGTGCTGGTGGTCGCCGCCTACGGCATCATCCTGCCCCAGGCGGTGCTCGATCTGCCGCGCTACGGCTGCCTCAACATCCATGCCTCGCTGCTGCCACGCTGGCGCGGCGCCGCGCCGATCCACCGGGCCATTGAGGCCGGCGATGCGGAAACCGGCATCACCATCATGCAGATGGATGCCGGCCTCGACACCGGCCCGATGTTGCTCAAGCGCAGCACGGCCATCGAGTCCGACGACACCACCGGCAGCCTGCACGACCGCTTGGCCGGCCTCGGCGCCGACCTGATCGTCGACGCCCTGCGGGCCCTGCCCGACGGCCTCACTGCCACCCCGCAGCCCGCCGACGGCGTCACCTACGCCGCCAAGATCGGCAAGGCCGAAGCCACCGTGGACTGGACCCGCCCGGCCACCGAGATCGAACGGGCGATCCGCGCCTTCAACCCCTTCCCCGGCGCGCTGGGCAATTACCAGGGCACGCCGATCAAGCTGTGGCGCGCCCGTGCCATCGACGCCGGCGGCACTCCTGGCGAAGTGCTGCTGGCCGAAGGCGCCGGTGTGATCGTCGCCTGCGGCGAGGGTGCGCTGTGCATAACCGAGCTGCAGAAGCCCGGCGGCAAGCGCCTGGCAGCGGCTGACTTCGTGCGCGGCACGGCCATCGCAGTGGGCAGCCGCTTCGACTAGCCAGCGCCTCCGCAGCCGTCCGCAAGGCCCGCGTTGGACGCGGGCCTTTTTCATGCGGCATGCAGTTCCCGCTTACAGGTTTTTACGCAAGCACTTAAAAATTCTTGAATTTTTGGTGCCCTGCCCCATCTAACAGGCGTTTCCCACTCAATCCCGAAAGGACGGTTACACCCAATGCTCGGCAACTGGCTCAAGACATCCATCCTGATGGCGGCGATCATCGCGTTGTTCGGCGTGATCGGCGGCCTCATCGGCGGCAAGTCGGGGATGGTGCTCGCGCTGGTCTTCGGCGGCGCGATGAACCTGTTCTCGTACTGGTTCTCCGACAAGATGGTGCTGCGCATGTACAACGCGCAGGAAGTGGACGAAACCAGCTCCCCTTACCTCTACAACATGGTCCGCGAACTGGCCGGCCGCGCCCAGCTGCCGATGCCGCGCGTCTATATCATCCACGAGGACCAGCCGAACGCCTTCGCCACCGGCCGCAACCCGGAAAACGCCGCCGTGGCGGCCACCACCGGCATCCTGCAGATGCTCAGCCAGCGCGAACTGCGCGGCGTGATGGCCCACGAGCTGGCCCACGTGAAGCACCGGGACATCCTGATCTCGACGATCTCGGCGACGATGGCCGGGGCGATCTCGGCGCTGGCCAACTTCGCGATGTTCTTCAGCGGCCGCGACGCGGAAGGCCGCCCGGCCAACCCGATCGCCTCCATCGCGGTGGCCCTGCTCGCCCCGCTGGCGGCCAGCGTGATTCAGATGGCGATCTCCCGCGCCCGGGAGTTCGAAGCCGACCGTGGCGGCGCCGAAATTGCCAGCGACCCGCACGCCCTGGCCGACGCGCTGATGAAGATCGACGCCTTTGCCCGCGGCATTCCGATGCCCACTGCCGAGGCTCACCCGGAAACCGGGCAGATGATGATCATGAATCCCTTGTCAGGCCGCGGCCTGGCCGGGCTGTTCAGCACGCATCCGGCCACCGAGGAACGAGTGGCGCGTCTGCGCGCGATGGCCGGCCGCCGCTAACGCGGCACGCCCCGGCAACTGAACGGGAACCCGGCTACGGCCGGGTTCTTTCATTGATGGCCGGCCAGACGGGACTGCAACGGCAGCACGATCCGGAAACGGCTCCCCTTGCCCGGCCGACTGTCCACCTCGATCCGCCCCCCGTGCCGGCTAACGATACGGTACGCCGACGAGAGCCCCAGACCGCGCCCCTCGCCGACAGGCCGGGTGGTGAAAAAGGGCTCGAAAATATGTGCGCGCACAGCTTCGTCCATGCCGCAGCCGCTGTCCTCGATCTCCACGCACAGCTCGCCGTCATCTTCCTGGGCGCGTACCACCACGGTCCCCGGCGCGCCACAGAGGGCCCGCAATCCATTGTCGATGATGGCCCTGAAGGCTTCACCGAGCAGCGTCGGATTGACCGGTAACGCCGGCAGTCCGGCATAGTCCCGCAGCAGTTGCTGCCCGGCCGCCCGCTCGCCGGCAAAGGTCTCGATTGCCCCGTCGAGGAGGACATCAAGACGCAGCTCGGTACATTCCGCCGGCTCCTCGCTGGCAAACTCCCGCAAGGCATGGACGATATCACTGACCCGCCCGAGACCGCGCATCGACTCGGACACCAGCCCCGGCAGATCCTCGCGAATGAATTCGAGATCGGCGCTGGCCCGAGCCGCCTGCCAGGCATCCATCGCCGGCCCGCCCGCGGTCAGCCGGTCCGCGGTATCCACCAGCGCCAGCAGGCGCTCCGCGTATTCCCGCAGCGCTCCGAGATTGGAAGCGATGTAACCGAGGGGATTGTTGATCTCGTGGGCGACCCCGGCCGCGAGCTGGCCAACTGCCGCCAGCTTGTCGGCCTCCTGAAGCTGGCTGCGGGTGGCCTGCAAGGTATCGAGCGTATGGCGCAGGGCCCGGTTGGCCTGATGCAACTCTCCGGTACGTTCGGCAACACGCGCCTCCAGGCTGGTGTTGCTGCGCGCCAGTGCCTCGTTGCGCTCGGCCACCAGGCCGAGAAGATTGCGCACGGCCGCGATCAGTGCAGTGTTGCCGGGATCCCCGTGATGCTCCGCCTCGCGTGCGAAAGCCTCTTCCGGCGACGCCCCGGCGGCCAGCGCACGCAACTGGCGGGCCATGCTCTGATCGGTGTCGAGGATATGGAAGGTCAGCCAGCTGGTCACGAAACGGTAAAGCAGCGAAACCACCCGCCCCGGGTCGTCCGAGTGGCGCATCTCTTCCACGCGGGCGACAAAATCCGCATGGCTTTGGCGATGGCTGCGCTGATGGCGCGGGTCGAGGCCCGCCTGCGCCATCAACGCCTCTTCAGTGGCGAAATGATGGGCGGCGTAGCGCGCCAGGCCGTCGAGCACATGGCTCAGTTCCACCGGCTGGATGAGCGCACCGCTGGCCGCCCGCTGGACCAGCGCATTGATCAGGTCCACCAGCTTGTGGTGCTGGCCGTCCACCTCGGCAAAGCCGGTCTCGAAGTAATCCGCCCACTGGAAAGGGGCGATCTTCGGTGGCGTGCTCATGGCCGCTCCTGCGCCACGCCCTCCAGGGCGGCACGGATTGCCCCGACCAGCGACGGCAGCACCTGTCCCAGCATCGCCAACTGATCCGCCAGTGCGTCCACGTTGCCACTGCGCACGATCCGGCAGATTCCGTCGGCCAGCGCAAAGACGTCGGCCGCCCCCACGTTACCCGCAGCGCCTTTCAGGGTATGGGCCAGATGTTCGATCCCAGCCAGATCGCCGGCTGCCAGGCAGGCATTGAGACGATCGCCCACGTCCCCCTGATTGCTGGCAAAGAGGCCGAGCAGACGCCCGTAAGTGGCCCACTTGCCACGCACCAGGCGCAGCCCCCTCGCCGTGTCGAGCCCGGCAATGCCCTGCAGACGGGCGGTCCACGCGTCAGGCGCGGCGTCATCGCCGGGCGCGGCCGCCGCCTCGGACGGCGGCACCTGCCCCCCCGGCACCAGCCACTTGAGCAGCACGCGACGCAGGTCCTCCGGCTCCACCGGTTTGGCCAGAAAATCGTTCATGCCTGCCGCTCGGCACGCATCCTGGTCTTCCTCAAAGGCATTGGCGGTCATCGCAACGATAGGCAGGGTGCCCTGTCCGGACAGGGTGCGAATGCTCCGGGTTGCTTCCAGGCCATCCATCACCGGCATCTGCATGTCCATCAGCACCAGATCGTAAGCCCCGCTCCTCACGCAATCCACGGCCTCCTGACCGTTCTCGGCGCAATCCACGACCAGGCCCAGATCGTCCAGCATGTCGACTGCCACTTCCTGGTTGAGCTGATTGTCCTCGACCAGCAGGACCCGCCGCCCCTGCAAGGCCGGCACATCCTCGAACGACATGTCGGCCTGCGTATCGGCGCAGCTTACGGGCAGGTTCACGCCCGGCCGGGTCTGCAGGCGCGCGGTGAACCAGAAGGTACTCCCCTGCCCCCGACGGCTTTCCGCCCCGGCCTCCCCCCCCATCAGCGCGGCCAGGTGGCGGGTCAGGGCCAGACCAAGGCCGGTGCCGCCGTACTTGCGGGTGGTGGAGGCGTCCGCCTGCTCGAAAGACTGGAACAGGCGCGGCAACTGTTCAGCCGTGATGCCGATCCCGCTGTCGCTCACCTCGAAACGGACCAGCACGTCCTGCTCCCGCGCCTCCAGGATTCTGGCCCTGAGGCTGACCCCGCCGCGCTCGGTGAACTTGACCGCGTTACCGAGGTAGTTGAGCAAGGCCTGGCGCAGGCGCGTCACATCGCCGCGCAGCACCGGCGGCAATCCTTCCGTGTCGGAATGGAAAGTCAGGTGCTTGGCGGCCAGCCGCTCGTGAATCAGGGAATGCGCCTGGTTGAAGAGCGCCTCCGGCGAAAAATCGATCGACTCCAGCAGCAGCTTGCCGGCCTCGATCTTGGAAATGTCGAGGATGTCGTTGATGATCGACAGCAGGTGCGCCCCCGCATGGCGGATCTTGTGCAGCCGGTCCAACTGGGATGCATCGAGGGCGCTGCGTTCGAGCAGGCGGGCCAGGCCGAGGATCGCGTTCATCGGCGTGCGGATCTCGTGGCTCATGTTGGCCAGGAACGCGCTCTTCGCCTGACTGGCGGACTCGGCGCGCCGGCGGGCCTCGGCCAGTTGCCCGGTGCGCTCGGCGACCAGGTCTTCGAGGTGATGGTGATAGACGGCCAGCTGGGCATCCAGCTCGCGCAGTTCGGTGATGTCGAAAAAGGTCGTCATGAAAAAATCGCCCACATCCGACCCCGACACCAGCAAGGTCCGCAACTCACCGGACTTGCAGGTGATGCGGTATTCCCGGGGCTCGACAGGACGACCGGAGGCCCGGGCCTGGTTGACTGCATCCTGCCAGGCGTTGCGGCCCCAGGCCCGGTAGTCCGGATCGGGATAAGCCAGTTGCCACCAGCTATCCGCATCGGGTATTTCCTGGCGGGTGTAGCCGAAGCTCTCGACGAAGCGGCGGTTGATATCCACGATCCGCCCCTCGCCATTGACGAGGCTGAGGGGCAGCGGCGCCACTTCGAACAACTGGCGGAAGCGCGCCTCGCTTTCTCTCAGCGCCGACTCCTCCCGGTGGCGCGCGATGGCGATCGCCGCCAGGTCGGTGGCCATCGCCACCTGCTGAAGATGGATCTCCGCCGGTGCCGAGGCACTACCCGGGTACAGCGCAAAGGTCCCAAGCACCACCCCCTCCCGACTGAAGATCGGCGTCGACCAGCAAGCCACCAGCCCATGTTCGGCGGCCAGCGCCCGATAGTCCTGCCACAAGGGATCCGTGGCGATGTCCTTGACGATCACCGGGCTGCGCCGCCACGCCGCGGTGCCGCAGGAGCCCACGGCCTCGCCGATGGGCACGCCGTCCACGGCACGGTTGTAACCATCGGGCAGGCCGGGGGCAGCCCCATGCCGCAGGTGGATACCATCCGCGTCGAGCAGCAGGATCGACACCCGCACATCGGGTAACTGGGCCTCGACACCGAGCGCCAGCGTTTCCAGGGTGTTCTTCAGCGCCGCCCCGGAGGCAACCATCTCCAGCACGTGACGCTGGGTCGCCAGGTAGATCTCGCCCTGCTTGCGGGCCGTGACGTCGGTCCAGGAGCCGACGATCTCCGCCCCGTCCTCCGCATCGCCACCCGCCATGCGCAGCTCGTCACGCACCCAGAAATAGCGCCCATCCCGATGGGCGAACCGGTACTCGAGGCCCAGTTGCCCGCCAAGCCGCAGACCGCGCCAGGCGGTTTTCGCCGCCTGGCGATCGTCCGGATGCAATCCGGCCAGCCACCAGCCGCGTTTCAGCACTTCATCCGGCGTGTAACCGAAGATGCGCTGGATGTTGTCGCCGACCATCGCCGGCACCCAGTGCCCGGCCTCCCGCCGCATCGCGTAAAGAATGGTCGGGCTGGCCTCGACCAGATGGCGCAGCTGGCTTTCCGCCGCCACCTGGCGGCGCTGGGCCTCTTCCCGGGCGGCCCGATCCCGTAGCGCCCGGATGCCGAAGGCCAGGTCGCCGCCCAGATCCGACAGCAGACGCATCTCCTCGTCATCGAAGGCATCCGCCTCGCTGGAATAGACGCTCAGCGCACCGAAACAATGGCCGTCGGCATCCAGCAGGGGCAGTGCGCAGGAGGACGCGTAGCCATTCCGACTGGCAGCCTCGCGCCAGCGTTCGAAACGCGGATCGGTGAGGATGTCGCGGCACACCTGCGGGCGCTTTTCACGGACGGCCGTACCGGTGGGCCCGACACCGTCCGCGCCGTCGCTCCACGACACGTCCACCGCATCGAAATAGCCGTCGATACAGCCGAACTGGGCCACTGGTTTCACCCGCCGGCGGGCATCGTATTCGGGATAGCCGACCCAGGCCATCCGGTAGCCGCCGAAGTCCACCATCAGACGGCAGACATCCTGCAGCAGGACGCGCTCATCGCCGGCCCGGGCGACCGCCTGGTTGCATTCGCTGACGGTCAATAGCGCCCGATTGGCGCGCCGCAGACCGGCTTCGACACGCTTGCCCGCGGTGATGTCGCGGGCGACCCCGAGCACGCCGATCAGTTGCCCGTTCTGATCGTACATGGGGGTCTTGATGGTTTCGAGGACCTCCTGGTGACCATCCGCGGCGAAGGTGACGGTCTCCTCGTTACGTTGCGGCCCCCGCGCCGCAATGGCCGCGAGATCGTTCTGACGGAAGACCTCGGCCAGTGCGGGCGGCACGAAATCACGGTCCGTGCGTCCCACGATATCGGCCTCGCTGGCACCGAAAAACAGCTCGAAGCGTGAATTGCAGGCCAGGTAGACGCCTTCGGGGTCCTTCAGCCAGACGAGGTCCGGCAGGGTACGCACGAGGGCTTCGAGCAACGGGCCCGGACGCACCCCATCCACCGATGACTTCAGGGGGGCAGCTTGGGAGCGCGAAGTCTCCAGCGGCAGGGACATGGGAACGGAACCCTTTGCGATCGCGGTTATGAATGCCCGGATACCCATCGAAAGGACTGAAGATCGCCGGACGAACGAGTCAGGACAGGGGCATCAATATATAACGACTGGAGCAGCTTGTTGCGGGGACTCACCCGCTCGCACCTCAGCCCTCCCTCCCGTGGCTCCAGGCGAGCAGGCCACCAGAGATGTCGTGCAAGGGCAGCACACTGCCGGCTGCACCACGCAGGATGGCTTCCCTCGGCATTCCGAAGACGACACAGGTCTCCTCGGACTCGGCGATCGTCGCAGCACCGGCCTCGCGCATTTCCTTCAAACCCAGGGCTCCATCATCGCCCATGCCGGTCATGATGATCCCCAGCGCGTTGCCGCCGGCCACCCGGGCGACCGAGCGGAACAGCACGTCCACCGACGGCTTGTGGCGGTTGATCAACGGGCCGTCCACCACACCGACGAAATAGCCGTTGGCATCCCGTGCCACCTGCATGTGGCGCCCCCCTGGCGCGATCAGCGCCAGGCCGGGTTCGACCCGGTCGCCATGGCACGCCTCACGCACCTGGATGCGGCACAAGCCGTTGAGGCGACGGGCGAACATTTCGGTGAAACCGGCCGGCATGTGCTGCACCACCACCATCCCCGGCACGTCCTCGGGCAGCGCAGTCAGCACCGCCTCCAGGGCCAGCGTTCCACCGGTGGACGTGCCGATAGCGACGATCCGGCTGCGCTCACCGTTCCGGGCCAGACGGGGGCCGCGCGGCAAGTCATCGAGGGTCAGCTTCGGGCGCGGCACCACCTCCGGCGCGCGCGCCGCCTTGGCCGGGCGCAGGCGGGCACTCGCCGCCGCACGGACGGCCGCCACCAGGCTGTCGCTCTCGTCCTGCAGGAACTGTTTGAGACCGAACTTGGGCTTGGTCACCAGGCCGACAGCCCCGGCCGACAACGCCTCGAAACTGGCCTTGGCCCCGCTTTCCACCAGTGTCGAGCAGATCACCACCGGGGTCGGCCGCTCGGCCATCAGCTTGCGCAGGAAGGTCAGGCCATCCATGCGCGGCATCTCGATATCGAGGACCACCACGTCGGGCCATTCCTTGCGCATCTTGTCGATGGCAAACAGCGGGTCGACGGCCGTGGCCAGCACGGTCATGTCCGGCTGGGCATTGATCGCCTCACTGGCGACCTGGCGCACGATCGCCGAGTCGTCGACGATCATCACGCGGATCGGGCGGGATCTCATGGACTCACCTCGTCGATCGGACGATGGGCCAGCCAGACATAACCGGTCCACAGGTCGAAGATCAGCTTGCGATGCCCCGTCCCCCCGCAGTGGGTGACGCTCGGGCGATAGCCATGCCTAACCAGCAGCGCATCGGCCGCATCGACATTGCGGCTGGCGATGTCCATGACCGCCGGGCGGGCCAGGTCGCGGTTGAGCATGTTGCCCCCCCCGAAAACCTTCACCTGGTAATCCGCCGGCCGGCTACCCGCCTTTTCGATCTCCCGGTCGAAGAGGGCCAGCGCCTCGTCTGCGTAGCGCCCATCCAGCACCTTGCCGACTGTCCGCCCACGGCTCGGCAGCATGTAATGGCACATACCACCGATCAGGCGCAGCGGATGCCACAAGGTGATGGACACGCAGGAACCGAGCAGCGTCGAGATACGCGTGCGGCCACCGCCGAAGAAGAATCCACCGGGCTGCAGGAAAACCTCCCGGATATCGTCACCGCACTCGATCATGGCTTGCGATAGATCGTCGCCTTCACCAGCTCCAGCCCCTGCTGGATGCCGTTGAGCGTCTCGGAATGGCCGATGAACAGATAGCCCCCCGACTTGAGGCGCGGCAACAGGTTGGCAACGACTTTACGCTTGGTGTCCATGTCGAAATAAATCATCACGTTACGCAGGAAGATCACATCGAACTCGCCAACCTCCGCCGGCACCGGCAGGGTCAGGTTGACCTGCAGGAAGCGCGTCCGGCGCTTCAGCTCGGGCGTGATCAGAAAAGTACCGCTCTGACTGCGCACGCCCTTCAGGCAATACTTCGTCAGGAACTCGGGCGGAATGCCCTCGTTACGGTCGAGTGGGTAATGTGCTGCGGCCGCCTTGGCCAGCACCTGGGTGCTGATGTCCGATCCCACCACCTCCCACGGGGTCTGCGGCAGCGAATCGGCCAGCAGCATGGCGAGGGTGTACACCTCCTCGCCGGTCGAGCAGGCCGCACTCCACACGCGGAATGCCCCGGCGGGACGGCGGGCCCGGATCACCTCGTTCTTCAGGAAGGTGAAATGTCCCGGCTCGCGGAAGAAATAGGTCTCGTTGGTGGTCAGCAGATCCACCATGAGCTGCAATTCCTCCGCATGCTGACCGGAACTGAGCAGGCGGTAATACTGGGAGAAAGTGTCGAAGTCGTAATGCTTCAGGCGCTTGGACAGACGACCGACCAGCAACACCTTCTTGGCATCGGACAGGCTGATACCGGCGATCTTGTAGATCAGGCGCTGGAACAGCGCGAATTCCTCGTTGGTGATGGCGGAACCCATCGGGCTCCCTGCGGGGGGACGAACCCGTTCCATGGCGATCCTCAAAACAGTTCGACGTTGTTGTCCGGTTCGGACGGCTTGTTCAGCGTGGCGGCATACGCCTGCTCTTCCCGCGCGATCACCTCGGCAGTGGCGTGGGACGTGACGATGCGCTTGCACCAGGCATCACCGTTGCCGGGCAGGAACAGCAGCTTGCGCGACCACGGGCCGAGAAAATCCGACGCCAGCAGCGGAATGCCTTCCCGCTTCAGCCAGTCCCGGGCGAAATGCGCGTTGCGCTGGCCGATGGCAAGGGACTGCCCCGTGGTTTCGATGATGGTACCACCACCAAAGGCCTTGGCCTGCAGGCGGGCCTTGCGGGCCCCCTGGCTGAGCAGCGCGTTGAGCAGGGCTTCCATCGCGTAGTCGCCCGCCAGCAGCGCATCCACTTCACCGTGGCTACTGCGCTGCATGTTGGGCAGCATGAAGTGGTTGAGACCGCCGATGCGCGTCTGCGGATCGAACAGACAGACCGCCACGCAGGAGCCCAGCAGGGTGGCCAGCGGCCGCTCCCGCTCCACGGCCCAGGCGCCGGGCGCCACGTTGCGGGCCAGGCGCTCGATCTCCCGCGCCGGCAGGCTGGCGTAATCCATCGTCCTCACCCCGTCCCGTTCAGGCCGACGGCGCGCCCCCGCCCGTCAGATCGGCACCGCCGCCGTCGGAGGCGACGCGGGCCAGGGTGGCAATCTCATCGACGGAGAGCACTTTCTCGACCTCGAGGATGATCACGAACTTGCCGTTCACCTTGCCCATCCCCTTGATGAAGTCGGCGCGGATTTTGGCCCCGAAGGACGGCGGCGGCTCGATCTCCGAGGCCGGGATCTCCAGCACCTCGGACACCGCATCGACCACCACCCCGACATCCTGGCGCTCGTCGTTCTCGGTGAGTTCAATGATGACGATGCAGGTGCGGCGCGACACCTCGGAGCGCTTGCCGCCGAAGCGGCTGGCCAGGTCGATCACCGGCACCACCGCACCGCGCAGGTTGATGACCCCGCGGATGAAAGGCGGCACCATCGGAATCTCGGTGACGGTACCGTACTCGATGATCTCCTTGATGTTCAGTATCCCGACGGCAAACATCTCGCCACCGAGCAGAAAGGTCAGATACTGGGCCGGGCTGGTCTCGACCACCGCCGGGGCCTTGGCCCCGGCAACGGCAGTCGCCCCCACCGGCGTGGGCAGCGTGGTCATGCTGTGGCTCCTTTCGCCGCTCAGAACTTCTCGAAGTCGCCTTCATTGAACGCGAAGCCCGCCACCTTGGCCGGCGCCCGGGCCTTGCCCGCCTGAGAGCGGCCCAGCGCCAAAGGTGCCGAAACAGCAGCCGGACCACGGCCCAGGCTGCGCTCATCGATGGTGAAGAACTGCATCAGCTGCTGCAGTTGCTCGGCCTGGCCGCCCAGTTCTTCCGCGGTGGCGGCCAGCTCTTCGGAGGCCGACGCGTTCTGCTGCGTCGCCTGGTTGAGCTGGTTCATCGCGTTGTTGATCTGAGCCACGCCGGACGACTGTTCCTGGGATGCGGAGGCAATCTCCTGTACCAGGTCGGAGGTCTTGCGGATCGACGGCACGATCTCGTCGAGGAGGTGGCCGGCACGCTCGGCCAGGCCCACAGAGTCGCCGGCCAGACCGCCGATTTCCTGGGCCGCGACCTGCGAACGTTCGGCCAGCTTGCGCACTTCGGCCGCCACCACCGCGAAACCCTTGCCGTGCTCGCCGGCTCGGGCCGCCTCGATGGCCGCGTTGAGGGCCAGCAGGTTGGTCTGATAGGCGATGTCGTCGATGATGCCGATCTTCTGGGCGATCTTCTTCATCGCGTCGACGGTGTTCTTCACCGCGTCGCCGCCCTCAGTGGCCTCCACTGCGGTCTTCGACGCCAGGTTGTCGGTGACCTTGGCGTTCTCGGCATTCTGCTTGATGGACGCCGACATCTCCTCCACCGACGCGGACGACTCTTCCACGCTGGCCGCCTGCTCGGACGAAGACTGGGACAGGCTTTGTGCGGTCGCCGAGACCTGGCCGGACGCATTGGTCAGCGCATCCGCGGCGGTGCGCACCTGGGTGATGGTGTCGGAGAGCTTGCCAACGGTATTGTTCACCGCCTCCTTCAGCGCCTTGAAATCGCCCTGGTAGTCGTTGGCGATGTTCTGGGTCAGGTCGCCCTGCTCGATTGCGGTCATGATGCGACGCACTTCGTTGATCGGCCCGACGATGGCATCCAGCGTGCCATCCACGCCCTCGACGATCTTGCGGAAATCGCCCTGATGCTGACTGCCGTCGGCACGGGTTTCCAGGCGTCCGGCAATCGCCGCCGCCGACAGCATGTTGGCGTCGGACACCAGCTTGTTGACCGCATCGATGCAGGTATTCAGGTTGTTCTTGATGGTGTTGAAGTCACCGTTGTAGCTGTCGGTGATCCTCGCCGGGATGTCACCCTTGGAAATGCGGTCCACGTAGTTGGCCGCCACGTTCAACGGGCCAATCACCGAATCGAGGGTGTTGTTGACCCCTTCCACGATCTTGCGGAAGTCACCCTGGTGCTGGCTCGCATCCGCACGGGTGGCCAGCCGGCCTTCCACCGCGGCCTTGGACAGCACACCCGCATCGGCCACCAGCTTGTTCACCGCTTCTATGCAGGTGTTGAGGTTGTTCTTGATGGTGTTGAAGTCGCCGTTGTAGTTGTCGGTGATCTTCGCCGGGATGTCGCCCTTGGAGATGCGGTCCACGTAGTTGGCGGCCACGTTCAGCGGCCCGATCACCGCGTCGAGGGTGTTGTTGACGCCTTCCACGATCTTGCGGAAATCACCCTGGTGCTGGCTCGCATCCGCACGGGTGGCCAGACGGCCTTCCACCGCAGCCTTGGACAGCACACCCGCATCGGCCACCAGCTTGTTCACCGCATCCACGCAGGTATTGAGGTTGTTCTTGATGGTGTTGAAGTCGCCGTTGTAGTTGTCGCTGATCTTCGCCGGGATGTCGCCCTTGGAGATGCGGTCCACGTAGTTGGCGGCCACGTTCAGCGGACCGATCACCGCGTCGAGGGTGTTGTTGACCCCTTCGACGATCTTGCGGAAATCACCCTGGTGCTTCTGGGCATCGGCACGGGTGGCCAGACGGCCTTCCACGGCAGCCTTGGACAGCATCGAGGCGTCCGCAGCCATGGCCTGAACCGACTGCTGAATGGCCCCGACCGCCTGAACAACCTGGCCGACCTCATCCTTCGCATCGCTCTTCAACGTGAAGTTGAAATCGCCAGTCGCCATCTTCTTAGCGGCATCCACCACTTGGCCAACCGGGCGGGTAATACTCCGGGTCAGCCACAGCGCAATACCTGCTGCCAGCACGACCGCAATCAACGCAAGCGTGATCACCAGTGTCCGTGACGACTGAGCCAAATCCACTGCGTGCTGGCCAGACTTCTTGGCAGCCTCGACCTGGAAGCCACCGAAATCAGACAAGGCGCCGATGTAAGCTTCAGCGGCGTCCTTATACTCGCCGAACAACATATGAACAGCCTTTTCCTGGTTGTACTGGGGCGACGAAGTGTCCGCAAACTGCAGTGTTCGGTCCGTTATCGGGTTGTAGCGGGCACGCGTCTCCGCCACCTTGGCCAACAATGCCTTGCCTTTTTCACTGTTAACCAGCGGCGTTATCTGTTCGAGGATCTCGCCGTTGCGTTGACGCAATTTGGCGATGGCCTCGAGGTTCTGCTTTTCAAGACTCTTGTCCGTCGTGAGGATCATGTTCCGGACGGAGCGACCAATGAGTTGCAGGTTGTACTTCAATTCGTCGGCCAGCAGGATCTTGGGCAAACGACCCTCCGCCAGATCGTCGATCCCGTCATTGAGTTCGTTGATACGCGTGATCGACACGATCGAAATCGCCACCAGCATAAGCAGGACGACGACGAAGCCGATCCCCAGACGAACACCTATTTTTAGGTTATTGAACATGATGAATCTCCGGGTAAGACAGCAAGGTCAGGCGCTACGTTGCTCGGGGCGGGCCAGCAGGCGTTGCTCGGCCTGCCCCGAAATCTTGATGAGGGCGGATATGTCAAGGATCAGGGCCACTTCGCCGCTGCCCAGGATGGTCGACCCGCCGATTCCCTGCAGGTGGCGGAAGATCGCCCCGAGGGGCTTGATCACTGCCTGCAGCTCTCCGGCCAGGCGATCCACCACGATGCCGGCGCGCTGGCCGGCGTACTGGACCACTACCACGCTCTCCCGTGCCGGGCGCTCGCCGGGCAGCTCGAAGCTCTCCCGCAGGCAGACCGACGGCAGCACCTGGCCGCGCAGGTTGAAATAGTTGCGATCGTGTTCGGACTCGGGCCGTTCGATGCATTCCACCACCGCGTCGAGGGGAATCACGTAGGAGCGGTTGGCCGACACCACCAGAAAACCGTCGATGATCGCGAGGGTCAGCGGCAGCCGCAGGGTCAGGCGCGTTCCCTGGCCGGCCTGGCTGCTCACGTTGATGGTACCGCGCAAGGCCTGCAGGTTGCGGCGCACCACATCCATGCCGACGCCCCGGCCGGACAGGTTGGTGACCTGCTCGGCAGTGGACAGGCCAGGCGCGAAGATCAGGTCATAGATTTCCCGGTCGGACAGGTGCGCATCCGGTTCCACCAGGCCACGCTCGATAGCCTTGGCAAGGATCTTGTCGCGGTTGAGGCCGGCACCGTCGTCGGCCACCTCGATGACGATGTTGCCGGCATCGTGATAGGCATTGAGCAGCAAGGTGCCACGCGGACTCTTGCCCGCCGCCTCGCGTACCGCTGGCGCCTCGATGCCGTGGTCGAGGGAGTTGCGCACCAGATGCATCAGCGGATCGCCGATCTTCTCGACGATGGACTTGTCGAGCTCGGTCTCGCCGCCGGAAATCACCAGCTCCACATCCTTGCCCAGATCCTTGCAGGCATCACGGACCAGGCGGTGGAAACGGTTGAAGGTTTCGCCGATCTGCACGGTACGCAACTGCAACGATGCATCGCGGATTTCTTCGACCAGCCGGGTCAGCAGGGACGAGGACTCGATCAGTTCGCCGTCGCTGCGCTTGTGGGCCAGCAGGCTGGTCGCCGCACCGGCGATCACCAGTTCGCCAACCAAGTTGATGAGGTGGTCGAGCTTGTCGGCTGGCACGCGGATCAGCTTGGCATCCTGGGCCTTTTTCTCGCTGACCTGGGTCTGCTTGGCGACTGCCGCGGCGACCACCTCGGGCTGCACCACCTGCTGGGCCACCAGAATCTCGCCGATCGGCTTGTCGTGAGCCTCGTTCGTCGGCGCCTCGCCTTCCGCGGGCGTAGCCTGGGCACGCAACCCCTCGTTCAGTTCGTCGGCGGTCAGGGCGCCGATACGCACCAGGATCTCGCCGAGGCGCAGGGTGTCTTCCGGCAGGCTCTCGATCAGCTCGACGTAATCGTCGACCTTGGCATGCGGCGGCAGGATGGACAGCTGGCATTCATCGCGCACGAAGGCGAAGACGTCCTCGATGGTCTGCTTGTCGGCCGCCGACTCCAGTGCGATCTCGAAGCCCAGGTAGCACAACTCGGGATCCATCTCGGCCACCGGCGGCATCCGGTCGGCGAGGGTTTCCACGTGACGGATGTTGCCGACCGTCTCGAGGAAACGCAGGAAGTTCTCCGGGTCCATGCCCTGGCGCAGCACGTCGGGACCGAAACGCACCGAGATATGCCAGCAGTTGTGGCCGGTCTGTGGGGAGGGAATGCGCTGCACGCCGGGCTCCTCGGCTTTCGCCGCATGGGACTGGGCCTGCACCTGCCCACCCGGCCCGAAAGCCCGCAGGCGGGCCAGCAGGCTGGTCGTCTGGGCCTCGATGTCGGCGGCCCCCAGCTGCGCCGTGCCGGCCTCGCTGGCGATCAGCACCCGCAGGTGATCGGTGCAGGCCAGCATCAATGCAGCCAGCTCGGTCGTGACGGCAATCTCGTGGTTGCGCAGGCGGTCGAGGACATTCTCGACCACGTGGGCAAAGGACTCGACGGCAGCGGCTTCGACCATCCCGGCCGCGCCCTTGATGGTGTGGGCGGCGCGGAATATACCGTTGAGGGTGGTTTCGTCGTCGGGATGCGCTTCCAGCTCGAGCAGCAGGGACTCGAGGGCGTCGAGCTGCTCTCCGCTTTCCTGCAGGAAGACTTGCTTGAGTTCGTCCATGGTGAGCGCTGAAGTTAGGCCGCGGGGACGACCAGCGGATCGCCGAACCAGGCAGCGAGGTTGTAGAACTCGATGAGGGACTGCACCGCCGGACTGTGGGCGACGATCGCCAGCGTCTTGCCGGCGGCGCTGGCCTCCCGCTTGACCAGCATCAGCAGCTGGCAACCGGCCGAATCCATGCGCTCGACACCCGACAGATCCAGCTCGATGCGCTCCGCCTCACCGAGCAGGTCGAGCAGGCCGGTTTTCAGCTCCGCGACCCGGTAGATCGTGAAATCCTCGGCGAAGGCCCGACGAATGACACCCATGCTGCCCTCCAATGATTAAAACAGTTCGACGGCCGGACCATCGCCGGCAGAGGCCGACGGCCGACTGGAGAGGGCGACGCCGCTGCGACGCGCATGCTCTTCGCGCTCCCGCTCCATCACATAGCTTTCGAACAGCCGGTCGATCTGCTCGGTCATGGCGGGAATGTCGCTGACTGCCGCCTGACCGGCCAGGCAGGCGGACAGTTTCAACACGTGTTCATCGAGCCGCTCCAGGGCCTCGATCACGTGGCCGATCTGCTGGCGGGTAACGTCCTGGAACTGCACGCTGGCCATGGTCTCCATGAACATTTCGGCCAGCCGGTGGCTCGACTCGCGGAACACACCGAGAATCCGGTTCTCGTGGTCGAGCAGCTGGGCATAGCTGTCGCTGACCTCGTGGAACTGGTCGGCCACCGTGCGCAGCGCGCTCTCTTCGGCATTCGAAATGCTCTGATCCAGCTGGGCGCTGAACTTGGACTGAATGGTGTGCACCACCCGCTCGATGCCTTCGCTGATCTTCAGCACGGCCTGATCGGTCTGACCGGCCAGCTTGCGTACCTCGTCGGCGACCACCGCGAAGCCGCGCCCGGCCTCACCGGCCCGGGCCGCCTCGATGGCCGCATTGAGCGCCAGCAGATTGGTCTGGCCGGAAATATCGCGGACCAGATTGACGAACTGGGCGAGGGACTTGGCCTCCTCCAGTGCCGACATCACATGCTCCTGCTCTGCGCCGACATTTTCGAGGCGGCGGTGGATGTAATCCTGCAACGCGGCAAGGGTCTGCTGGTTGCCGGCCGCCCGGGTGTTGGCCTCCTCGACGATCTGGCTGGACTCCTGCGAGAAGGCCTGCACCACCTGATCGAGGTCCTGCACCACGGCGTCCACCGCCTGCAGGCGCTCGACCATGCCCAAGGCGGCCGTTTCGGTCTGATCCGTCACGGCATTCAGTTGCCCCACCAGGATGCTGTTGAGGTGCGGCACCTGCTCGAGCGAGCGGCTCACTTCGGTGGCGACCCCGACCTTGTGATCCAGTTCGTCCTGGGCCTTGCCGAGCGCATGCTCGGCTCCATACAGGGCATCCCGGTAACGCATGACCGACAGCATGCTGAGCGCTTCGAAACTGAGCAGCACGGCGGCAATCGCGCCGATGGCGTCCACCAGGGACTGGCTGAGCCCGAGTTCGTCGAGGAGGATCCGGTGATAGGTGTCGTTGCCGAAATACACAACGACGAACACCCCCACCGCAGTCAGCAGGGACAACAGCACACGCCGTCGCCGGGATTTATCGCCGATGGCCGACATGGTGCTTAGCGCAGAACGAGCTTGATCGTGTTGAGCAGCGTGTCGGCCGTCGCCGGCTTGACGATCCAGCCCGAGGCGCCGGCGGCCTTGGCCTCGGCGCGCTTGCTCTGCTGGGACTCGGTCGTCAGGAACAGGATCGGCATGAAGCGCAGTTCCGGCCTCTGGCGCACGACCTTGATGAACTCGATACCGTTCATGCCCGGCATGTTGAGATCGGTGATCAGCAGATCGGGCTTGGTGCCTGCGGCCAGCTTCCTTTGGCCGTCTTCTGCACTGTTGGCGGTGACGACCTGGAAACCAGCCTTGGAGAGAATTCCGGAAATGGACAGCAGGACGGTGGCCGAATCATCGACCAACATGATTGTTTTCAATTTTTTCTCCTCCCGGATCTGCAAATCCAGGACATCGGGGCAGCAAGATTCGTAGGGCACGAAAGCGCAAACCCAAAGCGGGCAACGCTTCCTGACAACCGTATATTGCATGGTTCTACGGATGATGGGGGGCAAACTTTAGGATTCTGGAGCGAATATCGCCCATCCATAAATCAGAACGCCACGCGGCTGGCAATACCTCTTTGGAGACACCAGGAAAGCGCTTTTCAAGAGCCCCGAAACCTCCCGTAAACCGTTGTAAATCCGTTGTTTTTCAGCCGTCCCCGGGAGACTGAGACTGTATTTTTGCAGCGCAAGGTCGTATCATTCGGCTCCCCCGATTCACCGTTCCTGGTTTTCCCCATGCTTCATCCCACCCGTTTCGACGTCATCGTTGTCGGTGGCGGCCATGCCGGCACCGAAGCCGCGCTGGCGGCTGCGCGGGCCGGGTGCGCCACGCTGCTGCTCACCCACAACATCGAGACCCTCGGCCAGATGAGCTGCAACCCGTCCATCGGCGGGATCGGCAAGGGCCATCTGGTCAAGGAAGTGGACGCCCTCGGTGGCGCCATGGCAGCGGCCACCGACGAAGGCGGCATCCAGTTCCGCATCCTCAACGCCAGCAAGGGCCCGGCCGTGCGCGCCACCCGCGCCCAGGCCGACCGGGTGCTGTACAAGGCAGCGATCCGCAAGCGCCTGGAAAACCAGCCCAACCTGTGGCTGTTCCAGCAGGCGGTGGATGACATTACCGTCATCGGCGACCGGGTCACCGGGGTGGTCACGCAGATCGGCCTGCGCTTCGAGGCCCCGACCGTCGTGCTGACCGCCGGCACCTTCCTCAATGGCCTGATCCACGTGGGCCTGCAAAACTATTCGGCCGGCCGCGCGGGCGACCCGCCAGCGATCAGCCTCGGCCAGCGTCTGAAGGAACTCAAGCTGCCCCAGGGCCGCCTCAAAACAGGCACCCCGCCGCGCCTCGACGCACGCAGCATTGATTTCTCGGTGATGGAAGAGCAGCCCGGCGACGATCCGGTGCCGGTATTCAGCTTTCTCGGCAAGGCCAGCCAGCACCCGCGCCAGCTGCCGTGCTGGATCACCAGCACCAACAGCCGCACCCACGACATCATCCGCGCCAACCTCGACCGCTCGCCGATGTACTCCGGCGTGATCGAAGGGGTCGGCCCGCGCTACTGTCCGAGCATCGAGGACAAGATCCACCGCTTCGCGGACAAGGACAGCCACCACGTCTTCCTCGAGCCGGAAGGCCTCGACACCCACGAGATCTACCCCAACGGGATCTCCACCAGCCTGCCCTTCGACGTGCAGCTGGACATCGTGCGCTCCATCAAGGGCCTCGAGAACTGCCATATCCTGCGCCCCGGCTACGCCATCGAGTACGATTACTTCGACCCGCGCAACCTCAAGTCCAGCCTGGAAACCAAGTCCATCGGCGGGCTGTTCTTCGCCGGCCAGATCAACGGCACCACCGGCTATGAAGAAGCCGCCGCCCAGGGCCTCTTGGCCGGCATCAACGCCGCGCTGCAGGTGAAGGGCCAGGAAGCCTGGTGCCCACGCCGCGACGAAGCCTACCTGGGCGTGCTGGTGGACGACCTGATCACCCGCGGCGTCTCCGAACCCTACCGGATGTTCACGTCCCGAGCCGAATACCGCCTGTCCCTACGCGAGGACAACGCCGACCTGCGCCTCACCGAGACCGGCCGCAAGCTAGGCCTGGTGGACGACGAACGCTGGGCGGCCTTCTGCACCAAGCGCGAAGCCATCGAGCGCGAGACGGCACGTCTGCGTGCCACCTGGGCGACACCCGCCAAGGTGTCCGCGGAAGCCGCCGAAGCCGTGCTCGGCAAGTCGATCGAACGCGAGTATTCCTTCTTCGATCTGCTGCGCCGCCCCGGCGTCAGCTACGCGGCGCTGATGACCCTGCCCGGCGCGCCGGAAGCAGCGGAAACCGACCCGCAGGTCGTCGAACAACTGGAAATCGCCGCCAAGTACCAAGGCTACATCGACCGCCAGCTCGACGAAGTGGCGCGCCAGGCCGATGCCGAGGCCACCCGCCTGCCGCCGGATCTCGACTATGCCACCGTGCGCGGCCTGTCGAAGGAAGTCCAGGGCCGCCTCAACCAGCACAAGCCGGAAACCATCGGCCAGGCCAGCCGCATCCAGGGGATCACACCGGCGGCCATCAGCCTGCTGCTGGTATGGCTGAAGCGCGGCGAACTGGCCCGCGGGCGGAAGGAGTCGGTATGAGTCTACGCACCCTCGAACAGGGGATCGCCACCCTCGGCCTGGATCTGCCCGCCGAGGCGCCGGAAAAGCTGCGCGCTTTCGGCCAGCTGCTGATCAAGTGGAACAAGGTCTACAACCTCACCGCGATCCGCGACGAGGCCCAAGTCATCACCCACCATCTGCTCGACTCTTTGTCGGTACTGCCGCAACTGGCCGGCATCTCGCGGCTGGTGGACGTCGGCTCCGGCGGCGGCCTGCCCGGTGTCGTGCTAGCCATCTGTCGGCCCGACCTGCAGGTGGACTCCGTCGAGACCGTCCAGAAGAAGAGCACCTTCCAGAACCAGGCGCGGATCGAGCTCAAGCTCGCCAACTTCCGAGCCCATCACGCCCGCATCGAAAGCTGGCAACCGGCCTATGCGCCGGACGCCCCCGACGGCATCATTTCGCGCGCCTTCGCCGACCTGGCCGACTTCGTGAACCTCACCGCCCACCTGGCCGGACCGCAAACACGCATCCTGGCCATGAAGGGCGTGTACCCTGAAGACGAAATCGCCCGCATTCCCTCCGGCTTCGCCATGGAACGCAGCGTGGAACTCCAGGTGCCCGGCCTCGACGCCGAACGCCATCTCATCATTGTGAAACGGACCTGAGCATGGCCCGCATTTTCTGCATCGCCAATCAAAAGGGTGGGGTCGGCAAGACGACCACCTGCGTCAACCTGGCCGCCGGCCTGGCCGCCGCCAAGCAGCGCGTGCTGCTGATCGACCTGGACCCCCAGGGCAACGCGACGATGGGCAGCGGCATCGACAAGCGCACCCTCGGCAAGTCGGTCTATCACCTGCTGGTCGGCCTGTGCACCGTCGCCGAGGCACGCGTGCGCTCGGAGGCCGGCAAGTACGACGTGATTCCCGCCAACCGCGACCTGGCCGGCGCCGAAGTCGAGCTGGTCGGCCTGGAGCGGCGCGAGAACCGCATGCGCGACGCCCTCGCGCTGCATGCCCAGGAATACGACTTCATCCTCGTGGACTGCCCGCCCTCCCTGTCGCTGCTGACCCTCAACGGCCTGTGCGCAGCCCACGGCGTCATCATCCCGATGCAGTGCGAGTATTACGCGCTGGAAGGGCTCTCCGACCTGGTCAACTCGATCAAGAAGGTGCACGCCAACCTGAACCGCGAGCTGGGCATCATCGGCCTGCTGCGGGTCATGTTCGACCCCCGCGTAACGCTGCAGCAGCAGGTTTCCGCCCAACTCGAATCGCACTTCGGCGACAAGGTCTTCAAGGCGGTCGTGCCGCGTAACGTGCGCCTCGCCGAGGCCCCCAGCCACGGCGTGCCCGGCGTGGTGTTCGACCGCAGCGCCAAGGGCGCCCAGGCCTACCTGGCCTTCGCCAAAGAACTGATCCAGCGGGTCAAAACTCTCTAACCGACACCATGGCATCTCCGAAACTCAAAGGCCTCGGCCGCGGTCTCGACGCGCTACTCGGCGGCAATGCCGAGCCGGAAAAGGCCGAGGGCGAACTGCAGATCCTGCCCGCCTCCGAACTGCAGCCGGGCAAATACCAGCCGCGCACGCGCATGGATCCGGGCTCCCTGGAGGAACTGGCCGCCTCCATCAAATCCCAGGGGGTCATGCAACCCATCCTGGTGCGCCAGATCGGTGGCGCCTTCGATGCCAAGCGCTACGAGATCATCGCCGGCGAACGGCGCTGGCGCGCCGCGCAGATCGCCGGCCTGTCGGCGGTGCCCTGCCTGGTGCGGGAGATTCCCGACGAAGCCGCGCTGGCGATGTCCCTCATCGAGAACATCCAGCGGGAAGACCTCAACCCCCTCGAAGAAGCAGCTGGCATCCAGCGCCTCATCGACGAGTTCGGCATGACCCACCAGCAGGCTGCCGACGCCGTCGGGCGCTCCCGCCCGGCCGCCTCCAACCTGCTGCGCCTGCTGCAACTGGCCCCGCCGGTGCAGGAACTGCTGATGGCCGGCGACATCGACATGGGCCACGCCCGCGCCTTGCTGCCCCTCGACGGCGCCACCCAGATCGGCCTGGCCAACCTGATCGCCGCCAAAGGCCTGTCGGTACGCGACGTCGAGCGTCTGGTGCACCAGGCCCTCAACCCCAAGAGCAAGCTGCCGCCCCCGCTGCCCGACCGGGACATCCTGCGCCTGCAGGAAGACATCGCCGACCGGATCGGTGCGACGGTGAAGATCAAGGCCAACAAGAAAGGGATCGGCGCCGTAACAATCCAGTTCGGCAGCCTGGATCAACTCGACGGACTGCTCGAGAAGCTGAACCTGAAGTAGGCAAAGTGCCCGATGGGGCAACCCCCTCGTAGGGGCGAATTCATTCGCCCGTTGCCGCTTGAATCAAGTCCGGGGGCGAATGAATTCGCCCCTACGGCTTGTGCTGGCCCAGCAATTGTTTGAGCAGGGAGCGCTTGGCTTCCTGGCGCTTGGCCCCTGGCGATTTCTCGTGGGGCCCGGCCTTGCGCTGCAGGGCCGGTACGACCAGCGGATTGCGCGGCACGCCCTGCCGCACTCCATCCGGATTGCGGAACACCAGCTTCTGGCGCGTGCCGAGCGTACGATTGGCCACGATACGGTCAGGCCTTGCGGTGACAGGCCGTCTCGGCGGCGGCCAACTCACCGAGCGTGACAGCTTCGGTCACCCCGGAAATCTCGGCGAAACAACCGTCCAGCGGGCACTCCCGGCCGGGCGGACAACCATGCTCCAGAGCACACTGACGCTGAGTCTGGTCGGTCAGGACCATCTCGCGGACCGCTTCGCAACGGCTGATGGGCGAATCGATAAAGCTCATGATATGCCTCCCCTCCATGCTTTCAGTGTAGTCCAGGCGTGATAAATTTCCTCATTGCCAAAAGGGTTTTATCCCACCAGACTGCGCTCACCCCCTGCCGCGTCACCAGCTCTGCGGCAGTTTCTTGCACAGGATGATGCGTTGCTGCTCGATCTCGATGTAACCACCAGCCACCAGATCGCGGAGGATGCGATTCACCATTTCCCGCGAGGCGCCTACCATGTTGGCGAGATCCTGCTGAGTCAGGCGGCGATCGATCAGCGTGATGCCGTCCCGCTCGACGGCCATCGTTTCGAAGAGCCGGGAGATCCGTCCGAACACATCGACGAGCGCCAGCGCCCGCACGTTGTCGGTAAGCAGGCGGATCCGCGCCACGAGGTTGCGCACCACGGTCTGCATGCAGGTCGGGTCGGACTCGATCAACCCCAGGAAAGCAGTACGTGGAATCTGCAACACTTCGCTCCGGGTCACCGCAATCACCGAGGCGGAGCGGGGCGAATCGTCCAGCAGGGCCAGCTCACCGAAGTAATCCCCCGGATCGAGGAGGGACAGCGTGACCTCCCGCCCGCTGTTATCGGTGAGAAAAGCCTTGAGCGACCCGCTTTGCACGACGAACAGACTGCTGCCCTCATCACCCTCGTTGACCACGATGGTGTTGGCCGCAAAGCTGCGTATGCGCGAACGCTCCTTCAGTGTCTTGACCTGCGTGTCATTCAGGCCTGCAAACAGATCCACCCGCTCAAGATACATCACCGACTTTCCCCCATGACCGAACAGTTCTGACCTCCGCCCCATGCCGTTCCCAGACAAACCCCTCGCTGGACTCCTGCTGACCACATTGCTGGTGCTGGCGGTGGTTTTCTTCTCGCCAGCCCAGGAATTGGAGAACGGCGCAGGCCTCAATTTGCTCTATGCGCTCCGTGGTCCTCGCCCGGCACCCGAATCGGTCACGATTATAACCCTCGATTCCCGCTCGGCCCGGGACCTCGGCCAGTCTCCCCGTCCCGAACGCTGGCCCCGGGGCCTGCATGCACGTCTCGTGAATGGCCTGGCCGAGAGGGGCGCGAAAGCCATCGGTTTCGATGTGCTGTTCGAAAGGGAACGCGAACCCGCCGACGACCGGGCGTTGGCCGACGCCCTGCGCAGGGCAGGCAACGTGACGCTCATCGAGGGCATCACCCGCGAGTCCGTCACCGGCCCCCGCGGCGAAGTCCTGGCCAGCGTGGATCGTCTGACCCAGGCCCAGCCCCTGCTGCGCGATGCGGCCTGGGCCAGCGGCCCCTTCATCATGCCGAAAACCCCGGACGGCGTCATCGAATTCTGGAGCGCCGTCCCCAGCGTCGGCGACCGGCCTTCGCTCCCCCTTCTGATGGCCCGGCGCATGGGCCATGGCAACGAAGGGCAGCACGACGGGCAACGCCGCATCCTCAACCTCTACGGCCCCATCGGCAGCATCCGCACCATCCCCTACTCCACGGCCCTCGAACTGGCGGCCGACCCGGCCGCCGGAGACGCGGCCTTCCGCGGCAAGGCGGTGCTGATCGGCTTTTCCGAGTTCAACCAGTCGCGCCAGGCCGATATGTTCCGGACGCCCTACAGCACGCCCGACGGCCTCGACATCAGCGGTGTCGAGCTGTGCGCCACCGCACTCGGCAACCTGCTCGAGGATTCCAGCTTGGAGCGTCCGCCCCCGGCCGGCATGGCCGCCGGCGTGCTGGCCTGGGGCTTGCTGCTCGCGCTGCCGTGGCGCTTGGCCAGTACCCGGCAGGCCCTGGCAATCACGGTGGGCCTGGCCCTCGGCTGGCTCGCCGTCGCCTATGCCTGCTTCACCTGGGCCCATCTCTGGTTGCCCGTCATCCTGCCCGCCGCCATTGCACCACTGATTGCCATGGCCGGCGGCCTCACGCTGCACATGCGCGCCGCCCGGCAACGGGAACGCCAGCTCATCAGGGCCCTCGACCGGGGTCTCAGCAGCCAAGGCAACGCCAAGCTCGCAGCGTTGCTGCAGGGCCATGACGGCGGCCGCACGGCCCACGGCGTATGTCTGTGCAGCGATATCGAGTCCTATACCAGCCTGTCCGAAGGCCTCAGCCCGGAAGCCACCCGCGACACGCTCAACCGTTACTTCGCGATCTTCATCCCCCTCGTGGAGGCTCATGGCGGTCATGTCATGGACATCGTCGGCGATTCCGCCATGTGCCTGTGGCTCGCCGACGACTCCGCCGCAGACGCCTGCAGCAGGGCCCGCGCCGCCGCCCTGGCCCTGCACCGCTGCATGAACGAGGGAAACACGCCAGGCGCCCTGAAGACGCGCTTCGGCCTCCACTACGGACCGGTCTTTCTGGGCGAGGTCGGCAGCGACCAACACCGGGAACTGCGGGTGGTCGGCGACATCGTCAATACATCGAGCCGTATCCAGGGCGGCAACAAGCCCCTCGGAACGCACATCCTGGCGTCAGCGGCCGTCGTATCCCACGGCCGTGACAGCACCAAACACGGCTATGCACGCGCCCTCGGAGCCTTCGCCCTGGTCGGCAAGCGCGCGCCGCTCGAGCTCCACGAAATCCTGCCCACCCCGCTCGCGGCGGGGCTGACAGAAGCCTTCGAGACCGCCCGCACGGCCTACATCAGCGATGCGCCAGAAGCCGCAGTCGCTCACCTGCAGCATGTGCTGGAACACCTGCCGAACGACGGCCCCGCCCGCTTTTATCTGCAGCGCTGTCATGACCACCTGGCCGGCTCAGCGCTACCCGACAGGGACGGGCACATTGTCATGACCAGCAAGTAAGCCTACGCCGAAAGTTGCGTAACAGAACGATACACTTAGCATTTTTTCTCAATAAGACAATGACTTAAACATCGAACCGATACGCATCCAGCAGAGATTTGCAGTTAATATTGCATCTGCACGGTCTTGCCGAAGACCCCACAAATTCGATCCGGTACAGTTGTAATGGAGCCAAGTTTCCCCGCTCAGCGCAATTTTTCACTACGCCCCCGCCAGCTCGGCCTGGCGGTCGCTCTCGCCATCATGGCGCTGGAGGCGGACGCCTGCGAACAGAAGGCCGGCACGCTGACAGCCCTCGAAGGACGGGTCGAAGTCCGCAGCAGCGCAGGCGGCAACTGGCAAACCGCAACACCACGCCAGACCCTGTGCCCCGGCGACCAGCTTGCCGTGCGTGGCCCCGGTCGTGCAGCGGTGGTGCTGAGCCAGAACGTTCTGGTCCGCCTCGATCAGAACACCACTCTGACACTGCCGCCGGCCGCCGATAACGGCGAACTGAGCCTCAGCCAGGGCATCGTTCATGTCATCAGCCGCTTCAGCAAGCGCTTCGGCGTTATCACACCGTTCGTCAATGCGCTGGTGGATGGCACCGAATTCACCGTCGCCAGCCATGAGCAGGAGGCCCAGGTCGTGGTGGCAGAAGGCCGTGTCCGCACGGGCAATGCCGCCGGCGAAAGAGTCCTGGGGCCCGGCGAGGCCATCGAGGCGCACGCAGGCAGCGCCCCCGGCACTATCTCCGTTCGCCCGCTGGATGCCGTCGCCTGGGCCATTCACTACCCCCAGGTTGCACGCCTCGGAGCCAACGAACTTGCCCGCCAGCCCGAAGCGCTACGACGAACGCTTGAGACGGCTCAACGCGAGGCCGACCGCGGGCATTTCCTGGCAGCCCTCGACACCCTCGGGTCGGCACCGGTATCCGACCCCGCCGTTGCAGCGCTCAAGGCGGGCATTCTGCTAGGCCTGGGGCGGGTCGACGAAGCCACGGCCCTGCTCACCTCCCGCGCAGGGGAGCGCCACCCGTCGCTGGCGGCCATCGAGTCCATCGTACACGTGGCACGTAACGAAAATACGCTGGCGGAAGCCGCCGCCCAACGGGCCATGGACCTCGACGAGGCATCCGTTGCCGCCCATCTGGCCCTGAGCTACACCCTGCAGGCCACCCGCCACCTGCCGGAAGCCTTGAACGTAGCCGAACGTGCCACCCTGCTGGCCCCCAACGACGCGGTTGCATGGGCACGCCGCGCCGAGCTCGAGCTGAGCCTTGGCCACGGCGCAGCCGGCGGCGAAGCCGCCCGCCGCGTTCTGGCCCTGGACCCCGACACCCGGCGTGCCCGTGCTCTGGCCGCCTTCGCCCGCCTGCTGCACGGCGAGACCGAGGCGGCCCGCACCGACTTCGTCACGGCACTCGAAGCCGACGATAGTGATCCGCTGACGCATTTCGGGCTCGGACTGGCGCTCATGCGTCTGGGCGACACCGAAGGTGGGCGTCGCGAGGTCGAAATCGCCGCCCTTCTCGACCCCAGCAATGCCGAGCTCCGCAGCTACCTGGGCCGGGCCTATCTGGAAGAAGCCCGCAACAAGGTGGCCGGCGCCCAGTTCGATCTGGCCCGCCGCCTCGACCCGGCCTCGCCGACCCCCTGGTATTTCGACGCATTCCTGAAGCTTCTCGAGCGTGAGCCACTGGCCGCCATCCGCAATGGCGAGGAGGCCCTGCTCCGCAATGACAACCGCAACGTGCTGCGCTCCAGCGAACTGCTCGACCAGGACCGGGCTGCCCGCACGGCCAATCTCGGTGCAGCCTATCAACAGGTGGGCTTCGCCGCCGCCGCCCAGGCCACGGCCATGAACGCGATCGAGGACGACGTCCAAAGCGCGGCGGCTCACCGTCTGCTGGCCGACGCCTATGCGGAGACGCCGCGTTTCGAGACGGCGCGCCTGGGAGAACTGCTGCAGGCGCAACTGCGCCAGCCCATCGGCCAGTGGCCGTTGCCCCCCCAGTTCGTGATGCCACCGCTCCCCATCCTCGACGGGCCTCGTGCGGCATCACCGGAGGAAGCCACCGCCTTCTTCGACCGCAAGCCTGATCGCTTCGCCGCCACCCTGGCGGGCGGCAGCCGAGACACGCAGTCAGGCAGCGTGGTGGCGTCCCATTCCTGGGAGCGCGGACAGATCTCCCTCGGCGCCTTCGACTACCGGGGCCGCGGCCTCAACGAACGCATGGCCGACACCCATCTCAGTGGTGGCCGGATCAATGCGCAGCTTGCGCTGACACCCGACACCATGCTGCTGGGTGAAATCCGCCATACCGAGCGCAACAGCGGCGATATCGACAAATCCCTGTTCGACGGTCCGATCGGCACGGACCATCGCATCATCAACGACCTGCAGCGTATCGGCCTGCGCCACGCCTTCGGCAACGGCGAAGAATTCATTGCCGAGGTCAACACTCAGCGCATCCGCGAAAGCGCGCTGGAACTCTTCCAGAGCGAGGGCCTGGACAATAACTTTGATGCGACGTTGGGACAGCGCAGCAAGGGGATGTCGGCCCTGTATTCCCTGCAACGGGAGCGCGGCAGTATCGCCGTGGGTGCCAGCGCCTTCCGCCTGTCCGGCACCCAAAACATCAACCTGTCCTTTGCCTCCAGTGCGGACCCCAGCATGGTGCTGGGCACTTACACACTGCCGACAACGAAGCTCAGGGGCGACCGCGACACCGTATTCAGCTATGGCCAGTGGCGTCTCCACCCGACCGTCACACTACACGGCGGTGCCGAGTATATCCGTCTGAGCGAACTCGACAACACGCAGAGCGAACGCCTCAACGGCAAGCTGGGCATCGTCGCCCGGCTTGCGAGCGGCACCAACGTGCGCGCCGCGTTCATACAGGGCGTCTCGGGCTCAAAATACGATCGGGAAAGCCTCGCGCCCACGCAGTTCGCCGGCTTCAACCAAGCGTTCGACGACACTAACGGCACCCGTTGGCGGCGTGCGGCGTTCGGCATCGAACAGAGTTTCGGCGGTGGCATCAATACTGGAGTTGAGGTTTCAGCCCGCCACATGGATGTACCGATGCCAGGCCTCAGCAGCACTCTTGATCTGGAACCCTGGAAAGAACAACTCCATCGCGCCCACATCACGCTGCCTTTCGGCCAGCGCGTCGCGTTCAGTCTCGAATGGCGTCACGAAGAAATCAAAGCCCGAGAGGACACCGCCCTGCGCGACAGCTTCAATCCGTACAAGGTCCGCACCGATCTGCTGCCGGCTCGCCTGTGGATCAAGACTGGCCCCACCGACACCCTCATTGAGCACTGGACTGTCGACCAGCATGCCGCGCGCCTCTCCAGCACCGCTGGCGAAACCGCGGCCAGCTCGAAGTTCTCGGTGACCAACCTGCGTTTCTCGATCCCCGTGGCAAGTAATCGCCTGACCGTCTCATTGGGCATTTACAATATATTTGATCGTCAATTCCGCTTTCAGAATACAGACTTGAACGGCGACCCGAAGATTCCGCTGTTCTACCCACAGCGCACCGCGCTGCTGCAGGGCAGCCTGCGCTTCTGAGGACGGATGGGAGCGATCACCCCCAATAACCGATGTGGAGATCCACAAGCATGAGTCTGTTCCCGACTTCCCGCACCGTGCAGCGCGCCTCCCTGCTCGTCGCCGGCCTGATGGCCAGTGCGCTCATCCAGACACCGGCGTTTGCCGCCGGCAACCTGGGACAATTCACCAAGGGTGTGCTCGCCCCCGCCGACATCACCGGTGCCGTGGTCTTCGGCAAGAACGGCGAAGTCGTTCCTCTGGATGCCAAGGGCAAGCCCACCCAGGCCTGTGTCATGAGCAAAGCGGCGAACGCCGCCAAGGCAAAAAAGACTACACTGCCTGAATGTGACAGCGGCGACGCCAAGGGCAACACGGATGGCCCCAAGGCCAAGGACGGAACCCCCTGCCAGGGCTCATACATTGTCTGGTTCGGTGGCGTTCCCATGCGGATCTGGTACCCCGCCGGCTGCACGCCTCCGTACTGAGAAACGCACTGGCAGTCCCAAATGAAATGAGCCGCGAATCGCGGCTCATTTCATTTGGGACTGCCGGAAAATTCAATGCCCAGGGTGCGTGACCGGATGGTACTGCAGACGATAGCAGCGAATCTGTGACCACAGCACGGCAAGCAGATCGATTTCATCGGGCATCTCCTCCAGATCGAGTTCCTGGCCTGGGGCTACAGGCCACCCCAGGTCGATGGGCAACGGCGAGTGGCTTCCAGCGGACGATGAAAAGTGAGTATGGGATATGGCCATGGATCCAGACTTCCGGAAAACACGGGCCATCAGAAAAAAGGGGCATCACCCGACTCTCGACCCGAACCCCGCAAGCTTAGGCACAACGGCCCGACCGCGAAGCAGGCAAAGTCACCTTTCACCTGTGAAGGGTGCCACTCCCGACTCCGCCATCCCCGACTGGTAGCTAGTCGCGTGCCTTGACAACCGGCTTCAGCTTCAAAGTGGTGGCAATCCGGTCGGCAATCTCCCGCGCCTCCAGAGCAGAAGCGAAAGGCCCCAACTGGAGCCGGTACTTGCCCTCGGAGGCCAGCACCGACACGGACTCCTTGAGCCATTTGAGCTCGTGCTCGACGAAACCCTTGAAGTTCTCCGCATTGACCGGTGTGGCAAACGCCCCCAGTTGCAGGAACACGCCTTCGCTCCCGCGCTCCGCACGCGGGGCTCCCGGATGAACCGGGGCAGCTTGCGGCGATACCGCTGCCACCGCGGGTTCGATGGCCACCCGCGGCGGAGATGCCGGCGCCGGCTGACGGGCCAGCTGCTGCACAGGCGCAGTCGCCTTTCGGCGTGCCAGCGGCGGCACCGGCCGACGCAGCTGGACCATCGCCACGTCTTCCGGCAAAACCAGGGCAATTTCGACGTTCGCATGCCCCTGGTCGGTGAAACCGAGCTTGTACGCCGCTGCGTACGAGAGGTCGATGATCCGCCCGGGATGCACCGGGCCTCGATCGTTGATGCGGACAATCGCCGAACGCCCGTTGGCGAGGTTGGTCACCCGCACATAACTGGGAATCGGCAAGCTCGGGTGGGCGCCGGTCAGCGCATACATATCGTAAGGGTCGCCACTGGAGGTACGACGTCCCTGCAGGGCCTTGCCATACCAGCTCGCCAACCCCGTCTCACGGAACGCACTGGCGTTATTGCCCAGGACGGGCCCCCGGGCCAGCGCATAGTCGCCCTTCTCAAACACCGGCGCCACCAGCCCCCCTTTTTCCTCCGACAGGGCCGATACATCTTCGCTCGCGGCATAACGCAGGCGAGCACTCACGACAGGAACCGTCTGAACCGGTTTGAGGCCCGTTGGCGGCGCCTGAACGTGCAGTTGCCCGACCACCGGAGCTTCTGCCACGGGGTCTTGTTTAGGAATGCCGGCACAACCGGCCAGCAGGAGGGCGCTACAGAAGGGCGCCAGCACGAAGCTGGCGCGACGAAACATCGCTACAGGGGGCATGACGCTCTTCCTGTTCGGGCGCGCGCTTCAGCGCGCGCGGGTTCAGGTGCCTACCCGACGCCGGTGGCGCTGTATGCTCATGAGCATTCCAACGCCTAGACAAAGGGTAACGAGTGCAGTGCCGCCGTAACTGACGAAGGGCAGCGGAACCCCGACAACGGGGAGAATTCCGCTCACCATGCCCATGTTCACAAACGCATAAGTGAAGAATATAAGCGTAAGTGCGCCGGCAAGCAGGCGCGAGAACAGGGTCGGGGCACCAGCGGCTATAAAAAGGCCGCGAAAAATCAATAGGATATACAGTACCGCAAGAAGCAGGGCGCCGGCAAGTCCAAATTCTTCGGTGAGCACCGCGAAGATGAAGTCCGTATGACGCTCGGGCAGAAAATCGAGATGCGTCTGAGTGCCCCTGCCCCACCCCTTGCCCATCACGCCGCCCGAGCCAATGGCGATTGTGGACTGGATGATGTGAAAACCCTTGCCGAGCGGATCGGAGGTCGGATCCAGCAAAGTGCACACCCGGTGCTTCTGGTAATCGCGCAGCCCCGGCCACACCACATCCGGCTGGCAGATGGTGTCCCCCATTGCCACGATTGCTCCAATGCCGACAATCCCCACCAGCGCCACCGGCAGAATCAGCCGCCAGGTCAGACCGGCGAAGAACAGCACGTAGAAACCCGCCGCCGCCACCAGGATCGCCGTTCCCAAATCAGGCTGTTTGGCAATCAGGCCTACCGGCACCAGCAGCAATGCAGCAGCCACGAAGAAATCCCTCACCCGCAGCATGCCTTCCCGGCTCTGGAAATACCACGCCAGCATCAGCGGCATAGCGATCTTCATCAACTCGGATGGCTGGATGCGTGCGACCCCGATGTTGAGCCAGCGGCGGGCGCCCTTCGAGACATCGCCGAACAAAGCCACTCCGATCAGCAGCAAGACACCCAGCACATACAAGGGCAAGGCCACGCTCATCATGCGCTGCGGGGGGATGCGGGCGGCCGTCCACATCACGACGAAAGCCACCCCAATGTTCATCGCGAGGGTATCCAGGCGCTCCGGTGACGCACTGACCATGACCACCGTCGAGAACCCCAGGATCGCCAGCACGATCAGGGCCAGTGGCCCGTCGAGAGGCGAAAGAAGGCCCATCAGCCATTTGCGCAGACTGAAACGGAAATCAGTCACCGCCACCGTCTCCTGTCGGTGCTTCGGCGCCCGGGTCTTCGGCCGCCATGCCGGCTGGCAGCTTGCCGAGCAGGTAGTAATCCATCACCGCCCGGGCAATCGGGGCTGCCGACTGGGCCCCGAAACCGCCGTTCTCCACCAGCACCGCAAGGGCGATGGTCGGCTTGTCGGCCGGCGCGAAGGCAATGAACAGCGCGTGATCGCGCAGACGTTCATTGATCTTCGCCGAATACTTGCCACCCTTCAGTGAGAACACCTGAGCCGTGCCGGTCTTGCCGGCCGACAGGTAGGGCGCGCCGGCAAAAGCCCGTGCGCCGGTCCCCTCCTTGTTCACGCCCACCATGGCCCGGCGGATCGTCTCCAGGTGCTCCGGCTTGATCGGGATGGTCTTGACAGGCTGCGGCTCGATGACCTGGCGGGAGCCATCCTTGGCGCTCTCGATGTACTTCACCAGATGCGGCTTGTACATCACACCGCCAGCCGCCAGCGTAGCGGTGGCGTGGGCCAGCTGCAGCGGCGTGTAGGCGTTGTAGCCCTGACCGATACCGATGGAAATGGTCTCGCCGCCAAACCACTTCTGCTGCTCCGGCCGCTTGAAACGCTTGCGCTTCCATTCCGGCGACGGCAGCACACCGCTGCTCTCGCCTTCGATGTCGATACCGGTCCGGCTACCGAAACCGAACTGCCCCATCAGCGAGGCAATCAGGTCGATGCCCATGTCGTTGGCCAGGCGGTAGTAGTAGGTGTCGCAGGACTGCACGATGGAACGGTACATGTCCACCATGCCGTGACCACCCGGCTTGTCGTCGCGGAAATGGTGTCCACCGAAATCGTAGAAACCCGGATCGGCAATCGCCTGCCCCGGCGTGCGCTTGCCGCTCATCAGGGCCGCCAGGGCGAGGAAGGGCTTGAAGGTCGAACCGGGCGGATAAGCGCCGTTGAGCGCCCGGTTGACCAGCGGATGATCCGGCGAGTTGTTCAGTTCATCCCAGTCCTGGGCGCCGATGCCGTCTACGAACAAGTTGGGATCGAAGGTCGGCACCGACACCAGCGCCAGGATGCCACCCGAACCCGGCTCGATCGCCACCAGGGCGCCACGCCGGTTGCCGAAGGCCTTCTCCACCACCTCCTGCAGCTTGAGATCGATGGTCAGGATCAGGTTGTTGCCCGGTGTCGCGTTGGTCCGGCGCAAGGCCCGCACCGCCCGGCCGCCGGAATCCACCTCAACCTCCTCGAAGCCTGTAGTCCCGTGCAGTTCCCTTTCGTAGCTCTTTTCGAGGCCGGCTTTACCGATGTGATCGGTACCACGGTAGTTGGCCGAATCCTCGTTCTCCTCGATGCGCTCCAGGTCGCGGTCGTTGATGCGGCCGATGTAGCCGACCAGGTGAGCACCCAGATTACCCATCGGGTAATCACGGAACAGACGGGCCTTCAGCTCGACGCCGGGGAAGCGGTAACGCTGGGCGATGAAGCGTGCCACTTCCTCGTCCGACAGACGGTTGCGGATCGGCAGGGACTCGAAGCTCTTGCTCTCGTCCATCAACTTCTTGAGGCGGCGGCGGTCCTTCGGCTGGATATCCACCAGCTTGGAGAGCGCCTCGATGGTCGCATCCAGATCCGCAACCTTGGACGGTGTGATCTCCAGCGTATAAGCCGAATAGTTGCGGGCCAGCACCGTACCGTTGCGATCCATGATCAGCCCGCGGTTCGGCACCACCGGCACCAGGGAGATCCGGTTGTCCTCCGCACGCGTGGAGTAATAGTCGTAGCGGACCACCTGCAAGTAGAAGAAGCGTGCCGCCAGCAAGGCGAAACACACCACCGCCACCACGCCCGCCACTGCCAGACGGTTACGAAAGCGGGCGAGCTCTTGCTCGGGGGTACGGATACCGGTCATGGAACGATAGGCACTAGATCGGCCGGTTCTCGTCCCGCTCGACCGGCTGATACTGGGGCAGCAGCAGCACGTAATGCAGCGGGATCCACAACAGGGCACCGACGAAGCTGCCGAAGAACATCCACCAGCCCGGGAACTCGGCCCCCGCCAGCAGGCGCACGACGACCATCACCACCTGCGTCAGGAACAGCAGCGGCAGCACGTGCAAGGCCTGCTCCACCGGCGTGAACCACAGCACCCGGCGGGCCAGCTCATTGGATGCATAGGCCAGCAATACGTAGGCGAAAGCATGCTGCCCCAGCGCCGCACCGACACCGATGTCGGTCAGCAGACCAAAGACGAAACCGGCTCCGATGCCGATCTTGAGCGGCTCGCGCACGCACCAGAAGGCCAGCACCAGCGCAACGAAGTCCGGCACCGCCGGCAGATGACCTGTGGGAATGTAGTTGAGGAACAACGCGAAGAAAAGCGTCGTATAGACGAACCACATCTTCACCGGCAGCAGGATTCGGCTCGAACGGTTGGTCGGTTGCATCGCCTACTCCCTCGCGCGGGACTTGCGCCCCTTGCCCTTGTTGATGACCTCCACCTCGGGTGGACGGGGCAGCACGTTGGCCCGCTGGCCGAGCACCAGCACGTGGCTGAACTGCTCGACGCCGGCCGCCGGCAGGCACGGAATGCGGGCGAAGGCCTGGGCCTGATCGCGCTCGACCCGCGCCACCGTTGCCACCGGCAGCCCCTGCTGGAAAACGCCGTCGAGGCCCGAGGTCACCACCTTGTCGCCGGGCTGCACATCAGCGTTGGCGGCCAGGTAGCGCAGCTCCATCAGGCCGTTGCCGGCACCGAAAAGCACCGCCCGCAGGCCGTTGCGGACGACCATCACCGGGATTGCCTGGTCTTTGTCGGTCAACAGGGTCAGCTCGGACTGCATCGGAAAGACCCGGGTGATCTGGCCGACCACGCCGACGTTGTCCACCACCGCCTGGCCGGCCTCGATGCCGGCCTGGGTGCCCTTGTCGAGAATCACCTTGCGCGAGAACGGATCCTTGGCGGTGTACATGATCTCGGCCACCACCGAATTGACCTTCTGGCGCTCCCGCACCTCCAGCAACTCACGCAGGTGGCGGTTCTCCTGCTCAATTTGGTCGAGGCGCAACAGACGCTCGGCGCCCTGCAACTGCTGGCGCTTGAGTTCCTTGTTCTCGATCTGCAGGCGGACCAAGGACGCGAAGTAGTCCGACGCATTGCGCACGAAGTCCGCCGGCGTGGCGGCCGCCATCTGCATCGGGTAGGCCAGCACCGACAGGCCCTGGCGGAAGGCATCCAGGTAACGCAGATTGAGGTCGCTGACCAGCAAGCCCAACGAGACGAGCACGAAAAACACGAGCTTGGCCAGCGGCGCAGGCCCGCGTTTGAAGAAAGGAGGGGGCGAATGGCCGACCATCGACAGTTCGCTCGGCGATCACGCAACGACCACGCCCGGGACTGGCCCGGGTCGGCGGCGCACGCGGAGGAACGAAACGTTCACCGCGGGCGCCCTGGTCGTCGCCGACGCTTACTCGCTGGTAAAGATGGAACCGAGCTGGTCCATCTTTTCGAGGGCCATGCCCGAGCCGCGGACCACGCAGGTGAGCGGATCGTCGGCAACGATCACCGGCAGGCCGGTTTCTTCCATCAGCAGACGGTCCAGGTCGCGCAGCAACGCGCCGCCGCCAGTCAGCACCATGCCACGCTCGGCGATGTCGGCGCCCAGTTCGGGCGGCGTCTGCTCAAGGGCGATCTTGACCGCGGAAACGATCTGATTGAGGGGCTCGGTGAGGGCTTCGAGGATCTCGTTGGAGGAAATCGTGAAGGCGCGCGGAATACCCTCGGCCAGGTTGCGGCCCTTGACTTCCATCTCCTGCACCTCGGAACCCGGGAAGGCCGAGCCGATGCCTTTCTTGATCGCTTCGGCGGTGGTCTCGCCGATCAGCATGCCGTAGTTGCGGCGGATGTAATTGACGATGGACTCGTCGAACTTGTCACCGCCGACGCGGATCGAACCCGCATAGACCATGCCGCCGAGGGAGATCACACCCACCTCGGTGGTGCCGCCGCCGATATCGACGACCATCGAGCCGGTCGCATCGGCCACCGGCATGCCGGCACCGATCGCTGCGGCCATCGGCTCCTCGATCAGGTACACGTTGCTGGCGCCGGCACCGAGGGCGGATTCGCGGATCGCCCGGCGCTCCACCTGAGTGGACCCGCAGGGCACGCAGATGATGATGCGCGGGCTGGGGGAGAACAGGCGGGTGTCATGGACCTTCTTGATGAACTGCTTGAGCATCTGCTCGGTAACGGTGAAGTCGGCGATCACGCCGTCCTTCATCGGCCGGATGGCAGTGATGTTGCCCGGCGTCTTGCCCAGCATCTGCTTGGCCGACATCCCCACGGCGAGGATGGTTTTCTTGGCGTTCGGCCCGCCTTCGGTACGGATCGCGACCACGGACGGCTCATCGAGAACGATGCCCTTTCCCCGGACGTAGATCAGCGTGTTCGCGGTGCCAAGGTCAATGGCGAGGTCATTCGAGAAGTAGGAGCGCAGAGAACCAAACATCGGTGGAGAATCCCGGAAACCGTTGGGGGAGTTGGGAATTGGGGCAACAGAATCGCTTATGATAACCTACAAACCTTTGTCGTTTAAGCAACTTTGTAAATTGCCATGTCACTCTCCCTCGACGAAGTCCGCCACATCGCAAAGCTCGCCCGACTCGAACTCGCCGCCGGCGACGCCGAGGCCACGCAGGCCAAACTGAACGGGATTTTCGGCCTCATCGAGGAGATGCAAGCCGTCGATACCGACGGGGTCGAGCCGATGAGCCACCCCCAGGAACTGGCCCAGCGCCTGCGCGACGACGCGGTCAGCGAAAGCGACCGCCGCGCCGCTTACCAGGCCGTCGCCCCGCAGACCGAAGCCGGCCTGTACCTGGTCCCGAAGGTCATCGAATAAGGCCCACCGGACTCTGATCGCCGCCGGCCCGGCCGGCGCCCCAGCACCGCTCAAACCGCAGCCCACCGCACCATGATCGAATCCAGCCTCAAGGACATCGCCGCGGCCCTCCGCGACAAGAAGGTTTCCGCCGTCGAACTGGCCACCGAAAGCCTGGCCCGCATCGAAGCCGGCAACGCCCGGATCAACGCCTTCGTCACCGTCGACCGTGACGGCGCGCTGGCCGCCGCCAAGGCTGCCGACGAACGCCTGGCCGCCGGCACCGCCGGCCCGCTGACCGGCATCCCGCTGGCCCACAAAGACGTCTTCTGCACCGAAGGCGTGCTCACCACCTGCGGCTCGAAGATGCTGTCCAACTTCGTCAGCCCTTACGATGCCCACGTGGTCAGCCTGCTCAAGCAGGCCGGCGCGGTGATGGTCGGCAAGACCAACATGGACGAGTTCGCGATGGGCTCCTCCAACGAGAACTCCCACTTCGGCCCGACCCGCAACCCGTGGAACACCGACAAGGTGCCCGGCGGCTCGTCCGGCGGCTCCGCCGCGGCGGTGGCTGCGCGCATGGTGCCGATCGCCACCGGCACCGACACCGGCGGCTCGATCCGCCAGCCGGCCTCGCTGTGCGGCATCACCGGCATCAAACCGACCTACGGCCGGGTGTCCCGCTACGGCATGATCGCCTACGCCTCCTCGCTGGATCAGGGCGGCGCCTTCGGCTACAGCGCCGAAGACTGTGCGCTGCTGCTGTCCGCCATGGCCGGCCATGACCCGCGCGACTCCACCAGCCTCGAACAGGGCGCCGAAGACTTCGGCCGCGACCTCGCCAAGCCCCTCGCCGGCCTGCGCATCGGCCTGCCGAAGGAATTCTTCGCCGAAGGCATGTCCGATGACGTGCGTGCCGCCGTCGACGCCGCCATCGCCGAATACCGCAAGCTCGGCGCCACCACCGTCGAGGTGAACCTGCCCAACGCCCGCCTGGCAATCCCCGCCTACTACGTGATCGCCCCGGCCGAGGCCAGCTCCAACCTGTCCCGCTTCGACGGCGTACGCTACGGCCACCGCGCCGCCGACTACGGCGACCTCAACGACATGTACTGCAAGAGCCGCGCCGAAGGCTTCGGCGGCGAGGTCAAGCGACGCATCCTGGTCGGCACCTACGTGCTGTCCCACGGCTACTACGACGCCTACTACATCAAGGCCCAGAAGCTGCGCCGCCTGATCGCCAACGACTTCGCCGCCGCCTTCCAGCAGTGCGACGTGATCGCCGGCCCGGTGAGCCCGACGGTGGCCTTCGGCATCGGCGAGAAGAGCGACGACCCGGTCCAGATGTACCTGTCCGACATCTACACCATCGCGGTGAACCTCGCCGGCCTGCCCGGCCTGTCGCACCCGGCCGGTTTCGGTGCCGGCGGCCTGCCGGTAGGCCTGCAGCTGATCGGCAACTACTTCGGCGAGGCCCGCCTGCTGAACGCAGCCCACCAGTACCAGCAGCACACCGACTGGCACACCCGGGTGCCGGCCGGCGTTTGAGGTCTCCGATGAGCGCCGTGCCGCGTCCTATCACCTCCCGCATCGCCGCCGGCCTGGCCGTGGTGCTGCTGGCCGGCTGTTCGGCGGTTGCACCGCGGCCGTCGACGGCACCACAGGCGCCCGGCGAACAGCGCCCGTCCGAAGCCCCGGCGGCACCGTCCGGCCGCCTCAAACCGATGCCGCTGCGCACCTTCACGGTAGCTACCGAATGCCGCTTCCGCGACGAGACCGGCAACTCCGGCAAGGCCACTGTGGACGTGCTCAACTCCAAGGTGCGGGCCCTCAGCGTCGAGCTGACGATGCCCAAGCGCGGCGTCTGCCGCTATGACCTGGCCAACCTCCATCAAACCCAGGCCCTGCCCTCCATCGAACTGGAAGGCGCCCGCGAATGCCGTGTGCGGCTGTGGGAACAGGGCGAGCAGATCACCGTAGCCTTCGCCGGCTGCCACACCATGTGTTCCCCTTCCAGCGCCCACGATTACGTATGGCCGCTGCTGATCGACAAGAACACCGGCAAGTGCGACTGAACGACCAAATCTAGAGAGCAATCATGAGCAGAACCGACTGGGAAGTCGTCATCGGGCTGGAAATCCATACCCAGCTCAACACGCAGTCCAAGATCTTCTCCGGCGCCAGCACCGCCTTCGGCGCGGAGCCCAACGCCCAGGCCTGCGCGGTGGACATCGCCCTGCCCGGCGTGCTGCCGGTGCTCAACAAGGGCGCCGTCGAGCGGGCCATCCGCTTCGGCCTCGCCATCGGCGCCACCGTCGCGCCGAAGAGCATCTTCGCCCGCAAGAACTACTTCTACCCCGACCTCCCCAAGGGCTACCAGATCAGCCAGTACGAGCTGCCGGTGGTTCAGGGCGGCCAGATCACCCTGCAGGTACCGGACGGCAAGGGCGGCGCCTACGAGAAGGTCGTCAACCTGACCCGCGCCCACCTGGAAGAAGACGCCGGCAAGAGCCTGCATGAAGACTTCCACGGCATGACCGGCATCGACCTCAACCGCGCTGGCACGCCGCTGCTCGAAATCGTCTCAGAGCCCGACATGCGTTCGTCGGCCGAAGCCGTCGCCTACGCCAAGGCCCTGCACGCGCTGGTGCGCTGGATCGACATCTGCGACGGCAACATGCAGGAAGGCTCCTTCCGCTGCGACGCCAACGTCTCCGTGCGCCCCCGCGGCCAGGCCGAATTCGGCACCCGCCGCGAGATCAAGAACCTCAACAGCTTCCGCTTCCTGCAACAGGCCATCGATTACGAGATCCAGTGGCAGATCGAACTGATCGAGGACGGCGGCAAGGTCCAGCAGGCCACCGTGCTGTTCGACGCTGACACCGGCGAAACCCGCGCCATGCGCAGCAAGGAAGACGCCCACGACTACCGCTACTTCCCCGACCCCGACCTGTTGCCGCTGGTGATCGACAGCGCCTGGATCGAACGCGTGAGGGGCGAGCTGCCCGAACTGCCGGAAGCTCTGTCGGCCCGCTTCCAGGGCGAATACGGCCTGTCCGCCTACGACGCCACCACCCTCACCGCCAGCCGCGAAGTCGCCCAGTTCTACCTCGACACCGTTGCTGCGGCCGGCACGGCCAATGCCAAGACCTGCGCCAACTGGGTGATGGGTGACCTCGCCGCACGCCTCAACAAGGCCGAGCTGGACATCACGGCCAGCCCGGTGAGCGCCCTGCAACTGGCCGGCCTGGTACAGCGCATCGCCGACAACACCATCTCCAACGCCATCGCCAAGAAGGTCTTCGAAGCGCTGTGGAACAAGGAAGGCGGCGATGACGCAAACGCCGCCGATACCGTCATCGAAGCCCAGGGCCTCAAGCAGGTCACCGACAGCGGCGCCATCGAGGCGATCATCGACGAAGTGCTGGCCGCCAACCAGAAGTCCGTCGAGGAATTCCGCGCCGGCAAGGAAAAGGCCTTCAACGCGCTGGTCGGCCAGTGCATGAAGGCCTCCAAGGGCAAGGCCAACCCGGCCCAGGTCAACGAGCTGCTCAAGAAGAAGCTCGGCTAAACCTTCAGTCCCGAGGCCGCTCCTGTGCGGGCGAATTCATTCGCCCGCGGTGGTTCCTCCACGCGCGGAGGGCCAATGAATTTGCCCCTACTTCCAGTACGGCAGCAAGGCCTTCGCCGCGTCGATGCGGTGGGCAGCACTGGCGTTCGGATCATTCATCACCGCCAGCAAAAAGCTCTGCGGATCGCTGAAATGCCCCTCCACCCCCAGCCTTTCGGTGCTGCCCAGTGTCGGCAGCACCGGTAGCCCGGGCTGCACTGCCTCCACCACCGGCTGCGCCGTCACCACCGGCGGGGGCGCCAGTTGCACCACTGCCCGTTCGAAGGCCGTCCGCTCGATGCGCAGGAAGTTGCTCAGCAGATCGGCCTGGCGTTCGGGATTCGGTGCAATGTCCAGCCACGGCTCGTGGGCCAGCACCCGCCCCATGGATGGATCGATGAAAGCCGACCACTTCCCACTGGCCCCGTTGATGGCCGGCACCAGGTTCACAGCCGCCGCCGGACATACCGTCAGCCGCGTGTCGGGAACCTCCGCCAGATAGCGCCGGCGCAGTCCGGTCAGGAACGAGTGCGCCTTCGCCAAGGGCACCGGCTCGGCCAGCGAGAACCACAGCTGGAAGCCATCGGCACCCGACACCGCCATGACCGGCGCCGGCAACTGCAGGTCGTCCTGCACCTCCTGCCATAGTGCCGCCACGTAGTCCCAGGTTTCCGCGCCGTTCACCCCCAGCACCATCGCCCGCAACTGGCCGTCCGGCCCCTGCGGATCGAAGACCTGCGCCGCACCGCTCAACAAAGACGCCTCGTCCGGCGACTGGCCGGGATAGAAAAAAAGCCGCTGCAGCTCTGCAATCAGTTTGTTCATGGTTCACCACAAGACGACGGGCAGGCGACTGTACCGGGCCTTCCGGTCAGTCTGCAATGCCATGGATTGGCGAAGGGATGGAGGCTGCCGGGGCCCATGTCAGCGATCAAGCTGCGTAAAAGGTCCGCTCCCCATGCGAATTGACCGTCACGCTGTCCCAATTCGGGTAATAATTCCGGGCACGCCGCCGTCGCAGCCCTGCCATGAATACCATCGACATCTTCCCGTGGGACGACAACTTCAGCACGGGCCTGCCTACCATCGATGAGCAGCACCGCAAGCTGGTACTCTTGCTCAACCGGCTGGCCGGACAACTCGCCCTCGATACCTGCGAGTTGAGCCTCGACACACTGTTCGACGAATTGGCCGCGTACACCGTCTATCACTTCGAGACCGAAGAACAGATCTGGCACGCGTTCATGGGTGGTGATCCCCACGAGATCGCCCACCGGGACAATCACGCCGCCTTCGTCCACTACGTCCAGCAGACCCGCAGCAGCCTGCGCACCCGCCCGCCGATGGAAGTCGCTGAGGAGGCGCTCGGTTTTCTGACCCGCTGGCTGGCCTCCCATATCCTCGAAACCGACCGCAGCATGGCCTACGTCGTTCAGGCCATTCAGGCCGGCCTGCCCATTGAGGCCGCCAAGGCTCAGGCCGCGCAGCGGATGAGCGGTGCGACCCGGACGCTGATCGACATCATCCTGTCGATCTACGCCACCCTGTCCAGCAATACGCTGCGCCTGCTGCGCGAGCTGACCGAACACCGCCAGGCCAGGGCCGCCCTCAGCGAAGCCCGCGACGCGCTCGAGAAATCCCGCGCCCTGCTGCAGACCATCATCGACACCGTGCCGCTGCGTGTTTTCTGGAAAGACTGCGATCTGCGCTACCTCGGCTGCAACCCGCTCTTCGCGCAGGATGCCGGCAAGGCGGCGCCGGCAGAACTGATCGGTCAGGACGACTACGCGCTCACCTGGGCTCCGGAAGCCGACATCTACCGGGCCGACGACCGGGCTGTCATCGCCTCCGGCCAGCCCAAGCTCGGCTACGAGGAACCTCAGACCACGCCGGACGGCCGCCAGATCTACCTGCGCTCGTCCAAGGTGCCACTCACCGGACACGCCGGGGAAATCATCGGCGTACTCGGCGTATACGAAGACATCACCGATCTCCGGAACGCCATCGACGGTCTGCGCGAGAGTGAGCGGAAATTCCATTCCCTCTACACGACCATGGCGGAAGGCGTGGCGCTGCACCAGCTCGTGCTCGGCGCCGACGGCCAGCCACGGGACTACCTCATCCTGGACGTGAACCCGGCTTTCGAAGCCATCCTCGGCCTGACGCAGAAGGACGTCGTCGGCCGGCTGGCCAGCGATGTCTACGGCCAGGTACCCTTCCTCGACGCCTATGCCAAGGTCGCCTCGGGCGGCAAGCCGCTACGCTTCGAGTCCCACTTCGAACCGATGAACAAGGTGTTCACCATCTCGGTGTTCTCCCCCGCGTCCGGCCAGTTCGCCACCATCTTCAAGGACATCACCGCCCGCACCGAGGCGGAAAAAGCCCTGCGCGAGAGCGAGGAACGCCTGCGCCTGGCCCTCAGCGCCTCCAACCAGGGCTGGTTCGACCTGGACCTGCGCAGCGGCCGGGTCAGCGTCAGTGACAACTACGCCGCACTCATCGGCTATCCCACCGAAGAATTCGAAACCAGTCTCGCCAACTGGCTGGCCAGCATCCACCCGCAGGACACTCCCGCGCTGCAGGCCAGATTCGCCGCCTGCCTGCAGAGCGGCGGCCCGGAATGCATGGAATACCGTCGTCGCACTCATGCGGGCGACTGGATCTGGCTCGAATCCATCGGCAAGATCGTGCAATGGGATGCCGCCGGCCGGCCCCTGCGCATGATCGGCATCCATACCGACATTTCCGCCCGCAAGAAGGCCAGCGAAGAGCAAGACCGCCTGAACCGTGCCCTGCGCCTGCTCAGCGAATGCAATCTGGCGCTGGTGCGCGACGACGAGGAATACCCGCTCCTGGAACACATCTGCCGCCTGATGGTCGAGTCCGGCGGCTACGTGATGGCATGGATCGGCTATGCGGACAACGACCCACAGAAATCGGTCCGGCCCGTCGCCCGCTCCGGCTACGAAGAAGGCTACCTGGACAACGTCCGGATCAGCTGGGACAGCAGCATCGACATCGGCCGCGGCCCGACCGGCACCGCCATCAGGTCCGGCCAGACGCAGATCAACCAGGACGTGGAGAGCAACCCCAGCCTCAACCCCTGGCGCACGGCCGCCACCCAACGGGGTTACCGCTCGTCGATCGCCCTGCCGCTCCGCTACGACAGCACGGTGTTCGGCGCACTGACCATTTACGCGGCGGAATCGAACGCCTTCGCCAGCGACGAAGTCGCCCTGCTCGAAGAGCTGGTCGCCAACCTCGGCTTCGGCATCCGGGCCCAGCGCACCCGTGCCCAGCGGGAAGCCGCCGTCGCTGCCAACCGGGCCAAGAGCTCCTTCATCGCCAACATGTCCCACGAGATACGCACGCCGCTCAATGCCATCAACGGCATGGTGCACCTGCTGCGCCGGGACGGCGTGGACATGAGGCAGGAAGAACGCCTGACAAAGATCGAGGACGCCAGCCGGCACCTGCTGGAAATCATCAACGCAGTGCTAGATCTGTCAAAGATCGAAGCCGACAAGCTGGAGCTCGCCGATGACCCCATCGATCTGCACAGCTTGCTGCACAGCGCCGCCGCGATGGTCCAGGAACGGGCCCACACCAAGCACCTCCAGCTAAGCATCAACCTCTCCCCCAATCCGGCGCCGCCGCTGCGTGGCGACGCAACCCGGCTACAGCAGGCCTTGCTCAACTACCTTGCCAATGCCGTGAAATTCACGGACACGGGCAGCATCCGCCTGTCCTGCCGCGTCGACGCGGACGGCCCGGACTGCGCGCGGGTCCGCTTCGAAGTCCAGGACACCGGGATCGGCATTGCCCCCGACACGCTGGCCCGCCTGTTCTCGGCCTTCGAGCAGGCCGACAACTCCACCACCCGTCAGTACGGCGGCACCGGCCTGGGCCTCGCCATCACCCGCAAACTGGCCGACCTGATGGGCGGCGAAGCCGGCGCCAAGAGCACGCCCGGCCAGGGCAGCACCTTCTGGTTCACCGCCCGCCTGCGGCATGACCGGCAGGCCCCCGCAGAGACGCTTGTGCCTGCAGACAAGGACATCGGCGACATCCTCAGGCAGCGCTACGGACAACGCCGCGTACTGCTGGTGGAGGACGAACCCACCAACCAGGAAGTCGCCCGCCTGTTCCTGGAAGAAGTGGACCTGACGGTCGATGTCGCCAACGACGGCCTCGAAGCCGTCGCCCAGGCCAGCGCCTCGCCCTACGACCTGATCCTGATGGACATGCAGATGCCGCACCTGGACGGCCTGGATGCCACCCGCCAGATCCGCCAGCTACCGCAACACAGCCGGACGCCCATCGTCGCGATGACCGCCAACGCCTTCGCCGAAGACCGCGCACGCTGCCTGGAAGCCGGCATGAACGACTTCATCCCGAAACCCGTCGATCCCGAGCTGCTCTTCGTCACCTTGCTGCGCAACCTCGGCAACTCGCGGCGCTGAACGCCGCTCAGGCAGACGCGCTGCGCAAGACCAGGATCTTCGCAAAAGAACGCAAGCCGACCACTTCCTCGAGCACCAGGCCACTCTGTCCGACCACCCGCCGCCAGTCGGACAGACGCCGCTCACGGCCGCCTCCGGCCATGAACATCTGCAGGTCGAACGCCGAACCGGCAGCATCGACCCCGGACTCGGGCAGCACCATTTCCAGCACGGCGATCCGGGCTTTGCCACAGACCCGGCCCAGGTAGCGCAGGCCGGTCACGCAGGCCGCGTCGTCGAAGCAATGCAGCAGCGCCGACAGGAAATAGATGTCCGTCTCGCCCTCTGCCACAGGCAGGGTGCCAAACAGATCCCCCTCCGCAAAGCTCAGCCGGTCGCAGTCGGGCACCGGATGCGCCGCCCAATGGCGCTGCGCCTCGGCAATCACCTGCGCTCTATCCACCACCAGCGCACTCAAGCCCGGATGACGCCGCAGGATCGCCAGCGACTTGGCACCGCGGGAACCGCCGACATCGATGATCCGCCCGAAGCGCCGCCAATCGAAATCGGTGGCGAACGCGTCGCCGCTCAAGGCCTCCACACAATCCATCGCCTCCGAGAACAGACGGTCGAAGGCCGGATCCCGGTCCAGATACGCGAACAAGTCCTCGCCATGGACCCGCCGGAAGGGCGCCGTGCCCTCCCGCACCCCACCCTCCAACTGTTCGAACCACGGCCGGCACATGGGCGCCGCGTTGTGCATCAGCACCATCGCCCGCACACTCTGCGGGTGATCTCCCCTCAGGCAAGCCGAGACGCGGTTGTTGCGGAAGCGTCCTTCCGCATCCACGTCAAACACGCCGGCCGACACCAACATGCGCAGCAGACGCCCGATCGCATCGGCGTCCGCCCCCACCTGCCGGGCGATCTGCGACGCCTCCAGCATCCCCTCCCCCAGCACGCCGGCCATGTCGAGCCGTGCTGCCACATACAAGGCCCGTGACTGCCAGAACGCCGAGCCCATCTGGATCAGCCGGACGGGCGGTGGGACCAGACGAGCCGGCAAACCGGTCAGCCACACGCCGAAAGCCATCGCCTTCCCGAACACGCGCACACCGGCGCCGTGCCTTTGCAAACTTGCGCTCATGCCTGCGACTCCCCGGAAGGCGCCAGCGCCACCTCAAACAGGCGACCATTGAAATCCGCCAGCCGCTCGAGAAACGCGGCCTCCATCGGTCGCCCCATCTGCTCCTCGAAAATGTCCTTCAACAGCATCGGCGTCATCGCCAGGCTGACGAAGGCCAGGCGCATGATGTCCGGATCCACCCCGGCCTCGATCTTGCCATCCGCCTTCAGGCGGGACAGGCTGCGTGCCCCACCGGTGCGCCCGCGCTCCAGCAACTGCTGGATGAAACGCCGGCCCGGCCCCTGGTTGAGGGCCAGCACCTTGAGGATCAGCTTGGGAAACTCGGGCCGCCCGGTCATCGTCCGGTAATACAGCCCGAGGTAATCCGCCAGCCCGCCCACCGACGCCAGCAAAGGGCCATCCAGCGCGTCGAGCAAGGGCGCCATGGTGTCGCGGATCATCTCCTCGTAGAGCCCCTCCTTACTGCCGAAGTAATAGCGGATCATCGACACGTTGGCCCCCGCCCGCTCAGCGATCATCCGCGTCGTAACCCGGTGGTAATCGTCGGCCAGAAAGCAGTCGAGGGCCGCGTGCAACAGGCGGGCGCGAACCGGCCCCCCATCGGAGACAGCAGCAACTTCACTCATGACAGGCATCCGTAACTCAGATGCCATTCAGGTTATCACCGCCCCCCAGCAACCCCGGCCGGCTTTCGTCAATCAAGATCGGGGACTTGATTGATCGCCCTCCTACAGCACCTGGCACGGCTTGGCGGGCCTTTACGCGCAGTGCTAGCCTGACTGCAAGACCTTCCGCCCTGCCAGGAACCGCCATGCCCCTGCCCACCACCCCGCGCGCCGTGCTGATCGACCTGGCGGGCGTACTGCACATCGACGACCAGCCCGTGCCCGGCGCAGTACAGGCCCTCCAGGCCCTGCGCACCAGAGGCCTGCCGCTGCGCTTCCTCACCAACACCACACGCAGCCCGCGGGCTCGCATCGTCGCCAGCCTGCAGGCGATGGGCTTCGACATCGCCGCCGACGAGATCCAGACCGCAGTGCTGGCCACCCGCCGGCTGGTGGAGCAGCGCGGCCTGCATCCCTACTATCTGGTCCATCCCGACATCGCCAGCGAGATCGGCCCCAGCCATGCCGAACCCGACGCGGTGGTGATCGGCGACGCCGGCCCGCACTTCGAATACGACGCGCTGAACACCGTCTTCCGCCTGCTGATGCAGGGCCTGCCCTTCATCGTGATGGCCCGCAACCGCTACTTCATGGCCCGGGACGGCCTCACCCTCGACATGGGCGCCTTCGTCGCCGGACTGGAATACAGCAGCGGCCGCCAGGCCGAAGTGATCGGCAAGCCCGCCGAGCCCTTCTTCCGCGGCGCGCTCGACGAGCTGGGCATCGCCCCCGCCGATGCGGTGCTGATCGGCGACGACCTGGCCGACGACATCGGCGGCGCCCAGGCCGTCGGCATTCCCGGCATCCTGGTACGCACCGGCAAGTTCCGCCCGGGCGACGAACACCATCCCGCCCATCGTCCGGCCGCCATCGTGGACGACTTCGCCGCTGCGGTGGCACGACTGCTCGGCGGCTGGGGGCAGAGGGGCCCCGCGCAGCGCTGATCAGAGAATCTGCGCAACCTCGTCGAAGGCAAAGCGCTCGGCCCGCTCCCGGACCGATGCCGGATCACCGTGGCCCAGATTAGCGATGAAATTGGCCTTGTAACGGCCATCAGGGAAGAATGCACGGTCCAGTTTATCCGCGTCAAAACCACTGATCACACCGACTCCGAGCCCCAGCGCCCGTGCAGCCAGGATCAGGTAAGCGCCCTGCAGCGAGCCGTTGCGCAGCGCCGTCGGCTCCACGATATGCGGTGCCCCCTCGAATAGGGCCCTGGCGTTCGACGAAGCACTCAGCCGGGGCAGATGCTCAAAGAACCGCAAATCGTAGGCAACGATCACGTTCAAGGGTGCCGATAGCGTCTTCTCACGGTTGCTGCCATAAAGAGTCTCGACAAGCTTCGCCTTCGCCTGATCCGAACGCACGAAGACGTAACGTGCAGGCTGCGCGTTGAAAGCGGTCGGCCCCCATTTCACGAGCTCATATAACTGCCGAACAGTCTCATCCGGGACGGGGTCGGGACGGAACCCGTTGAAGGTCCGTGCATCACGGAAGAGTTGGTTGAGAGCCTCGTCGTCGAGACGGATACCCATGTCTGTTTCTCCTGCTGGTAACTGCGGTATCCGGCACTTACGCGCGAGGACGAGCGAGAACGGGCGCTGGGTGTTCCAGCGGCAACAAGGGCAGCAGCAAATCCTTCACCCACTGAGCCTCTTCGATCAAGGGCCAGCCCGATAGAATGAAGGCATCGACCCCAAAATCATCCCGCAGCTCGAACAGCCGTTCGGCCACCTGACGCGGGTTGCCGACAATATAGGTGCCCGGCCCCTTGTCGAGGAGGTCGAACTGGTTCCATGGTGCCAGACCGGCATAGGTGTTGGTATGGACCCGCAGCTCGTCCAGCGTCGGCAGGCGGCCGCTGCGCAGAGCCTCGATACGGGCCTGGGTCTGCGGGTTATCGCTGGACAGCCGCTCAAGCCCACCGGGCACACCGACCCGGTTTTCCAGACTCACATGGATCTGCTTTGCCAGCTGTACCGGGTCGCTCTGCCGCAACAGCCACTGGAAGTGGGCCAGCGCTTCCTCCTCGGTATTGCGCACGATAACGCTAGTCAGCACGCCAAGAGTGAAGCGGCGGCCCTCCGCGGCGGCGGCAGCCTTTGCCGCGGTGAACTGCTCACGCAGCTTCTCCGGGCGCTGGAGAAAGGCGAGATAGGTATCCACCACTTGCGCCGCGTGTTTAAGGCCCGCCGGCGATGCACCGGCCCCCCACAGGGGGAGATTGGGTGCTTGCACCGGCCCCAAGGGCAACTGGGTGGGCTGAAACTCCCGGTCGCCCAGACTCGCCAGATTGAAATACTTGCCCTTATGCCGGACGGTTTCACCTGCATAGAGCTTCTTGAAGAGCTGCCAGTATTCAGCACTCAATTCATAGCGCTCATCGTGGGGCGCATGAACACCGTACTGTGCCAGAGTGTTATCGGTGCCATTCACCAGGTTGAACAGCAACCGCCCACCCGAGTAGTCGTCGAATGTCAGTGCCTGCTGGGCGAGCAAGGCCGGTGGTGTAACGCCTGGATAGACCGGAATGAGGAAGCGCAACTTCTCCGTGAAAGGGAAAAGCGAGGTCACGGTCGTGAACACATCGTGGGCGTAGGTACCGACGAGGGCGCCAAAATAGCCGGCACGGTCAAGCAGATCGGCCAAGCGGCGCAGTCGATGGTGGTCCACCGGGTAGCGGCCCGCATCAAGCCAGGGATAGCGCCCGTCCACCGGACTGATGTACCACAGAACTTTCATGGGGAATCCTTCAAGGAGCAGCCCGACCAGCGGCCGGGCAATGAATGAAATCAAACGGAAGGCAGGGACTCAGGCGAGGGCGTCGATGGCGTTGCGAATACCAGCCTGGATGGACTCGAAGGCACCTGCCGGCAACGGCTTGCTGCCACCCAGCTGCTCGGCGAGGAACAGGATGCGGGCGCCCTCTTCAAGGAACACATTCACCCGGGCGGCCTCCGCAATCGACTTGCCGAACACGAAGACACCGTGGTTGGCATGCAGCACTGCCGGGGCATCGGGTGCGTCGGCCAGCGCCGCGGCAATCGTGGTGCCGTCATAGCGGGTGCTCCAGCCGGCCAGCGGCACCTCCGTACGCACACCGAAGCGCGGCAGGGAGAGATGGTGGTTGGGCAGCGCACGACCAGCCACTGAGAAGGCTGCCAGGTAGGGGGTATGGGTGTGCACGATGGCCTGCACATCGGGGCGAGCTTTGAAGACAGCGCTGTAGATGGGCACGACCTCGAACAGGCCGGGGTTGATCCGACCCTCGACAACCTTCCCATTGAGATCGAGGATCACCACCTCCTGGGCCTTCTCGACCAAGGGACCGTTGAGACTGCCAATGGCGAAGCGGTCCGGCTCGCCAGGCAGCCGCCAACCGCCATTGCCGATCAACACGGGATAACTGCCCGACTCCCGGAAGATGCGGGTGGCCTCAATCAGTTCCGTTTCGACGAGCGCCCTGAAGGTGGAGCGGGTCTCGGGGGATGTCATGGTTTTCTCCAGAATGGAAGGGGGAATGAAAGAGTTCAACGAGGCACGGGGGATCCGGCGGGGAGCTGAGCGAACGCAGCCAGCCGGCGCTGACGCACGGCCAATACCAGCCACAGACCGACTGAAAAGGTAAAGAAGGCCGGCACCAGGAACATTGCAGTGGCTAAACCATGACGGTCGGACAGATAGCCCATGACCTCGGTCTGGAGCAGCGTGCTGCCTACCATGGAGATGGAGATCACCAGCGACTGGGCGGTAGCCCGCAATTGCAGGGGCACCAGTTCGAGCAACAACGGCGTCGACACTCCTAGCCCGGCGGTGGAGAAGAAGATTTCCACGAAGAACCAGATTTCAGCCGTTCTGGCATCACCAGCCAACAACGCGGGGATGACCGTGGCTACGCAAGCGGCGGCCACCAACGCCGACCACGCGGCGTAGGCCCCGGCAAAACGACGGCGCAGAGCACCGGCGACAAAACCACCGGTCAGCGTGCCGGCAACCCCGGCCAGGCCAAAGGCCAGCCCGAAGAAAGCCGTACCCTCCTGATTGCTAAGCCCATAGACCCGGTGCAACAGCGCCGGTCCCCAGAAGCTGACACCACCCAGGGCATACAGTTGAATGGTGTTGCCGAGCACGAAAATCAGAAACAGCGGTTCGCGCAGCAGAGCCGCGGCCTCGCGCAGAGTGGGTCGGGGCGGCGGTTCAGTCCGTCCCTCCGACTGACCTCGGGATGGCTCCTTCAGCAGCAGTACGGCCACCGCCAGCAGCAGACCTGGCAGGCCCGAGATATAGAAGGCCACACGCCAGCCGTATTGAGCCGCGAGCCAGCCGCCGACCACGTAACTGACCGTGTAGCCGAGGATGCTGACACCCGAGTAGACCGCGAAGATCCGCCCCCGCTGGTTGGGCGCAAAGACATCCGCCAGCCAGCTCGGCGCCACACTCTGATAGGCCCCCTCGCCACCACCGACGGCAGCCCGCCAAACCAGCAATGAAACGATGCCGGTGGCGAAGCCCCCACCGATGGAAGCGATGCTCCATAGCACGAGGCCGCCGAGAATTAGGGGTTTGCGCTTCACATGGTCGCCCAAGAAACCCAGGATCGGCACGATCAGCAGATAAGCCAGCGTGAAGGCCATACCGGCCCGGGCCACATGCTGGTCCGTAAGGGCCAGATCAGCTTTCAGCGGTGTCAGTACCGCACCGAGGATAAAGCGGTCCACCGCGCAAGCAAAAGCCAGCAAACCGAAGATGCCCAGAGTGGACCATTGGTGCCGGCTCAAGGCCGTGCTGTCGGGCGCGGCACTGTGCGTACCGCTCATGGCAGGCTCCTGGCGGCGAACGTCCTCTCGCGAAGGGTGCGACGGGCACGGGCCAAGGGCTCGGGGGCCAGCCAAGCATCCACATCGAAGCGCCGCGGCAGAAACCCCAGTTGGTCCAGGTAGTCGTGCTGGGCATGAAGAGCCGCGACCTTGAGGGGATCGAAGTCCAATGCAAGAGTCCGCTGCAAGTCAGAGGCAAAAGCCTCACCGGCAAATCGCTCGGCGGTCGTCTGTTCCCGCGCCACCAAACGCAAGGCCTCGAGCGGATTCGACGCAGCCCAGTCCTCAGCCTCCAGCACGGCAACCAGCAGGCGCTCCACCAGATCAGGACGCCGCTCGACCAGATCGCCATTCACCGCAAGCACCAGCGGCGTGCTGTTGTTGGCCCGCAGCAGTTCGTCCTGCAGATCGAAGAGATCGAACACCCGCCGAAGACCAAACAGAAACTCCAGCTGGATCGTCGGCGATCCGATGGTGCCCGACGCGATCGCATCCACCTCCCCACGAATCAGCGGGAACAGCAGATCCGTATAGCGCCCCGCGGGCGCAACAGTACCGGCGCAACCCGCCTGGCTGGCAAGGGGACTGCGACTGTCAGCGATGAAGCCACGCGACTGCTCTTGCACTACCAGGGTGACATCGTCCAGGCTCAAGCCCGCTGACGCCAGGGCCCGCTCGTAGGTTCGCAGGGCCGTGGCATACACGAAGTCGATAGGCTCGTGCGGCCGCCGCTGCAGCAGCAGGCGCTTGCCCTTCAGATCGGCAGCACTGCGAATACCGCTCTCCGGCAGGGCCAGGACGGTTTGCGGCCCGCGCACGTAGGACAGGCCAATGACGCGGGTATCGGCACCGTTGGAACGGGCCCAGATGGCCGGATAGTTACCCCCTTGGCGAAACACGTTGGGCTCCGCATGGGTGAAATGCGCCTGTAGGACGCCTGGATCAGCCGCGCTCTGCAAGAGCACCAACTCGGCTTCCGGATCGCCCAAGAACGCCTGGTCGAGAAGGCCTAAGTGGATGGCGATGCCCAGGCCAGTGGGCACCGGGCAGCGGGTGTACCAGAGACGCAGGCGGCGGCCTGTTGCGTGGGATGCAGTCACAATGGATTTCCCTTACTGGAACTGATAGGCGACGCGGACGTAGTAGAAAGCCCCGTCGTAGCCGGCCGGAGACAACGGCGAGTACTCGGTCTGCCCCAGGGTCCGACGCTGTGGGATCTGCTTGTCCGGGTAAGAATTGAAGAGGTTCAGGGCACCGGCGGCCAGCTGCCAGCCGGGCGCAGGCGCATAGCCCACCTCCAGATCGGCGATCCACTGGGCGGAATAGGTCTGGTCGTAGACCGGGTTGCTTGCATCCCGGTCTACATAAGTCCCGTATCGGGTTTCGGTGGCAGTCACACGCCACTTACCTTGACGGTAGGTCTGGCCGAACACCCACTTGTTGCGGGGAGCAGCATCCTCGATATAGCCAATCGCCTGCCGGCCGAAGAGGGTCAAGCCGCTGGCCGCCAGCGGGGCCGGATTGGCCTTGACGCGGGTCACCGAGGTATGAGCCTCGCTAAAGGCCGCGTTGAGATCCACCTTGGCGCCATTGCGTAGCTCGAAGCGATACCGGCCCGTCACGTCCACGCCAGTCGTTCGCGTATCCAGGCCATTGGCAAAGAAGTTCGCCACAGTAACCTGAGGATAGCCGGCGGCCGTCAGCAGGCTCGTGACCGTCGGACCACCCAGGTTGTCGGACAGGGTGATGCGGTCGCGGATGTCGATCTGATAGGCATCCACAGTGATCGAGGCATTCTCGATGGGGCGCAAGACAACGCCGACGGACAGGTCGCGGGATTTCTCAGGACGCAGATCGGTGGCACCGAGCGCCCGGGCTGCCGGGTTATCTACCGGCAGCCCACGGGTTTCAACGAAATTAAGGCCCGTGCCAGCCTGAATACCGGTGACCGCATAGCCTGACTGACCAAGAGCCGGCGCCCGGTAGCCGGTGCTGTAGGAAGTGCGCACCGCCACCTTGGGCGTGAAGTCGTAGCGAACAGAACCCTTGCCGTTTACCGTCGTCCCCGAGTCGGAGTATTCGTCGACGCGCCCGACAGCCCCCAGTTGCAGTTTCTCGGTGACCTGAGCCTCCAGGTTCAAGTAGGCGCCCGTCACGCTACGCTGGTAGTCCACCACGTCCTGAGGATAGAGGCCGGTATTGCCCCGCGACCCGATGGACGGCACCTGACCGGCGCTGGGGCCATCGAGGATAAGCACACCACCATTGGCCCATGAACCGTATTCCCCCGCCTTTGTGTGGAAGCGCTCGCGGCGGTGGGAAACCCCCGCAGCCAAATTGAGAGGCTTCGCCAGACCCGCGACGGGCAACTCGCGGGTGTAGTCGAGAGAGTAGGCCCTCAATTCATTGACGCGGGTCGAGATATCAAACGCACGGGGGCTCGCCAGCCCCAAGGTAGCGTTCACCGATGGGCTGGTACGCAGCTTCTGTGTATTGGTACCGTAATAGGTGCTCAGATCGAAATGACCAAGTTGGTCGTCGCCGAACTTGATGCCGGTACTGAGCGAGAAATCGTCCTTGGTGAAAAGGCCGTGGGGCTGGAAACCGTCCGGATAGAGCGCACGTACATTTCCCCGGTCGTTGGGCGGGATGAAGTTTTCCGGCGCATCGTTGTCACTGTTGGAATAGCTGAGCACCGCGTAGGCCCGTGCGCTGCCGCCAATGCCCGTTTCGCCATTAACCAGCAGGTTGTAGCTGTCCCGATCCGGCAGGTAGGCCCATTTGACCTTGTCCTTACGGGCCGTGGCTTCACGGGGATCACCATTGAAGTACCACTGGCGGGGGTCAGTCACACCGCTTTCAGGGTGTCGCTCCCGGTAGGTGTCGAAGCTGACGGTCAGAAACCCATCGTCGCCGAGCGAGGTGCCAAACCAACCATTCACCGCATTGTTGAGTTCCCCCGAGTTGGCACCATACACACCGGTCTGGGCGGCAATACCTGCACCACTGGCAGCCTTGCGGAGCACCACGTTGATGACGCCGGCGAGAGCATCGGAACCGTACTGAGCCGATGCACCGTCCCGCAGGATCTCGATGTGATCGATGGCGCTGATGGGAATCGTGCTCAGGTCAGCAGGCTGAGCGCCACGCCCGAAACCAGAGGTATTGACGCCAGCGCTGGCATGACGCCGCTTGCCGTCCACCAGGATAAGCACCTGGTCCGGGGACAAGCCACGCAGGGTAGCGGCCTTCACCCCATTATTGACATAGCCCCCCTGGGGGAAATTAAAGGAAGGGGACAGGGCCTGCAAAGCTTGGTCGAGGCGAACGGCCCCCGTGCTCAGCAGCTTCTCACGGCCGATCACATCCACCGGCGCAGAACTCTCGAGCGCCTTGAGATCCCGCCGGGCCGTACCCAGCACGACAACGGGCTCCAGACTGACCTGGTCGGCCTCGGGTGGATCGGCTGCCCAGACAAACTGAACAGGGCCGCATACGCCAGCCACGGCAACTGTGATCGCCAGTCTGGAGAAGTCCTTTGAATGTCGTTTTTTCATTTCTGCGCTCTTGAGTGGGGTTGTATCGCGGGGGAATCCGGCCGTCGTCGTCGAACCGTCGGAATCACCTGGACCTGACAGGCCTTATGGGCTACCGTCATTGCAGACCCCGTGCCAAGAACACCTTTTACAAAAAAACAAAGACTTAGAACCTTCAACCTGTCTTTGGTGCGTAATTCTCGACGGAAGGAGGCAATAGATTTCGACAGCAGGCTGTCGAATTTTGACCACATCGAAATTCGCTCATAACCTAATGAACTATTTGAAATAATGGGTGTAGTCACAAGCCTTAATATGGAAACCGTCCTATTTGGCTGCTCCCCGCGGCTCACTCCGTATGGCCACCTCAATCAGCACCCAGCCCGTATTTCAATTGGATTGCCGCAACGGCGTTTTCATTGGAATGCACAACAGCGCGACCAACGCCCCCTTGTCGCCCTCCCAGCGCACAGCCCAGCCGGAGTCCGGCGACAGCGGCACGACAGCCCAGGACAAAGCCAGCGCTATCGTTTATGCCGACCCCCGCTCCCTTGCCCTGCTGGAGTTGATCCGCCGCATCGCGCCAAGCGATGCATCCGTGCTGGTCATCGGTGATACGGGAACGGGTAAGGAACTGGTAGCCAGGCAAATCCACGGCCTCAGCAATCGTGCCAACAAGCCTTTTGCCGCCATCAACTGCGGCGCGTTTCCTGAAAATCTGTTCGAAAGTGAATTATTCGGTCACGAAAAAGGGGCGTTCAGCGGAGCCACCCACACCAAGACGGGCTGGTTTGAAACGGCCAACGGCGGCACCCTTTTCCTCGACGAGGTCGGCGACCTTCCTCTGTCCTTGCAGGTCAAGCTACTGAGAGCCCTGCAGGAGGGCGAAGTGATCCGGGTCGGTGGGCGCAAGACCATCCCCGTGGACGTTCGCATCATCGCAGCGACCAACAGGGATCTGGAACAGGCTGTGAAGGCTGGACGCTTCAGGGAGGATTTGTACTTTCGCCTCAAAGTCGTGCGGATCCCCCTCTCGCCGCTACGAGAACGTTCCGGAGACATCGTTCCACTCGCACGCCACTTCATGTGCAAGTACGTGCGCAGCCTTGGCCTGCCGCCAATACGCCTTGCCCAGGACGCACTGAGCAAGCTGAGCCGCTATAGCTGGCCCGGCAATATCCGCGAACTGGAAAACACGATCCACTCCACCCTGCTGACCTTCACTGGGGAGTTCATCCGCGCCAAAGACATCGATCTGCCGGAATTGGACCGGGATGCCCCCTTTGACGTCCCCACCTTGGAGCCTGCAGACAACGTGATCCGCCTGTCCGCGCTCGAACACTTCCTACGCGACCAGATGAGTGCGCCCATACCGCAACTGCTGGATTCGGTCATAGAAACCACAGTCCGGATCGCCTACGAAAACGCGGGCCGCAACCAGGCACAAGCGGCACGCATCCTCGGTATATCGAGGAGCGTGCTGCGGACCCACCTAAAGAACATCGGCCTGCTCAACACTGCACCGACCTCCTAGCAAGTCCGCTTCCACCTGCTCCCTCTAGCGTCAGCGCTCTAACCGGCGTTCCCACCCCCACTCCGCCTCATACCCTTGCAGGCCCAGCGGTCGGGGCTTTGGCACGATTTTTGTATGAATTTTATAAAATTCATCATACAGCGTAGCCCCGAAAGCCGATGACCGGACTCCACACCCCAAAACTGCTGCTCAGCATCGCCTGCCTCGCCCCCGTCGCCGCCGGGGCTGGGGGCATCCAGACCCTCGACGTTGTCGAAGTCAGCGCCCGCGCCGACGACCTGGTCGGCGTCGCCACAGCCGCCTCCGAAGGCAGCGTAACCGCCCGGCAATTGGGCAATCGCCCGCTGCTGCGCCCCGCCGAGGTGCTCGAGACCGTGCCTGGGCTCATCGTTTCCCAGCACAGCGGCGACGGCAAGGCCAACCAGTACTACCTGCGCGGCTTCAACCTGGACCACGGCACCGACTTCGCCACCAGCCTGATGGGCATGCCGGTCAACATGCCGACCCACGGCCAGGGCTACGCCGACCTCCAGTTCCTGATTCCCGAGCTGGTCGACACGCTGCGCTACCGCAAGGGCCCCTACGCCGCCGACGTGGGCGACTTCGGCTCTGCCGGCTCGGCGGCCATCGACTACGCCCGCGTGTTGAAGGAAGACTTCATCGACCTCTCGGTGGGGTCCCATGGCTACCGCCGCGCCCTCCTCGCCGGCTCCCCGGCGCTGGCCAGCGGCAATCTGCTCTATGCCCTGGAATGGGCCGGCAACGACGGCCCCTGGGCGATGCCCGAGAACCTGGACAAACTCAACGGCCTGCTGCGCTATTCCCAAGGCAGCCGCAGCAACGGCTGGTCGGTGGCCGCCATGGCCTATACCGCCAAGTGGGCGTCCACCGACCAGGTGCCGCAGCGCGCCATCGACAGCGGCCTGATCTCCCGCTACGGCAACCTCGATCCCAGCGACGGCGGGCGCACCCACCGCTACAGCCTGTCCGGCGAGTGGTCGCGCCAGGATGCCGACGGCTGGCTGCGCGGCAACGTGTATGCGATGGATTACAGCCTCAACCTGTGGTCGAACTTCACCTTCTGCACCCTCGGCTGCAATCCGGGGCCCGGCGACCAGTTCGAGCAGGCCGACCGCCGTCAGGTGTACGGCTTCAACCTGGCTCAGACCTGGTACGGCAACGGGCTGGCCAAGGGCGCCGACTTCACGCTGGGTTTGCAATCCCGCCTCGACGACATCGGCCGCGTCGGCCTGTACACCACCACCGCCCGCCAGCGCTGGGGCACCGTCGCCGAGAGCCGCGTCAAGGAAGGCAGCCTCGCCCTCTACGCGGAAAGCCAGATCCAGTGGCTGGACACGTTCCGCAGCATCGTCGGCTGGCGCCAGGACTTCTACAACTTCGACGTCACGTCCAACACCCTGGCCAACTCCGGCAATGTGGGCGCCCGCATCGGCAGCCCCAAGCTGTCCCTCGTCTTCGGCCCGTGGCACAAGACCGAGTACTACGCCAACCTCGGCTACGGCTTCCACAGCAACGATGCCCGCGGTGTGACCGCGCGGACCAACCCGGATTTCCGCGACCCCGGCTATGGCACGCCGGTGGACAGCTCCACCCCACTGGTGCGCACCAAGGGCTACGAACTGGGCATGAGGAGCGCCATCCTGCCCGGCCTGCAGACTTCCCTTGCCCTGTGGCAACTCGACATCGCCTCCGAGCTGGTTTTTGCCGGTGACGCCGGCACCACCGAGCCGAGCTTCCCGAGCAAGCGCACCGGCATCGAATGGGCCAGCTACTGGACACCGACCGCCGCGATCATCGTCGATGCCGACCTTGCCCTGTCCCGCGCCCGCTACACGCGGGTGGACGACAGCGTGCCCGGCCCCTACGTGCCCGGCGCAGTCCAGAAGGTCGCCTCGCTGGGCGCCAGCTACGACAACGGCGGCCCCTGGTCCGGCGGCGTGCGCCTGCGCTACTTCGGGCCGCGCCCGCTGATCGAGGACGACTCGGTGCGCTCCAAGGGCTCGACCCTCATCAACCTGCGCGCCAGTTACCGCCTCGACCGGCGCACCCGGCTGTCCCTCGACGTGCTCAATGCCCTCAACCGCAAGGTCAGCGACATCGACTACTACTACGCCTCGCAACTGAGCGGCGAGGCCGCGCCGGTCAGCGACATCCACACCCACCCCGCCGAACCGCGCAGCTACCGGCTGTCGCTGCGCATCGGCTTCTGAACCCGGTCGACGCGCAAGCATGCAAAACGGATGATCCGGGATCGCCGCAACCCGTGCCCGACCACCATGACGCCATCACTGACTGTCCGCCGCACGGCCGATACCGACGCCGAACGCATCCGCCACCTCCGCATCGCCTCCCTGACCGATGCACCCCATGCCTTTGGTGCCCGCCTGGAAGACGTACTCGCATAGCCCCATGACGTATTCGAGAAGATCGCGCAGGGCCACAGCGCCTCGAAGGTCTCGACCTCGTTCCTCGCGTTTTCCGACGCAGAACCCATCGGGACCATTGGCGCCTTCTTCGAAGGCCCGGAACACAAGCGGGCCTTTGTCTGCGCCTTCTGGGTCGCACCGTCGGTCCGTGGTTCCGGTGCTGCACGCATGCTGCTGGATACCGCCGTCCAGTGGCTGACCAGCCAGGGCGCCCGGAGCATCTTCGCCTGGGTCGCCGACTCCAACTCGAGGGCATGGGCCTTCTATCGCCAGCAAGGCTTCGTTGCCACCGATGAAACCCAGGCCCTGCCATCGAATCCCGCAGAATCCGAAACCCTTATCCGCCTGGATACCGATGCGGGCTAGGCCCTTGCGCCGGGCGTCACCGTCATCCAGGCATGTTCAACGGCCGGCCGGCGCAGATCGCCAGCGGCTCGATGGTGGTCGGCGGAGCCAAGCCCCCCGACGCCCTGCGATTACACGGAAATGGTGGTGCAGGCGGCGGCAAGGGTCTGATTCCGATCAAGCGTAAAGATGCCCCTACCCGACCATCGCTTGAATGGATGCCTCATCATTCAACCAGGTGTCGTCGAAGAATGTGACTGCGCCAGTGGCCAGGTCGTGTTTGGCGCCAATGATGCCGATCTTGCCGGCGGCGATCATGTGCTCGAGGATGTAGCTGCGGTTGATGATCGAGCGCACCGAATGGCGTACGTTCAGGTTTGCAACATTCTCGACGAACGCGGCGTTCTTCGAATTGCGCTTTGTCGGCTCCAGGGTCTGGCTCTCCTGGTACACGGCAGGCTGGATCTTCGACAGCAGTTCGGTCAGGTTCCCGAGTTCCACGTGGTCGCAGGCGCCCTTGATGGCGCCGCATGAGGAGTGTCCGAGCACCACGATGAGTTTCGACCCGGCTACGTTGCAGGCAAACTCAAGGCTGCCGAGGATGTCGGTGTTGATCACATTGCCGGCGATACGCACCGAGAAGATATCCCCGAGGCCTTGGTCGAAGATGAGCTCGGCCGATGTACGGCTGTCAATGCAGCTGACGATGGTGGCGAACGGCCATTGACCATCGCGCGTCTCGTTGGCCTGCTGCAACAGATCGCGGCTCGCGCGCAGGTTGTTGACGAAGCGGGCGTTGCCTTCCTTGAGGAGTTGCAGGGCGAGTGCCGGGGTGACGGTGGCCTGGGTTTCGAGGGTGTGCGTTTTCATGGTGAGTCGTATCTGGCTTTCCAGCGGTTGGGCTGGGACGCAATATTACCGACGGGAGAAAATAAGTAATAATCGATATTTGCAATGATATTGATCGATAAATATCTATGAATGCCACCTTTCGCCAGTTGCGCCTCTTCCTGGCGCTGGCCGAGCGCGGCAGTGTCACCGCGGCCGCCGAGGCCTGCCATGTCACCCAGCCAACGGTGTCGATGCAATTGCGCGAGCTGGCCGAGGCCGCCGGTCTGCCTCTTTACGAGCAGATCGGCAAACGTCTGTTCCTGACCCCTGCCGGCGAGGCACTGGCAGCGACGGCACGAGCGATGCTCGACGAGTGGCTCACCTTCGAGCAGACCCTCAATGCCATGAAGGGGCTGCAACAGGGACGTTTGCGCGTCGCGCTGGTGAGTACCGCGGAGTACTTTGTGCCGCGCCTGCTGGGCAACTTTTGTACGGAACACCCGAACATCGAGATTGCCCTCGAGATCCTGAATCGCGACGGGGTGGTCGCGCGCCTGCGCGAGAACCGTGACGATCTCTACATCATGTCGATGCCGCCCGAGAATCTCGACCTCGAACAGCACGCCTTTCTGCCCAATCCGCTGGTCCTGATTGCCTCCGATGGGCACCGGCTGAAGGGGCGCCATCTGGAACTGGCCGACCTCTCGGCAGAGCGCTTCATCCTGCGGGAGCGTGGTTCGGGCACACGCTTGGCATGCGACGCGTTTTTCTCGCGCACCGCCTTCGTGCCGCAGGTCAGGCTCGAGTTGGGCAGCAACGAGGCGATCAAGCAGGCGGTTGCCGGTGGCCTCGGTATTGCAGTGATCTCGCGCCATGCGCTTCCGGCGCGGCCCGCGGACGATCAACTGACCATTCTGGATGTGGCCGGTTTTCCACTCCAGTCCCGGTGGTTCACGCTTTATCCACGCGGCAAAAGGCTCTCTCCGGTTGCGGCGGTGTTTCTCGAACATCTCGAACAAACAGCGCTGGAATGGAGTGAGCGGCGCGAGTCGGGCTCGTAGGCGGCAAGAACTCCATTTTCCGGCACCCGGCAATGCCTGGTATCGGCTGGCCGACGACGTGGGGCGCCTGGCCTTGTTCGACCGGTTGTCGGCGCGCCAGCAGCAGTTGCATGCGCTGCTGGCGATGGCCTGCGGGGATGCGTGGGAGGTCTTCCGCCGGCAGGCGCCGGCCCCATCAGGAGAACGACCTGTGGGCCTGCCACATGATTGCTGCGGAGGCGCGGGGTGTGAAATATGGGCGGCATGTCCACCCGATAAATTAGCGGGATGAAATCCGGTGCCCTGGCCTGTGCGGCCCTGATCTTTCCCTCCTGGGTTTTCGCCGCCCGTCCGTTTGTAACCGATGACGCGCGCTTGACGACCGGCTGGAGTTGCCAGTTCGAGAGCTGGATGCGCATGTATCCGGACAGCCGGGAAGTGTGGGCGCTGCCGGCCTGCAACCCGACCGGGAATCTGGAATTCACCTTTGGCGGCGGACGGGCCCGATACGACGGGGAAGCGGCGACGCGGGATTATGTCTTCCAGGCCAAGACCTTGTTCCGCCCGCTGGAGAGCAATGACTGGGGCTGGGGCCTGGCGGCGGGCACCATCCGCCATCCGGAGATCAATCCTGGCCCGAACCTGCTGGGCAATACCTACGCCTATGTCCCGGTTTCCATTTCCCTGCATGACGACCGGCTCATCGTCCACGCCAATCTGGGCTGGCTGAAGGACAGGGCGTCAGGACGCAACAGCACATCGTGGGGGATTGGCGGGGAATTCAGCTTGCGCGCCGGACTGCTCGGCATTGCGGAGACCTACGGCGACAGCAACGGCATGACTTATGGGCAGCTGGGCGTCCGCCATTCCGTGATCCCCGATCTCTTCCAGCTCGATGCCACCGCCGGACAGCAGTTGGCCGGGCCCGGCAAAAGCCATTGGCTCTCCTTCGGCATCCGCTACACGCCCGCTCGATTGTTCTGAACCCACGCCGTCGGTTGGCACGCTGCACGTTTGCTAAGGATAAAGCGTGGCAGCTTCCGGCCACTCGCCCCGCATTGAGTTCATACTCACTTAACATTCTCGACGGCTCACTCCTCTTCTCCTTATCTCAGGGAGGCTCTCCATGAACATACGTACCAAACTCAGGGCCCTTGGCGGCATCACGGTAACGGGACTGCTCATCATTGCGGCCGCCACCATCTGGGGGCTCAATGCCATCCGGTCCGTCGAAGACACGGCCCATCGGCGCGAGAGCTACGTGGCCGACCTGCTGGAAGTGAAGGCCAGCGCGGCGATAACCGTCATGCTCGATCCGCGTCTGCCGACGACCAAGGAGATCTTCGCCACCGCCTCGCAGAGCATTGAGCAGAACGGCCAGCATGCGGTCGCGGCAATCCGCCGGGCCGAGGTCCGCGATGCGCTGGTCGGGATTCTGACGCGCTGGGAACAGTATCGGGACGCTTCGCTCAAGCTGCTCGCCACGGCGGCAGACGATCCGAAAGACGCCAACGAGGCGTTGCTGCAGGTCTACAGCCAGCAGTTCAAACCCTTCCAGGCGGAGCTGGACGGTTTCATCGCCAAGCGGCGGGAGGAATCGGCAAAGGGTGTGGAAGAGGCGCAAGCGGTGTCGTCCGAGGTGTTCTGGATCGTCATCGGCCTGCTGGCGGTGGGCATCGTGCTCACCGCCTCCGTGATCATCGGCGTGTCCCTGTCGCTGCAGTCCAGCCTGCAGGCGATCTTGCGGCAGCTGGCACCACTCAGCCAGGGCGACCTGACCCAGCGCCTGCCCAACCGGGGCCGGGATGAGCTGGACGAGGTGGCGGCAGGCGTGAATGCCTTCGTCGCCGAGTTGCAGTCCATCGTCCAGCGCACGCGGGACCGTTCGCACCAGCTTTCCAGTGCATCGGCCCAGCTGAGCGCGGCAGCCAACGGGGTTTTGCAGACATCCAATCAGCAGAGCGATGCGACCTCGTCGGTGGCTGCTTCGGTGGAGGAGTTTTCGGTGAGCATCGACCAGGTAGCCGACAACGCCACCCAGGCAGAGGAGAAGGCCCAGCAGTCGGGGACACTGTCGCGCCAGGGGGGCCAGGACGTCCAGAAGGCCGTCGCCGAGATTCAGCGGGTTGCCCAGGTGGTGAACGACGCCACCACCCAGATGCAGACCCTCGGCCAGCAGGCACAGGACATCAGCAGCATCGTGCAGGTGATCAAGGACGTGGCGGACCAGACCAACCTGCTGGCGCTCAACGCGGCCATCGAGGCGGCCCGTGCCGGGGAGCAGGGGCGCGGCTTCGCCGTCGTCGCGGACGAGGTGCGCAAGCTGGCGGAGCGGACGACCAGCTCGGCCCAGGACATCACCACCAAGGTGGCTTCCGTGCAGCACAGCACCGAGGCGGCATCGGCAGTGATGCTGAAGGGGAATGAGTTCGTCACCGACAGCGTGCGTCAGATCGAGGCGGCGGGAAGCTCGATGCAGCAGATCAGCGACGGCTCGGCAGGCGTGCTGGGGGCAATTACCGACATTTCGACGGCGCTGCGGGAGCAGCGCATCGCCGGCGCGGAGATCGCCAGGAACGTGGAGCGCATTGCGCAGATGACCGACGCCAGCCGCTCATCGGCGTCGGACGTCTCGTCGGCCGCATCGCAACTGGAACGGCTGGCCCAGGATCTGCAGACCGAGGTGGCGCGCTTCCGGGTGTGAGGGCCGGGCGCGGTTCGGGACCAAGATTCGCGCCTGCGCCTACGGTGCCGCCGGACGCCCTCCGCGAAACGCTTCCTCCAGATAGCCCAGCAGTACCGTGATGCGCGCCGGCTGGTAGCGCCGGCTCGGGTAGGCCACGTAGAGCGGCGAAGCTTCGCCGCGGGCGTCGGGGAAGAGCTCCACCAGGCGGCCAGCGGCAAGGTCGTCTTCCACATCCAGGCGCGATTTGTAGGCGATGCCGTGGCCCTGCACCGCCCATTGGCGCACCAGCGCACCATCGTCGGCGGCGCGGTCGCCGCGCACCGCGATCTCCTTTTGCTGGCCCTGGTGGAACAGGCTCCACCGGTCGAACAGTTCGCCGTTGCGGTAGAAACAGATGCAGTTGCAGCCGGCCAGCTCCTCGAAGGTGGCCGGCGTGCCGTGGCGGGCCAGGTAGTCCGGCGCAGCGACCAGCACACGGCAGTTGTCGGCAAGCTTGCGGCCGATGAGGCTGGAGTCGGCCGACAGGCCGTAACGCAGTACCAGGTCCACCGGGTGGCGGTAGAGGTCGGTGAGGCTGTCGGACAGGTGCATGACCAGCCGGACCTGCGGGTGGCGCAGGCGGAAGGTTTCGAGCAGCGCGTCGAGGCGGCCGCGCCCCAGGTCGGACGGGGCGCCCAGGTGGATATCCCCGCTGAGCTGCTCGCGCCCTTCGCGCAACGCCGCGAGGCCTTCTTCGAGCAGTTGCTGGGACTGGCTGCAGTAGGCGAGGAAGTTCTCGCCGGCCTGGGTGAGCCGTAGCGAGCGGGTCGAGCGTTCGAAGAGCTGGCTGTCCACGCGCTGCTCCAAGCGCTTGATGGCGGCGCTGGCGGCGGCGGCACTGAGGCCGAGGGCCCGCCCGGCGGCGCTGATGTTGCCGAGTTCGCTGACGCGGATGAAGAGCTGGACGTCGGCCAGGTGAATCATTTTCAAACCTCGTTTGAGAATGCATCAAATCCTAGCCCAATTATCAAATGGCCACCCCTTGCCTAGACTGGCTCCGTCTCCACTTCCTTCAGGCCTTCATCATGAACGCACCCCTCTTCCAACCCTTCTCCCTCGGCACGCTGACGCTGCCCAACCGCATCGTGATGCCACCGCTGACCCGCGCCCGCGCCGGCCAGCCGGGCAACGTGCCGACCGCGATGAATGCCGAGTATTACGCCCAGCGCGCCTCGGCCGGGCTGATCGTCGCCGAGGCCACCGATATTTCGGCGGACGCCAAGGGTTACTCCCTGACGCCGGGCGTGCACAGCGCCGGGCAGATTGCCGGCTGGCGCCTCGTCACCGACGCGGTGCATGCAGCCGGCGGGCGCATCTTCCTGCAGATCTGGCACTGCGGCCGCATGTCCCACCCGAACCTGCGCGGCGGCGCGACGCCGGTGGCGCCGTCGGCGGTCGCCTTCCCGGGCCAGATCTGGCTGGCCGGGCCCGACGGCAAGGGCGGCATGGTGGATTGCCCGGTGCCCCGCGCCCTCGAACGGTCGGAGATCGCGCCCATCGTCGCCTCCTTCCGCCAGGCGGCGCTGAACGCCATCGAGGCGGGCTTCGACGGCGTCGAGATCCACGCCGCCAACAGCTACCTGATCGACCAGTTCCTGCGCACCACCTCCAACCGCCGCGACGACGACTACGGCGGCAGCCGGGACAACCGCCTGCGCTTCCTGCGCGAGGTGGTGGACGCGGTGATCGGGGCGATCGGCGCCGAACGCACCGGCGTGCGCCTGTCGCCGCGCAACCAGATCCGCGGCATGGACTGCCCGGACAGCCTGCCGACCGCCCTCGCCGCGGCGGCCTTTCTCAACGAACGGGAGGTGGCCTACCTGCACACCAACGAGCCCGAAGAGCCCGAGCCCAACCCGGCGGCGGAAGCCTTCCATGCCGACCTGCGCGCGGCCTTCCCGCGCCCGATCATCGTTGCCGGCGGCTATACGCTGGCCCGCGCCAATGCGGTGCTGACCAAGGGCCACGCCGACCTGGTGGCCTTCGGCCGGCCCTTCATCGCCAACCCGGACCTGCCGGCCCGCCTGCAGCACGGCTGGCCCCTCACCACGCCGGACGCCACCACCTTCTTCGGCGGCGACGCCCACGGCTACACCACGTATCCGTTCCACACCGCCATCACCAAAGAGCACGGCTCCGCCCTCGGCAAGGTAGCGCTGGAAAGCTTCGACTGAGCGCACCCGGCAGGAGTAGATCCTGTTGTGGAGCGCCTCTAACCTCTAGCGCCGCCGCAGCCAGCGCAGGATGGTCGAGAACAGGCGGTCGGGGTCCACCGGCTTGGACAGGAAGTCGTCCATGCCGGCGGCCATGCACTGGGCACGGTCCTCGGCAAAGGCGTTGGCGGTCATGGCGATGATGGGCACCTGCCGATAGGCGGGCAGTGCGCGGATCCGACGGGTGGCCTCCAGGCCATCCATCTCGGGCATCTGCATGTCCATCAAGATCAGGTCGAAGGGGGAGCCAGCCGCCATGTCCACCGCCACCGCGCCGTTGCCGGCGACGGCCACGTCCAGTCCTGCGTCGAAGAGGAACAGCTTGGCGACTTCCTGATTCACCGGCTCGTCCTCCACCAGCAGGATTTGCGCACCGCGGTACTCCTTGCGCAGCACGCTCTCGGCGCACTCGCCGGCACCGTCATCGGGCAGCGCTTGTTGAACGGAACGCCCGACGCCCAGCCAGGCGGTGAACCAGAAGGTGCTGCCCTGACCGACGGCGCTGCTCACCCCTGCATCGCCGCCCATCAGCTCGGCCAGCCGGCGGGTGATCGCCAGGCCGAGCCCGGTACCGCCGAAACGGCGCGTCGTGGAGGCATCGCCCTGCTCGAAGGGGCGAAACAGCTTGGGGAGAACCTCTGCCGGGATGCCGATGCCGTGGTCGCACACCTCGGCCCGCACCTGCAGCGCATCACCCTGGCGTTGTTCCACCCGCAGGCCGAGGAGGATGGTGCCGGCCTCGGTGAATTTGACGGCGTTGCTGGCCAGGTTGAGCAGGGCCTGCGTAAAGCGTGTGCCATCGCCGCGCAGCAGATGGGGCAGGCTTTCCACCTGCACCTGCAGGTGCAAGCCCTTGGCAGTCAGGCGGTCGTGGATCATTGCCGCCACGTTGTCCACCACCCCGTCCAGCGCAAATTCGCCTTCCTCGAGGATGAACTTCTCGGCCTCGATCTTGGAGAGGTCGAGGATGTCGTTGATGACACCGAGCAGGTGCTGGGCGGCGCCGTCGATCTTGCCGAGCTGCTCGGCCTGGGTCGGACTGACGCCGTCGCGCTGCATGATCCGCGCCATGCCGAGCACCGCGTTGAGGGGCGTGCGGATCTCGTGGCTCATGTTGGCGAGGAAGGCGCTCTTGGCCCGGTTGGCCGATTCGGCGGCGTCTTTGGCCTGCAGCAGTTCCCGCGTGCGCGCATCCACCAGGCTCTCCAGATTCTGGCGGTGGCGTAGCAACTCCTGTTCGGCGCGCTTGCGTTCGGTGATGTCGGTGGAAATACCGCACAGGGCATAGATGCAGCCGTTATCCCGGCGCAGCGGCAGCTTGACCGAGATGTAGCTGTGGGTCTCGCCGTTGCGGGCGTCCACATTGGTTTCCTCGATCTCGATGCGCTCGCCGCCCTCGATCACCCGGCGGTCGTTGGCAAGCAGGGTACGGGCGGTCGTTGCGTCGAAATAGGCATCGTCGTTACTGCCGCAGATCTGCTCTCGCTCGACGCCGAACAGCCGGCATACCGCACCGTTCGCGTAGGTGTACCGGTAGTCGGTGTCCTTGATGTAAATGTAGGCGCCCACGTTGTCGAGGATGGTAGCCAGCATCGCGTCGCTCTCGCGGCGCCGCGCTTCGGCGAGACGGCGGGCACTCACGTCGATGACGATTCCGATGTAGCTGCGCACCCGGCCGTCGGCGCCGCGCACCGGCTGGGCGATCGACAGCAGCCAGCGGGGGGGCTGGCCGTCGGGCAGTTTGACCTGCCATTCGATCTCGAAACGCTCTTCGCGGGCGCGCGCTTCTGCAATCACGGCGTCGGCCGGGGCGCGGTCGGCCGGATGAACGGTATCCAGCCAGGCCTCGTGGGACGGGGTGACGGAATCGGGCTCGAGCCCGTAGAGGCCCCACAGCTCATCGGACCAGTAGTGGTTGTTGCTCTCGAGGAAGACTTCCCAGAAACCGGCCCGCGCCGCATCGAGGGCCAGGCGCAGGCGTCGTTCGCTGGCCTTGAGGAGCTCTTCCGCCAGGCTGCGCTCGGTGACATCGGACACGGTGGCCAGCACGTGGTCCACGCCGTCGATATTGAGGCTGCCAAGGCTCAGTTCGATGGCGAACTCGCTGCCGTCCTTGCGGCAGCCGCACAGGTTGCGGCGCGACATCAGCGCCTGCGCCTGCGCAGGACTGTGGTGATAGCGCTCGCGCCGGAATCCGTGGCCGTCCCGCTGGGACTCCGGCACCAGGATCTCGACCGGCTTGCCGATCAGTTCGTCTTCCGTGTAGCCGAACATCTGCGCAAAAGCCGGGTTGACGAGCAGCATTTCCCCGTCGGGCTTGACCACCAGCAAGCCCTCGACGCTGGAATCCCAGACCTGGCGGAAGCGGGCCTCGCTGAGGGCCTGGGCATCCTCGGCGCGGCGCAGCTCGGAAATGTCGGTGAAGGTCAGCACCGCGCCGGCATTGCCGCCGACTTCGTCGAGGTAAGGATCCACCTGCACCAGGTAATGCAGATCGTGCTGCTGCACGTGCTCGACCCGCGACCCCTGGCCGGCCACCACGCCGCTCACCCATTCCCGCAACAGCGGCAGGTCGAGGTAACAGGGCACGCCGTACAGGAACTGGCCGATGTCACCGGGCAACAGGCCGAAGACGCGCCCGGCCAACGCATTGAACCGGGTCACCCGGCCATCCCGGTCGACCACCACCAGGCTGGAGCGGATGGAGTCCTGGATGTTGGCGAGAGTGGTGTTGAGCTGGACGTACTCGAGGGATTTCAGTCGCAGCGCTTCGTTGAGCGTCGTGAGTTCCTCGTTGGAGGCCTGCAGCTCCTCGTTGGACGCCTGCAATTCTTCACTCGAGGCCTGGATCTCCTCGTTGAGGGACTGCAGTTCTTCGTTGGACGCCTCCAGCTCCTCGATGACCGCCTGCAGGTGCTCCCTGGTATCGGCCAGCTCCTGACGCAGACGGGCAATCTCATCCGCCGCCTCGGCGGACGCCAGCCCGCCGCTTCCGGCATCCGCCGGCGGCACCGGCTTGACCGGGGTTTCCTCGAAGCTGATCAGCATGGCCCCCGATGGCACGCCGTCCGGCCCGGCAACCCGCCGCAGTACCGGACGGACACGCAGGGTCTCCTCACCGATGCGCACCTGGGCGCCGATACCCCGCAGCACCTCGGCCGCATCCTGGCGCATGCGCAGTCCGAGGGCCTTGAGCTCGCCACGCAACTCCGGCAGGACCAGCGCAAACACCGAGAAGTCGGCGCTGGCCACCGGCAGCGCAAAGTAGCGCCGCGACGCACCGAAAAAATGCAGGGGCTCGAAATTGGCATCCACCAGCACGCCCGGTGGGCCGTAGGCGTCCACCACCAGATCACGGGCCTGTTCGGCCAAAGCCTCGCGTTGCGGGCGGGCGTGCATCCGCGGGGCCACCCGGGCGACCCGCTCGGGCGCCCCGTGGCGGAAGCTGGGCGCGTGCGCCGCGCCGGCGGCGACGCTACGCCGGTACAGCTTTCCCGCGGCATCGACGGGTTCGAACAAGGCCTGCGCGTAACCGATGGACTCGGCCTTGCCGAGAAAGAGGAACCCGCCCGGATTGAGGGCGAAGTGAAAGTTGCGGATCAGCTCGGCCTGCTGCTCGGGCTTGAAATAGATCAGGATGTTGCGGCAGCTGATCAGGTCCATGCGGATGAAGGGCGGGTGCCCGGTGAGATCGTGCAGCGAGAACACGCACAATTCCCGCAGGGCCTTGCCGACCCGCCAGGCGTCTCCGTCCGCAACGAACCAGCGGGTCAACCGCTCGTCTCCCAGGCCTTCCAGTTCGGCAGCGCCGTAACGGCCGGCACGGGCAAGCTCGAGGGCATCCTGGTCGATGTCGGTGGCGAAGATCCGCACCTGGCGGGGCACCGCCTGCTCATCGACGATTTCGGCCAGCAGCATCGCGATGGAGTAGGCCTCCTCGCCGGTAGCGCAGGCCGGTACCCACGCCCGCAGCGGCACACCGGCCGGCAGTCCGGCAACCATCGCCCGCAGACTGCGCGCCAGTTCGTCGAACACCTCGGCATCGCGGAAGAAGGACGACACGGACACCATGCAGCCATGCTGCAGGCAGGCCAGTTCGTCCGGATGCGTTCGCGCATGGGCCAGGTAGTCGGCGAGCGTGGCCAGACCCAGCAGCCGGCAACGCCGCAGGACATGACGGTACAAGGTGCCTTCCTTGTAGCGGTCGAGGTCCACCCCGGTTTCCCTGGAGGCCAGTTCGAGCAGGGTATGGAAGGCTTCCGCTTCCCCCGGGAAGCTTGGATCGGGACTGCTTGTCATTGGTGTTGCGCTGCCCGTCATGTACGCATCGGAGTCCGGACAGCCAAGCGCCATCCGCCACCGCACGATGGTATGCCTAAGCGCGCCCCCTTGCCACGCTGCCCAACACAGGTAAGGCGGTACTTTTTCGCAACTTGCGAAAGCGCCCCGGACGTTCCATGATTAATCATCAAATCCCTCCCGGAGGCGCAGCCCCATGACCCGCTCCGTCGTCCTCTTCCTCGCTCTGGCCCTGGGATGCATCTCTGCAGCACAGGCCTGTGGCGCCAACACCGGCAAACACACCAAGCCCGACATCAGCAGGCCAGCCCAGCCTCCGGCAAGCACCTGACGCTCCAGATTACCGGCGGGACGCCCGGGCGCCCCGCTTTTTTGTTCACTTTGTCTGCATCTTCAATACACACCTATAAAGGAGACAACGATGCCGAATAGAACCCTGCGTGACGTCATCGACGGCCAGTCCGTCACATGCGCCATCGCCGAAACCAGCGTCCGTGCCGCGGCAATCGCCATGGCCAACGCCAAGGTCGGGGCGATCCTGGTGGTGGACGACAAAGGCCTGCTGAGCGGACTGTTCACCGAGCGCGACGTGCTCAACCGGGTCGTCGCCAAGGGCCTCGACCCGGACAAGACGCTCCTCTCCGAGGTGATGTCGGTCAAGCTGCAGACCGCAACGCCCGACAAGCCCCTCGATCACGCCCTGCACATGATGTTCGAAGGCGGCTTCCGCCATGTGCCGGTGGTTGAAAACGGCCGTCCGATCGGTATGGTGTCGGCACGCAATGCACTGGGCCGCGAGATCTGCCAGTTCGAGGAGGAACTGAAGGAACGCGACCACATCGCCGAGATTCTTTAATTCCCCCGGCTTCACTGCCCCCAGCAGGGACCGGTTCCCGCGCTGGGGGTTCGCTCTCGCTGGAGCGATTCATTAGCCTTCAGCGAGCTGAACGGAGTCCGAGGGCGAATGAATTCGCCCCAGCGGACGTCAGCCGGGCTTTACCCCGTCCGCACAAAGCGCCAGCCCCGCGCGGAAATCGCCTAGAATCGCGTTTTCCCCTCTCGAAGCCCCAAACCCATGTTCTCCGGAATCGTTGCCGCCACCGGCCGCATCCTGAGCGTGTCGCCCCTTGAAGACGGCGTACGCCTCGCCGTGGACGTCGGCACCCTCGACCTGGACGACGTCCAGCTCGGCGACAGCATCGCCAACAACGGCGTGTGCCTCACGGTGATTGCCCGCGAAGGCAAGACCGTCCACTTCGACGTGTCCCGCGAAACCCTCAACTGTACGGTCGGCCTCGCCGAACCCGGCGAGGTGAATCTCGAGAAGGCCCTGCGCCTGGCCGACCGCCTGGGCGGCCACCTGGTCACCGGTCACGTGGACGGCATCGGCGAAGTGGTCAAGTTCGCGCCGATCGGCGAAAGCCATGAACTGATCATCCGCGCCCCGGCCGCCCTCGCCGGCTACATCGCCAAGAAGGGCTCGGTCACCATCGACGGCGTCAGCCTGACGGTCAACCGCGTCGAAGGCCGCGACTTCTCGATCAACCTGATCCCGCACACCGTACAGGTCACCACCCTCAAGCGCCTCGCCGCCGGCAGCACCGTGAACCTGGAGATCGACCTCATCGCCCGCTACGTGGAGCGCATGCAGGCCTGGCGCAACAGCGACGAAGGAGCCTCCGCATGAGCGCACTGGCTCCCATTCAGGACATCATCGCCGACATCAAGGCCGGCAAGATGGTCATCCTCGTGGACGAGGAAGACCGCGAGAACGAAGGCGACATCGTCATCGCCGCCGAGTACATCACGCCGGAAGCCATCAACTTCATGGCCAAGCATGCCCGCGGCCTGATCTGCCTGACGCTGACCGAAGCGCGCTGCCGCCAGCTGGGCATCAACCACATGGCGCGGGACAACCGCAGCCAGTTCAGCACCGCGTTCACGGTGTCGATCGAAGCGGCCGAGGGCGTCACCACCGGCATCTCCGCCGCCGACCGGGCGCGCACCGTGCAGGCCGCCGTGGCCCGCCACGCCAAGTCCACCGACATCGTGCAGCCGGGCCACATCTTCCCGATCATGGCCAAGCCGGGCGGCGTGCTGATCCGCGCCGGCCACACCGAAGCCGGCTGCGATCTGGCCGCCATCGCCGGGCTGGAACCGGCGTCGGTGATCTGCGAGATCATGAACGACGACGGCACCATGGCCCGCCTGCCCGAACTCATCGAGTTCGCCCAGGAGCACGGCCTGAAGATCGGCGCGATCCGCGACCTCATCGAATACCGAGCACGCACCGAGAAGCTGATCGAGAAAGTCAGCGAGAAGACCGTCAATACCGCCCACGGTCCGTTCCGCCTGTGCGCCTTCGAGGACAAGACCTCCGGCGATGTCCATCTGGCGATGGTGTACGGCGACATCTGCGCCGACGTTGAAACCCTCGTCCGCGTCCATGAGCCGGTGTCGGTGCTGGACTTCCTCGACACCACCAGCGGCCGCCACAGCTTCCCGGTGGACGCCGCCCTCAAACGCATCACCGAACACGGCAACGGCGTGATCGTGCTGCTGTACCGCCCGCAGAGCGGCCAGGATCTGCTCGCCCAGCTGTCCGGCGACCCAGCCGCCGCCAAGCCGGCCCAGAAGTGGGACCCGCGCCTGTTCGGCATCGGCGCCCAGATCCTGCGCGAACTCAAGGTCGGCAAGATGAAGGTGCTGGCCAGCCCGCGCAAGATCCCCAGCATGGCCGGTTTCGGCCTGACCGTCGTCGGCCACGTCGCGCCCGAAGCCTGAGCCCACCGGCCCACGAATCCTCCTTTCAGGTAACCCCATGCCCCGTTACGACAACATCCCCGAAATCGCCCCCAGCCTCGACGGCCAGGGCCTCCGCGTCGGCATCGTCATGTGCCGCTTCAACATCGACGTCTGCGAAGGCCTGCTGTCTTCCTGCACCGCCGAGTTGCTGCGCCTCGGCGTCGCCCCCGACGCGATCACCATCGCCACCGTGCCCGGCGCCCTCGAGGCCCCGCTGACGCTGCAGGTCATGGCCAAGAGCGGCCGCTACGACGCGCTGGTGGCCCTCGGCGCGGTGATCCGCGGCGAGACCTACCACTTCGAGCTGGTTTCCAACGAGCAGGGCGCCGGCCTCACCCGCGTCACCCTGGACACCGGCGTGCCCATCGCCAACGGCATCCTCACCACCGAGGACGACGACCAGGCGCTGGCCCGCATGCAGGTGAAGGGCGCCGACTGCGCCCAGGCTGCCGTCGAGATGGCTCGTCTGTTGAAGGCCCTGGCATGAGCACGCCGAACAAGTCCCCCCGCCGCCGTGCCCGCGAATTTGCGCTGCAGGGCATCTACCAGTGGCTGCTGAGCCAGTCCTCGCTGACCGCCATCGAAAGCCAGATGGGCGAGGTAGGCGGCTTCGACAAGTGCGACCGCGACCTCTTCCTGGGCCTCTTGCGCGGCACCATCGGCAACGCGCCCGATCTGCAGGTGGCCTTCGCCCCCTACATCGAGCGTCCCCTCAACGAGCTGTCGCCGATCGAACGCGGCATCCTGCTGATGGCCACCTTCGAGCTGGTGCATCGCCCGGAAACGCCGTACCGGGTCATCATCAACGAGGCCATCGAGCTGGCCAAGGGCTATGGCGGCACCGACGGCCACAAGTTCGTCAACGGCGTGCTCGACAAGCTCGCGGCCCGTGTGCGCGCCGACGAGGTGGAAGCCAACGCCCAGCAGCGTCGCGGCGCCCGTAGCGGCAATTCGTCGAGCTGATCCGGCGCCGCCGCCGGACCGTCCCTGCGCGATGCCTTCCGAATTCGCCCTGATCCGCCGGCACTTCACGCGTCCCGCCCGCCACACCGACCTGGCGGTGGGCGACGACGCGGCGCTGATCCGGCCGCGGGCCGGCATGCAGCTGGCCATCTCCACCGACATGCTGGTGGCCGGCACGCATTTCTTCGCCAACACCGATCCGGAAGACCTCGGCTGGAAGACCCTCGCGGTGAATGTCTCCGATATCGCCGCGATGGGCGCCGAACCGCGCTGGGTGGTCCTCGCTGCCAGCCTGCCTCACGCGGACGAAGCCTGGATAGAGGCCTTCGCCCGCGGCTTCTTCGCGTGCTGCGAGGCCTTCGGCATCGACGCAATCGGCGGCGACACCACCCGTGGCCCCCTCAACCTGTGCCCGACAATCTTCGGTGAAGTCCCCACCGGCACCGCAGTCACCCGTTCCGGCGCCCGCCCCGGCGACGACCTGTGGGTATCCGGCGCTCCTGGGCGAGCGGCCCTCGGTCTGGCCGATCTGCGCGGCGAGATCCAGCTGGCCGCAGCCAATCGCGACGACTGCCTGGCGGCCCTGCAACGGCCGCAGCCGCGGGTCGCCCTCGGCCTGGCGCTGCGCGGGCTTGCCAACGCGATGCTGGACGTCTCCGACGGTCTGTTCGGCGACCTGAGCCACATCCTCGAACTATCCGGTGTCGGCGCGGAAATCGACGAAGCCGCGCTGCCCATCGCCACGCTGACCGCCGCCTGCGGCGACGCAGCGCGAGCCTTCGCCGCCTGCACCGCTGGCGGTGACGACTACGAACTGCTGTTCACCGCCCCGGCTGACCGCCGCGGCGACATCGAGGCCATTTCGCAAAACCTGCCGTTGCCGCTGCACCGCATCGGCCACATCACGGCGCAGACCGAACAACTCTCGCTACGCACCCGCGACGGCCAACTGCGACCTGCCACGGCACGCGGCTACGACCACTTCGGCCGCGACGCATGAAACCCACGCCGCGCTTCCTGGTTTCCGATCCGGCCCATTTCGTGGCCCTTGGCTTCGGCTCCGGCCTGGCACCGAAAGCCCCCGGCACCTTCGGCACGCTGGCCGGCTGGGCGCTGTTCCCCTTCGTGTCGGCACCGCTGTCAGACGGGATGTTTGCCGCGCTGCTGGTGGCCTGCTTCCTGTTCGGCGTGCTGGCCTGCGAACGCACCGGCCGCGCCCTCGGCGTGGCCGACCACGGCAGCATCGTGTGGGACGAGATCGTCGCGATCTGGCTGGTGCTGTGGCTGACCCCCGCCACGCTGGCCTGGCAGGCCGCCGCCTTCGTGACCTTCCGCTTTTTCGACATCGTCAAGCCACCGCCGATCCGCTGGGTGGACGAACGCACCCGCGGCGGCTTCGGCGTGATGCTCGACGACCTGCTGGCCGCCGGCTATTCGCTGCTGGTGCTGGCCATCCTGATGAGGATCATCGGCTGATGGACGCTCAACTGGAAACCCTGTCCCGCCTCGTCGGCGAGCATCTGCAGGACAAGGGCTGGCGGCTGGCCAGCGCGGAATCGTGCACCGGCGGCTGGGTCGCCGAAGTGGTCACCGCCACAGCCGGCAGTTCGGCCTGGTTCGACTGCGGCTTCATCACCTACTCCAACGACGCCAAGTGCGCGCTGCTCGGCGTCTCGCCGATGACGCTGGCGCGTTACGGCGCAGTCAGCGAACAGACAACCGCGGCGATGGCCAGCGGCACGCTGGAACGCGCCGAGGCCGACCTGGCCCTGTCGATCTCGGGCATCGCCGGCCCCACTGGCGGCTCACCGGAAAAACCCGTCGGCACCGTCTGCTTCGGCTGGATCCGCAGCGGCGAGACAGCCCAGACCGCCACCTGCCGCTTCGACGGCGACCGTGAAGCAGTGCGTCGCCAGGCCGTCGTCTTCGCCCTCGAAGAACTGCTCCGCCGCTACCGCTGAAGATCCCGGCGCCGGCGCGCGCGGCCCCCAAAAAGTCACCCGGCATGCGGATTGCAATAATGCTCAGCAATTTCGCTGGACGCCCGCCAGCAACTGTATAAAATACCAGCACCGTCACATGCCTCGTGGCGAAAATTTGCTGCGGCACCTGCGTCCACTCCTACGCAAACTCTGTGCCATAATCTCCAAAACCCTTATCACAAGGATCAAGACAAATGGATGACAACAAGGCCAAGGCCCTCGCCGCTGCCCTTTCGCAGATCGAAAAGCAGTTCGGCAAGGGATCGATCATGCGCCTCGGTGATGGCGAAGTCGAAAGCGACATCCAGACCGTGTCCACCGGCTCCCTGGGCCTCGACATCGCCCTCGGCATCGGAGGTCTGCCGCGTGGCCGGGTTGTCGAGATCTATGGTCCGGAATCCTCCGGCAAGACCACGCTGACCCTCCAGGTCGTTGCCGAGATGCAGAAGCTCGGCGGCACAGCGGCCTTCATCGACGCCGAGCACGCACTGGACGTCACCTACGCCCAGAAGCTCGGCGTGAACATCGGCGACCTGCTGATCTCCCAGCCCGACACCGGCGAACAGGCCCTCGAGATCGCCGACATGCTGGTGCGTTCCGGCGGCGTGGACGTGGTTGTCATCGACTCTGTCGCGGCCCTGACCCCCAAGGCCGAAATCGAAGGCGAGATGGGTGATCAGCTGCCCGGCCTGCAGGCCCGCCTGATGTCCCAGGCGCTGCGCAAGCTGACCGCCAACATCAAGCGCACCAACACGCTGGTGATCTTCATCAACCAGATCCGCATGAAGATCGGCGTGATGTTCGGCAGCCCTGAAACCACCACCGGCGGCAATGCGCTCAAGTTCTACGCATCAGTGCGGATGGACATCCGCCGCATCGGCACCATCAAGAAGAACGACGAGGTGATCGGCTCCGAGACCAAGGTCAAGGTCGTCAAGAACAAGGTCGCCCCGCCGTTCCGCGAAACCCTGTTCGACATCCTGTACGGCGAAGGCACCTCCCGCGAGGGCGAGATCATCGACCTGGGCGTCCAGCACAAGTTCGTCGACAAGTCCGGCGCCTGGTACGCCTACAACGGCGAAAAGATCGGCCAGGGCAAGGACAACGCCCGCGAGTTCCTGAAGACCAACCCGCACATCGCCCGCGAGATCGAAAACAAGATCCGCGTAGCGGTCGGCCTGCCCGAAATGGCGGTGGTGCCGCCGACGGCAACAGCGGCGGCTTGACCCCCGGACGAGGACCACAGGCCGATGGCGATGACCCTGCATGAGCGTGCCCTGCGCTGCCTGGCCCAGCGGGAACACTCCCGCGCGGAGCTGGCGCGCAAGCTCGGCACGCTCGGCAGCCCGGAGGAGGTCGGCGCCGAGCTCGACCGTCTCATCGACCTCGGTCTGCTGTCCGACGCCCGCTTCGCCGACGCCTACGTACGCGCCAAGGCCAGCCGCTTCGGTGCAGCCCGCCTGAAGCTGGAACTGGCCCGCCGCGGCGTACCCGCCGAGCTGATCGGCGAAGCCATCGAAGAGAACACCACCGACACCGAGCTCGAGCGTGCCCGTGACATCCATCGCCGAAAGTTCGCCACGCCCCCCACAGACGCGCGAGAATGGGCACGGCAGGCGAGATTCCTTCAAGGTCGCGGCTTTTCCACCGAAATCATTCGTAGAGTCCTGAAAGAACACCCCGGCGATGAGCCTGCTTAAAGTCAGCAACCTGCGCAAGAAGTACAAGGCCCGCACGGTCGTTCATGACGTCTCCTTCGACGTTGGCAGCGGCGAGGTGGTCGGCCTGCTCGGCCCCAACGGCGCCGGCAAGACCACCTGTTTCTACATGATCGTCGGTCTGGTGGCCGCTGACGGTGGCGAGATCACCCTCGACGACGAGGTGCTGACCCATCGCCCGATCCACCAGCGCGCCCGCCTGGGCCTGTCCTACCTGCCGCAGGAGATGAGCGTCTTCCGCAAGCTGACGGTGGCGGAAAACATCCAGGCCGTGCTCGAGCTGCAGAGCCTCTCCAAGGCGCAGATCGCCACCCGCCTCGACGAGCTACTGAACGAGCTGGGCATCGAACACCTGCGCGACAGCACCGCCATCTCCCTGTCCGGTGGCGAACGCCGGCGCTGCGAGATCGCCCGCGCCCTGGCCACCGACCCGCGCCTGATCCTGCTGGACGAACCCTTCGCTGGCGTCGACCCGATCGCCGTCATCGATATCCAGAAAATCATCCGCTTCCTGAAGGACAAGGGGATCGGTGTGTTGATCACCGACCACAACGTCCGTGAAACCCTCGGCATCTGCGACCGTGCCTTCATCATCAACGCCGGCGAAGTGCTGGCCAGTGGCCGCCCGGACGAGATCGTTCACAACGAACAGGTCCGCCAGGTGTACCTCGGCGAGCACTTCAGGCTCTGAGGCCCGATACGACTCATGAAGCCCAGTCTCCAGCTCAAACTCTCCCAGCATCTCGCGCTGACCCCCCAGCTGCAGCAGTCCATCAAGCTGCTGCAGTTGTCGACCCTCGAACTCAACCAGGAAATCGAAAAGATTCTCCTGGAAAACCCCATGCTCGAACGGGAAGAGCCCGAGGGCGACCTCGGCTCGAGCCGCGTCGAGGCCCCCGGCCCCCTGGCGCCGGCCGGCAGCGAGGCCGCCCACGAGCGCGAGCAGGAGCAATCCCGGGAGTCCGAACGCGAGCGCGAGCCGGACCATGATTTCGACGGTGGCGGCGAAGCCGGCGAATGGGCCGCGGCCGGCAGCGGCGGGCAGCGGGACGACGATGACGAGACCGATTTCCAGGAGTTCCAGGCGGCCGTCCCCTCCCTGCGCGACCACCTGGACGCCCAGGTCGCCCTCACCCCCCTGTCCGACCGGGACCGGGCCCTGGTGCGCTTCCTGATCGAAGCCCTCGACGATGACGGCTACCTCAGCCAGGACCTGGCGGACCTGCTGCCGCTGCTGCCGCCCGAGCTGGAGATCGAGCTGGACGACCTCAAGATCGCGCTGCGCCAGATCCAGAGCCTGGACCCGGCCGGCATAGGCGCCCAGGACGTGGGTCAATGCCTGGCCCTGCAGCTGCACCCCTTGCCCCCCAGCGAAGTCCGTGACCTGGCCATCGCCATCGTCAGCGAGCATCTCGAACTGCTGGCCTCCCGCGACTTCCTGAAGATCAAGCGCGCACTGCGCTGCAGCGACGACACCCTGCGCGAGGCCCACGCGCTGATCCTGGGCCTCAACCCGCGCCCCGGCGCCCAGTTTTCCCAGGCCGACACCCGCTACGTGGTGCCCGACGTGGTGGTCCGCAAGCTCCGCAGCAACTGGGTCGTCAGCCTCAACCCCGACGCGATGCCGCGCCTGCGCATTAACCAGCTGTATGCCCAGATCCTGCGCGACAACCGCGGCGCCAGCGGCTCCCTGTCGAGCCACCTGCAGGAAGCCCGCTGGCTGATCAAGAACGTGCAGCAGCGTTTCGACACCATCCAGCGCGTTTCGCAAGCGATCGTTGACCGCCAGCGCCAGTTCTTCGATTATGGCGATGTGGCAATGCGTCCGCTTACCCTGCGGGAGATTGCCGAACAGCTGGATCTACACGAATCCACCGTTTCGCGGGTGACCACCCAAAAGTACATGGCCACGCCGCGGGGCATTTTCGAATTCAAGTATTTTTTCGGCAGTCACGTCGCCACCGACAGCGGTGGAGCTGCCTCCTCGACGGCGATTCGGGCGCTGATTCGCCAGCTCGTGGGGGCGGAAGACAAGAAGAAGCCCTTGTCCGACGCGAAGATTGCCGAGTTGTTGGGCCAGCAGGGTATCGTGGTGGCTCGCCGGACGATTGCAAAGTACCGCGAGTCCCTCGATATTCCGCCGGTCAGTCTGCGCAAAACCATCTGACAGAAAGGTAGCAACCATGAACCTCAACATCACGGGGCATCACGTCGAAGTTACGCCGGCCATCCGCGAGTACGTCACGACCAAGCTCGACCGCGTGATCCGTCACTTCGACAACGTCACCAGCGTCGGCGTGATCCTCTCGGTGGAAAAGCTGCGTCAGAAGGCCGAAGTCACCGTGCACGTGCGCGGCAAGGACATCTACGTCGAGAACGAAGATGCCGACATGTACGCAGCCATCGATGGCCTGATCGACAAGCTCGACCGTCAGGTCCTGAAGTACAAGGACAAGACTGCCGACCACGGTCACGACTCCCTCAAGCAGCACCTCGCCGAGTCCTGATTCCCGGCGTCGAGTAATACCCTTTTCCCCGGGACCGTTGTGGCTATAATGCGCCCCAATTGACACAACGGCCCCGGCGGCCTCCGCCCCCGGATCTTCCTGAATCGCCTTCCACCGGCAACCTGTGTCGGCCCGCTCCGCACACGGGAGAGTCCTCGCATGAACCTCATCGCCAAACTTTTACCGCCGACCAATGTGGTCGTCGGACTCGAGGCGAGCAGCAAGAAGCGCGCTTTCGAGCAAGCCGGCCTGCTGTTCGAGAACAACCACGGCATCGGCCGCAGCACCGTCTTCGACAGCCTGTTTGCCCGCGAGAAGCTCGGCTCCACCGGCCTCGGCCAGGGCATCGCCATTCCCCACGGCCGCATAAAGGGCCTCAAGGAGGCACTGGGCGCGTTCATCCGCCTTGCCGACCCCGTTCCCTTCGACGCGCCTGACGGACGCCCTGTCTCGATGCTGTTCGTGCTGCTGGTCCCTGAACAGGCCAACGAACATCACCTGCAACTGCTGTCCGAACTGGCCCAGATGTTCAGCGACCGCAATTTCCGCGAACAACTGATGAACGCGCCCGATGCGCAGGCCGCCCATACCCTTTTCGCCCAATGGGGCAGCCATGCGTCAGACAACGGTTAGCCGTCTATTTGACGACAACCTGGAACGCCTGCGGCTACGCCATATCTGCGGCAGCCTGGCGACCCGCATTTCGGTCTCCGAAGACCGCATCTGGCCCGCCGACATGGTCGGCCACCTCAACCTGATCCACCCCGACCGGCTGCAGATCCTCGGCGCCTCCGAGATGGCCTGGGCCCGTCGCCAGACCCGCGAAAAAGTCATCCACCACGTGCGGGAGATCCTCTCCTACGCCCCGCCGGCTCTCGTCGTGGCCGACGACGAGGACATCCCCAGCATCATCCGCACCCTCTGCGCCAACGAGGACATCGCCCTTTTCGCCAGCCCGCTGCCATCGGCCAACGTCATCGACCTGCTGCGCAATTACCTGTCGCGCCAGTTGGCCGAAAGGGTCGCGCTGCATGGCGTGCTGATGGACGTACTGGGACTCGGCGTGTTCATCACCGGGGATTCAGGCGCCGGCAAGTCCGAGCTGGCGCTGGAGCTGATCTCCCGGGGCCACGGCCTGGTCGCCGACGACATCGTCGAATTCTCGCGCATCGCCCCCACCGTGCTGGAAGGGCGTTGCCCCGAGCTGCTGCAGGATGTCATCGAGGTGCGCGGCCTCGGTATCCTCAACATCCGCACGATCTTCGGCGAGACGGCCTGCCGGCGGAAGATGAAGCTCAAGCTGGTGGTCCACCTGCAGCGCCGTCAGCCAGGCCAGGAGGATCCCCTGCGCCTGACCCTTGACGGCGAGCAACAGCCCATCCTCGGCGTACCGGTGCGCCGTGTCGTACTGCCAGTGGCGGCCGGTCGTAACCTGGCCGTGCTGCTCGAAGCTGCCGTGCGGTCGACGATCCTGCTACTGCGCGGCATCGATTCGACCCAGGAATTCGTCGACCGCCAACGCCGTGCGATGGAAGAAAGCGGCTTCTGACAAGTGCGGATACATCTCGTCGCAAACGCCCCATCGGCGCGCCTTTCCGCCGTCAACAGTTCGTCCCGCAGTGCGTTTATGATGCATGAGCAGCACCGACAAACCGTCCATACGAGGAGTGGCCTGATGAAAAAAATTATCCTGAGCGTCGCTGTTTCCCTGTTTGCCGCCAGCCTGGCACCCGCCGCCTTTGCCGCGACAACCCAGCAAAACAAGATGAAGGAATGCAATGCCTCCGCCGCCGACAAGAAAGGCGATGAACGCAAGGCCTTCATGAAGGACTGTCTGTCTGCCAAGCCCGCCGCTGCCCCCAAGGACGGCAAGACTACCCAGCAGGACAAAATGAAGTCCTGTAACAAGGAAGCGGGTGACAAGGCGCTGAAGGGCGACGAGCGCAAGAAGTTCATGAGCAGTTGCCTCAAGGGCTGAGCGGTCGCCGGACCGGTTTCACCCACGTGCAAAGGGCCGCATCGCGGCCCTTTGTCGTTCGGGTCGGAGAACTCGACCGATCAGCCCAGGGCGAATGCCACCACGTCGGACATGTTGTCGTTAACGGAAAATCCGCAGCCGATGTGTCCCTTCTCCCCGAGGATGAACTCCTCGCGCTTGACGCAGTGCTCCGGACTGCCCTCCTCTAGCAGGAAAGTACCGTTGGTGCTCGAATCGGCCAGATAGAACAAACCGTTGCGCAGCTCGAGGCGGGCATGCTGGCGCGACACCCGCGGGTCGGTGATCACGATGTCGTTACCGGTATCGCGCCCGAACAACAGGGCCGGGCGAGTCCCATCCAGTACCCAGCTGCGCCCACGATAGCTGATCCGCATGTGCTTGTGAGCCTGTAGCGCCTCATGACGGAGTTCCGCCGGCGTGGGTGGAGGCGCTTCCCCCAGCTCGAGAACCGGAATGGGCATTTCGCCCGCCCCATCCTCCGACTGCCCCAACATGCGACGCAGGGAGGGCGTCAAGACGCGCCCCAGGTTCTCCGACACCGCGATGCTGTCGGGACCGTGACTTTCGACCAACAGCACGGCGAGCTTTTCAGCGTCCAGCCCCAGCCCCTCGGCCTCCGTCTCCAGTACCACACCCGCTTTCAGCACCAGCTTGATGCCGCTCATTGGGGGCAGGGCCCGAACCCGCTCGCGCATTTCCCGGGCCGCCAGCAAGGCTGAATCCGCATCGGGAAAATGGGCCACCAGCGACTCCCGCCGGACCGCGAAACCGATGGCCTGGTAGGCCTCGGCACAGCGCGACATGCGGTTCAGACTGCGTTCGACCGCGTAGGCCGCCTCGGCCTCACCCAGTTTTTCGGCAAGGAGAATACCGCCGGCAATTTCGGCGAAGAGGAGGCAGGGCGCCTTGGCGCGATCAGACATACTGGACGACTCCGCGATCCGCGCCAGGCGGAAAAAGGTGGATCCGGACCAGGTGGCTTCCGGCGGGGGCAAAGCAGGATCTCATGAAATCAGCTCTTCCAGATTCCGATCGGGATGGCTGCCTTGTCTTCCGGATTGACCGGCAGCTCCGGATTGTCAAAAACGATGTCGCCCTGTTCAACCCGCGTATCCCGCGACACGTTGCGGAAATCGAACAGCTCGGCGTCAGCCAGGTGCGACGGCACGACGTTCTTCATGGCGGTGCCAATGGACACAATACGCCCCGGGAAACGCTCGTCCCAGTCACGCAGCATGGCCTTGATCTGCTTGCGCTGGGCGTTTTCCTGGCTGCCGCACAGGTTGCACGGGATGATCGGGTATTCCATGCCACGGGCAAACCGCTCGATATCCTTCTCCGAACAGTAGGCCAACGGCCGGATGACCACGTTCTGCCCATCATCGCTGACCAGCTTGGGCGGCATGGCTTTCATCTTCCCGCCGAAGAACATGTTCAGAAACAGGGTCTCGATCATGTCGTCGCGATGGTGGCCGAGGGCAATCTTGGTTGCACCGAGCTCCTTCGCCGTGCGGTAGATGATGCCTCGTCGCAGGCGCGAGCACAGTGAGCAGGTCGTCTTGCCTTCAGGAATCTTGTCCTTGACAATTTTGTAAGTGTCTTCAGTAACGATCCGGTATTCCACGCCGACCGATTCGAAATACGCGGGCAACACGTGATCGGGAAAACCCGGCTGCTTCTGGTCGAGGTTCATCGCAACGATGCGGAAATCGATTGGTGCCCTCTCCCGCAATTCCATCAGCAGGCTCAGCAGCGTGAACGAGTCCTTTCCGCCGGACAGACAGACCATCACCACGTCACCGTCCTCGATCATGCGATAGTCGCCAATGGCCTCGCCCACCTTGCGCATCAGGAATTTCTTCAGGCGAAGGAAAGTGTTGGAATGGCGGCTTTCCGTTTCAGGCTGTTCTTCTGCCTGGTTGGCAAGAGCTGGCACTACTTGTTCCATGTCAATTCAATTTCCGCGAATTATAGTCCGATCGCATTTAATGCTGATCGGGACAAGTGTTAAATAGCTTATAAATAGGCGCTTCGCCCGCCGTCCACCGGCAATATCTGGCCGGTTACGTACGGTGCATCGAACAGCAGGAAGCGCACCGTACGGGCGATGTCGGACGGCGAACCGACCCGCCTCAGCAACGTATGGGCGACGATGCGCTCCCGCTCCTGCGGCGGAAACTGGCCGTCATCGGGCCATTCGATCGCCCCCGGAGCGACACCGTTCACCCGCACCCGCGGCGCCAGCTCCAGCGCCAGCGCGCGGGTCAGGCCCAGCAGGCCGGCCTTTGCCGCGCAGTACAAAGGGTAGCCTTTCAACGGCCGTTCGGCATGGATGTCGACGATGTTGACGATTGCTCCGCCGCTTGCCGTCAAGTGAGGGGCTGCCGCCTGGGCGAGGAACAGCGGCGCCTTCAGGTTGGAACCGATCAAGTCGCCCCAGGCTGCCTCGTCGATGTCGCCAAGGGCCGTCGGGAAGAAACTCGAGGCATTGTTGACCAGCCCATCGAGCCGCCCGAAATGCGCCACCACGGCCTCGACCAGCCGCGGCAGGGCCGCACAGTCCAGCAGGTCCGCCTGCAGTGCCAGCGCCGAGCCCGGACGCAACCGCTCCAGTGCGGCAACCAAGGCCTCGGCCTCATCACGGGAATGACGATAATGCACGGCCACCTGGGCACCGGCCGCATGCAGACAACGCACAAGCTCGGCACCGACACGGCGGGCACCGCCCGTCACCAGCACGACCGGGGCGATTGGATCTTCAATCATGACTACCAAGGGGAGCGAATTCAAGCGAAGGGCGTAATCATACGGCGCCCGCCCCCTCGACGGTGCACTGCAACGAACGGGTAAAATGCGGATTTTCCCCTACTCGCCGCCGCCATGAACCTGCCCCAGCCTTCGCCCGACGCACTCGCCCAGAGCGAACGCCTCGTTTCCCGCCTGCGCAGCCTGATCGAGGCCCAGGGTGGCTGGATCTCCTTCGCCACCTATATGGCCGAAGCGCTGTACGCCCCGGGCCTTGGCTACTACAGTGGCGGCGCCCACAAGTTCGGACCGGGTGGCGACTTCATCACCGCGCCGGAGCTGACCCCGCTATTCGGCCAGGCGCTGGCCGCCCAAGTCCAGCAGATCATGGACCTGTCGGCACCCCACATCATCGAGGCCGGCGCTGGCACCGGGCTGCTGGCTGCGGACCTGCTGCTCGAACTGGAGCACCGCGGCGCGTTGCCGGAGAGCTATGGCATCCTCGAGGTGTCCGGCGAACTGCGCGAACGCCAGTTCGACACCCTCGCCGCCAAGGTGCCCCACCTGGCCTCCCGGGTGCGCTGGCTGGACGGGCTGCCGGAGCGTTTCTCCGGCGCACTGGTCGCCAACGAGGTACTCGACGTGATGCCTGTGCATCTCGTCGCCTGGCGGCCGGACGGCATCTTCGAGCGGGGCGTGGCCCTCGGCGCGGACGGCACTTTCGTCTGGGCCGACCAACCGGCCACGGGCAAGGTCGCCGAGGCGGCAGCTGCTCTCGACGTGCCGCTGCCCGACGAAGGCGAATACGTCAGCGAGATCAACCTCGCCGGGCGGGCCTGGATCACCGAATGGGCGGCGCGCCTGGAGCGCGGCGCCATGCTGCTGGTGGACTATGGCTATCCGCGGGCCGAGTACTACCTCGACAGCCGCGCTACCGGCACGCTGCTGTGCTACTTCCGCCACCACGCCCACGGTGACCCTTTCCTGTGGCCGGGGCTGAACGATATCACCGCCTTCGTGGACTTCACCGCGGTAGCCGAGGCCGGCTTCGAGGCCGGCCTGGACGTGCTCGGCTACACCAACCAGGCCACGCTGCTGTTCAACTGCGGCGTGCTGGAATGCCTGGCCCGCCGGGCACCGGAAGACGGCGTCGACTACATCCGCGCCTCCAAGGCGGTACAGCGCCTCACCGGCCCCCATGAAATGGGCGAACTGTTCAAGGTCATCGCGCTGGGCAAGGAGCTCACCCAGCCGCTGCTCGGCTTCATCCGCGGCGACCGCCTCCACGCGCTCTAAAAAGCAAAAAGGCCTGCTGGCTCAACGAGCCGGCAGGCCTGACCGGAACGGGCAACCTTCCTACTCTTGATAGCGATAGACCGCCGCCAGGAAGGCATCCACGTCAGTGGGCACCGCGTGCTGCCCGCGCCCGACACTCGCCACCTCCTGCAGTCCCAGCGCCAGTTCGGGAGGCAAGGGGTTGGCATTCAGCACCTCGTCGCCATACGCCATGCCGACCTCTTCGATCGGCTCGCCGTAGATCCGTGCTCCGCTTTCCATATCCATGCTGATCACCATATCGGCCTCCGTTGCGGGTACAGGGGAAAAAATCAGGCCCGCTGATGCTTCTAACGGCTGCGGCCTCCAAAGGTTGAAGGAAAATCGGCACGGGATCCGTTGCAGCCGTCTCCGCACCCTCTCGTTCACGTTTCCAGCATGGTCGATGGCGGGGCGCGCTGCCATGACGAACTTCACGGCACGGGCCAGACACGGCCCTTCGGGCATTTACAGGCCCTTCTCCTTCATCCAGCGCACGATCGGCTCGGCTGCCAGGCGCCAGTCCGACTCCATCATCAGGCCGTGCCCGAGGCCTGGCAGGATCTGCGCCTTGACCCCGTAGCAGGCGGCCGTCATGCGCACCTGTTCCGGCGGAATCAGCACGTCGTACTCGCCGCCGAGCACCAGCATCGGCGGGATCTGCATGCGTGACAGGAAGGGCAGGTCGAACAGGGACATGTCCCAGATCGCCCGATGGGATTCCGGCTGGCACAGGTGGTAATAACGCTGCAGGCGATCCAGCTCGATGGCCTCGTGGAACAGCGCGTCACGCAGCGTCTCCATCTGCGGCTGACCGCCCCCCATCAGGCGGTTGAGATCGCCGAGCAGATGCGGCCGCGCGAAAGCCAGTCCGAAAGCCGAGCCGAGCAGTCCCTGGGGCGGCACCGAAGACATCAGGACGACCCCGGGTGCAGAGTGGTTTTCCAGGAATTTCTGCACCACCATGCCGCCCATCGAATGCCCGATCAACACGGGCGGCGACGGTAGGGCGGCCGCCACCTCAGCCACGTCGGCCACGTAGTCGGCAATGGAGAAGCTGTCCAGATAAGCCCGCCCGCGGCTCTTGCCATGACCGGACAGGGACATGGCATACGCCGCGTAGCCCTGCTCGGCAAACCATGACAGAAAGAACTCGTCCCAACACCAGGCGGCGGTGTAGGCGCCATGGACGAACAGCAAGGGCGTTTCATGGGCCCCACCAGCCGGCGCGCGGCAGAGGACTTCCAGGTCGCCAAAACGGGAGCGGTTCATGCACACGCCCTCTGAAGGAAGACGACTGAAAATGGCAGGCAGGGGATCGGCGTCATGGGGTGGACATGAATATGTATTGTTGTGGGTCCAGAACTTACAGCACACGCGGGCGCGGCGAAAGCAGAAAACATGCTGCTACGCAGAAAACTACGGTTAAATCGGGGCTTTGGAAGAATGGAGGCGACGGACGATGCTCAAATGGTTGCTGGCCATCGTGGTGGTGGCGGTGGTGTCCGGGCTTGGCTCCGGCCTGCCGCTGCGGCGCTGGCGCATCGGGCACCTGCCTGGCGACCTGCATTTCGATGTCTTCGGGCGGCACATCCACATTCCATTCACCAGCACCCTGCTGATGTCCCTGGCAGCCTGGCTATTGATCCGGGCGCTGTAGCGGCGGTTCGAGGGGCGCCCGGACGGCAAAGATGACGCTGTCGAGAACCTGACCGTCCGCCGACATCAGTTCCAGCACATGCCGGCCGGCCACCGGCCGCCAGGCGAGCCTTTCGCCGCGTCCGAAGGTTTCACCGTTGAGCCGCCACCAGGCACCTGCGGGCAGGTGAGTCGCTTCGAAATACACCTTGAAACCGTCGTCGCTGACCAGCGCCATGGCATCCACCAAGACGCCATTGAGAGGTTGGACGATACGCGGCAGCACCCGCGGCACCGCTACCCGTTCCACTTCGGTGCCACGGATGAACCATTCCCGCCGCGGGCTCTCGACCGGTGGCTCGAACACCACCAGGCTCGACACCACCCCCGGTGGCGGCATCGGGCGCGACAGCGTCTGTCCCCGCTGCAGTCCGCGCAGGATGTCGTGCCAGGCCTGGCTGGCGGCTTGCGGTGCGTTACGCAGCCCGGCCACCCACAGGGCGATCGTGAACCGCTCGGAGAAACCCACCGTCAGCGTCTCTCGACTGTCCGTGGCGTACTGCCTGAAGGCAAAGGGCTGCGGATTGCCGTCGACGTCGGGCAGGCCCAGCATGTCGGCAACGATGAAGCTGGCCTCCGGGCGCAGCACACGGCGTGACGGGCGCTCCGAGGCCGCCACGAAGCGCGGGGCCTGCCATTGCCCGCCGACGGCCAGGCTGCGGTAGAGAGCCGCCAGTGGCAGCAGCGCAAGTTCGGCGCTGCCACCACGCATCTCCACCTCTGCCTGGCGCAGACGCTCCGGCAAGCCGTCCGCCACCAGCCGGCCCACGGCCAGCGCCGGATCGCTCATCCCCTCGGCCAGCGCCCGCCGCACACTGACCCACATGCGCTCGTCAGGCAGGGTCGGAACGTGGTTGGCCAAGGAATCTTCCAGCAAGCTGGCCGCGGTGATCAGCCGGCGCTCCAGCGCCAGCCCGTAGGCAAACGGAACCAGCAGGCTGCCCGGATTGCGCAGCGTGAGCGCGTGGTCCGGGGCCGCGTAGTCGGGCGCCCCGACGTAGGCCAGCACCTCACCGGTGGGATTGTCGAGCACGACCGCCGCGGCCTCCAGCGTACCCAGGCGGTGCACCACCGACGTCACGCCCCGCTGGGCCTCCACATCCAGCGTGCTCGCCAGACGTTCGCCGGGATGCTGAAGAAGCAGCCGGCCCGCCTGGGACGCCAGTTCCCAGCGCGGCCCGGTGTGCTGGCGATCGAGGTTGTTGGCGGTCAGACGCTGGACCGCCGCACAGGCCGACGGCGCATTGAGGCGCTCGGCCAATACGCAGGCCCGGCGGGCCACCACCTCGGACTTGGCATTGGGCCCACGCAGCAGGACCGACAGGATCAACGCTTCGGGGCGCCCCAGTTCGGTCGGCGATTTGCCGAACAGCGCCCGTGCCGTCGCATGAACCCCCTGCAGGTCGCCGCGGAAAGGCGCCAGGTTGAGATAGGCCTCGAGGATCTGTTCCTTCGTCCAGCGGGCCTCCAGCGCCTGAGCGGCCAGCGCCTGATCCCACTTCTGGCCCAGGCTGCGCCGCGGCAGACCGTCGCGGCCAAGGGCCAGTTCCGGATCGAGCAGACCGGCCAGCTGCATCGACAGGGTCGAGGCACCGCGCTTGCGGTCGTACCACAGGTTGTGCCACAGGGAGCCGGCGAAGGCCTTCCAGTCAACGCCGGAATGCTCGAAGAAACGCTTGTCCTCGGCCGCCAGCAAAGCCTCCTTGAGGGCCGGCGACAAGCTGTGCAGCCCCACCCACTCAAGCCGGCGCACATGGGGGTTGAGACGCCGCTCGGCCAGCGGCGTGCCGTCACGGGCGAGCAGGACGCCCACCGAGGGCACGGCGCCCGCCTTGACCTCCGGAAAGGCCGGAATCGGCTGCACGGCCGCGGCCGCAACGGCCAGGGTCAGGCCGGCGGCCAGCAGGGCTATTCGCCGGACCAGGAGGGACACGACAGGCAAATCGATGGGCAAGCGCATGGAAGTGCGCGCATTGTAGGTCGGCAGCGCAGCGGCGTGCGTGGAATGGCTAACGAGTCTCTTCCTGGCAGGCGGTCCGGCCCTCGCCCTCAGCCTCGCCAGCGTCCTTCTCCCGGCGCACCAGATCACGGACGGCCGCCACCCGGGCCGCGTGGACTTCAGCCGGAATGCGCGTCTTGTCCGCCAGACGGCGGGCGATAGCCCCCGCATCGACGCCGCGCACCGCTGCCAACGCCGCAAGCAGGCGCTCCCGCTGGGGGTAGGGGCGCGCTTCGTAGGTGGTCCGCCCCCGGTAGTCGCAGGCGCAGGCATCGAGCAGGGCGGCGAAACGTTCAGGCCGGCGCAGGCCGTCGCAGCGCTCGATGAGCTTGACCAGCGTCTCGGCACGCAGCGCCAGGCCCTGGTGCACGACGCCGTGCTCACGGGCCATCATCAGCGCCAGATCGCGGCAGTCGACGGGGCACTTGAGGCGCAGGCAGACATCCCGCGCCAGGCTCTCGCTGGCTGCCTCGTGGCCGTAATGATGGGGCAGGGTCTCGGCCGGCGTGACGCCCTTCCCCAGATCGTGAACCAGGCAGGCCAGGCGCCCCGGCAGGGCCAGACCGTCGGCAGCAGCCCGGTCGAGCACCAGCAGCAGGTGCACACCGGTGTCCACTTCCGGATGATATTCCGGCGGTTGCGGCACACCGAACAACCGGTCCACCTCGGGCAACAGGCGCGCCAGCGCGCCGCAGTCGCGCAGCACTTCAATCATCCGCGACGGCTGCGCCTCCATCAGGCCGCGGGCAATCTCCTGCCAGACCCGTTCCGGCACCAGCGCATCCACCTCACCGGCAGCCACCATGCCACGCATCAGCGCGAGGGTTTCCGGCGCCACCGTGAAATCGGCAAACCGGGCCGCAAACCGCGCCAGCCGCAGGATGCGGACTGGATCCTCGGCAAAAGCCGGGCTGACATGGCGAAACACCCGGGCCTGCAGATCGCGGCAACCGCCGTGGGGATCCACCAGCACGCCGTCGGCGCCGCGCGCAATGGCGTTGATGGTCAGATCCCGCCGGGCCAGGTCTTCCTCCAGCGTGACGTCCGCCGCGGTATGGAAGACGAAGCCGGCGTAGCCGGGCGCAGTCTTGCGCTCGGTTCGCGCCAGCGCGTACTCCTCGTGGCTGCGGGGATGGAGGAAGACCGGGAAATCCTTGCCGACCGGCGTATAGCCCTGGGCCAGCAGGGCTTCGGGGGTGGCGCCGACCACCACCCAGTCCCGGTCCTTGACCGGCAGGCCGAGCAGTTCGTCGCGGATGGCGCCGCCGACACAGTAGATTTTCATGGGCGATGGAGCTGGAAGGCGTCGTAACGCCCGCGCTTGTTGATGGAGCCCAGGTAACACGGGGCAATCGTCTCGAGGGCCGTCGGACGGCGGCCCCATGGCTGGGCCGGGCCGTTGACGACATTCGGCACGCGCATCGAGCGCACGTTGTCGCGGCTCATCAGCGGGCCGGGCAGGCATTCGAGCAGCGCCGCCTGGAGCAGCGCCAGCCCCTCCGGCAACGGGATCACCGGACGCGGATGCCCCGTCAGGGTGCCGACGTACTCGACGAGGGCCTTCAGGCTGTACTGCCACGGGCCGGCCATGTCGAAAGTCTGGCCGACGGCATCCGGGCGTTCGAGGGCCTCGGCCACCACCGCCGCCACGTCGCCCACGTACACCGGCTGGAAACGCGCCTTCGCCCCGCCGAGGGGCAGCACCGGGAAACGCTTGAGCAGGCCAGCAAAGAGATTCAGAAAACGGTCACCGGGTCCGAAGATCACCGACGGCCGCAGGATGGTCCAGCCCACCTCGGGCGCAGCAGCGCGGATTGCGGCCTCACCGGCGGCCTTCGAGCGGAGGTATCCGGACGGCCCGTCCGCCGCAGCCCCCAAGGCGCTGATGTGCACGATGCGCTGCACGCGGGCCTCCCGAGCAGCCGTCACGATGTGTTCGGGAAGCGCCACGTGGGCGCGGGCGAAGTCGGGACCGTAGGGACTGCCGGAACGGGAATGCAGCACCCCGACCAGGTTCACCACTGCATCCACACCGGTCATCAGCACGGCCAGCGACGCGGGGTCCGTAACGTCGGCCTCGACCAGTTCGACGGTCGGCAGGGGCAGGAGGTGACGCGCCCGCTCGCGGCGGCGCGTGGGAACCAGCAGAGTCTTGCCGGCAGCGGCCAGACGGGCGGCGATGGCGGTACCGACGAAGCCGCTACCGCCGATGAGAAGGACTGTGCGGATGGACATGATGGCGATTCCCGATCGAAGCAGGTGTTCTACAGATCGCGCCGCCGCGGAAGAATTCCCGCGGCGCCGTTCATTCCAGCCCGGCCCCCGGTGCGGCGCTGCCCAGATCGCTGCCACCGCGGCCATCGCTGGCTGGAATGGTGCCCAGGCGGCCCTTTAGGGACGGAGCCCGCCCTTCGAGCAGGGCGGAATAGATGACGCTGTTGGCCATCACCTTCTTCACGTAATCGCGGGTCTCGTTGAAGGGGATGGTTTCGGCATACACCGCGCCTTCGAGGGGCTTGCTGTCCTTCCACTTCTTCGCGCGGCCCGGACCGGCGTTGTAGGCGGCGGACGCCAGCACCGGATGGTTGTCGAGACCGGCCAGCACCATGCGCATGTAGGTGGTGCCGAGCATCACATTGGTATCCGGGTCCTGCAGCCAGCCGACGTTGAAGCCCTTCATGCCGAGCTTGCCGGCGACCCACTGGCCGGTGGCCGGCATGATCTGCATCAGCCCCTGGGCACCGACGCCGGAGCGGGCGGCGGTGACGAAGCGGCTCTCCTGGCGCATCAGGCCATAGACCCAGCCGGTGTCCAGGTCGCGGCTCTTCGCGTTGGGCTCGATGCGGTCGCGAAAAGGCGCCAGGTAGCGCAGGCTGTAGTCGTGCTCGTTGCGGGTCCGGTCCGCGGCGTTGATGGCCCGGTCGTAGATGCCGAGCTGCTGGGCCAGCTGGGCCGCGGCGAGCAGGAAGCGGTCGTCCTTGTTGCGCAGGGTCCAGTTCCACTCACGGGTGCCTTCGGTGCGCAGGTCCAGGCGGAACAGCGCGATGGCCCGCTGCAGGCCCGGCGTCTGGCGCGCCAGCTCGGCCTCGTCGACGCTGGTGGCGCGGGCCTTGGCGGGCAGCGTGAAGGTCTGGCCGAGTTCTTCGCCGGCCAGGATGCTGTAGAAGGTCGGATGGCCGGCGATGCGCGCGAATTCCTTGCGGGCGGCCTCCCGGTTGCCGAGGGCCTGCTGGGCCCGGCCGAGCCAGTAACTCCAGTCCGGCTGCTCGCGTAGCCCCGGCGGCATGGATTCGACGGCACTGCGCACCGCGCGCCAGTCCCCCGCCCGCAAAGCCGCACGTACCCGCCAGGCGGCCTGCTCGTCGGACATCGGGGTATCCCCGGCCGCCTTGTACCAGACGTGGGCCTCCGGCAGCAGACGCACCGCCGCCTGCCAGGCGATCTGGCCAATGGCGTAACTGCGTTCGGCGCCCGACAGGCGTTCGTCGATGCGCGCAGAGCGCACGTAAGCAGCTTGCGGATCGTCACGGGCGATACGGGCGAGCGCAATCAGCGCCAGTTCGCGCCCCTGACGGGACGCCGAAAAATTGATCGGCTGACGGTCGAAATAGGTGGCCGGATTGGTACTGGCCCTTTCCAGGTCCGACGGACCGGGTTGCTGATCAACCGGCAGCCAGCTCGCCACCGCGCGAGCGCCGGCAAGACGCTTGGCCTCCATCAGGCGGCGGATGCGGAACCACATCTCGTCCGGGCCGACCAGGGCCTCGCGGACCAGTGTCTGCAGCACCGGGACGCAGCTCTCGGGCGTATCCACCAACGAGAACCACAGCGGACGGGCCTCGTCCAGCGCCGCCCGGTCGCCATTCTGCAGGCGGGCCTGGAACTGGTAGCACTTCAGGTCCTGCTCCGGCTGCTCCATGTTCGGGAACTCAGCCGCCAACTGGGCCCAATCGCCTCGCTTGCCGAGGTTGCGCAGCCATTCGCCGCGCAGTTTCTCGGCCACCCAGCTGCCGGCATGGCGCTGCAGGAAATCCTGGATACGCGGTGCATCCGGCTCAACGGAACGAGCCAGCTGATTGGATAACGCCCAGTATTCGGGATAGGGATCGAGGACGTGCCCCGTGGGAGGCGCAAGCTGGACCAGACGATTGCGGTCGCCGCTGCGCGCGGCATCCCTGGCCAGCAGGATTCGCTCGTCGCCGGGATCGCCACCTGCCGGCAAGGCCATCCACAACACTGCCGCCAGCACGGCCCACACGCTATTCTTCATTACTTTTACGTCCTGCATCGATGCCGTCGGAGAATAGCACAGTGAATCACACCCTCCCCCGCCCCGGCGCGGATTCGGACACGGCAATTGCCGCAGCGCGACAAAATTTAAGAAAAACCCGCATCGCCGCGCGGGAAGCACTGCCGGCGACCGACCGCGCGCGCCTCACGGCACGCATTGAGGATCACCTGGACGCCTTGCTTGACCAGCTCGCGCCAACGACGGTCGCCTTTTGCTGGCCATGGCGCGGCGAGGTGGACCTGGTGCCATGGGCGCACCGCTGGCTGGCTGCCGACGCAAACCGGCAAATCGCGTTGCCGGTGGTCCGGACTCCCTGTGCACCGATGATCTTCCTGCACTGGCATCCGGAAGTCCCCATGGAAACGGATCACCACGGCATCCCGGTACCCTCCGGCACTGAAATCCTGCAGCCGGAGCTGATCCTGGTTCCTCTCAACGCCTTCGATGCGGCGGGATACCGGCTCGGCTACGGCGGCGGCTACTTCGACCGCACCCTGGCGGCCCTGCAGCCGGCCCCCCTGTGCGTCGGCATCGCCTTCGAACTGGCACGGGTGGACAGTACCTTTCCCCAGCCCCACGACCAGCCGATGGACTGGATCGTCACCGAGGCCGGTGCAGCACCGGCCGTCAGCGGCTGACCGGCCGCACGCCCGGCAAGGGGCTGGCGAGGATCGCCGAGCGGATCACATCGATGGCGCCGCTACGCGGGTAGGTGACCCGCCAGGCTAGGGCAACCCGACGGAAGGGCTCCGGCGCCACAAAGGGACGCACGTTGAGCAGGGCATTGCCGTCCGGCAGCGGATCGGCGGCGCTGCTCGGCAACACCGTGATGCCGGCACCGGTGGCCACCATATGGCGGATGGTCTCCAGAGAACTGCCTTCCAGCGTGCGCTGCAGACCTTCGCCGCTACGGCACATCGGGCACACCTCCAGCACCTGGTCACGGAAGCAGTTGCCGGCGCCCAGCAGCAGCAGCGGCGCCTCGGCCAGGCTGGACGCGGCAATGGCCTCTTCCTTCTCCCAGGCATGGCCGGCCGGCATCAGCACCCGGAAGGGTTCGTCATAGACCGCCTGGGTGACGATGCCGGGTTCCTCGAACGGGAGGGCCACGACGATCACGTCCAGGTCACCGCGCTTGAGGGACTCCGCCAGGCGGGCCGTGTAGTTCTCCTGGATCAGCAGCGGCATCGACGGCGCCGCCGCATGCACACGCGGAATCAGATGGGGCAGCAGATAGGGCCCGATGGTGTAGATCACGCCGACCTTAAGCGGACCGGACAGCGGGTCGCGGCCGGCGGTGGCGAGCTCCTTGATCTGGCCGGCCTCGAGCAGCACCTTCTCGGCCTGGGCGACGATGCGGGCACCGATGTCGGTGATCTTCACGTCAGCCGCACTACGCTCGAAGAGCGTGACGGCCAGCTCATCCTCGAGCTTCTTGATGGCCACCGACAGGGTCGGCTGGCTGACATTGCAGCGTTCGGCGGCATGCCCGAAATGACGCTCGCGGGCCAGCGCAACGAGATAACGGAGATCGGTTAACGTCATAGGGCATACCCGCAATGCGATAGAGATTAACTATACAACGCCCTGGCCAAAAAGCAGCCCCCGCGTATCCGTTCCGACGCAGGCACCCCCTCTTGCAGTCTGCCCAATCAACCCCACTTTTGTAAGCGTTTGTTGTCGCAGGGAACACGACGTCGCGCCCCGACGTCCATAGGTCCGGATAAAAATTACAGGAGTTACGCATGAAAACTGCCGTGGTTCGTTCCAGTCTCGTCTTTTCCGCCATCGTCCTGGCCCTGACGGGCTGCCTGCAGGAGGGCGGCGCGATTTCCCCTTCCCATGCAGTCAGCACGCCACCGGCGGTTGCGCCGGCCACGCCTTCCGCGGTCAGCGCCAACCGTTATGGCCTGCCAGACTTCTCGGGACTGGTCGAACAGGTCGGGCCGGCAGTCGTCAATATCAGCGTCACCCAGAAAGTGGCCCGTGGCGGCGGCGCTACCTCCGGCGACGACCCCTTCGCCGATGACCCCTTCTATGACTTCCTGCGCCGCTTCGGCGTACCGGTCCCCGGCATGCCGGGCAATGGTGGCGGACGCGGCGGCCGGGCACCCGAGCAGATCCAGCAGGGCGTCGGCTCCGGCTTCATCGTCAGCGCCGACGGCTATGTGCTGACCAACGCCCACGTGGTGGATGGCGCCACCGAAGTCACCGTCAAACTCACCGACAAGCGCGACTTCAAGGCCAAGGTGGTCGGCTCCGACAAACGCACCGACGTGGCGCTGCTGAAGATCGATGCCAGCGGCCTGCCCTTCGTGAAGACCGGCGACGCCGAGCACAGCAAGGTCGGCGAGTGGGTCATCGCGATGGGCTCGCCCTTCGGCTTCGAAAACACCGTGACCGCCGGCATCATCAGCGCCAAGGCACGCCGCCTGCCGGACGAAAACTACGTGCCTTTCATCCAGACCGATGTGGCGATCAATCCTGGCAACTCGGGCGGCCCACTGTTCAACCTGGCCGGCGAGGTGATCGGCATCAACTCGCAGATCTACTCCCGCTCAGGCGGCTTCATGGGAATCTCCTTCGCGATTCCGATCGACGTGGCGCTGAAGGTCAAGGACCAGTTGCAGAAGTACGGCAAGGTGTCCCGCGGCCGCCTCGGCGTGGCCATCCAGGGCCTCGACGCCGATCTGGCCCAGAACTTCGGCCTCGACAAGCCGGCCGGCGCGCTGGTCGCCAACGTCGAAACCGGCTCGCCGGCCGAGAAGGCCGGCCTGCAGCCGGGCGACGTGGTATTGAGCGTCAATGGCCAGAAGGTGGACAGCTCCGCCGACCTGCCGCGCATCATCGGTGAACAGAAACCGGGCTCGGTGGTGCGCCTGTCGATCTGGCGCGACCGCAAGGCCCGTGAAGTGAATGTCACCCTTGGAGAGCAGGTCGCCGAACGCAACCTCGCAGCCACGCCCGACCGCAAGGCCGAAGGCTCCAGCAGCAAGCTGGGGCTCACCGGCCGTGCGCTGACCGGCCAGGAAGCCTCTCGTCTCGGCGTGCCCGGCGGTGTGCTGGTCGAAGGTGCCAATGGCCCGGCGGCCAAGGCCGGGCTGCAGGCCGGCGACGTGATCCTCGGCATCAACAACCAGCCGATCACCAGTGTCGAGCAGTTCCGCAAGCTTCTCGACGCCGCCGGCAACCGCTTCGCACTGCTGGTCCAGCGCGGCAACAGCCGGATCTTCGTGGCGGTGCGCCTGTCCTGAACTGCGCCATCCGGCCCGCGGCACCCGGGTACCCGGGCCGGGCGCAGTGCACGTACCCAGTGCTCACAATGAGCTAATTCATTCGATCGCTGCGCAATGATTCGCATCGAAGCAGGGACGAGGCCGATATAATCGGGAGATTGGGGGTCAGCTTGATCTGAGGGAAGCCCCCGTTTCCACCAAAATAAAAATCGCTCGATGTCCTTGCTGACAATTCGGCGGGCCCTGCCTGCCGCGCTTGCCGGTGTACTCTGTGCCCCCGCGCTCCATGCCCAGGAACCACACCGGGACAGCAGCGCAGAATCTCCTTTTTTCGAAGAGCTCCCTACGGTCCTGTCGGCATCCCGTCTGCCCCAGGTACTCAACGAAGCGCCCGGCGCGGTGACCATCCTCGACCGCGAATTCATCCGCGCGACCGGCTACCGGGACGTGGCGCGCATCCTGCGCCTCGTCCCCGGCATGCAGGTCGGCCAGGAGCGTGGCCACTCCCAATGGGTCACCTATCACGGCCTGGGCAGCGACTACCCGACTGAAATCCAGGTCCTCATCGACGGCCGCTCCGTATACGCGCCGAGCTCCTTCGGTGGCGTCGACTGGTCGGCCCTGCCCCTCACCGTGCAGGAAATCGAACGCATCGAGGTCGTCCGCGGCACCAACTCCAATGCCTACGGCGCCAATGCCTTCCTGGGCGTGATCAACATCATCACGCGCCATAGCCACCAGGACCACGGCGCCTCGGGCCAGATCAATGCGGGTACCCAGGGCATTGCCGATGCGCAAGCCAGCTGGACGGGCGGCGGTGACGGCCTCGGCGTACGCCTGTCGGCGGCACAGCTCCTCGACAACGGCTTCAGCGGACTGAACGATTCCCGCCGCAGCCAGGTAATCAGCCTGCGCAGCGACTACCGCATCAACGCACAGGATGAAATCACCCTGCGTGCCGGCTACACCCACGCCACCCGCGCGCTCGGCTACCCCGACACACTGTTCGGCAACAACGCCCTGCGCCCCACCGACACGGAGAGCGCCACGGCCCACTTCACCTGGCGCCGCACGCTCAACGCCGACGAAGAGTGGCTGGTCAGCTTCTATCGCAACCACGAAGCCAGTACCGATGCATGGTTCGCCTCGGCCCCACCGCTCTACCCAGCCGTTCCCCTCAACCGCAATCGCAGCAGCGATCGCACCAACGGAGAGATCCAGCACCGCTTCGCCCTGTCGCCCCAGGCCCGCATGGTGTGGGGCGTGGAGGCACGCCGGGACGAAACCGAGGCCTCCTTCCTGTTCGGCGGGCAGAAGCCACCGGTGTTCGATCTGTACCGGGCCTTCTCCAATCTGGACTGGCATCTCACACCGGACTGGCAGCTCAACCTGGGGGGGCTCCTCGAAAAGAACGGTAGCCTGGCAGCACAGTTCATCCCGCGGGCCTTCGTCAATTGGCAGGCCAGTCCCCGCGACACCTTCCGGGCCGGCTACGCCCGCGCCTGGCAGCAGCGCAACCTGTTCGATCTGTACGGCGACGTGCGCGCCTACGATCCCAAGTCCGGCGTGTTGCTGTCGTGGCCCTATGTATCGAACCCGAACCTGCGCACGCCGCGCGTGGATACCCTCGAGATCGGCTACCTGGGCCGCTTCCCATCCCTCGACGCGACGCTCGACGTACGCATCTTCAACGAGCGCATCAGCGATTTCGTGGTCCGCCAGACGGTGCCGTCGCCGACGGGGCCGCTGCCCCTGCCGCTGCCGAGTTCCCAGTTCGTTAACGTGGACTTCCCGGTGGAACTACGCGGTATCGAATACCAGCTGCGAACCAAACCCTGGACCGGCGGTGAAGTGCTGTTCAGCCACACGCTGATCGACCGGCGGGTGAAGGACCGGGCCACCGCCGAACGTACATCACCCTATTCCGCCACCCTGACCTGGCTACAGGACTACGGCAATGGCTGGAAAAGCACGGCCAGCCTGCTGCGCATGGGCCCGCTGGCGGGCGGCTATGGCTACGTACCGGGCTATGACTACGTCTCGCGACCCTACACCACCCTCGACCTGCGCGTGGCACGCAGTTTCCGCATGGATGGCCGGCTGGTGGAAGTGGCATTGAACGGCGTCAACCTGGGCTCTTCCCACCAGGAGATAAGCGACCGGTCGGAACAGTTCCTGCATCCCGACCGGCCGGTAAACCCCACGTCCAGCATGGTATGGCTGTCCGTCGCCGTCGATCTTTGAACGCCCGGTGCCTCAGGGCTGCGGAGCACCGTCGACCGTTTTGCGGATGAACACGGCGCGGCCCACGTCCACCACCCACACCAGCCCGTCGCCGGTCTGGCCCGTACTGGCAACCTGCACGATCTGATCGACGAGGGCATCCACCAGTTCATCCGGCGCGATGATCTCGACCCTCACCTTATCGCTGAAATCCGTCAGTTCGTCCTTGATGCTGTGCGGCACGTGACGCACGGTGGCCCCGCAACCCACCGCCTTGCTGATGGTCATTCCCGGGAATTGCGGCATGGCCCGCAACGCTTCGCGCAGACGCGGCAGCTTTTGCGGGCGGATGACGGCTCGTATTTCCTTCATGATGTCTCCTTCGTTCTGCAGCGGGCCGCCGCCCAGGGCGGCCCTTTCAAATCGTGATCAGGCTTCGTAGGGCGTGTCGTCGAACCACTTGTAGAGGGTCGGCAGCACCACCAGGGTCAGCAGCGTCGAGGTGATCAGGCCACCAATCACCACGATGGCCAGCGGACGCTGCACCTCCGAGCCCGGGCCAGTAGCGAACAGGAAGGGCACCAGCGCCAGCAGGGCCACCGTCGCGGTCATCATCACCGGCCGGAAACGCAGCGTCGCCCCCTTCACCACCGCCTCGGCCAGCGGCACGCCCTCGGTGCGCAGGCTACGGATGTAGCTCACCAGCACCACCCCGTTGAGCACCGCGATCCCCCACAGGGCGATGAAGCCCACCGAGGCCGGCACCGACAGGTATTCACCGGTCACCAGGAGGCCGATCACCCCGCCGACGCTGGCAAAGGGCAGCACCAGAATGATCAGGCTAGCCAGCTTGAGGGAGCCGAACAGCAGGAACAGCAGGAAAAAGATCGCCCCGACGGTCACCGGAATGATGATCGTCAGGTGGCCCATGGCCCGCTCCAGGTTCTGGAACTGGCCGCCCCACTCCAGGTAATAGCCTTCCTTAAGCTTGACCTTGGCATCCACCGCCTTCTGCAGCTCGGCGACGAAGCCACCCAGATCCCGGTCCTTCACGTTCACACCAACCACAATGCGGCGCTTGGCGAGCTCGCGGGAGATCTGCGCCGGACCGTCGGCGACACGGATCGTCGCCAGGTTCTCCAGCGCCACCTGGGCGCCGCCCGGCGTGCTGAGCAGGATGTCGCCGATCTTCTCGACGTTGTCGCGGAAGCTCTCCGGTAGGCGCACCACCGACGCAAAGCGCCGCTCGCCCTCATACACCTCGGTCGCCTGCTTGCCACCGATGGCCGCCTCGATGGTGTCGTTCACGTCCGACACGTTGAGGCCATGGCGGGCGATGGCCTGGCGGTCGATCTCGATGGACAGATACTGCTGGCCGGTGACCCGCTCGACACGGATGTCCTCGGAACCGGTGATGCCGCCGGCCACGCGGGCGATCTCCTCGGCCTTCTGCTTCAGCTCGTCCAGGTCGTCGCCGAAGACCTTGATCGCCACGTCGGAACGCACGCCGGTGACCATCTCGTCCACCCGGTCGGAGATCGGCTGGGCCATCACCACCTGCACGCCGGGCAGGGCCTTCAGCTTTTCGCGCATTGCCGCGGCGATGTCGTCCTGGGTCCACCCGGCCGGCCACTCATCGCGGGGCTTGAGGCTGACGATCGGGGTCGACTCGTTCTGGCCCTGCGGGTCCGCCGGCGATTCACCGCGGCCGACGCCGGAGATGGCCGACTTGACGCCCGGCACCTGCATCACCAGACGCATGCCCTCCATCTCCATCTTGATGGACTCATCCAGCGAGATGTTCGGCACCCGGTTGATGCCCGGCACCACCGACCCCTCCTTCATCTCGGGGATGAAAGCGGTACCGAGGAAAGGGAACATGCCTAGCGTGACCACCAGCAGGACCACCCCGCCGGTGACGGTCTTGCGGCTGTTGGCCACCGCCCAGTGGAGCATTTTCAGATAGGGCGCCTTGATCTTGGCGATCAGCCAGGTGTCGTGCTCGGCACCGCCCTTCAGCAGGTAGGACGACAGCACCGGTGTGAGGGTCAGGGACAGGAACAGGGACACTGCCAGCGCAATCGCGATGGTATAGGCCAGCGGCGCGAACATCTTGCCCTCCATACCCTGCAGGGTCATCAGCGGCAGGAACACCAGGATGATGATGCTGACCCCGAAGATCACCGGCGTGGACACCTCGCGCACCGCGTCGAAGATGATGCGCACCTTGCTTTCGCCCCTGTCGGTCGCGTGGCCGAGGCGCGCGAAGGCGTTTTCCACCACCACCACCGAACCATCCACCATCAGGCCGATGGCAATCGCCAGGCCGCCGAGGGACATCAGGTTGGCCGAGATGCCGTAATGGTTCATCGCCAGGAAGGTGAGCAGCGGCGTCAGCACCAGCGTCGCCACCACGATCAGGCTCGAACGCACGTCGCCGAGGAACAGGAACAGCACCACCACCACCAGCGCAATGCCCTCCAGCAACACCTTGATGACGGTGTAGAGCGCCGCATCCACCAGCTCGGAACGATCGTAGTAGGGCACGATCTGCAGGCCGTCGGGCAGCATGCCCTTCTCGTTGATCTCGGCCACGCGCGCCTTGATGCGGCTGACCACCTCCTTGGCGTTACCACCACGCAGCATCATCACCACGCCGCCCACCGACTCGGTGACGCCGTTCTTCACCACCGCGCCCTGGCGCACCTCGTGGCCGAAGGTCACTTCCGCCACGTCGCGCACATACACCGGCGTGCCGCCGACCTCCTTCAGCACGATGGCGCCGATGTCGGACAAGCTCTTCACCAAGCCGACGCCGCGGATCAGGTACTGCTCGGCGTACTGGGGCAGCACGCCGCCACCAGAGTTGGCATTGTTGCGGGCCACCGCTTCGTACACGTCGCGCACGGTGATCTGGTAATGGCGCAGGCGGTCGGGATTGACCAGCACCTGGTACTGGCGCGCATAGCCGCCCTGGGAGTTGATCTCGGCCACGCCCGGAATCGAGCGCAGCAGCGGACGCACGACCCAGTCCTGGGCGATGCGCCTCTCGGTCAGCTCCTTCTCGGTCAGCTCACGGTTGCCATCGTCCGGATGATCGAGGGTGTACTGGTACACCTCGCCGAGGCCGGTGGACACCGGGCCGAGCACCGGCACCACGCCCTCCGGCATCCGGCTGCCCACTTCAAGCAGGCGCTCCATCACCAGCTGGCGGGCGAAATACACATCGGTCGCGTCGGTGAACACCAGGGTGATCAGCGACAGGCCGGGTTTGTTGAGAGAGCGCATTTCTTCCAGACCGGGCAGGCCGGTCATGGCGATCTCCAGCGGCACGGTGACGAAACGCTCCACTTCCTCGGGGGAACGCCCCTTGGCTTCGGTGGCGATCTGCACCTGCACATTGGTCACGTCGGGGAAGGCATCCACCGATAATTTGCGCGCCGCGTTGAGGCCGAAGGCGAGCAGCACCACGGCCACCACCACCACCACCAGACGCTGGCGGAGCGCAGCACGGACAAGGGATTCGATCATGGTCCGTCCTTACTCCAGCTCTTTGCGCTTACGCTCGTTGTTCAGGTGGAAAGCCCCCGACACGAGAATCCGCTGCTCGGCCTTGAGGCCCGACAGCACTGCGCGGCGGCCGTCCATGTCGGGGCCGAGGCGCACCGGGGTCAGGCGGAACTGCTGCGGCCCGACCTCGACGAAGACATTATCCGCGTCACCGTCACGCACCACCGCCTGGGCCGGCACCACTACCCGCTCCACCGGCGCAGCCTGGATCAGCATCGTCGCCAGCATCGCCGGCTTGAGCTGGCGGGAGGCGTTATCCACCACGCTGCGCACGGCGATCGTGCGGGTTTCCGGATTGACCGTGTCGGCCACGTAGATCAGCTTGCCGGTCAGCCGCGTGCCGAGGGCCGGCACCTCGATGTCCACCGCCTGGCCGGCCTTGACCAGCGCGGCCTGCTGCTCCGGCACCTCGGCGGTCACCCACACGCGGGACAGGTCGGCCACCACGAAGAGTGCGTCGGCGGGCTGCACCACCTGGCCCTGGGCCACCGGCCGCTCGACCACCACGCCGGCCATCGTCGACGCCACCGAGGTTACCGAGTTGATGCTGCCCGAACTGCCCAGCTTGTTGATGGCGGCGGACGACATGCCGAGCACGCGCAGCTGGTCGGCAGCGCCGCGCTGCTCGGCGGAGGCGATCGCCAGTTCGCTCTCGCGACGCTGCAGCTCGGCCTTGCCGATCACGTCGGCGGCGAACAGCTGGCGCGCCCGCTCCACGCTACGCGCCTGCAGGTCGGCCTGGGCACGGGCTTTCAGATAGGTCAGCTGGGCGGCGCTCAGCTCGGTACTGTTGATCGTCGCCAGCGTGTCGCCGACCTTCACCTGCTGACCCAGCTGGGCCTGAATGTCGATGACGCGGCCGGTCACCGTTGCGCCGATGCGGGTCACGCGCTGAGAGTCGAAATCCACCTTGCCGGCCACCCGCAGGGTATCGGCGATGGGGCTCTGCCCCGCCGGCGTCACCTTCAGCTCGGCACCGAAACCAGCCGGCACCTTGACGAGGGCGGCGTCGGGCGTCGCCACCTTGATTTCGGTCCCACTGCCTTCCGCGAGGGCCGCCGTGCCATTGGCATCAGCCGCCGGTTTGTCGGTGGTTTGCGCCGCATCCTTGCTGCAGGCGGACAGGACGAGGGTAGCCATCAGCATGGCCAGGGTAATCGGTCGAAGCTTCATGGGGACAATCCGGTTCATTGGGCAGCGCGCAGGCGCTCGATTTCGATGACAGCCAGCTGCAGTTCGTAGCGGGCGGCGATAAGTTCATTGCGGGCGGCACGGAAGACCCGCTGGGCATCCAGGTAGTCGAGGATGCCGCGTTCGCCGAAGCGGTAGGCGGCCTCGGCCACCTTCAGCGCGGCCTCGGCCTCGCGGATGATCCCGTTCTCGAGGGCATTCACCTGGGTACGGGCAATCTCGTACTGGCGATAGGCGCCTTCCAGCGCCTGGGTCAGGGCCAGCTCCTGGCCGGCCTGCTCGCTGCGGCTGCGGGTCAGCAAAGCACCCGCCTCGGCCACCGGGCCCTGACGGCGATCCCACAGCGGCACGCTGAGGATCACGCCCAGGCGGCTGTCGCGAAGCTCGCTGTCTCGCTCTTCCGTCACCTTGACGGCCAGCTCCGGATGCCTGCGCAGACGCTCCAGTTCGAGCTGGCGCTCGGCGCGCTTGACCTCGGCCTGGCTGCGCGCCAGTTCCGGGTTGCGGGCCAGCACCTCGGCCCGCAGGCTGTCGAGCGGCGGCACCACCGGGCTGGTCGCCAGCGAGCCCTCCACCGCGAACTCGGCCGGCAATGCCGGACTGACCAGCGCCCGCAGGCCCGCCCGCGCCTGGGACACCCTCAGCGCGGCACCTTCGGCCGACTTCTGCGCATTGAGCAGTTCGGTGTCCGCCTTGATCAGTTCATAGCGCGGCGCCTCGCCGGTCTGCACGCGCACCGCCACGCGGGAGCGGATCTGCTCGGCGAGGCCCAGGTCCTCCCTGGCCGCGCGCAATTCCGCCTCGCGACGCAGGAGTTCGTAGAAACGTTGGTCGAGACGGGCCAGCAGATCATTCTCGAAACTGCGGCGCTCGGCCTCGCGGGCGCTCAGCGCAAAACCGGCGGCATCGATGCGGGCTTCCCGCTGCCAGGGGTTGTCGACGCGCTGGGTAACTTCGAGGCTCTGCACCGTCCCGGTCGTGGCACCGGGCACCCTGGCGCGGGTACGGCCGGCGAGAAACTCTACCTCCGGGTTGGGATAAGCCCCGGCACTGATCACCTGCGCCCGTCCGGCCTCGACGGACGCCCGGGCCGCGGCGAGGGAAGGATGCGCGGCCCGCGCGGCGTCGCGCAGGGCTTGCAGGGAATAGGTAGAGGCACCGTCGGCGACGGCATGGGCGGCAACCAGCAAAAGGGCGGCCGCCAGAAAAGACTTCCTGAACATGCGAATTCTTCAGCACCCAAGGGGCGCTGCTCTCGTTTTGTTATGCGAAAACGGACAGGCGACACAAGGCCCGTCGGGAACAAGACGTGAAGGCGCAGCCGGCCCTTGCGGGCTGGCCGTTCAGGAGTGCCTGGGAGGCGGTGCCGCGGGCTGCGGCAGGACGGAGTGCCACACCGGCGGAACGGCTTCCGGGCGGACTTCCATCAGATGAAGATTGGGGAGCGGGACACCATTGGAGAGCGCAGGGCAATCCTGCGGATCGGCGCCGTGCAAATCGAGGACCTCGGGATCGGCCTGCACCTGGAACTGCTCTGCGCTCTGCATGCAATCGGCCAGGTCCTCCGCCGCATCGATGCAATCGTCGGCAAAGGCTGCCCCTGCCCAGATGAGCACGAGACAGGCCAGCACGAGGGAGAGACCGCGACGAATGAGATGCATTGCATGAATCCAGACAGGGTCACACTACTGGAGTTCCCGCTGCAGTGCAAAAAAAACCATTACAAACTCCGGCGTCGGGCATCGGACGGGGTGTCTATAATTGCGCTTTTGCTTCTCCCACCCCCACCATGTTGCGTCGTTTCATCCTCATCCTGCTGCTGATTCCCACCCTCGCCTTCGCCCAGATGGTGCCGCCGACTGTCGCCGCACGGGCCTGGCTGCTCCTCGACGTAGGCTCCGGTCAGGTACTTACCGCCGAGAAACCCGACGAGCGCATCGAGCCGGCATCGCTGACCAAGCTGATGACCGCCTACCTCACCTTCGCGGCGATCAAGAACAAGACCATCACCCTCGACCAGGTCGTGCCCGTCTCCGAAAAGGCCTGGAAGATCAGCGGCTCCAAGATGTTCATCGAGCCCAACATGCCGGTCACCGTCAAGGAGCTGATCCACGGCATGATCATCCAGTCCGGAAACGACGCCTGCATCGCGCTGGCCGAAGCCATCGCCGGCTCCGAAGAGAACTTCGTGCAGCTGATGAACAAGGAAGCCACCCGCCTCGGCCTGAAGAACACCCACTTCGAGAACTCCACCGGCCTGCCCGCCCCGACCCACCTGGCCTCGGTGCGCGACCTGGCCGCCCTGGCCACCGCGATCATCCGCGACTTCCCGGACTTCTACCCGATCTATTCCATCAAGGAATACACCTACAACAAGATCCGCCAGCCCAACCGCAACCGCCTGCTCTACCTCGACCCCACCGTCGACGGCGTCAAGACCGGCCACACCGAAAGCGCCGGCTACTGCCTGATCTCCTCCGCCAAGCGCAACGACCGTCGCCTGATCTCGGTGGTGGTCGGCGCCACCAGCGACAGCGTGCGTGCCCAGGAATCCCAGAAGCTGCTCAACTGGGGCTATCTGGCCTTCGACTCCGCCAAGGTCTATTCCGCCAACCAGGCCGTCAGCGAGTTCCGCGTCTGGAAGGGCGCCGAGAACACCGTCAAGGTCGGCGTGCTGAGCGATCTGGTACTGTCCCTCCCCAAGGGTGATGCGCAGAAGCTGAAGACCGATATCGTCACCCCGCCGGACCTGATCGCTCCGCTCACCAAGGGCCAGAAGATCGCCAGCGTGCAGCTGTCGGTGGATGGCAAGACCATCGGCGAATACCCGCTGGTCGCCCTCAGCGAGGTACCGGAGGCCGGCTGGTTCGGCCGCCTGTGGGACGCCCTCCGCCTGTGGTTCAAGAATTTGTAAGCGAGAAACCGGATGACTGAAGAACGCACCACCCTGCTCGAATTCCCCTGCGAATTCCCGATCAAGATCATGGGCGCACGGGTGGACGGCTTCGCCCAGGCGGTGCTGGAAGTGGTAACGGTGCACGCACCGGATTTCGACGGCGCCTCGATGGAGATGCGCCCGTCGGCCAAGGGCAACTACCTGTCCATCACCTGTACCGTCAACGCCACCTCCCAGGCCCAGCTCGACGATCTCTACCGGGCGCTGACCGCCCACCCGCTGGTCAAGGTCGTGCTGTGATCGTCCGCCACCTGGGCCTGGTGCCCTACGAGCCCACCTGGCGGGCCATGCAGGAATTCACCGCCAGCCGCAACGAGACCACCCCGGACGAGTTGTGGCTGGTCCAGCACCCACCGGTGTATACCCTCGGCCAGGCCGGCAAGCCCGAACACCTGCTGCACGCCACCGAAATCCCGCTGGTCAAGATCGACCGCGGCGGCCAGATCACCTACCACGGCCCCGGCCAGGTGGTCGCCTACCTGCTGCTCGACCTGCACCGCCGCCACCTCAAGGTGCGCGAAATGGTGAACCTGCTCGAACAGGCCATCATCGACTGCATCGCCGACTACGGCCTCGTCGCCGAACGCAAGGACGGCGCCCCCGGCGTGTATATCGCCGGCGAGAAGGTCGCCGCCCTCGGCCTGCGCGTGCGCAACGGCTGCAGTTATCACGGCCTTTCCCTTAACGTCGACATGGATTTAACCCCGTTTACGTGGATCAACCCTTGCGGCTATAGTGGGCTCAAGACAATACAACTCAAGGACTTCGGCGTGACTGAAGGCCCCGACGAAGTCGCCGAACGGCTTCTCGGCCACCTCCAGCGGCATTTTCCCGAAGTACCGCCCACCGCCTTACCAAAGGATTAGATTCAATGGATTCCGAGAGCCGCAAGCAACGCGGCGCCGAAAAAACCGCCCGTATCCCCATCAAGATCGTTCCCGCCGAACGCCTCAAGAAGCCCGACTGGATCCGCATCAAGCTCGGCGCAGGCGTCGAAGCCGAACGCTTCAACGAGATCAAGGACACCCTGCGCGAGCACAAGCTGCACACCGTCTGCGAAGAAGCCTCCTGCCCCAACATCCACGAATGCTTCGGCAAGGGCACGGCCACCTTCATGATCATGGGTGACATCTGCACCCGCCGCTGCCCTTTCTGCGACGTCGGCCACGGCCGCCCCGAGCCGCTGGACGCCAACGAGCCGGCCAACCTGGCCAAGACCATCGCCGCAATGCGCCTCAACTACGTGGTGATCACCAGCGTAGACCGGGACGACCTGCGCGACGGCGGAGCCCAGCACTTCGTCGAATGCATCCGCGCCACCCGCGAAGCCAGCCCCAAGACCACCATCGAAGTGCTGGTGCCCGACTTCCGCGGCCGCATGGACGTGGCCCTGGACATCTTCGACCAGTCCACGCCGGACGTCATGAACCACAACCTGGAAACCGTGCCGCGCCTCTACAAGCAGGCCCGCCCGGGTGCCGACTACGCCTACTCCCTGGAATTGCTCAAGCAGTTCAAGGCCCGCCACCCGGAGGTCAACACCAAATCCGGCCTGATGGTCGGCCTCGGCGAAACCGACGAGGAAATCCTCGAAGTGATGCGCGACATGCGCGCCCACAACGTGGACATGCTCACCATCGGCCAATACCTCCAGCCCTCCGGCGGCCACCTGCCCGTGCTGCGCTACGTCCATCCCGACACCTTCAAGATGTTCGAGACCGAAGCGCTGAAGATGGGCTTCAAGAACGCCGCCTGCGGCCCGATGGTCCGGTCGAGTTACTGGGCGGATCAGCAGGCGCATGGAGCCGGCGTGGTGTAACCAAGCCGCTTACGGGTTTGTAGCACTCATACGGCAAGGGCCGGCCTGCATAGCGCAGCCGGCCCTTGTTTCATTTCGGGCTTCTTCATTTGGCTGCTGCGGTGTTCCCTCCGCCGGCGCTGAATCACTCCAACCGGTCTCCCGACACGGCACCAGGCGCCGGCGCGATCAGACCTGCACCGTGCACAGCCCGGTCGGTGGGGCGCAGGCGGATGGAGTTCACCACGGCGTCGAACAATTCGACAGCCTCCTGCTCGGAGATCGTCGGGCGCACATCCTTGTCTTTCCCCCGTCCGGTACTTAACTGCACGACGATGACGGGTTTGAAAGGATCATTCAATTCATAACGGGATTCCCACCGGAACTTATGAACCTTATACCCCGCATCCGTCGGCAGCATGTTCAGGGACTCCTCTCCCTTTATCGGCCCGACATCATGAACTCCACGGCGCAGAGTCTTGATTTGCCCCATCAAGGACATGAAGATTTCAGGGACTTTTGCGCTCCCTAGACGCATCCCCTTACACACAACTCTCCAGCCTGTATGCTTCATGCCAAATAATTGACGAGGCTGGCTAATGAGTTGGGCGAGAGACGAGTTCGGGACGATACAGCTGGGCGATCGGCGGTTGAACAAGCGAGCGGTTCTGCTGGC
>NZ_MWUM01000089.1 GCF_002028455.1 Zoogloea sp. LCSB751 | reverse complement strand
GTACACTGCCCCGCTCCAGCTGCCTTCGCCAGCTTTGCCGACATCGCTGCAACCTTCGCTGGTACTGCTCCCGGCTTAAGCAGCCTTGTTCATAGCCATGCCGGGTTCTGAACACCGTGTCAGCCAGCAGTACCAGCCGGGCTCCGATAGGCTGGTTGACGGCGTCGCTACTCTCGGCAATCGCCGCCACGTTGCGCAGCACATGCGCCCAGCACAGTTGGCGCTGGGCGCTGTCGATGAAGCGGTATCCCGCATACTGGTCGGTCACCAGCACCCCATCAAGCTCACTGCCCAGCAACCGCTTCGCTGCCTCCTGACCGCGGCCAAACGCCGTCATGAAGCAGACCGCGACCTTGCTCAGGGCCAGCCACATCCAGCGTCGCTCACCGCCCCGCTGGTGCCGGGTTTCATCGGCATGGATGATGGCGGCAGACTGCACTTGCTGTTTGATGGCTTGGTGGGTCGGGGTGAGCATGGCGCTGACCCGGC
>NZ_MWUM01000088.1 GCF_002028455.1 Zoogloea sp. LCSB751 | reverse complement strand
AGGAAGTTGCGGCCGATGATCATCGGCTCGGACTCGGGATGGTTGATGTTGTTGGGGATGATGGCGCGGCCGCGGGCAACCTCAGAGCGCACGAACTCGGGGGTGATTTCGCCCGGAATGGCGGCACCGAAGTCCTGGCCCTTGTGCTGGCGGGTCAGGAGGGCAGCCATCTTCTCGCCCTGCGGGCCGGTGGCGCGCAGGCTCTCGAGGTAGGCCTGGCGGTTGACGTTCTCGCGGATGGCGACGAATTCCATCTCCGGGGTGATGATCCCCTGGCGGGCGTAGTGCATCTGGGAGACGTTCTTCCCGGGCAGCGCACGGCGGGGCTTGCGGTGCAGGCCGGGGAAGCGCAGCTCGTCGAGCTTGGGGTCGGCGGCACGGGCGCGGCCGAATTCGGAGGACAGGTCGGGCAGCACTTCGGTGTCACCGCGCTCTTCGATCCAGCCCTGGCGCAGGGCCGGCAGGCCGGAGCGGATGTCGATCTTCGCGCTAGG
>NZ_MWUM01000087.1 GCF_002028455.1 Zoogloea sp. LCSB751 | reverse complement strand
TCCGGACCTTCATCCGGCGATCTTCCAGGCCGATCATGCGTCCTCGTCCCTGTCCTTCGGAAAGATCGCCTCGAGCTTTTTTGAAAGGACCAGCAGCGCTGCCGCCTCCGCCAGCGCCTTCTCCTTGCGCCGCAGTTCCCGTTCGAGTTCCTTGATGCGACGCCGATCCTGCTTGGTCTGCAGCGGGCTGGCACGGGCTTCTTCGGGTGTTGCCAGCGCTTGCGTGGCCGCCTGGCGCCATTGGGCCAGGTCCTGCGGATAAACCCCGTGCTCCCGGCACCAGGCACTCCGGGCCGCCTCATCCAGTGCGGCCGTGGTGAGCACCGCCTCGAACCGCGCCGCCGCTGTCCAGGCCCGCTCGCGAGCGGGCCTGGACAGCGCATCGCTCCTCCACCGCTCCAGCGTCGCCACACCCACACCGATCTCACGTGCGACGGCCTCCACCGTCGCGCTCTCCGGCGGCAGCAATCGCGCCACCGCTCTATCCTTGAATTCCTGTCCGTATCG
>NZ_MWUM01000086.1 GCF_002028455.1 Zoogloea sp. LCSB751 | reverse complement strand
GACCTGGAGAAGTTCTTCGACCGGGTCAATCACGACATCCTGATCGCCAGGCTCAAGAAGCGCATCGAGGACGCCGGAGTGATTCGGCTGATCCGGGCATACCTGAACGCTGGGATCATGGATGCCGGGGTGGTGATGGAACGCCATCTGGGCACGCCGCAAGGCGGCCCGCTGAGCCCCCTGTTGGCCAACGTGCTGCTCGACGAGGTGGGCCAGGCGCTGCAGCGTGAGGCTACAGCTTTGCGCGCTACGCCATCGCCTGCGTGCGATCCAGCTCAAGCACTGGAAGCGGGCATGGACGATCTATCGCGAGCTCAAGGCACTGGGAGCGACGGAGGACGTTGCCAGGCAGGTAGCGGGCAACTGCCACCGGTGGTGGCGCAACAGCGATCGCCTGCTCAAGACAGTGCTGACCATTGCGTACTTTGACAGGTTGGGAGTGCCGAGGCTGTCCTGACCTCAAGCTCTCGAACCGCCCGGTGCGGACCCGCATGCCGGGTGGTGTGGCAGGGG
>NZ_MWUM01000085.1 GCF_002028455.1 Zoogloea sp. LCSB751 | reverse complement strand
GCAGAGTCGGATCGGGGACCTGTTGCCGCATCGGGGCGGCTGGAGTCACCCTGAGGCTCGGTCAAGAGGGGATTACCCATCCCCTTACACACAATTCACCCCTGATCCATTTTCCTTGCCTGGCGCATGCCTTCGACAAAGACGGCCAGCTGCTGGAGACCGAGCCAGATTGTCTTGGCGCCGGGCTCACCATCATGTCGGCGGGCCAGGAAGCCTCCACGCTGGGCGATCAGGCGCAAGACGGTGTTCAGCGCGGGCACGGCTGTCGGGATGGGCTTCTTGTTCAGGATAAAGGCGGCCCGCCACTCATCGGCTTCGAACGCCATGTCGGCGGGTAAATCGGGCAGGCTCCGACCCAGGCGCATCAGGCGGTTGATCCGCCAGGCGATCACCATGTAAAGCGCCAGCGCACTTTGCAGGCGACGCGTGTCGGCCAGTTGCAGGCGCTCGACCCGGCAGCCTTCCTTGAGCACCAGGAAGAACAGTTCGATCTCCCAGCGGGCGCGATACCAGTCGA
>NZ_MWUM01000084.1 GCF_002028455.1 Zoogloea sp. LCSB751 | reverse complement strand
CTGAGAAGGCGGCCACGTGTGTGGCAATGCAATCACTGCCGTCACCAGATGTCATTGACTGGAAACACGATTTTCGCAAACACCAAGCTCCCACTGACCAAGTGGTTTCTGGCAATGCACCTGTTGTCACAAACCAAAACAGGCTTGTCAGCGATGGAGCTAAAGCGCCAGTTGGGCGTCAAATATGACACCGCCTGGATGCTCAAGCACAAGCTGCTGCAAGCCATGAAAGAGTCCGATGACAAGCAGCCCATCAGCGGCATCATTCAGCTCGATGATGTCTACTGGGGTGGCGAGCGCCGTGGTGGCAAACGGGGTCGGGGCGCGGCAGGCAAGACGCCGTTTGTGGCAGCAGTGGCCCTGAACAAGGAAGGACATCCAATCAAGATGCGGATGACGGTGGTCGATGGTTTCAAAACCAAGTCCGTTGCTGATTGGGCAAAACGGCATATTGCCAGTGGTAGCGCGGTGATATCCGATGGATTGGCCTGTTTCAAAGCGGTCAAGGAGGCCAATTGTGAGCACCTGGGTGTTGTCACCGGGGGCAACCTGGACTGGC
>NZ_MWUM01000083.1 GCF_002028455.1 Zoogloea sp. LCSB751 | reverse complement strand
TACGGCCTTCTCGATGTCCTTGCCGTAGCGGACGAGGTCGTCGGGGGCGTCGGAGTGATCCACGCGGATGACGTCCTGCTCGATGATCGGTCCCTGGTCGAGCTCGCTGGTGACGTAGTGGCAGGTTGCGCCGATGAGCTTGACGCCCTTGGTGTGGGCCTGGTGGTAGGGCTTTGCGCCGACGAAGCTGGGCAGGAAGCTGTGGTGGATGTTGATGATCTGGCCGGGATAGTTGATGCACAGCTCCGGGGAGAGGATCTGCATGTAGCGGGCGAGGACCATCACATCGCCGTCAGCCTCGCGGAAGAGTTCCTCGACCTTGGCGTAGGCCTGGGGCTTGTTGTCCGCTGTGACGGGCACGTGGTGGAAGGGGATGCCGTGCCACTCGACGAAGCCGCGGAAGGTCTCGTGGTTGGAGATGACGCAGGGGATGTCGATGTCCAGGTCGCCGGACTGCCAGCGGGCGAAGAGGTCGTAGAGGCAGTGTTCTTGCTTTGAGACGAGGATCACGACGCGTTTTTTGCGGGCGCTGTCGGAGATGCGCCAGTCCATGCCGAACTCGG
>NZ_MWUM01000082.1 GCF_002028455.1 Zoogloea sp. LCSB751 | reverse complement strand
TTACTTTGCTAATATAGAAAAGACTTTTCTTCAAGTGATAAGAAATGAATTAAAGAAAGGTTCTGCTGTTGATAATGAAATGCCAGACATACAAGGTATTAGCTTTGGTTTAGAGCAAACAGAGGTTTCTCCGTTCTTCAGACATAAGAGAAAAGGTGATACTTACCGAATATACAATAGAGTCATGAGGGAGACTCAACGCTGAAGAATCCCCTGATGATTTACAAATAAATCATCAAATTAGGGTGGAAGCGCATCTTGTTGCATGATCAAATGGTTTCGCTAAAAACTACACTTGGACAACAAGATGCGCGAAGCCAATATCCTACAACATTCTTTACACCAATACTGCCCAGAACTTCACCTAAAACGATTAAACAGCTTGATGCTGGCCTCTAAGGCACTGATTGAATGTAAGACACTGACCTTGACTGAGTTAGGTCGAAATTTACCAACCACGGCCCGAACCAAGCACAACATCAAGCGCATTGATCGTTTGCTCGGCAACACGCATCTGCATCAAGAACGGTTAGCTGTCTACCAATGGCATGCCAGCCTCATCTGTTCTGGTAACCCTATGCCGATTGTGCTCGTCGATTGGTCAG
>NZ_MWUM01000081.1 GCF_002028455.1 Zoogloea sp. LCSB751 | reverse complement strand
GCGCGGCTTTTAGGCAATGTATGTGTCTTTTAGTGACTTCAGCGAATGCCTTGGCATCATTGGTGTTACCACTCAGTGCTTGCATGTAAACAGGAATACCTGCTTGGTTTTCACAAATGAGTTCAAGCACGACTTGGTTAAGCTCTGGCCTATGATCCCGACTATAACCTCTTACAAGCTTAATCACGTTGGTGTTTTCATCTTGTGCATACTCACCATCAACGTGGAAGCTAGTGATATCAAGATGAACAGAATCGGTCGTCAAGCCCAGTTTATCAACAACACGCTCAGCAATAACCTGATAGAGCGCTGAGACATCGGCTTCGTATAGAGCATCTAATGTGCGGCCTAGTACATCATCAGTCAGGTGGTGTGCTTCAATGTCTTTGGCGAGTAGCTTAGATACAGGCTTGGTCTTAAAAAAGTCCGAGAACATGTGCAGTGTTCTGCTATGAAAGCCAAGTCCATTTAGGAGCATGGCCAATACCGCGTCACCATGAGAAACACTGTGGTCAGAATATTTTGGGATAACGGCATCTATCATCCGTGGCAGGCCAATTTCGTGACAAAAGGCGGCAATGAGACCAAGGTGATCTCAGCGTTTAATAACAGG
>NZ_MWUM01000080.1 GCF_002028455.1 Zoogloea sp. LCSB751 | reverse complement strand
CGCCTGATGCGCCTGGGTCGGAGCCTGCCCGATTTACCCGCCGACATGGCGTTCGAAGCCGATGAGTGGCGGGCCGCCTTTATCCTGAACAAGAAGCCCATCCCGACAGCCGTGCCCGCGCTGAACACCGTCTTGCGCCTGATCGCCCAGCGTGGAGGCTTCCTGGCCCGCCGACATGATGGTGAGCCCGGCGCCAAGACAATCTGGCTCGGTCTCCAGCAGCTGGCCGTCTTTGTCGAAGGCATGCGCCAGGCAAGGAAAATGGATCAGGGGTGAGTTGTGTGTAAGGGGGTGCTCATAGGCACCCTGTTCGAGCCATATCGAGCGCCGCTTCCATGAACAAAGCGGCGATCCACTGCTGTGTGCCCTTTGTCGGTGGCCGTTCCTGGTAGAGAGTCTGCCGTCTATGAGTATGGCTCATTCGTAGGTAATCAGCGATCCATGTCTTGTGGCCAAAAGACGGGGCGTGAGTGCCCGTCTACAAATGCAAACAAGCCACGGCGAATGCGTCTGGAGGCCTTCGGTATTATTTTCCCGTATGGTGTTGACGGGTTCTGATAATTCTTTATAATGCGCAGCTCTTTCGCTGCAGCGCGTTACGAAGTAAGCGCTACGGGG
>NZ_MWUM01000007.1 GCF_002028455.1 Zoogloea sp. LCSB751 | reverse complement strand
CCCCGTAGCGCTTACTTCGTAACGCGCTGCAGCGAAAGAGCTGCGCATTATAAAGAATTATCAGAACCCGTCAACACTATGCAGAAAATAATTCCCGGCCACGTCTTCAGGTGATTTGCCATTAGAAGCCGCCTCATCAATCTGCGGAGCCCAATCTCGCCTGAAGAATCGCAGCGACCCACTCTGATACCACCAGCGTCAGCTTCATCGTCGCCCGGGTAGCACCCACAAACAGCCTCCGTGCAGCTTTGTCATCGAGCGCCTCAAAGTCCACCTCAGTCAGGATCACACAGGGCGCGGCGCGCCCCTTGAAGCGCAATACGGAGTCCGTGAGGATGTCGCCCTCGGTCAGGATCGGATTGCCCAGCAGGTCATAACGCCCCGTAGGAGCCTTCAGCAAATAGGGACCGAGTCTCGTGAATGGCGTCAGCGCCGAATGCTCACGCCCGCGATAGCTGATCAATGCAATGTGCGAACGCTTGAAGCCCAAGCCGATGGCACGGGTGACTGCGCTGATTGAGCGCGCCACCAGTTCGTCCGGCGTCGTGTAAGTCAGGATATCGATCTCCGATCCGCTCAACGGACTGCCAGCCTCGACCGGGTGTTCCAGCGGAAACAATAGATTAAGCGACGCGAGGATGTCCTTCGGGCTGCGGTAATTGATATCGGAACGTAGCGTCACCCAGCCCGGCAGCTGAACCTGTGGCAGGCCGTAGAGATTCTGCATCGGATCCTCCAGCCACCAGGCCCGCCCGCCAGGGCGCAGGAAGCGCAGCAGGTTGTCGGCCCAGCGGGTATGGAAGTCCTGCCCTTCGTCGATGATGATCTCGTCGAAACGATCTGCCTCATCCGGAACATGCTTGTCCAGAAAGCCTTCCAGCCGGGCGAAGGCGCCTTCACGGCTGAAATCCGGCACGTCACCAGCCGCCCGACAGATACGATCAGCCAATTGATGATAAGTGAGGACCTGACCACCCGGCGGAGCGATGAGCGCGATGTGGTCGGCCAGCGGCCGGTTGTAACAAACGTAAAGCGGCTTGCGCCCGGCGGCGAGCGTATCCCGATAGACCGCCATCGCCAGCTGAGTCTTGCCCGAGCCGGCAGTGCCGATCACGCGCAGGCGGAAGGGCTCACACTCGATGCGCCGCGCCCACTCCGCCAGGCCTCCGGCCAGCCGCGTATACAATGCATTCGCCTCGCCGACGACCGCATGCACTTCCGGCACCAGTTGCAGCACGTCACCAAGGAAGCGATGCAACTTGTCCTTATAGAGGACCGACTCACCCCGCGCCGGCAGGATGGAGCGCACGGTATGGGCCAGGTACTCTCTCTTGCCCGCATCGATGATGCGTGCCGGGTCGATGCCCGCGGTGCCGGGCTGCTTCACGGTGTAATCCGGGCAGAACAGCAGCGCATCGACCTGCGGTGACTCGATCCCGCAGATCGCCCTCAGACGCTGGGTCAGCGCATCGACGGTCCGTGCGAGCTGCAGCGGCACGCTCTTGTCCTTCTGGGCGTAGCGTTTCACCAGGCCTTCCGGCGTCTCGGCCAGGAAACCGGATTTCTGCTCGATCAGCAGCAGCTTGCCGGTCGGCCCGACGATCGCGAAATCGATCTCGCCGACGATGGCGTAATTACCCTGCTGGACCCGCGTCCAGTGCACGCCGTGATAAACGGTGTAAGTGTCGTCCAACTCCGCGGCAAGAATCGCCAGGGTTTCGATTTCGCGCTGGGCGGCGCCGCTGGCCTTCAACTCGCGCCAGCCTTCGGGATGAATGACAGCCATGTAGGGGATTCTCGTGATCGGATCCGGTCCGGATCGCAACCCGGCCATTCTGTCAGCCCGGCCCACCGATTGTCATGCCACCTGGCGCTGCGGACGCTGCTATATATATGGAGGCCACGGTCTACGCAGATACGACGCTACTGCAGATGCCCGGTTGATACCCATCAAGGCCGGGGGCCCCTCCCCACGGGGACAATGCCCAAAACCCTTCGGAAGGTGAGGCCATGTTCCGCATTTCGAGCTATATCCGCGAAATCACTACCCCCACGCCCCTCGGCCCGCGCCGCTCGCCACCGGGGCCGGTGGTCATCTGGAACCTGATTCGCCGCTGCAATCTGACCTGCAAGCACTGCTACTCGATTTCCGCCGACAAGGACTTCGCCGGCGAACTCGACACGCAGGAGGTCTTCCGCGTGATGGACGACCTAAAGGCCTTCCGCGTGCCGGTGCTGATCCTCTCCGGCGGCGAACCCCTGCTGCGGCCCGACATCTTCGAGATCGCCGGGCGCGCCAAGGCGATGGGCTTCTACGTCGGCCTGTCATCCAATGGCACACTGATCGACAAAGACAATATCGATGCGATCGCCGCCGTGGACTTCGACTACGTCGGCGTCAGCCTGGACGGCATCCGCGCGACCCACGACAAGTTCCGTCGCCTCGACGGTGCCTTCGAGCGTTCGCTGGCCGGCCTGCGCCTGTGCCGCGAACTCGGCGTGAAAATCGGCGTGCGCTTCACGATGACCCAGGACAACGCCACCGATCTGCCCGCGGTGCTGCAGCTGGTGGAGGACGAAGGCATCGACCGCTTCTACTTCTCACACCTCAACTACGCCGGGCGCGGCAACAAGAACCGCGCCGACGACGCCCACCACATCCTCACCCGCAAGGCCATGGACCTGCTCTTCGACACGGCCTGGGACTGCGAGCGGCGCGGCCTCGACAAAGACTTCACCACCGGCAACAACGACGCCGACGGCCCCTTCTTCCTGCACTGGGTGCAACGGCGCTTCCCGCAGCACGCGGCCCACGTGGAGGCCAAGCTGCGGCAATGGGGTGGCAACTCCAGCGGCGTCAATGTGGCCAACATCGACAACCTGGGCAACGTCCACCCGGACACCATGTGGTGGCACCACACCCTCGGCAATGTCCGCGAGCGCAAGTTCGGCGACATCTGGACCGATCTGTCCGACCCGCTGCTAGCCGGCCTCAAACAGTCGCCGCGGCCAGTCAAGGGACGCTGCGCCGACTGCCGCTACCTGTCGATCTGCAACGGCAACACCCGCGTGCGGGCCCAGCAACTGACCGGCGACCCATGGCAGGAAGACCCCGGCTGCTACCTCGACAACGCCGAAATCGGCGTCGCCGACGGCGAACGCCTGGAAGTGAAGCCGTGGGTCCGGCTGCAGTCCGTGGCCTAAGCACTCCTCACAAGGGACCGCAGCACCATGATCAAGCGCCTCATCCCCACCATCGCCCTCGCCGCGCTGGCCTTCACTGCCTTGCCGGCCCAGGCCGGCACACCGGAGCTCTTCGCCCAGCACTGCGCCAGCTGCCACGGCACCGGCCGGCTGGGCGCGATGGGGCCGGCCCTGTTGCCGGACAGCCTCGAGCGCCTCAAGCGCAAGGACGCCGTCGCGACGATCCGTGACGGCCGCACCGCGACGCAGATGCCGCCCTTCTCAGCGGTGCTGTCCGCCGCCGAGATCGACGCCCTCACCGACTGGATCTACTCGCCGGTCAGCCCAGCGCCGACCTGGAGCGCGGCCGACATCCGCGCCTCGCGCGTCGAACCCTATCCGCCCGGCAACCTACCAGACACCCGCCAGGGTGACGTGGCGAAGGCCGATCCAATGAACCTGTTCATCGTCGTCGAGGCCGGCGACCACCACGTCAGCGTGCTCGACGGCGATCGCATGGAGCGCATCTTCCGCTTCCCGTCCCGCTACGCGCTGCACGGCGGCCCCAAGTTCACGCCAGATGGGCGCTACGTGTTCTTCGCGTCCCGCGACGGCTGGGTCAGCAAGTTCGACATCTGGAACCTCAAGGTCGTCGCCGAGGTGCGTGCCGGCCTCAACACCCGCAACGCCGCCGTCTCCAGCGACGGGCGCTACGTGGCGGTGGCCAACTACCTGCCCGGCAACCTGGCCATCTTCGACGCCGACCTCAAGCTGCTCAAGCTCATCGACGGCCGCAACCAGAAGGGCGACGCCGCTTCGCGCATTTCGGCGGTATACGACGCCGCGCCGCGGAAGAGCTTCGTGGTCGGCCTGAAGGACCTGCCAGAGATCTGGGAAATCTCCTACGACCCGGCCGCCAAGCCCTTCCACGACGGCTACGTGCACGACTACAAGATGGGCGAAGCAATTTCCACGCCCGGCTACCTCAACCCGCGCCGCACGCTGCTCGAAGAACCCCTCGACGACTTCTTCTTCACCCAGGACTACACCAACGTGGTCGGCGCCAGCCGGGACGGGCACGGCAAGGTGGTCAACCTCGATGTACGTCGGCCGATCAGCAACCTGGACCTGCCCGGCATGCCGCACCTGGGTTCCGGCATTTCCTGGCTACGGGACGGCCATCGCGTCGTGGCCAGCACCAACCTGAAGGACGCGCGGGTCAGCGTCATCGACATGCAGAACTGGCAGACCGTCGCCACCATCCCAACGCTGGGCCCCGGCTTCTTCCTGCGCAGCCATGAAAACAGCCCCTACGCGTGGGTGGACTCGATGATGAGCCCGACCGCCCGGGACACCCTGCAAGTCATCGACAAGCAGAGCCTGCAAGTCGTCGCACAAGTCCGCCCCGAACCGGGCAAGACCTTCGCCCACGTGGAATTCGACCGCAACGGCCGCTACGTGATCGCCAGCCTGATGGAGAAGGACGGTGCGCTGATCTTCCTCGACGCCAAGACTTTCAAGGAGATCAAGCGCCTGCCGGCATCGAAGCCTATCGGCAAGTACAACCTGTTCAACAAGATCCAGCGCTCCGAGGGCACCAGCCACTAGGCTGAGCCAAGCCAGACCTCAGCAACCCAACGCCACGCGTTTGGCCTGGTGAGCCTGTCGCTGTGCGGTCAATTGTTCGATGGCAGCCTTGGAACGGGGATCCCGCAACGCGGTCTCTGCGCCACGGATAACCTCCAGCAGTTCGGCACACACCGCCGCCTTGCCGGCAGCGTCCAGATTTTCCGGAACATCGGGGCTCCCGGTAATCGGTGCCGCGGGCTCCGGTGTTGCGACACTCCGCGCCGGCTCCACCGTCACCACCGGAATCTCCTCACGAGGCTCGGCCTCCCGCCAGGCGTCCACACCGCCGTGCGTAGACCAGTAGGCTGCAGCCCCGGTCAGCAACACCGCAGCGGTTACTACGCTCCCTTCCCTCATCGTCGGACCTCGCTGCACAAGGCCCGGAATGTACCATTTTGGGCACTCCACCACCTGTGCGGTCCGCCACGCGTCCGTTTCTCCGCTTGAGCGCGGTCAAGGCCCATGTGGCCCGCAGGGGCCAATCTGTTGCGACCCGGGCTGTTACGCCCGCCCCCGAGAGAGCCCCATGACCGATTCGTCCGCCCCCGTCATCGTCGATGCCCGCGGCCTGATGCCACCGGAGCCGCTGAACCTGACCCTAGAAGCCCTCGACACCCTGCCGCCGGACGGCGAGGTGATTCTGCTGATCTACCGGGAGCCGACGCCGCTGTACGACATCCTGCGGCGCAACGGCTACACCCATCGCACCGAGATGAACAGCGATGGCGAATTCGCGATCCACATCCGCCACGCCACCCCCTGAGCGGCGGGGAGCGGCTTCAATCGTGTTCAGCCAGGCGGGCGGCGTCGTGGATCACGATGTGCTTGCCCTGTACCGAGATCAGGCCGGCATCGGACAACTCGTGGAAGATTCGCGACAGGGTTTCCGGCGTGAGGCTCAGGCGCGACGCGATCACCTGCTTGCTGGTCGGCAGCTCAACGCTGTGCGTGCCGTCCTTTGGCGCACACGGCGCGCTTTCGGCCAATTGCAGCAGATAACCGATGACCCGCTGGGTGGAGGAACGCAGCGCATAGGACTCCACGTCCCGCACCATGGTGTGGAGGCGGATCGACATGCCGGCCAGCAGCTTGCGCGCAAAGCGCGGGTCCTGCTCGATCTGGTCGAAGACCGCCGACGCACCGATGTGCAGCACCAGCGTGTCGGCCAGCGCCTCACCCAGCACCGGATAGGGCTGGTCAAGGAACATCACGGCCTCGCCGAAGCTCTGCAGCGGCCCGAGGATCTCGACGACCTTCTCGTTGCCCTGGGCGGACGTGAAGGCCAGCTTGATCTGACCCCACACGACCAGGAAGAAACCCTTCGGCAGGTCGCCGCGCTGGAACAGGCGGTCGCCCTTCTGCAAACGCTTCTCCCGCGTCGCGGCAGCCAGATGGGCCAGATCCTCCGGCGCCAGGGCGCTGAACAGGGGCATGCGGCTCAACAGGCCAGGAATATCGATCTTGTCGGTGGACATGGCGCAGATTCTCGTATCGGGCGAAATGCCGGTTACGGATTCTAACCTTCTCCGCCCACCCCGAAACCTCTGTACGGAGTCCTTACCCCTTTATGGATAAGCCCATCTCACTGCAGGCGCGCCCCACGGGTGCAGCGCCTCAACCCGCCGCCGAGCCACCCGCTTCGGGCGCTACGGTCCTCTTCGCCGCCCCGCACCGGTCGATGTTCCTGGCCGGCGCGGTGCAAACCCTGCTGGCCTTCGCACCGTGGGCGTGGGAACTACTGGCCCGCAACGGCTTGCTGCCGGCCCCCGTCTGGCCATGGCCGCCGGCCTGGGTACACGGCCTGTGGGCCGCCTACGGCATCTTCCCGTTCTTCGTGTTCGGCTTCCTGCTGACCGCCATGCCGCGCTGGCAGGGCATGCCCGATACGCCCGGTGCGGTGGCGCGCCTGCCGTGGCTGCTGCTGGCGGCCGGCTGGCTGGGCTTCGATGCGGGCCTGTTCATCGCCACGCCGGTGTTGAGGATTGGCGGGCTGGCGCTGGTGCTGGCCGGCTGGCTGCTGATCCTGCGGGCACTGTGGCCAGTGGCCTTCAAGCCGGAAGCCCAGCGCAAGCACGCCGGCACGACCTGGTTCGCCCTCGCCGCCGGCGCACTCGGCCTCGTCGCCTGGCTGGCTTTCGCGGCCGGCGGCGCCCCGCTGGCGGCCCGCATCGGCGTGTCCATCGGCGTCTGGTGGCTGCTCGCCCCGCTGTTCATGGTGGTCAGCCACCGCATGATTCCCTTCTTCTCGTCCTCGGCGCTGCCCAAATACGAGCTCGTCCGCCCGGACTGGGCACTGCAGGTACTGGTCGGCGCCAGCCTGGTCCACGGCCTGCTGGCCATGGCCGGGTACGAAGCCTGGGCCTGGCCAGCCGACCTGGCCGCCGCCGGCACGGCCCTGTGGCTGAGCTGGAAATGGCAGTTCCGGCGCAGCTTCGCGGTGCGCCTGCTGGCCATGCTGCACATCGGCTTCCTGTGGCTGGGCATCGCCTGGCTGCTGGCTGGCCTGCAAGGCCTGGGGCAGGCCTTCAGCGTCACCCTCCTCGGCCTGGCGCCGCTGCATGCGATGGCGGTCGGCTTCTTCGCGACGATGACGCTGGCGATGGTGTCGCGCGTCACCCTCGGCCACTCCGGGCGCCCGCTGGTGGCCGACGAACTGACCTGGCGGCTGGCCCTCGGCCTCCATGCCGTCGCCGCCGTGCGCGTGCTGGCCGACGTGCTGCCCGGCGCCCAGACGGTACTGCCAGCGGTCGCCGCCGTCGGCTGGCTGGTCGTGTTCACCCCGTGGGTCGTCCGCCTGGTGCCGATCTACCTGAGCCGGCGCGCCGACGGCAAGCCGGGCTGAGCCGAGCCCTCACGGCTTTGCTGCGAGGCGGCAAAGTGCACCGTTTTCATGCGACCATGCGCGGACGCGGGCGGCTGACATGCCGCCCGCGTTTCCCGAAACAACCGCGCTATCGACATGGAATTCCTGACCGACCCGCAACTGCTGATCGCCTTCTTCACCCTCACCGCGCTGGAACTGGTGCTGGGCATCGACAACGTGATCTTCATCTCCATCCTGGTGGACAAGCTGCCGCCCGCCCAGCGCGGCACCGCCCGCCGGCTGGGGCTGTTCCTGGCCATGTTCATGCGGATCGGCCTGCTGATGCTGCTGTCGTGGCTGGCCGGGCTGACCGAGCCCCTCGTCACGGTGCTGGAGCACGGCTTCTCCGGCCGCGACCTGATCCTGCTGGCCGGCGGCCTGTTCCTGGTCTGGAAGAGCACCCAGGAAGTGCACCAGCTGATGGAAGGCGAGGAAGGCGAAGCCTCCAGCGCCGTGCAGGCCACCTTTGCCGCGGTGCTGGTGCAGATCATCCTGATCGACATCGTGTTCTCGCTGGACTCCATCATCACCGCCATCGGCATGGTCAATAACCTTCAGGTGATGATCGCCGCCGTGGTCGCCTCGGTGGGCCTGATGATGCTTGCCTCCGGCCCGATCGGCGACTTCGTGTCGCGCCACCCCACCGTCAAGATGCTGGCCCTGTCCTTCCTGCTGGTGATCGGCGTGGTGCTGATCGCCGACGCCTTCGGCCACCACGTGCCGAAGGGCTACATCTACTCGGCGATGGCCTTCTCGGTGCTGGTCGAAACCCTCAACCTGCGCATGCGCAGCCGCCAGGCCGCCAAGGCGGAACCGGTCAAGCTGCACGCCGCCTATGCGCGGGAGGAAAAACAGTGACGGCCCCCTTCGGGCCGCTGACTCCCGATTTCGTGCTGTCGGCAGTGGAAGCCACCGGTCTCTTCTGCGACGGCCGGCTGCTGACCCTCAACAGCTACGAGAACCGCGTCTACCAGGTCGGCATCGAGGACACCGCGCCGGTGGTCGCCAAGTTCTACCGCCCGGCGCGCTGGAGCGACGAGGCCATCCTCGAGGAACACGCCTTCCTGGCCGAGCTGGCCGAGGCAGAGATCCCCGCCGTGCCGGCGCTGGAGATCGGCGGGCGCACGCTGCACCATACCGACGGCTTCCGCCTGGCCCTGTTCCCGCGCCGCGGCGGCCGCGCGCCGGAGCTGGACGACCCGGAAGTACTCACCTGGCTGGGGCGCTTCCTCGGGCGCATCCACGCCATCGGCGCCCGCCAGCCCTTCACCCACCGGCCGACACTGGACATCCGCAGCTTCGGCGAGGAACCGCGCGACGCACTGCTGGCCTCGCCCTTCCTGCCGCCGGAACTGCGCGACACCTGGCTGTCGGTGGTGGACCAGGCCCTGGCCAGCGTGCGCCGCTGCTTCGAGCGAGCCGGCGAACTGCCCCAGATCCGCCTGCACGGCGACGTGCACAGCGGCAACGTGCTGTGGACCGACACCGGCCCGCATTTCGTGGATTTCGACGATGCCCGCAACGGCCCGGCGATCCAGGACCTGTGGATGCTGCTGTCCGGCGACGCACCGGCAATGGCACGCCAGCTCGACGCGGTCCTCGAAGGCTACGAGCAGTTCGCCGATTTCGAACCGCGCAGCCTCAACCTGGTGGAAGCCCTGCGCACCCTGCGCCTGATCCACTACGCCGGCTGGATTGCCAAGCGCTGGGACGACCCGGCCTTCCCGGCCGCCTTCAGCTGGTTCGATACGCCGCGCTACTGGCAGGACCAGATCCTGGCACTGCGGGAGCAGGTCGCACTGATGGACGAATCGCCGCTGCTGCGGCAGTTCTGAGCGGGAAAGCAGTCAGGCCGGCGCCGCCGCTTCGGGCGCCTTGAACTCACCGGAACGGAAGGCGTCGAGCATGCGCCGCATGCGGCCGGCGTCCTCATCGGTGAAACCGCGCTTGAAATCGGTGAGCACCAGCCGCGCGCGGGTCGGCCAGTTGCCGGGGGCGTCATCGATGGCCAGCCATTGGGCGTCGCCGCCTTTGCGGGCCAGCCACTGGTGCGCCTCCCGCTCGCGCAGGCCGTACAGCTCGTCGGGCTTGCGCGGAAAGATCGTCGGCGTGGTGTCGATGACCCGCGGCCGGATATCCTCCGAAAAACGCGCCACCAGCTTGGGCAGCGAGAACAGCGTGCGCCAGTCGGATGCGATGACGACCCGTGTCTCCGGGTAGTCGCGCAGCACCGCCTCCAGCTCCGGCAGGCAACGGAAATCCTCCACCTCGCCCCAGGGATGGGTGACGCCGTCGAAGTCGAGGAAGACGTAAACCGGACTCATCGCCACGGCCGCCGAACCGGCAAGTTTTCGATCAGGAGTTGATGCATCGCAACAATGGCATTCGAGAAAGCCGGAAACTAAACGTTAATGTAAAAAACCCGTGTAACAGACACGCTAGACTATTCTAAAGTCAGCGATTGTTGCAGTGCGGTAAATTTTCTTATCCCTACGGAGCCCCTCTATGAAACCCATCATCAACCTCGAAGGCAAGGTTGGCCTGATCACCGGCATCGCCAACGAAAAATCCATCTCCACCGGGGTCGCCGAGGCCTGCATCGACGCGGGCGCCAAGGTCATCATCACCTACCAGAACGAGAAGACCCTGGCTTTCATCGAGCCCATCGTCAGCCGTCTGGGCGTCGAGGACGTGATGCTGCTCGACGTGACCAAGCCGGAGATCGTCGACGACGTGTTCGCGCAGATCGACGCCAAGTACGGCAAGCTCGACTTCGCGATCCACTCGATGGCCTTCGCCAAGCGCGACGATCTGCACGGCCGCGTGGTGGACACCTCTGCCGACGGCTTCGCCCTGGCCATGGACGTATCCACCCACTCCTTCGTGCGTCTGGCCCGCAAGGCCGAGCCTCTGCTCGAAAAGGCCGGCGGCGGCTCGCTGATCACCATGACCTACCTGGGCAGCGAGAAGGTCATCGCCAACTACGGCATGATGGGCCTGTGCAAGGCCGCGCTGGAAGCCGCCACCCGCTACATGGCCTTCGAGCTGGGCTCCAAGAACATCCGCGTCAACGCCATCTCCCCGGGCCCGCTGATGACCCGCGCCGCCTCCGGCATCGCCGGCTTTGACGGCCTGATGGCCGCCGCGGTGGATCGCTCCCCGCTGCACCGCCTGGTCACGCCGGAAGACATCGGCGCACTGACCGCCTTCCTGGTCTCCGACGCGGGCCGCAACCTCTCCGGTGGCGTACACTTCGTGGATGCCGGCTACAACATCATCGGGTAATCCCACTCGCTCCGTGATGACGGAACCGGACGCCGGGGACGCCGCGGGCGACATCATCGCCGCCCGCATCGCCGACCCGGTGCCGGTCCATCCGCTGCTCGACGGCCGCCCCGAGCTTGGGCGCGGCGAGTCGTCCATCGTCCTCGATGCCGGCGACGGCGAGCGGGTCTACAAAGTCGTCAGCTCCCCCGCCGACTACTACTACCTGGCTGCCGACGACCGTCCCACCGGCATTCACTTCCCGCGCCTGTACCGCGACCACGGCGTGGTAGGCAAAGCCAGCAACGGCTACTCCTTCCGTCTGCTGGAAATCGAACGCCTGGAGCCGATCAGCGGCCCGGCCGAAGCCGTCGCGCACATCCTCTCCGAAGCCTACTGGCAGGGCTGCGAGAAATGGGCCAATCTGGGCGTCAACCGCGGCCGCCTGGCGCTCTACCACATCGCCCAGGAACCACCGCCAGGCCTGCCGGGGAGCATCGTGCAGGCCATCGCCGCGCTGTCCGACTTCATCGAGGAGTACCCGGTCCAGCCGGACATCCTCAACCCCCACAACCTGATGATGCGCGCCGACGGCACCCTGGTCTTCTCCGACCCGGTCTTCCTGCCCTGACAGGACGGGGCACTCCAGCCCTTATTCCAGGCGCAAATACGAAAAGCATTTTTACAAAGCTGGGCCGCACGCGCCTTTGTTACTGTCACAAAACATTCATTTGATTCAGCAAGACGTCTGTCGATAAATGTGCGGGTTTTCTGGTGCAACGCACAAGAAAACGCTCAAACCCGCATCGCCCTGCCAGGCCGACATGAAGTCCTCCCTATGAGCATTCGACGCTACCTGATCATCCTCATCACCATCACCACCACGCTGTTGCTGGCCGCCGGCACGGCCGGCCTGCTGATGTTCCACCACAACACGCGACTGGTACGCAGCCTCACCGACGATGCTATTCCCGGCGCACTGGCCGCCTCCGACCTGGGCGCCCAGCTCAAGCAGGTACAGATCATCCTCACTGAGATCGTCTACGCGCCCAGCGCCGACGTGGCCGCCGGTGCCAAGGAAAAACTGCTGGCCCAACGCCAGGGCCTGCACGAAGCCCTCAAGGAGCAGGCACCACTCGCCCACTCCGACACCGAACAAGCGATGCTCCTCCAGGCGGAAGAAAGCCTCGCCCAATACGAAGCAGCCATGGACGAGACCATCGAACAGGCCGTAGCCGGCCAGCGCGCCATCGCCGAAGCCAGCCTGTACGCCAACGTGGCGCAATACCAGCAGGAACTGCAGCAGATCCTCGAAACCCTGCGCGTCGAGAAGCGCCGCACCAAGGACCGCTCGGTGGCCGCCGTGGAAGAAGGCTTCGTGCAGACCGAATGGATCCTCTCGATCACCACCGGCCTGACGCTGGTCGTCCTGGTCGGCCTGGTGTTCCGCCTGCACGGCAACATCATCAAGCCGCTGCGCGCAATGGAAACCACGATGGCCTCCATCGCCACCTCGCTGGACTTCACGCAGCGCGTGCCGGTGGTGCGCGACGACGAGATCGGCCAGTCGGTGCGTGCCTTCAACAGCCTGATCGACACCCTGCAGGCCAGCCTCGGCGAGATGGTCGAGGTGATCCGCCGCAACGAGGTGGCCTCCATCGAGATGCACCAGTCGGCCGCCGCCATCGCCCGCCTGGCGTCCAACGGCACCCAGTCGTCCCAGGCCATCCACTCGGCGGTGCAGGCCATCCAGGCCCATATCGTCGACATCGACCGGGAAACCCGCCAGGCCGGCGAGATCAGCAACGACTCCAGCGCCCGCGCCACCGAGAACAGCGCGGTGATCCGCAACGCCGCCGGCCGCATCGAACAGCTCGCCGCCAGCATCGACAACGCCTCGGGACGGGTCTTCGACCTGGCCGCGTCGGTGGCAAAGGTCGAGACCGTCGTCTCCGAGATCCGCCAGATCGCCGACCAGACCAATCTGCTGGCCCTCAACGCAGCCATCGAGGCAGCACGCGCCGGCGAGTCGGGGCGCGGCTTCGCGGTGGTCGCCGACGAGGTGCGCAAGCTGGCCGAACGCGCCGCCGGCTCCACCGAGCTGATCAACCAGCACATCTCCGAGATCCGCGAGACCTCCCACGACTCCACCGAGCTGATGCAGAAGGTTATCGGCGAGATGCAGGAGAGCACCGTGCTGGCCCAAACCGCCGGTAATGCCGTGGAACGCATCGAAGACTCCACCGGCAAGGTCATCGACGTGGTGAACGAAATCACCCGCCTGGTGGCCATCGGCCAGTCGTCCAGCAACGAGATCGTCGGCCAGGTCGGCATGATCGACAACCTCCTCGGCGACGCCAACCACGCCGCGCTGCACACCAAGCAGGCCGCCGACTCGATCCGCGACATCTCCCAGCACATGGCACGTATCGTCGAGCGTTTCCGCATCGGTGGACCAGCCCTTGCATCGGCACGCTAAACGGCGCCGCTTGGCCTAAAATCCGCAGCGCTTTGACGGGGCACAGCCCCGCACACCCTCAACACGGAGAACCTGCATGTCCGGCGATCATTTCCATGTCCACGGCCCCCACGACCACGCGGTCGAGCACGCCAGCCACGGCGGCGACGGCTTCGCCTCGCGCATCGCGGCGATGACGGCGGTCCTGGCCACCCTCGGCGCACTGTTCAGCTATGCCGGCGGCGCCACCCAGAACGACGCGCTGATGCACAAGAACGAGGCCGCCATCCGCAAGACGGAAGCTTCCAACCAGTGGGGCTACTACCAGGCCAAGAGCTCCAAGCAGAACATCGCCGAATTGGCCTTTGCGCTGACCAGCGGTGAAGCCCAGACCCGCTACCAGTCGGAAATCGAGCGCTACAAGCGCGAGAAGGAAGACATCAAGAGCAAGGCCGAGAAGCTCGAAGCCTCCGCCACCGAGGCCGAGGAAGCCAGCGAGCACTCCATGCACGAGCACCACCGCTGGGCCCAGGCGATGACCGCCATGCAGGTCGCCATCTCGCTGGCGGCAATCACCCTGCTGACCCGCAAGAAATGGATGGAATGGGCCTCCCTCGGGGTGGCCGGCGCTGGCTGCGCGATCGCTGCGGTGGCCCTGCTCCACCTTTGAAACCCAAAATGGTCAGAATGCCTTGACAGTCTGAGTACAGCTACGGAGCATGGAGCGGGTCCAACGTCAGGAGGGCCACACCATGCAACACCGTTCGCGTTCCATCGAACAAGGCAGTGCATGGCGGCCCTGGCGCCGCCTAGCCGAGGCCTTCGCCGTCATTGTCGGCCTCGCCGTTCTGAGCCCGGCGCACGCCGACAAACCCTACCAATATTACGTGGTCGGCAACCCGGCCGACGCCAGCTCCAGCCAGCCACCCCGCGAGCCGTCCGCGCTGCTGATGGGCGGCGGCCCGGACGTGGACGCGGCCTTCCAGTGGATGATCGCCCGCGCCGGCGGCGGCGACTTCGTGGTGATCCGCGCCACCGGCACCGACGCCTACAACCCCTACATCTATGCGATGGGCGGCGTGGATTCGGTGGAGACGCTGATCATCCCGTCGCGGGGTGCCGCCAACGATCCCTTCGTAATCGACCGCATCAGCAAGGCCGAGGCCTTGTTCATTGCCGGTGGCGACCAGGCCGACTACATCAATTTCTGGAAGGGCACCGGCGTCGAGCAGGCCATCAACGGCCTGATCGCCCGCAGGGTGCCGATCGGCGGGACCAGTGCCGGCCTGGCGGTGCTCGGCCAGTTCGACTTCGCGGCCCTCAACGGCACCGTCTATTCCGACGACGCGCTCAGCAACCCCTACAACAAGCGGATGACCATCGACCGTGGCTTCATCACCGCGCCAGGCCTGGACTTCGTGATCACCGACGCCCATCTGGACACCCGCGACCGCATGGGCCGGCTGGTCGGCTTCCTGGCGCGCATCGTGCAGGACGGCTGGTCGGGCATGACCCGCGGCATCGGCGTGGACGTGGAAACGGCCCTCGCGGTGGCCGGCACCTCGGCCACCCGGCTCGGCACCGGCTCGGTGTATTTCCTGCAAACCAACGGCCTGCCGCAAGTCTGCCAGCCCGGCACGCCGCTCACCTACCGCAACGTCGGCGTGCAGCGCCTGTCCGGCAGCGGCCGCTTCGACCTGCTGAACTGGCGCGGCTACGGCGGCGCCACCACCAACTACAACCTGTCTGCCGAGGGCGGCCTGCTGTACTCGACCCAGCCGGGCGGAGCGATCTACTGAACTCGCCCGGCGGCCAACTCAGTTGCCAATGCTGAAAGGGCGCTGCAGGTAAATGTTGCGCCCTTCCGGCAAGACCAGCCGGTTGTCCTTCACATAGCCGTCCCACAGGGCCACCAGCTCCGCCAGCCGGGCCGGCTGGCTGGCGGCCAGGTCGGTGGTTTCGCCGGGATCGGCGGCCAGATCGAACAATTCCCACTTGCCGCTGCCCACCGGTTTCTCCGACCACACGATCTTCCAGTCCCCCTGACGGATCGAGCGGTTACCGAACAATTCCTCGCCGAGCACATAGTCCTGCGGATGGGGGCTGGCGACCTGGCCCTGCAGGTAGGGCAGCAGCGAGCGCCCGGTGATCGGGTGCACACTGCGCCCCTTGTAGCGGCTGCCGGGGTCGGCCACGCCGGCCAGTTGCAGGAAGGTCGGCGCCAGGTCGCGGACCGTCGCCAGCGCCTTCCGGTTGCCCCCTTCCGCAGCGCTCACACCGGGCAGTCGGGCAATGGCCGGAGAGATCACGCCGCCTTCGGTGGTGAAACCCTTCGAGTAACGGAACGGCGTTGCCCCCACCTCGGCCCAGCGGGCCCCGTAATACACATAGGAATCCGCCTTGCCGATGTTGTCCAGCCGGTTGTTCGCCCCGGACGGCGTGAACTCGGGCACCACGTGGCCTTCCGCGCCGTTGTCGGAGAGGAAGAAAACCGCCGTGTTCTCATACTGACCGGTGTCCTTCAGGTACTGGATCAGGCGCCCGATGTTGGCATCCAGGTTGTCCACCAGTGCCGCGTAAGTCTCCATGCGGCGCGCCTCCAGGGCCCGCTGCTCGGGGTTCAGGCTGGACCAGTCGGGTAGAGTGGCCGTCGCCGGCAGCGGCTGATGTACCGACTTTCCGGCCTCGACGAGGCCGAGGCGGCGCTGGCGCTCCAGGCGCTCGGCGCGGATCGCCGCGTAGCCGCCGTCGTAGCGCCCCTTGTACTTGGCGATGGCCTCCGGCGGCGCCTGCAGCGGCCAGTGGGGCGCGGTGTAGGCCGCGTAGGCAAAGAACGGCTGGCCGTCGGCGCGGTGCTTGTCGATGAAGGCGATCAGCTTGTCGGTGAAGGTGTTGGACGAGAAGTAGTCCGCCGGCAGCTTCACCTCGCGGTCCTGCTCCACGTAGGTGCCGGCATTCCAGCCGGCCGGCGTCGGGAAGTGGTTGCCACCGCCCTGCAGCAGCGCAAAGGATTCCTCGAAACCGCGCGCCTGCGGACGGTGCTTTCCGTCCAGGCCCAGGTGCCACTTGCCGGCCAGGTAGGTGTGGTAGCCGGCGTCGCGCAGCAGCGCCGGAAAGGACAGTGCATCGTCGTTCAGATAACCCTCGTAGCCCGGCTGGCCCTTCTGATTGGGCTGGATCAGCTCGGCCATCGTGCCCAGTCCGGCGAGGTGGTGATCGGTGCCGGACAGCAGCGCCGCGCGGGTCGGCGAGCAGGTCGGCGCGACGTGGAAATTGGTGAGGCGCACGCCGTCGCGCGCCAGCTCGTCCAGGTTGGGGGTGTCGATCTCGCCACCGTAGGGGCGAATATCCGAATAGCCCAGGTCGTCGGCCAGGATCAGCAGGATGTTCGGCCGGCGCGCCGCACCGCCCGTCTCCGCCGGCCCGGCCGCCAGTACAGAACCGAGGCCGCAGCACAGCAGGGCCAGCGCCGTCATCCGGGGAAAATCGATCTTTACAGCCATCGCGCTACGTCTCCACAGGGGCGGCGCTGAGCTCAGCGCCTGACGCCGGGCAAGTTAGCGGCGAAACGGAAGGCTGGGAACGAACAAATCGTGGATAGCTTTGCGCACATGCCATGCCGTGTGCGGCACGAAGCAGCGCTGCTGGCCCGGCAGCAGCCGGCTGTGGCGGTGACAGCAGAAGCGGGGCGGCCCGAAGGTTCCCACCGGCGGCGACGGACCGCACCCGATCCGCAGCGGCGCGTGCAAACGCCGAGTTGCGCCACGCGACGCGCGGCGACGGCCGCGACGGGGAACGCTTCTTGCGGGCCTGCCGCAGCGCAACACGCGCCCCATCAACGAATGAAAAACGATCCGATGAAACTGAAGACCCTGATTTCCGTGGCCGCCCTCGGCCTGGCCACGCCGCTGCTGGCCCAGGCCCAGGCCGTCGTCAATGTGCGCAACCTGTCCTATGCAGCGGCCCACGAAGCCGCCTCGGTAGCACTGGAGACCTGCCGGAAGGGCGGTTATGCCGTCACCGTCACGGTGCTCGACCGCCTCGGCCGTACCAAGGTCGTCCTGCACGACGATGGCGCCGGGCCGCACACCATCGAGAACAGCCTGCGCAAGGCCTACACCAGCCTGACCTTCAAGACCACGTCGGGGGAATTCGGCAAGCGCATCGCCGGTACGCCGAACGCCGCCGGCATCCTGCAGCTGGAAAACGTCACCACGCTGGAAGGCGCTCTGCCGATCCTGGCCGGCCAGGACCTGGTCGGCGCCATCGGCATTTCCGGCGCGCCGGGTGGTGACAAGGATGCCGCCTGCGCCCAGGCCGGCATCGACCGCATCGCCGGCGGTTTGGCCGCCCGCTGACGCCTGCCTGGCCGGGCCGTCTGAAGGGGAAGCCGGGGCCGGCCTCCCCTGCGGTGCTCAGATCACCGCATCCTTCACTTCACCGCCGAGGGCTTCCAGCACAGCCGGGATCAGGCGCGACAGCTCGCCGCTCATCAACGCGAAGTCGGCTTCGATCTGCATGTCGGTGGCGTCGGCCTGGCGCTCGGCCTCTTCCTTGATGATGTCGAGGAAGGCCAGGCGCTTGATCTCCATCTTCTCGGTGAGCATGAAGGAGATGCGGTCGTCGAAGGTCAGCGCCAGCCGCGTCGGCAGCTTGCCAGCGGCCAGGTGGTCCTGCACGTCCTTGCCGTCCAGCGCGTGGCGCACATAGCGCACCGCGGCCTTCTCGTCGGTCACCGCACGCAGTTCGCAGTCCAGGTCGATGCTGAAAGCACCCGACGCCTCATTGGCGGCCAGCCAGTCGGTCATCACCGACACCGGCGACAGCTGGGTCTTGACCATCTTCACCGGCAGCTCGTCCAGCGTGTCGCGCAGGGCCTCGAGGACTTCCTCGGCGCGGGCCTGGCTGGCGGCGTCGATGACCAGCCAGCCGCCCACCGGGTCGATCCAGCTGAACACCTTGCGGCGGCGCGTGAAGGCGCGCGGCAGCAGTTCCTGCAGCACCGCCTCCTTGATTTCCTTCATCTGCTTGCGACCGGGCTTGTAGCCCTGCTGGGCCTCGATCATCTCGGCCTTGTCGGCCGCTACCTCGTTAACCACCGACGAAGGCAGCAGCTTCTGCTCGACGGCGAGAGAAATCAGGAAATGGCCGCCGACCGCCAGCACGAAGCGGTCGTCCTTGGTCGGCGAACTCCAGCCGCGGGTCGCCATGTCCTGGCTGCCACAGGGCTGGAAGGGCCGCGCGGCGAGCTTCTCGGCGAGGGCTTCGGCAGTCAGGCCCCAGTTTTCAGGAAGACGGTAGATCTGGAGATTGCGGAACCACATGGGGATACATCCGTGCTGATGGAGAAGAGGCGGCATTGTAGCCGCCATGGCGGCGGAAGGCCCGACCCCGTACCGAACGTTGGGGCGAATTCATTCGCCCATGACGGCTCGATCGAAGTTCGCGGGCGAATGAATTCGCCCCAACGGGGCTACCCGTCAGGAGGCGTCGGCCGGAGTGCTTTCCCAGCCGTTCTCGAAGACCACCGTTTCCAGCGGCATGCGTTCGGCCCACTGATGAATCTCCAGCATCGGCCTGGGATAGAACTCGTCCACATGGCCGATGCACAGGATCGCGACCGGGCGCGCGCCGGCCGGCATGTCGAGCAGCGTGGCCAGGTCCACCGGGTCGAAGATCGACACCCAGCCGAGGCCGATGCCTTCGGCGCGGGCCGCCAGCCACATGTTCTGGATCGCACAGGCCACCGAGGCGAGGTCCATCTCGGGCAGCGTACGGCGGCCGAAGACGTGCTTCTCGCGGCCGTCGGCCAGCGCCACGACGATCACCTCACCGGCCTCGAGCAGGCCCTCCACCTTGAGGCGCATGAAATCCTCTTCCCGCTCGCCAAGAGCGCGGGCGGTGTTGCGGCGCTCCTTCTCGACCAGCACGTGCATGCGCTCGCGCAGGCCCCGGTCGGTGATGCGGATGAAGCGCCAGGGCTGCATGTAGCCGACGCTGGGGGCGTGATGGGCCGCCCACAGCAGCCGCGCCAGGATCTCGGGATCGACCGGGTCGGGGCGGAAGTGACGCATGTCGCGCCGCTCGGCGATCACGCGGTAGATCGCCGCGACCTCGGCATCCGGGAAACGATGGGAATCGGCCATGATGGGTACGGTTTTATCGGTGAGGGGTTGGGGCTCTTTTTGTGGTGGCGAATGAATTCGCCCCCACAGCTTAGGGCAGCGGCTCCATGCGAGCCGCCCCACGGCATGGCCCCGAGTTTACTCGTCGAGCAGGCGGACGCGGACCTTCTTGCCCTTCAGCTTGCCATCGGCGAGGCGCTTGAGAGCCTGGCGGACGATGTTGCGCCGCACGGCCACATACGTGGATTGCTCGGTCACGTTGATCTTGCCGATCTGTTCGGCGGCAAAGCCGGCCTCGCCGGTCAGCGCACCGAGCACATCGCCGGGGCGGATCTTGTCCTTGCGCCCGCCGAGGATCTGCAGCGTGGCCATCGGCGGCAGCAGCGGCGCGGCATTCTCGGCCTGCAGCTCGGCGATGGATTCCCACTGCGGCTCGAAGCCCTGGCTGCGGGCGATGTTGCCGACGCGGTTCTTCTCCGTCGGGCCGACCAGGCTCAGCGCCCAGCCGTCGCGCTCGGCACGGCCGGTGCGGCCGACGCGGTGCACGTGCACCTCCGGGTCGGGCGTCACATCGACGTTGATCACCGCTTCCAGGCCGGCGATGTCGAGGCCGCGGGCGGCCACATCGGTGCCCACCAGCACCGAGCAGCTGCGGTTGGCGAAGCGCACCAGCACCTGGTCGCGCTCGCGCTGGTCGAGGTCGCCGTGCAGCGCCAGCGCATGGATGCCCTCGGCGTGCAGCACGTCCACCAGGTCGCGGCACTGCTGCTTGGTGTTGCAGAAGGCCAGCGTGCTCTCCGGGCGGTAATGGCGCAGCAGCAGGCCGACGGCGGCCAGGCGCTGCTCCCGCGTCACCTCATAGAAGCGCTGGCGGATCTTGTCGGCCTCGTGCTGCTCGGCCAGGGCGATCTCCCGCGGCTGGCGCATGAACTGGCGGGCCAGGCGCACCACGCCCTCCGGGTAGGTGGCCGAGAACAGCAGGGTCTGGCGGTCCTTCGGGCAAGCCTTGGCCACGTAGGCGATGTCGTCGAAGAAGCCCATGTCGAGCATGCGGTCGGCCTCATCGAGAACCAGCGCGCGCAGCGCATCGAGCTTGAGGCTGCCGCGGGACAGGTGGTCCATCAGGCGGCCCGGCGTGCCGACGACGATATGCGCGCCGTGGGCCAGGCTGTCGGCCTGCGGCCGGATCGGGCTGCCGCCGCACAGGCTGAGGACCTTGATGTTCTCTTCGGCGCGGGCCAGGCGACGGACTTCCTGGGCGACCTGCTCGGCCAGCTCGCGGGTCGGGCACAGCACCAGGGCCTGCACGGCGAAGCTGCGCGCGTCGAGGCGGTTCAGCAGCGGCAACGCGAAAGCCGCGGTCTTGCCACTGCCGGTCTTGGCCTGGGCGATCAGGTCGTCGCCGGCCAGGGCCACCGGCAGCGCGGCGGCCTGGATCGGCGTCATCGTGTGGTAACCGAGGCGCGCCAGGTTGGCGATCACCGCGGCCGGCAGGGGCAGCTGGTCGAAGGGCGCCGATACGGCGGCGACGGGAGGCGGGACGAAAGTCGCCGCGGGGTCAGCGGCGGAATCGGCGTCCGGCGGCGGGGGAAGAATCGAGCTCATGCCGGATTATCCCGGAAAGCCCCGCCTGCTGCTCGCCAAGCAGGCCAATGCCCCGTACTCAGTTGTTCAGGTGCAGGCGTGCCCGTTCCCGTGCCAGCCGTTCCTGCAAACGGTTTTGCTCTTCCGCCTCGGCACGCCGCTGCTGCTCTTCCTTCTGGCGCTGCTCGTACTCGGCCTTGCGGCGGGCGGCCTCCTCGGCCTGCTGCAGCTCAGCCGACACCCGGTCGGCGTAATAGCTGCGCTCCTGCAGGGCGTGCTCGCGCTGGCGCTCCTCCTCCTTGCGGGCGTATTCCGCGCGCTGTTCCTCCTGGCGGCGGACCGACTCCGCGCGCTGGCGGCGCTCGGCGGCCTCCTGCTCGGCGATTTCCTGCTCCGACATATCGCCATACATCTGGCGCCGCTCCGCTGCGATGACCTTCTGCTGCGCCTCCGCAGCCCCGTCACCGCTGGCCACCCGGCGGAAGGCAAAGACCGAGAAGAAGATCTGGATCAACATGCCGATGATCATCAGCGTACCGATCACACCCAGCATGATGCGCAGCGGCGAGCGCTTGGCGGCCTTGATCTCCACCTGCAGCGGCAGCGGATCCCTGACCAGCAGCGGCTCGACGACCGCCTCCGCCACAGCCGGCCGGGAGCGGGCCAGCCCCGCGTCGTAAGCCGCCCGCCGCCCCGGATCGGCCAGAATCCACACCGCTTCGCGGATCGCCTTGAGCTTGTTGTCCACGTCGGCCGGCGGCAGGCCGTGATTGCCCGACTGATAGTGGCGGGTCAGGCGCAAGTGCGCCGCCTGAATGTCGGCTTCGCTGGCGGTGGGCGCCAGCCCGAGCAGGTCGTAGAGCGTGGTCCTGGCTGTCATGGCAATCCGTCGGGCAAAAACTCGGCTAAGGGCCGAAAGACAGGGGAATTATACGGATCTCCAGCGGCATCTCGGCGTGACGCAGATCGTCACGGACACGGCAAAAAATCCCGCCGCGGCCGATAATCGGCCATCCGCCCACCGATCCGCGCCACCGATGGAACTCGCCCAGCTCAGCCACACCCTCCGCCAGGACGCCCTCAGCGTGGTGTTCGTCAATGTGCTGCTGCAGCAGATGGGCGTCCCGGTGCCGGCGGTGCCGACCCTGCTGCTGGCCGGCAGCCTCGCCGCCGGGCCCGACGGGCTCGGCAAGCTGCTGGCGGTGGCGGTGCTGGCCTCGGTCGTGGCCGACTGGGCCTGGTACGGCGCCGGCAAGCTGTTCGGCTACCGGGTGCTGGCCGGGCTGTGCAAATTGTCGATCAACCCGGCGTCCTGCGTCAGCCAGACCGAAGCCCGCTTCATCCGCTGGGGCCTGTCGTCGCTGGTGGTGGCCAAGTTCATCCCCGGTTTCTCGACGGTGGCGCCGCCGATCGCCGGCGCGCTGCGCATGAGCCTCGGCGGCTTCCTGCTCGCCGCGGCGGCCGGCGCCGCGCTGTGGGCCGGCGCGGCACTGGGGGCAGGCTGGGTGCTGAAGGAGGCGGTGCAGGCCGCCATCGTCGCGCTGGACGAACACATGGGCCGCGCGCTGGTGGTAGCCGGCCTGCTGGCCGGCGCCTGGCTGGGCTGGAAGCTGTGGCAGAAATACCGTTTCCGCCAGCAATGCGCGATCGCCCACATCACGCCGACCGAACTGCTGGCGGCGTTGGAATCCGCCGACCGGCCGCTGGTGCTCGACCTGCGCGGCGCGACGATGATCGCCGCCACCGGCCCGATCCCCGGCACGCGCCTCGCGGAACACGACCGCCTGCACGAGGCGGTCGGCGACTGGCCGAAGAATCGCCCCATCGTCACACTCTGCGCCTGCCCCGAGGATGCCGGCGCGATCCAGGCGGCGCGCCGCCTGCTGAAAGACGGCTACCTGTCGGTGCGGCCGCTACAGGGCGGCTACGAAGCCTGGCTGGCCGCCACCGGCCAGGCGGAGCCAGCGGACCCTCAGTAACCCGGCCAGGGCAGCGGCGGCGCAACCAGGCGCCGCTCGCCGGGCCCTGCCACCGGTCCGAAGCGAGCATCGCCGGCCTCCCACTCGTGCTGGGCAGCGGCAATCTCCTCCTTGCTGAAACCGACGAAGTTCCACCACATCAGCACCGGCTCGCCGAAGGGCGCACCGCCGAGCAGCAGGATGCGCCCGCCCGCCGACAGCTGCGCATCGAAACGCGCCTGCCCGTCACCGAGATAGGCCAATTCGCCGATCCCGAAACGCTTGCCATCGATGTCGATATGGCCCTCAAGCGGCAGCACTGCGTATTCAAAGCCGGGTTCCAGCGCCAGGCCGACACGGCCGCCCGCCGCGCTGCTCACATCCAGCCCGACCAGCGGCGAATACAGGCGCGCCGGCGCCACGTGACCGCCATGGCACCCAGCCAGCAGCGTGAACGTGCAACCGTCGGCATCCCAGCGCGGCAGGTCGGGATAGTGCTCGAAGGCCGGCTCACGCTCCCGTTCTTCAAACGGCAGTGCAATCCACAACTGCGCGGCGTGCAGACGCGTCTCGCCGGGCAGGGAATCCTCGGTATGCACGATGCCGCGCCCGGCGGTCATCAGATTGACCTGGCCGGGGCGGATCACCTGCTCGTGGCCGAGACTGTCCCGGTGCAGCACCTCGCCCTCGATCATCCACGTGAAGGTCTGCAGGCCGATGTGCGGATGGGCGCCAACGTGCATGCCGTGGCCGGTCTCGAAGTCCCGCGGCCCGATGTGGTCGAGGAAACACCAGGCGCCCACCATGCGCCGCTCACGGGTCGGCACGGCGCGCCGGATCGTCAGTCCCTCGCCCAGATCAGCGGAGCGGGCCTCGATGCGCTGGATCGTCATGGTCCTGTCCCTCCGCCCGTTCAGGCGCTCAGTTCGGTATGGATGCGCACCTCGCCGGTGAGCAGCTTGTGCATCGGGCAGGCGTTGGCGATCTTCAGCAACTGGGCGCGCTGCTCGTCGCTGAGTTCGCCGCCCAGATGGATCAGGCGCTCGATGTCGTTGCCGGCCTCCGGCTTGCCCGCCGGGTTGAGGCGCAACTCCACCCGTACGCCGGTCAGCGGCCACTGGCGGCGTGTCGCCACCATCTTGAGGGTGATCGCCGTGCAGGTGCCGAGGCTGCCGAGAATCAGGCGCTCCGGCGACGGGCCGGCATTACCGCCGCCCACTTCGACGGGCTCGTCGGCGGACCACACGTGGCCCAGATCATCGGACAACTGCACAAGGTAGGGCGTGTCCTGCAGGACGGCTTCGACGCGGGGTGTTCCGGACATGATTCCTCCAAGGAATGACGGCAAGCTGCCGGGTCCTGCTGCGACTCCGCCGCCAGGCGAACGTTCCTCAGCGCGGATGCTCGCCCTTGCGCACCGCGTCGATCATCTGGAAGGCGATGGTGGCCGGGTGCGGCAGCATCGGCAGCGCATCCAGCGGATACCAGCCGATGTCCTCGATCTCGCTCTCCTGGGCCACGACGTCGCCGCCGGCATAATCGGCGAAGAAGCCGAGCATCAGCGAATGGGGGAAAGGCCAGGGCTGGCTGCCGAACCAGCGGATGTTGGCGATCTCGATGCCGGCCTCCTCGCGGATCTCCCGGCGCAGGCAGTCCTCGACGTTCTCGCCGGCCTCGACGAAACCGGCCAGCGCGCTGTAGATGCCCGGCGGGAAATGCGGCGAGCGGGCCAGCAGCAGCTCGTCGCCCTTCAGGATCAGGCCGATGCACACCGGCGAGATGCGCGGATAGGCCTTCGCACCGCAGGCCCGGCATTCCCGCGCCGGCTCGCTGGCGCTGGTGTGCAGCGGACCGCCGCATTCGCCGCAGAAACGGTGCTGCTGCAGCCACGACACCAGTTGGCGGGCACGGGCCAGGGCTTCGTGCAACCCGTCGGGCCAGCGGCCCCACAGCTGGCGGTAATCGCGGGTGGTGAATTCCGGCGGCACGCCCAGGTGGGCCGGCCACAGGCGCAGTTCGCAAGGGATGCCGTCGAGGCTGCCGATGGTGATCGCCTCCAGGCACGGGCCGAGGGAATCCAGCCGCGTCGGGTCCGGCAGTTGAAGATCGGGGTCCAGCAACAAGGACGTTCCGACGAACGGAAAGACCCGCGACGCGATGGCGCCTTCGGCCACCCCAAAGCTCGGCACAAAACCCGACATAAGCAAACTCACCCTAGGCACAGGCCGCCGGCATGCGGCGGCGGAAGACAGGATCTACCCGACGGGGGTAGTAGCGACGGCCTCACAATACGTAATTTTCGGAGGCACGACCAGCCAGTCCTCGAAACGCCGCAGGGCCTGCTGCAGGACTTCCGACCCGACATGCGCGTCCCACGCGGCACGATCGCGATACAACTCGTACAACACGAACGCATTGTCCTGCCCGGCCAGCCGGTGCGCGGCGTAGAAGAGCGTGCCTTCTTCCGGCCCCGCCGCTGCCACGAGGTCGCACAGCAGCGCCTCCAGATCGCCATCGAAAGCCGGTTTGGCCGCCAGTTCCACGATCAGTCCATACATTTGAATGCTCCATGTCCGTAGTAAAGGAGCACTCAGCATGCCGATGCGTCAGATCTGCGTATTGTAGAAATGCGTCCCGGCGCGCGCCCGCTGCAGGTATTCACCGGGCACACAGCCGACCCGCGCACGAAAGTCCCGGTTGAAATGCGCCTGATCGTAATAGCCCCGTTCCATAGCAGCCCCAGCTGGACGCGCCGCCGTATCCAGCACCAGATCGCGGACAACGTGCTGGAAGCGGCACAGGCCCTTCACCTCCCCCGGCGTCTGGCCCGTCACAGCCAGAAAGCGGCGCTCCAGCTGACGACGGCCTAAATGCAGCCGGGCGGCGAGTGCATCGACCGACAGTTCGCCCGCATGGCGGTACAAGAGCGCCATCCCGGCTTCCACCACGGCATCGCACGCATCCCGACGCAGGTTCTCGATCAGGAAACGCTGGATCAAGGCCACCCGTTCGTCGCGCCTCGTTGCGTAGGACAGGCGCCCAAGCAGAGCCCGCCCCTCGGCGCCCCACAGATCGGCAACGGAATGGCTGCCGTCGTGCAGCTCCCGGCCCGGCACGCCGGTGAAACGATGGATCATGCCAATCCGGAAACGCACCGCGATAAAGCCCAGCCCGGACAACGATCTAAGCTGCAGCGACCGGCGACGCTGGCAGAACAGGTGACCAGCCTCTGCCAGCCGGAAGCCACCTGCACCATCGTTCCAGGCAAAGGGCTCGCCGTAGTGGAAATACAGCTCTGCCCCGGTGCCCGGCAGCACGGTCGGTAGAACCACCACTTCGCCGGCCTCCCCTTCCCAACCCCACAAGCGGTCGACAAATGGACGCAGGACAGGCGGCGGACTCAACTGGAAAGTCCGCACCGAATCGACCTCAGGCGTTACGTACGAAGCGCGTCAGGCTGACATCCACCGTCAGATCGAGGGATTCCAGCGCCGCCGCGCGGGCCCGCCCCTCCGCCGTGGCGCGGTACAGGTGCGGCGTCATCGTCAGCAGGTCGGCGATCTGCGCAGCGCTGTCGAGGCGGATAGCGGCGCGCACGCTTTCCACGGCGTGCAACCGGAAACCGTCCGGCGCCTGCGTCTCCGGCGGGCGTGGCGCCTTCAGCGTCGGATAGATGATCTCGCGCAGCTCGCGCAGGTGATCCGGCCCCGCGTCCACCTGCAGCAGTTCGCCACCCGCGCGCAGCACACGGGCGAACTCACCATACACCGGGAAGCCGAACAGGCACAGCAAGCGGTCCACGGTGCCCGCTAGCACCGGCAGGTTGGCATTACTACCGACCACCCAGGCGACCCGCTTGTCGCGCTTGGCGGCGGCCTGCACCGCCCACTTGGAGATGTCGAGACCCAGCACGGCCAGGTTCGCCCCGCCCGCATCGGCCGCAGCCGCCAGCTCGCGCAGGTAGTAGCCTTCACCACAGCCCGCGTCGAGGCAGGCCGTCGGCCGGCCGGCAGGCAGGTCAGCCAGCACTGCGCGGTTCACCGCGTCGGCAATCGGGCGATACACGCCGCTTTCGAGGTAACGCCGACGCGCCGTGACCATCTCCTTGCTGTCACCGGGATCGCGGGAACGCTTCTGCTGCACTGGCAACAGGTTGATGTAACCCTGGCTGGCCAGGTCGAAACTGTGGCCGGCCGCACATCGCCAGGCGGTGCTGCCGGGGAGCAAGGGCCCTCCGTCGAGGGGGCAAGCCAGAGCCTGGAATGGAGAGATCATGGGTGGATTCAGAGGGTCGGATACGCTGTCGACGCGGGCCTGCACAATACCCGAGATCTCAGTCCGCAAAAAACCGGTAGGTGTTGCGCCCCGCGGCCTTCGCGGCGTACATGGCCCGGTCGGCCTTCTTGAGGAGTTCCTGGGCGTCGTCGCTGCCGTTGATGGGGTAGACGGCGATGCCGATGCTGGTGGAGACGTGCAGGGGCGTATCGGCGATCCGGATCGGCTCGCCGATGGCCTGGATGATCTTGTCGGCCACCCGTGCGGCGTCTTCCGCATGGGTGACTTCGGTGAGCACCACGATGAACTCGTCGCCCCCCTGGCGGGCGATGGTGTCACCGCTGCGCACACAAGCCTGCAACCGGTTTGCGACGTGCTTCAGCAGTTCGTCGCCGGCGTCGTGGCCGAGGGTATCGTTGATCTGCTTGAAGTGGTCGAGATCGAGGAACATCACCGCCAACGAGCGTCCGAAGCGCCGCGCCTGGGCCAGGCCGTGATCGAGACGGTCGGACAGCATGCGCCGGTTGGGCAGGCCGGTGAGCACGTCGAAGAAAGCCAATTGCTGGATCCGCGCCTCGTCATTCTTGTGGTCGGTGATGTCTCGGTTGGAAGCCCGGCGGCCAAGGAACTCACCGGATTCGGAAAACACCGGCAGACAGATGTGCTCGATCCAGCGCACTTGTCCATCGGGCAGCAGGATACGGAAGCAGAATTCGCAGGTCTCGTGCCTGTCGATGTGGTGCAGCAGGTGCTCATCGACGATCGCCCGATCGTCGGGATGGGCGATATTGCGCAGAAAGTCGGGGTCGGCCATGAAATCCGCCGCCGGACGACCGGTCACCCGTTCGCAGGACGGCGAACTGAACAGCGGCTGACGGTTCGGCGAAATCCAGGTTTCCCAGTCGTAGGCGAATTTCGAGATGGTCTGGTACTTGGTTTCCGATTCCGCCAGCAAGGTCCAGGCACGCGCCAGTTTCCAGCTGCCCAGCCCGGCCAGCACCAACATCAGTCCGGCGGCGCCGGCGACCCTCAGTCGGATGCGCTGTGCGATGGCATCCCGTTGCTCGCCGGGCCAGTGGGAGACGACTTTCCAGAAATAATCGCCGGCCGGCGGCATTCCCGCGCGGCGCGACTCGGCGGAACCCAGCGGGCGCATGGTCTCCCAGGTCCACACCCCGTCCTGAAGCTCTGTCTGCCCGCGCTCCGCCGCAACGATGGCTTTCCATGCCGCAGGCGCCCGGACACCCATGCTCGCCTCGGCACGCTTGAACATGAAGCCCCATTCGTCGGCCGCTCGAGGGCTTTTCAGCCAGTAGCCCTGCATGTCGACGAGCATGCCACGCCCGCCGGTGGCCTTTGCGAAAGCCTGCAGGATGCCGTTCCCGTAGTAGTTGAGGACCAGCACGCCGCGCCTGCGGCCATCCCCATCGACCACCCGGGTGGCCACGCGGAGCATCGGCTTATAGGGGATCTCGATACGCTCATGCTCGATGTTGAGGTCGAGGGGCGAGATAAACACCTCGCCGACACCGAGACGCAGCGCCTCGCGAAAATAATAGCGTTGCGCCTTGTTCTGAAGCTCGGCTGCCGGCACCGTCACCGGCAGCCCTTGGCGCAGGTCCACACGCACCCGCTCCATGCCGCTTTCGTCGAGCCAGCGGATCTGATCATAAACCTGCTTGGCCCCCGAGAAGGCTGAGAAATCGGCCGCCAGCGAGGCCAGCCGGGCTGCGCTCGGTTCGTGCGCCACCTCGCGCAGGCTGCGCAACCGGGACAGGAACAACAGGTCCCCGGCCACCGGTTCGATATTCCAGGTCGCCGCGCCGACGCCAAGCCTGACCTGGGCCAGCTCCAGTTCGCGCCGGTACGCCAGTTCGCGCTCCACCTCCAGATGGCCATAGACCATCGCGCCCCCGGCCAGCAGCGCCGCGAGGGGAAAGAAGAGACATATGAAGAGCTTCCGAAAACTGATCATGGCGTCGAAGCCCGTTGCGGGTGGCGGATGCGCCCACCCATACGCCGATCCTTTCAAAGGCTGGCGCTATCGGTTTTCCGGCGGCGGTGCGCCTGCTTGGCGGAATACATGCGGCGGTCGGCGACATCGAGCAGTTGTTCGATATCGTCGCTATCGTCCGGCAGGCAGGCGGCGCCGATGCTCACGCTCAGATCGTAAGCCTGGTCCTCGTACCGGAAGGGGCCAGCGACATTGGCATACAGGCGCTGAACGACCGTATCGACGCCGGCCGACGGCTCGACCGGGGCCAGCAGCACAGCGAACTCGTCGCCCCCCAAGCGTGCCACCGTATCCGATTCACGGGACGCGGTCTTGAGCCGCTTGGCCACCTCGCGGAGCGCCGCATCGCCGACCCGATGACCGAAGGTGTCGTTGAGCTGCTTGAGGCCATCCATATCGATCATCAACACGCAGGCGGGCCGCCGCTCGCGCCCCTTACGGGCCGCCACTTTGCGCAGGCGGTCCATGAACAGGGAACGGTTGGCCAGGTTGGTCAGACCGTCGTGCGTGGCCTTCTGGAACAGCTTGTTGCTGTCGAGCTGGGTGGCGAAATGCATCGCTGCCGCCACCACCCCGGACAGCAGGCCGAGCAGGGCTTCGTCCTGCATGCGGAAAGCCCGCGGCTGCTCGGACATGGCCTTCAGAACACCAACCACCTTGTTGTCGAACTTGAGCGGCATGACGATCATCGAGCGGAGGCCAATCTGCCGGCAGGCCGCCTGGTCCACCCGCACATCGTGCTCGGTATCGTCGCTGCGCAGGATGGAGCCGCTTTCCACGCACATTCCCGACAGGCTGTTGGCCTGGCGCAGGCGCAAGCCCAGGTGGGGGCCGGCGATGCCGGACGCCGCGGCATAGACCATATCGTCATCCTGGGCCAGCTCGATCACTGCGCCGTCGGCATCGATCAGGTCCAGCGTACGCTCGACCACCAGCGCCATCACTTCGCCCAGGTCCAGTCCGGCCTTGACGATCTCGGTCTGGATCTCGATGACTTTCAGCAACTGCTCCTGGGACGGCATGCCAGCGGGTCCTTGTTCTTATTTCAAAATTATCAAATTCGCTGCAAAACCATACTGAAGGCCTGGGCAATTGGCAACTCGGCAGATCACGCTGCAGCGCAATCTCTCACGGCACGTTGAAACGCCAAAGAGCGCGGGCGGAAGGATGCTCAACCGTCCGCAGCGATGCGCCCGTCCACCAGCTGGATGGTCCGGTCGCAACGGGCCGCCAGGCGCGGGTCGTGAGTCACGATGAGGCAGGCGCACGCGGTTTGACGGTTGAACTCGCGCAGCAGCGCGAAGATGTCGTCGGCGGTGTGGGTATCGAGGTTACCGGTCGGCTCGTCGGCGAGGATCAGGCGCGGCCGCAATGCCAGCGCACGGGCGATGGCGACGCGCTGCTGCTGGCCGCCGGACAGCTCGGCCGGCTTCTTGTGGGCGTGGGCCTTCAGGCCGACCGCGTCGAGAAGCTGTAGCGCCGTGGCTTCGGCTTCGTCGTCGGGCGCGCCGCGGGCGATGATGGTCGGCATCATCACGTTTTCCAGCGCGCTGAAGGCCGGCAGCAGGTGGTGGAACTGGAACACGAAGCCGATGCTGCGCCCGCGCAGCGCGGTGATCTCGGCTTCCGACAGGGCCGCCGTGTCGCGCCCGCCGATGGACAGTCGCCCGCCAGTGGGGCGTTCGAGCAGGCCGATGATGTTGAGCAGGGTGCTCTTGCCGGAGCCGGACGGACCGATCAGGGCAGCGAACTCGCCCTGTGCCAGGCTCAGGTCGATGCCGTGCAGCACCTCGGCTTCCACCGGCGTACCGACGTTGTAGGCCTTGGTCAGGCCGGCGAGCTCGATGACCGCGTCGCTCATGACCGGATCGCCTGCACCGGGTCCATCTTCGCCGCGCGACGCGCCGGGATCAGCGCCGAGGCGAGGCCGACACCGGTCGCCACCAGCGCCGCCAGCACAATGAAGCGCGGCTCCAGCTCGGCGGCGAACAACGGACTGCCGTCGGCGTTGCGATAGATCGCCGAGAACATGTTGAGCAGCCCGAAGGCCAGCAGGCTGCCGAGGATCGAGCCAACCGCCCCGACCAGCGCCCCCTGGATCAGGAAGACCTGCAGGATCATCGCGCGGCTGGCGCCCATCGCGCGCAGGATGCCGATTTCCTTCTGCTTCTGGACCACGCTCACCACCAGCACGCTGGCGATGCCGAGGGCCACGATGACAATCACGAAGCTGCGGATCAGGTTGTTGGAGACGGTCTGGTTGCGCAGCGCGGCGAGCAGCTGCGCATTGGTCTGCATCCAGCTATCCACGGTGAGGCCGGTGGCGCCCTGCAGGCGGGTGGCGATGGCCTGGGCGTCGAAGATGTCGGCCACCGTCAGGTCCAGGTTGGACACCCCGCCCGGCAGATCAAGCAGGCTCTGGCCCAGCGGCAGCGTCACGAAGACCCAACGGCGGTTGAGGTCCTTGTTACCGATGTCGAAGATGCCGCCCACCTGCAGCAGCTCGTCGCGCCCGTTGGGCAGCGCCACGCGCAGCTTGTCCTCCAGGCGGATGCCCAGATCCTTGGCCAGCTCGGAGCCGATCACCGCGCGGGTGCCGTCCACCGCGAAGCGGCCGGCGACCATGTATTCCTCCATGCGCACGATGCGCCGGTAGCGCTCGGCATCGATACCCATCAGCGCGACGGACTTGTTGGCCTGGCCACGCACGGCGAAGGCCGGCCCGGTCACCGTCGGTGACACCGCGGTGACGCCGGGCATGGCGGCGGCCAGGCGGGCGACGTTCTCCCACTGGTCGACGGAGCGCAGGCGCTGCGCACGGGGCTCGATGACCACCGCCGAAGCCGGATCGTCGAAGGCGCGGCGGTTGGCCTCTTCCAGCGGACGGATCACCACATGCGGCTGGGTGCCGAGCACCCGGTCCACGATCTGCGCCTGCAGCTGGGTGATCAGCTGGGTCAGGAAGACGATCACCGCCACCCCGCCGGTGGTGCCGGCGAGGATCAGCAGGGTCTGCATGCGCCCCTCACGCAGGAAGCGCAGCGCGACCAGTGGCGCAAAAGGCACGCGCAGCTTCAACGCATCATGCCCTGCGGAACCTGCACGCCGCCGATCTTGGGCTTCTTTGCCTCGCGGATGCGCAGTTGGTCGCCTTCCAGCGCGCCGGAGGCCGGCAGCACGGCCAGGTCGCCTTCGGCAAGACCCTTGAGGATTTCCACCTGGCCGATGCCGCTGAGGCCAAGTTGCACGTCGGCACGCACCGCCACGCCGTCCTTGGCCAGCAGCACCCACGGCTTGCCGCTGTCGAGGTCGCGCACCGCCTCGGTCGGCAGCACCAGGGTCGCGTCCCGGCGGCCGGTAACGGTTTCCACCGACACGGTCATGTCGGGGCGCAGGAAATCCGGTGGCGCCGGCACGCGGAAGCGGATCTCGACGGTGCCGCGCTGGGGGTCCACCGCCGGTGCCAGGTAATACAAGGCCGCGTCGAAGGGCCGCGCCGGATAGGCATCGGCAACGCCACGGGCCTGCTGGCCGGGTTGCAGCAGACGCAGGTTCTTCTCGTCCACCGTCGCGTAGACGCGGGTTTCGCCGCTGTCGGCCAGTTCCAGCAACACCTTGCCGGCCGCGGCCACGTCGCCGGGCTCGGCCTTGCGGCTGAGCACCACGCCCGTCGACGGCGCGGTGAGGGTCAGCAGCGCAGCCCGCGCGCGGGCGTTGGCGAGTTGGGCGCGGGCCTGGGCGACGCGCGCCTCGGCGGCCACCTTCTCGGTGCCGCCGGACTGCTGGGCGGCCAGCTGGGCTCGCGCCGCAGCCACCGCGGATTCCGCATTGGCGGCGTTGCGCAGCGCGTCGTCGGCCTTCGATTGGGCGTAGAAACCACGCCCCACCAGCTGGCGCGCACGCTCCGCCTCGGCACGGGCCACCGTCAGGTTGGCTTCGGCCTGGGCCAGTTGCTGGGCAGCCACCGGGCGGCCGAGGGCTTCGATCTGGGTCAGGCGTGCTTCAGCCTCGGCCACTGCCGCCACAGCCTGGCCGATCAACGCCTCGGCGTCGTCGGCACGCAGGCGGGCCAGCACCTGGCCGGCCTTGACCTTGTCACCCTCGCGCACGGTCACTTCCAGTACCGTGGCAGCCAGTGGGCTGCCGATGGAAATCCGCGCCGGCGTGACGATTCGGCCGGTCGCCACCACCGACTGGGTCAACGGCGCCTTACGCACCGCCGCCACGTCCACCTCGCGCCCCTTCGGCCACAGCAGCACAGCCGCAACCGCGCCGGCCGCGGCCAGCGCCAGGATCAACCCGCGGCGCGTCACGCCGGTTCGGCCAGGAGTTTGTCGAGGAGGGCGTGGAGCTTGGCAAAGTCCGGCTCGCCGAGGTACTTCTGGACGACCCGGCCCTGCTTGTCGAGCAGGAAGGTGGTCGGTGTCAGGCGCACCTCCTCGAAGCCCTTGGCGGCCTTGCCGCCGCTGTCGAGGGCCACGGTGAAGGGCAGGCCGTTCTTCTGCGCGTAGTTGCGCACGTATTCGGGCGGGTCATAGTCCATCGCGATGGCCACGGTCTCGAACCCCTTCGGTGCGAACTTGTTATACGTTTCGATGAGCTTGGGCATTTCAGCCACGCAGGTGGTGCAGGTGGTGGCCCAGAAATTGACCAGCACCACCTTGCCCTTCAGGGACGACAGCTGGCGGGTCTGGCCGTCGAGGGTCGTGAAGCTCACGTCGGGCGCTGCCGCCGGCTGACTGCAGCCATGCAGGAAGGCCAGGATCAGGACGGGCGCGACAAGACGCGTGATAGCCTTTAATAACATCGTGTTCAACCGGAAAAGAAGGAGGTATGCCGTGCGTGCGATTTTGAGAGCTTTGCTGTTGCTTGTCATCTGTAGCCAGGCCTGGGCCCTGGGTCTGTCCGATCTGACCGACAAGGATGCGTCGGGCGGCCTGAAGGACGCCCTCGTCCAGGGAGCCGGCAAGGCGGTTGGACAACTGGGTGCGGACGGAGGTTTCCTCAACAATCCGAAAGTGAAGATCGGCCTGCCCGACAGCATCGCACCGCTGGAAGGCGTACTGCGCACAATGGGCCGCGGCAAGGACGTGGACGCGCTGATCGCCACGATGAACAAGGCCGCCGAGCAGGCCGTGCCGAAGGCCAAGGTCCTGCTGGTGGACGCGGTGAAGAAGATGAGCGTCGAGGACGCCAAGAAGATCCTCACCGGCGGCGACGACTCGGCCACCCAGTATTTCAAGGAAAAGACCTCCGTCCAGCTCGCCGAATCCTTTCTGCCGACGGTGAAGGAAACCACCGACAAGCTGGCCCTGGCCGCGCAGTACAACAAGCTGGCCAGCAAGGCCGGCCAGTTCGGACTGGTCAAGGGCGACGACCTGAAGATCGAGAACTACGTGACCCGCAAGGCCCTCGACGGCCTCTACCTGATGATCGCCGAGGAAGAGAAGGCGATCCGCAAGGACCCGGTCGGCGCCGCCACCGGCCTGGCGAAGAAGGTTTTCGGGGCGCTGGGCCAGTAAGCCGGCGCCCGCCTCAGAAGCGGAAGCCCACCGTCAGGCGGGTGGCGTTCAGGTCGCTGAAGTTCTGCCACGGCTCGTAGGCCAGGTGCAGGAACCAGGTCGGGAAGTCATAGCCGAGACTGAGGCCCCAGCCTTCCACCGGGCCGCTGTCGGCGATGCCGGTCTTGCGCAGCACGTCGACGGTGACCCGCTGCCCGTTGCCCACCGGCCAGCGCGCCACCGCATGGACGTGCTGCTGGTGGGTACCCAGGCGGTCGTCGCGGATCGCCATCAGGTAGTAGGTGCGGCCGCTGTCGTCCCGATAGCCGGCGGCCAGCGACAACGCGTCGTTGGGGTCGAAGTTGAGATTGAAATAGGGCTTGGTGTTGGTCCGCCCGATGCCGACCTGTACGAACCACGGCTCACCCAGCTCGACGCTGAAGCTGCCGCCCCAGAAACCGCCCGAAGCCCATTGCAGGGACGGCTGCAGCGCCAGCGTCGAGCCCTCGAAAGGCTGCCAGCTGGTATCCACGCCGGCCCGCCCCTGGCTACCGAAATCCCGGTCGCGGTAAGCGCCCAGCCACGCCGACGAGTCGCCGCGGCGGTAGCGCAGGTTCACGTCCTGCCCACCGAAGCTACCGCCATAACGGTATTCGCCAAAGCTCAGCTTGAAGGGCCGCTCAGCTGCGGTGGCCTGCACCGCGGCCGCGTCGCCGGGCAGGCGGGCTTCGTCGGATGCCTGGGCGGCAAGGCTCGCCATCACACCGACGGCAAGGACAAGGAGACTCTGGACACGCATCACGGGCAGTCGTCGCAAAAAACACACAGCCGATCATAGCGGACGCAGTTCACAACCGTGATCAACTGACTGGAACCGAAAGCCCGCCGCACACTCTGCGTCATTAAGGAGGCCGGCAGAGCGTCCTGCCCCGGCCCTTCGGAGGAGGAAGACAAAGTGAACAACGTTTCGCACATCCCGTCCTACCTGTCGGCCGAACATCTCGGCCCGTGGGAGACCTTCCTGGTGCAGGTGGACCGGGTCGAACCGCACCTGAGCCCCGACTTGCGCAAGCTGACCCCGATCCTCACCCGCCCGATGCGGGCCTTGATCGTCAATGTGCCGATCCGCCTCGACAACGGCGAGATGGGGCACTTCGAGGGTTACCGGGTCCAGCACAACCTGGCCCGCGGGCCGGGCAAGGGCGGCATCCGCTTCCACCCGGACGTGACGCTCGCCGAGGTGATGGCCCTGTCGGCGTGGATGACCGTCAAGAACGCCGTGGTGAACGTGCCCTTCGGCGGCGCCAAGGGCGGCGTGCGGGTCGATCCGCGGCAGCTGTCCATCGCCGAACTGGAACGCCTGACCCGCCGCTACACCAGCGAGATCCACATCCTGCTCGGCCAGGACAAGGACGTGCCGGCCCCGGACATCAACACCAACGAGCAGACCATGGCGTGGATCATGGACACCTACTCGATGAACGAGGGCCGCACCGCGATGAGCGTGGTCACCGGCAAGCCGATCAGCCTGGGCGGCAGCCTGGGCCGCAAGGACGCCACCGGCCGCGGGGTCTTCGTCGCCACCGTCGAGGCGGCGCGACACATCAGCCTGGAGCTGAGCGGCGCGCGGGTCGCGGTGCAGGGCTTCGGCAATGTCGGCGAAGCGGCGGCACGCCTGTTCTCCAACGCCGGCGCGAAGATCGTCGCGATCCAGGACAGCACCGGCGCCATCGTCAATCCGGCCGGCCTCGACGTGCGGGCAGTGAAGGCCTGGCGCCACGAGCATGGCACGCTGCAGGGCGCGCCGGGCGCCGAATCGGTGTCCACCGACGACTTCTGGCAGATGGAGACCGACGTGCTGATTGCCGCGGCGATGGAGAATCAGATCACCGCCGCCAACGCCGGCCACATCCGTACCCGCATCATCACCGAGGGCGCCAACGGCCCGACTACGCCGGAGGCCGACCTGATCCTGCAGGAGCGCGGCATCACGGTGATCCCCGACGTGCTCGCCAACGCCGGCGGCGTGACGGTGAGTTACTTCGAGTGGGTGCAGGACATCAGCGCCTTCTTCTGGACCGAGGACGAGATCAACGCCCGCCTCGACCGCATCATGCGCGAAGCCTTCGCAGCGGTCTGGGACTCGGCCCAGGCCAAAGGCATCCCGCTGCGCACCGCCGCCTTCGTGCTCGGCTGCGAACGCGTGCTGCTGGCCCACAAGGTGCGCGGGCTGTATCCGTAACGGCGTGGCCACTCAGTGGCTATTGCCCCGGCAAACGGGCGCAACAAACCAATCGGAAACAGGGCGAAATCCGGAAGCGGAATTCGCCCTGTAATCAATCAGCGGGAATCAGGCACCCGCCGGCTTCGCCAAAGCCGTATCGAAAGTCCGGCCGAGCTGCAGCGCATCGGCAATCACATCGACGAAAAAGGCGATGATTTTCTCCTCGATATGTTCGGGAATGAGCGGGACATTGATGTGGGCATTCAGCGTCTTGACCAGACGTGCCTTCAACACGCTGAAATCACCGCTGGGAAGCCCTTGGTTGAAGTCGTTGATATAGGCCAGCACACCGGACGGCAGGATCTTCGCCAGGGCCGCATCGAGCCGCGACACCAGCCAGCTGATCAAGGGTCCGTCGATCAGATCGAAGGGGCCGGTCGGAATCAACGCATCAATCTTCTCGGCCAATAACGCAAGCTGCTGCTCGCTCAGCACATGTGCCGGCGGCGCGTTGCGGGCTGCCGCCACCGACTGCTGCTGCGCCTGCAGGCGCGCCGTCCAGTCCAACCCCAGCGCAGCAGCCGTTTCGCGGCCGACGATGCCGTCCACGTCCAGGTGCCGTTCCTGCTGGAACTTCTTCACCGCGTCCTCGGTGATCCGGCCGAACCTGCCGTCCTCGTTTGGCGTTCCGGCAGTCTCGTTCCCAAGCACCCCGCGTTCGATCAACGCAGCCTGCAGTTGTTTGACGTCATCTCCACTGTCTCCCCGCTTGAGCACGAAATAGGCCATTTGGATTTCCTCCGATAAATATGCCAAGTCAAATAAGAGGTACTGCAAAGGCATACTAGGACAGGAAATCCGGTCTCGACAGGTAAAGCCAAATGGTATTTTCAGCTATGGATCCATGAAAAATAGCGGGTATTACAACTCGTTTTCATGGGTAGGCCCAAAACGGAAATAAGGCACCACAGGGGACCGGGAATTACCACCGGAATCCACCGGTCAATAGGGCGAACCGTCCTTGTGCACGAAGACCCAGCGGCCGTCCTCGCGGAGGGCCTGGAGGTCGTCGTCCGGGTAGCTGACGGCATCGCCCTCGCTGCGGTCGCCAACCTCCAGATATACAGCCTCCTCCCCGCTGAGGTTCACCAGGCAGTGCGCATCGCCGGAGCCGGCCCGGAAGCCGGCACACATGCCCGGCTCGAGGCGGGTTTCGCCGTGGTCGGTGCGCAGTGTCGGCGTGCCGCTCAGCACGTAGATGAACTCGTCCTGCCGGCTATGGGCGTGGCGCAGCGCGGACACCGCACCGGGGGCCATGCGCACCAGGTTGACGCCGAAATTGCCGAGGCCGAAGAGGTCGCCGAGGGGGCTTTTCTCGCGGCCGTTCATGCGCGACGCGAAGGGTTCCGGATAGGCGGACGGTCGGCGACGGGGTTCGGCGTCGGCGGCGCGGATGGCGATAGGAAACCTGGTTTCGCTCATTGAAGGGTTCTCCTGGACACACGGGTGATAAGGAAACGGAAATCAGCAGGCCGGCAATGACTCAAGCAGGTGCGGCAAATGCGGGAAGCAGCCGACGCGCCATGTTCCAGGCCCGCCCCGCGGCCTCTGCATCGCCACTCACCAAGGCCACGCCGATCGCCCCGTCGAGCAGCAGGTTGAAGTCGGCGGCCAGTACCGGAGCCTCGCCGGCGCCGGTCAGCGGCTCCAGCAACCCGACGAGGTAGGTTTCGACGGCCCGCTTGTGCTCGCGGGCCAACAGCTGCAACTCGGCCACCTCCCCATGGAACTCCGCGGCGACGTTGAGGAACATGCAGCCGGCGAAACCCGGTTCTTCAAACCACTGGCGATGCCAGGCGAACACCGCCGCCAGACGATCCAGCGGTGCCGATTGACGGTCGACGAAAGCCGCCAGGCTGGCGCGGAAACGCCGGTCGCGCTCGCGCAGCACCTCGGCGATCAGCGCATTCTTCGACGGGAAATGAGCGTACAGGGTCTTCTTTGCAACCCCGGCCTCGGCCAGCACCCGGTCGATGCCGACCGCGTGATAGCCACCGGTCGCGAACAGGCGCAGGGCCGTGTCGACCAGATGGGCGCGCTTGTCGGCGCGGGGCGCGAGCTGCGATGGCATTGGAGTGGGCATGGGCTTCACGTTACCTGCTGCCGCAGGGCTTGCAAAGCCGACGGCGAAGGCTGATAGTAGACAGATCTGTCTACTATACTGGAGAACATCAAATGCCTGCCTTCCTTCAACGCTTGCGCGGCACCGGTAGCGCCCTGCCCCCGATGCCTTCGGTCCAATCCATCGCCCTGGCCGGGCTCGGCGGCTTCCTCGCCATCGCGGTGGTAGCCGGCCTCGCCGAACAGGCCTCGCTGGCCCTGCTGCTGGGCTCCTTCGGCGCCTCCTGCGTGCTGGTCTTCGGCTTTCCGGAAGTGCCCTTCTCCCAGCCGCGCAACGTAGTCCTCGGCCACACCCTGAGCAGCTTCGTCGGGCTGGCCTGCCTGGCCGCCTTCGGCCCGCACTGGTGGGCTGCCGCGCTGGCGGTGGCACTGGCGATCATGGGCATGATGGCGCTACGCTGCGTCCATCCGCCGGCCGGCTCCAACCCGGTGATCGTCTTCCTCACCGCACCGGGCTGGTCCTTCCTGCTCACCCCGACCCTCACCGGCGCCCTGCTGCTGGTGGCCGTCGCGCTGGTGTACAACAACCTGCGCGGTGCGAAGCACTATCCCCAGTACTGGTGACGCCGACTTCCTGTTGAGCAGCGCCTGTGGGGGCGAATTCATTCACCCCCACGGCAAACCGGCCTGCGATGAGCCAGCCACATAGGCCAGGACGGATTCGCCTGGGCTGTTACACTTTCGCGCCATTTTCCGCTGGTGCCCACGCCGGGCCACAGCGTCGACGAAGAGGACAGCAGCGGCATGCAGACGCCCACCCCCAGCCAGCACCCACCGGAAGAAGACGCGCAGGTCACCGCCTTCGTCGATTGCAGCACCATGCGCCTCGGCGACCGCATGGCCTGCGCCTGGATGGCCCAATTGCGCCACCGGCAAAGCGGTGAGCGCTTCGCGCTGATCGACCGCCACCCGGTTCTGGCCAGGGACTTCCCGCTGCCGCGCTATTTCGGCGAAACCTTCGTGGACTGGAGCGAGGCGCAGATCGCCGCCGCCGCGCTGCCCGAGTGGAACATGGGCAACCTGTGGCTGACCGTCACCAATGCCTTCGCCGCCCATCCCCAGGCCGGCCATTTCGAAACGCTGCCTCCCGCCATCGCCGCCCAGGCGCGGGAACTGGCTGCCTCGACGCCGGCCGGTCGGCCACGGATCCTCATCCACGTCCTCGACGACGCCCCCTACAACCTGGCCCGGCGCTGGCGCCGCAAGGATGCCGACGCCCTGTGCGACGAACTGCGCCAGCTCGGCGCCGAGGTCATCGTGCTCAACCCCGCCTCGGCCCAGTTCATCGGCAGCTTCGAGCGCATGCTGGCCGAAATGCTGGCCGCCGACCTTTTCATCGGCGGCGATACCGGCCCCAGCCACGTGTTCGCACTGTTGTGCGCCGACCGGCCACAGCTCGCCGTCTATCCGTCCATGCTGCGCGATCAGCGGAACTTTGCCGCCGAGCAGGCCAGCCTGGGGCTCGCCCTGCCGTGGAACAGCCTGCCCAAGCGCCCCACGCTGCGGGTCATCGAGATGAAGCGCCGCCGGACCCTGATCTGGCGCGGCTGGCAGCCCCTGCTGCGCCGGGCCGGTTTCTTCGACGGCCGCGACATCGCCCACCAGGCAATGGCCGAACTGGCCGCCCACACGAAAGGCTGACGACAGCCCATTGTCACAGCGGCGTGACATTGGGCCGTTAGGCTCGCCGGCTGGTCTTTCTGCATACCCGCCGTGCTGCCTACCGACGCCTCCTATGGCTCCGACCGCTCGGGGCTGATCTCCGGTTTCCTGTTCCGCCCCGGCGCTGCCGGCGAAGCCCTCGACACGGCGCGGGCCACCCGCTGGCTGAGCGGCGCCGAGGTGGCCCATGACGGGGCCTTCGCGTGGCTGCACTTCAACCTCGCCAACGCCGCCACCGAGCGCTGGCTGCAGGAACACCTGGGCGAGGTGGACGCCTTCTTCGACGCGCTGCACGAGGGCTCCCGCTCGACGCGCATCGAGTACGCCCACGACGCGCTGATCGCGGTGGTGAACGACGTGCTCTACGAATTCGACTTCGAGCCGTCACAGCTCGCCACCCTGTGGCTGTACCTGGACGAACGGACGGTGATCAGCGCCCGCCTGCAGCCGCTGCGCACCATCGACCGCCTGCGCGAGGCAGTACGCCAGGGGGAGACCTTCGACTCCACGGTGGCCATGCTGACCCACCTGCTGCGCGACCAGGCCGACGTGCTGGTGCAGATCGTGCGCACCGCCACCGACCAGGTGGACGACGTGGAAGACACCATGCTTGCCGAACGCGGGCAGCGCAGCCGCGCCCGGCTGGGTTCGCTGCGCCGCGTGCTGGTGCGCCTGCGCCGCCTGTTGGCGCCGGAGCCGGGCGCCCTGTTCCGCCTGCTCAACCAGCCACCGCGCTGGATCGCCGCCGATGACCTGCAGGACCTGCGCCATTCGACCGAGGAATTCTCGGCCGTGCTGGCCGACATGAGCGCGCTGCAGGAACGCATCAAGCTGCTGCAGGAAGAAGTCGCGGCGCGGGTCACCGAGGAAACCAACCGCAGCGTGTTCGTGCTGACGATGGTCACCGTGCTGGCGCTGCCGATCAACATGATCGCCGGCCTGCTCGGCATGAACGTCGGCGGCATTCCGCTGGCCGACCATCCGGAAGGCTTCTGGATCGTCGTGGCGATCATCGCCAGCTTCACCGTCGGCGCCGCCTGGTGGGCCTTCCGGCAGAACGACGAATAGCCCTGCGGACCGTTCAGCGGCGGATCGGCGGGTGTTTTGGGGTGTTCTTGGCGAGCAGCTTCCAGGCCACGCCGAAGACGTCGTCGCCGCGCGACACGGCCTTGCGCGGCAGGCTCAGCAGATCGTCCTCCGGCGTTGCCGCAGCCCGCTCGCAGGTGGTGCCGCTGAAATAACCGGCGGCAGCGGCGGCCTCGACGCAGCGCAGGTCGTGGCTGCCGTAGGGGTAGCAGAAATGGTCCACGCGCCGGCCGAGGAGGTCTTCCAGCACGGCCTTGCTGGAATTCATTTCATCGACGATGCGCTCCGTACCCTGCTCGGCAAGGCGCAGGTGGCTGCGGGAATGGGAACCGATGGTGAAGCCGAGATCCTGCACCTCGCGCAACTGGGCGGCGTTCATCAGCGGCGCCGGTTCCGACCCCTTGCCGGCATCCCAGCTGGAGGTCTGGCCGATCAGCCCGCTCACCGCATACACCGTCGCCGGGTAGCCGTGCTCCTTGAGCACCGGCGCGGCGTGGGTCAGAAAGTCCACGTAGGCGTCGTCGAAGGTCAGCACCAGCGGTCGCGACGGCAGCGGCTGCTCACCGCGCAGGCCGGCCACCGCGTCGTCGAGACCGATCACCGAATAGCCCAGCAGCTTGAACAGCCTCATCTGCGCCCGGAAGCGCGGCAGGTGGCAGTACAGCGCGCCATGGGCCTTGACCCGGCCGGGGAAGTCGCCGACCCGGTGGTACATCAGGATCTGCACCCGCATCATCGTCCGCAGGCCTCGCGATAGACCGCAATCGTGCGCTCGAACATTGCGTCCTCCGTAAAGCCACCCTCGAAGATCTGCCGCGCGCGGGCGCCGAAAGCGGCGCGCCGGGCCGGATCGCCGAGCAGGTCGTCGATGGCGGCGGCCAGCGCGACGGGATCATCGGGCGGCACCAGGTGGCCGCTGCCGCCCTCCTCCACCACTTCGCCGATGCCGCCCACGTAGCTGGCGACGATCGGCAGGCTGCAGGCGGAAGCTTCCAGCAGCGTCAGCGACAGGGCTTCCCGGCGCGACGGCGCCAGCAGCAGGTCGGACGCGGCCAGCAGGGCCGGCACGTCTTCGCGATGGCCAAGAAAACGGATCCGCCCCTCCAGGCCGAGTTCCCGTGCCTGGGCCTGCACCTGCGGGCCAAGGTCGCCGTGGTGGTCGCCGGCCAGCAGCAGCGTCCAGCGCCGTTCGCGGAGGCGAGCCAGGGCCGCCAGCGCAGTGTCGTGGCCTTTGGCGGAAACGATGCGCGCCGCCATCAGCAGGCAGGGCTCGTCGTCGGCCACGCCGAGTTCGCGCCGCGTCGCCGCGCGCACATCGGCCGGCAATGCTGCCGCCAGGTCGGCGATGCCGTGGTGGACCATGCGGATGCGCGCCGGATCGTAGCCGCTGCGCTCCAGAAAATCAGCCACCGCCTGGGACACCGCGATGATGCGGTCGGCCCGTCCGAAGTGCTTGCCGGCGTTGTCCGAATGGGCAGTCGCCACATTGGGCAGGCGCGCCAGTTTGGCCGCCAGGCCGGCGTACCAGGCCCCGCGTGTCAGGTGGCCGTGAATCAGGTCGGCGCCGATGCGGCGGGCGTACAGCGCCAGACGCACGGTGGACGGCAGGTCGTAGATGCCAACCAGCGGCAGGTCGATGCCGTCGAAGCCGTCGGCGCGCAATTGCTGGCCAAGCCAGCCGGCCATCGGGCCGGCGTAGAAGGCCTCGTGGCCGCGCTCGCGCAGGCCGCGCATGAGCTGCAGAGCGTGGCGCTCGGCGCCGCCGCTCTTGAGGCTACGCAGGACAGTGACGATCTTCACTGGCCGAGCACCTTGCGATAAATGGCCAGGTTGCCTTCGACCATACCGTCGATGGAGAACTCGGCCAGAATGCGCGCCCGCCCGGCTTCGCCGTACTGGGTGCGCAAGACCGGGTCGGCAACCAGGCGTTCAATGGCGGCGGCAAGCGCCGGCACATCGCCCGGCGGACACAGGATGCCGGTCACCCCGTCCTGCACCGCTTCCGGTAAGCCGCCGGCGCGGCTGGTGATGACGGGCACGCCAGCGGCAGCGGCCTGCAGCAGGGACACGCCGAGGCCTTCCATCTCGGCCGGGTGGACCAGCAGATCGAGGCCGCCGATCCAGTGGGCCAGGTCGTGGCGGAAGCCGGCGAAATGCACCGTGCCGCCGAGGCCGCGGGCCGCCACATCGGCACGCAGCTCGGCCTCCAGCGGCCCCTGGCCGAAAACCAGCACCTGCAGTTCGGGATAGTGCTCGACCAGCTCGGGCAGCGCGGCGAACAGGTAGCGATGGCCCTTGCGCGGGATCATCTGGGCCACCACGCCGATCACCAGCGCGTCCTGCGGCAGGCGGAACTCGGCGCGGAAAGCTTCGGGATCGACCGGTACCAAAAAAGGCGCCGGATCCACCGCGCTGCGCACGCAGCTGACCTTTTCCGGCGCCAGACCTTCGGACAGCAGCACCTCGCGGATGCCTTCCGAGATGGTGATCACGTGATCGTAGAGGCGGTACTTGAGGGCCACCGCCAGCCGGGACTCAGGGTTATCCACGCGGCGTGACAGCACGCAGGGCACGCCGGCCATCCGGGCCGCCAGGGCTCCCCAGGTATCGGCACCACGGCGGCTATGCAGATGGACAAGATCTGGCTTCTCGGCGCAAATGACCCGCGCCAGGCGGAAGGTCAAGCCGGCATCGCCGTCGCCCCCCATCCGCATCTCCAGCAGACGGGTACCGGCCGGCTGGCGATGGGCGATGTCGCTGCCGGCCGGACAGGCCAGCAGGGTCTCGACGCCGCGGGTGGCGAGGCCCTCGGTGATGTACTGGACCTGGCGGGCACCCCCGTAAAGGTGCTTGCCCGCTTCCACATGCAGAATCTTCATGGTCTTGTTTCTTGGGTCTGGGCGGCCAGCATGGCCTGGGCCCGGTCGAGGACCATGGCCGGCGTGATGTCGCGCAGACAGGTGAATTTGCCGCCACAGGTCGGCCGGCGCCGGCATGGCGAGCAGTCGAGGCCGAGCCAGATGACGCTGCCGGTAGGGCGGCCAGTGTTCAGATAGGGGCAGGTGGAGCCGAAGATGGCCACTGTCGGGCGGGCCAGCGCGGTGCCCATGTGGGTCAGGCCGGTATCCACGCCGACCAGCAGCGCCGCGTGGGCGATGGCGGCCACCGCCTCCGGCAGGCGGGTGCGGCCAGCCAGGTTGACGATGTGCGGGTCGGCCGCGGCGATGCGCGCCGCCGCCTCGGCATCCGCCGGACCGCCGAGAATCACCGGGGTCAGCCCGGTGGCGGCGATCAGCTGCGGCGCCAGCGCCTGCCAGGCGTCCTCGAACCAGTGCTTCTGCGGGCGCGTCGTGAACGGCGCGAACACCGCGTAGCGGCCGGGCGCCAGGCCCTGTTCGGCGAGCTTGCCGAGCACACTGGCTTCGGCAGCCGGATCGACGGTCAGCGTCGGCAGGAAGGCACCGGCATCGAGGCCCAGCTGCTGGGCCAGGAACTGGTATTCGGAACCGATGCGCGCCTTTTCGCCACCGCGCGGGATCACCTCGCTCATCAGCAGCTGGCTGCCTTCCTTGGAGCCGAGGCCGACGCGGCGCGGCGCGCCCGACAGCCAGGTGATGAAGCCGCTCTTCAGCAGGCCCTGCAGGTCCAGCGCGGTGTCGAAGCGGCGCGCGTGCAGCTCGCGGCGCAACTGGCGCACGCGCCGCCACAGTTCGAGCCGGCGGCCTTCCTTCCACAACTTGACCCACTCGCCCTTCGACCAGGTGATGACCTCGTCGATATTCGGGTCGCTGAGCAGCAGTTCGTGGATGCCCGGCTCGACCAGCCAGGCGATATGGGCGTCCGGATGGGTGCGGCGGATCGCCGCCGGCAGCGCGGAGGCAAAGACCACGTCGCCGATGGCGGAGCTACGGACGATGAGGATGCGTTTCATGCATGCACGGGCCGGCGGAGCGCGGCCTGCCTGGCGGTGTTCTTGGTGAGCAGCTTCCACAACACGCCGAAGGCGGTATTGCCTTGGGAGACGGCCTTGCGCGGCAGCGTCAACAGGTCGTCGGCCGGCGTGGCGACGGCACGCTGGCAGGTCGTGCCGGTGGCGTAGCCGGCAGCGGCAGCGGCTTCCACCGCGCGCATGTCGTGGCTGCCGTAGGGATAGCAGAAGTGATTCACCGGCGCGCCGAGCACGTCTTCGAGCATGCGCTTGCTGGCGGTCAGTTCCTCAACGATGCGCGGCGTGTCCGCCTGGGCCAGACGCGGATGGCTGACCGTGTGGGAACCCACCGTGAAGCCCATCGCGTGAACCTCGCGCAGCTGGGCGGCGCTCATCAGCGGGGCGGGAACGAGGCCTTCCGGCGTGACCCACTCGGAAGTCTTGCCAAGCAGCCCGGCCACCGCGTAGACCGTCGCCGGATAGCCATGGGCCTGCAGCACGGGGGCGGCCTGTTCGAGGAAGTCCACGTAGGCGTCGTCGAAGGTCAGCACCACCGGCCTGGGCGGCAGGGTTTTCCCGCCGCGCAGGGCCACCGCCGCATCGTCCAGGCTCACCACCGAGTAGCCGCAGTAACGCAGCATGGCCATCTGCGCCTTGAAGCGCGGCAGGTGGCAGATCTGCGCGCGATGACTGGGCATGCGCTGCGGAAAATGCCCCACCCGGTGATACATCAGGATGTGGATACGGCTCATCGGCTCGGCAAATGACGCGTGCGGGATCGCATGATGCCAGAGGATCGCCCCTTGGCGTAGCCGCCTGTTGCGGTGCAGCTAGAACCAGCGGCTGGCCAGCCAGGCCAGCGCAGCGAGCACGGCCACGCCGATGGCCGCGTTGCGGGTCTTTTTTATGGCGCGCTGCAGCTTGACGTGCCGCCGGCTGGCCTGGAAATGCTCGACCACCGGCGCTTCCGTACCGCGGTCGAAGATCTTCACATAGCTTTCCGGCAGCGGCCCGATGCGTAGTTCCGGGTGGCACTCGATGGCAGCGGTGAAGCTGTCCTGGTCCACGCCGAGCAGCATGCCGCCCTGGGCGGCGATCCAGTCGTCCACGAAGGCCCGCGCCGGCGGCCCATTGCGCAGGTAGAGCGTGCCGGTCAGGTAGCGGTGCGAGAAACTGCCGTCGCCGGGCGCCACGAAGACGCCCAGGTCGGCGTCGAAATCGAAGAACAGGCGCAGCGGCGAACGCACCACCGAGTCGGCGTCCAGATAGACCACGGCGCGCCCCTCGAAACGCTGCAGGCAGTCGCGCAGGAACTCCGGCTTGATGCGCGTGTTGGCCTCCCAGTAGCCGCGGCTCGGGTAGCGCTTCAGGAAATACGGCGTGCCGGTCTGCTCCAGCGACGCGCGCAGCTGGGCCGCCTCGGCCGCGTAGGTATCGGTATAGAAGGCGCACACCAGGAAGGGCACATCCGGGCGGTCCTGCAGGATTTCTTCGGAAACGGTTGTCGTCATCGTCGTCGGTCGGCGGCGGCCTGGCGGAGCCGGCGGGCCAGCAGGAAAACGGCGAGCTTGCGGCGCTTCGCCTCGATCACCCGCACCAGATGGCGGCCCACGGTCTTGCGGCGCTGGCCGTCCATGCGTGCGCCGATGGTGCTGGCGAGGCCGCCATCTTCCTCGACCACGCACGGAAATACCACCGGGACGCACAGACCGTGCTTCCAGTAGAGATCGAACTCGTCGTCCACCGGCCGCTTCGGCACCGCCAGGTGCTCCAGCAGGCGGCGGGCACCGGCCTGGCTGACGAGATAGCCCTGGGCGCCGCTGGGGTTCTTGTTGGGCAGGATCAACAGCCGGCCGTCTGCCAAGCGAGCCACCGGGATGCCGCGCACCGGGCCGAGGGAGGACAGGCGGACCAGATCGTAGGGCAGGTCGAGACCGGCGATCCCGGCAATCACCCGCGGCAGCTCGGGGCTCAGCACCACGTCGTCCTCGAGCACCACCGCGTGGGCCAGCCCCCGCTCGACGACGATCTCCCAGCAACGCTGGTGAGACAGGTAGCAGCCCAGTTCGCCGGGCGTCAGGCGCGGCTCGCTGCCGGCCGGCAGACTGCGCCGATCGACGCGGCTACCCTCGACCGCCGGCAGGAACTCGGCATCCAGCGCCAGCGCCGCCAGGCGCCGCTGCATCAGCGCGCGGCGGTCGGCGGCCCGCTCGAGATTGAGGACGAAGATCTTCATCGCAGCGCCGGCGACTGCGCATCCCGGCTCCGCGCGCCAAGCAGCAGCACCGCGAAGAGCACGAACAGCAGCGAGGTGTTGGAGCGCCACAGGTAGTCCTCGAACAGGCTGCTGGTACAGATGAAGACCACCAGCGCGGTGCGCAGCGGCGCCACCTCGTCGCGCCGGCCGCGCCACAGCAGCGGGGGGAAATACACCGCGAGGAGGATGGCGCCGCCGAGCAGGCCGGTGGTACTGAGCACGAAGAGGTACTGGTTGTGGGGATTGTCGGTGGTCAGCCAGCCAGGCGAATGGCGCGCGTGGAGCACGGCGTATTCCCGCGTGTAGTCGCCGCTACCGACGCCGGCCAGCGGATGCTCGGCGAACAGACGCGCCGAATTCATCAGGAAGGTCAGGCGCAGGCCGGCCGAGGTATTCACCGACTCTTCGTAATGGGTGATCTCATGGACGGCCATGTCCACCCGGCTGCGGAAATAGTCGTTGCCGATATAGGCCCCACCCAGCAGCGCCGACACCAGCGTGGCCGACACCAGACCCGCCAGCAGCGGACGACGGGCGAAACGCTGGCAGACCAGTACCGCCAGCAGCACCAGGAAGACCAACTGCCCCGCCCGGCCGCCGGAAAACAGCAGATTGCCGGCGGTCAGCGCCGTCAGCAGCGCGTACCCCAGGCGCCGCGCGGGCGGCCCGGACAGGCTGGCCCGCGCGGCCAGATAGGCCGCCCAGGCCAGGATCGGCGCATACAGGATGTGGTCGACGAAGGGTGCCGTGTCTTCCGGATCCTTGGCCACCCGCAGCCCGGCCGGCCAGTCCGGAAAGAGGTGCATCTGCAGCCAGTTGTAGTAGGCCAGGCCCTCGGCCAGCAGGCAGCCGGCCAGAAAGGCGGCGATGCAGCGCGGCAGCAGTTCCCGGCGGGCAATCGTCAGGTACAGCGGCGACAACAGGAAGAAGGTGTAGCGCCCGACCATCCGCCGTCCCTCGGCCATGTCCTCGGTCCACAGCAGGGCCAGCGGAAACAGCCAGAAGAAGGCCTGGAAGATCCAGAACAGGCTGTCGCCGCGCAGCAGGGCCCATTTCTCGCGGAAACGCCCTTCCAGCACGGACAGCAGCAGCATCACCGCGCTCAGGGTATATACCGGCGCTACATGGCCGGGCAGGAAGAAGAAGGCCGCGGTGAACAGGGCCGCGTTGATACGCGGAATGCGGGCCCGGAACGCGCCGAGCGGCGCCGCCGTCATCGCAGCTCGACTCCACAGATGGCAAAAGCCGACTGCATGTCGCGCCGTTCGGCCTCCGACTTGAAGCGCACCCGATCCCAGCCGAAAGCGATCACCCGGGTTGTCGCCGGGCTGGTCTGGCGGGCGAACAGCAGCGCCGTGGAGCGCACCCCCAGCACCGCATCGTAGGCGTTGCGGGCCAGGTGCATTTCGAGGGGCTCGTCGAGGGTCACCACGGCATAGTCCGGATGGTTGAGCTCCAGCGCCGGGTCCTTCGGATGGCCCTTGTAGAAGACCTGGCGGATACCTTCGAGAGCGAGCCAGGTATGGATCTCGGCGCTCACCGCATCCCGGTCGGCGGGCTTCATCAGGCCGGCCCCGACCAGCGGCTGGCCGATCACCAGCGCCCGGCGCGGCCCTTCCTGCGTCTGCGCGGCATCGGCAGCCGGCGTGACGAGAGGCGGAAGCACGACCGTCTTGGCCGGGGAATACTCGTGGGGCAGGCCCGGCAACACGTAGATGCGGTCACAGAAATCGGCATCGGAACCGATGCGGTCCCCTTTGAAGCACCGGTAATCCAGCTCCGGCGCCACCAGGCGGCGCAGCTTGCGGACATGCTGGGACAGGCGGCGCAGGCCGGTGAGCGGATAGCGGCGGATGCTGATGATGCCGTCCGGCAGGATGCGCGCCTTCATGTCGGCACAGCCGCACAGCCTGGGCAGCGCGCGCAGGAAGTAGTTGATCGCCTCGGTATCGAACACCGCGCTGTGGATGTGCAGGCTGTCGCAGCGGCCGACCAGCCCGGCCACCAGCCGGATGTTGGCGCGCAGGCGGCGCAGGCGGCCGAACAGGCCGGGCAGCGGTTCGCGGCGCGGCCACGGCATGTAGCTCGATGCGTCCCAATCGTCGGGCCGCACCACCGGGGTCATCCCCGGCTTGTACCAGACCAGTACCTGGCGCGCCCCGGCCTCGTGAGTCTCGGCGATGCGCCGCGCCGCCAGGTATTGCAGCGGCGAAGCGACGAAGTAGAGGGCAACCCGGTTCGTCATGGTGTCAGGCCGCGTCCGCCGTCACCTGTTCGCCACTGGCCAGCAGGCGGGCGTAGGCCTCGCCGCGGGCCACCAGTTCGTCATGCGTACCAGCCTCGACGATGCGCCCGCGCTCCATCACCACGATGCGATCGGCGTCGCGGATGGTGGACAGGCGGTGGGCGATGACGATCACCGTGCGGTTGCGGCGCAGTTCGACCAGCGCATCCTTCACCGCCCGCTCCGATTCGTTGTCGAGAGCCGAGGTGGCTTCGTCGAGCAGCAGAATCGGCGCGTCGCGCAGGAAGGCGCGGGCAATCGCGATGCGCTGCCGCTGGCCGCCGGAGAGCTGGCTGCCGTTGGCGCCGACCCGCGTCGCGAGGCCGTCCGGCAGCTTGTCGATGAACTCCATCGCGTGGGCCGCCCGGGCCGCCGCGACGATGGCGGCCTCCGGCACGTCGGGGCGGCCATAGGCGATGTTGGCGGCGATGCTGTCGTCGAACAGCACGACCTGCTGGCCGACCCAGCCGAGCTGGGCGCGCAGGTGGGCCAGCGGCAGGCTGTCGAGGGGCGTGCCATCGAGCAGCACGCGGCCGGAACCGGGCTCGTAGAAACGGGCGATCAGGTTGATCAGCGTGGTCTTGCCGCTGCCCGAGGCGCCGACCAGGGCCACCGTCTGGCCCGGATGCACGTCCAGGCTGAAGTGCTGCAGCGCCGGCTCGGACTGGCCGGGATAGGAGAAGCTCACATCGTCGAAGCGCAGCTCACCGGTGGCCCGCGGCAGTGTGCCGCTGGCGCTATCCACTTCCGGCGGCGTATCGAGCAGCTCGAAGATGCTCTGGGCGCCGGCCAGGCCGCGCTGGATCGTCGCGTTGATGTTGGTCAGACGGCGGATCGGCTCGAAGAGCATCGACATGGCGGTGACGAAGGCCACGAATTCGCCGGGGCTGAGCTTGTCCTGGGCCGACAGGGACGACGCGGTCCAGATCACCGTGGCCACCGCCGCCGCCGCCAGCACCTGCACCAGTGGCACGTTGGCAGACGACACCCGCACCGTGCGCATGGTCTGCTTGCGCAGTTTTTCGGACACCTCGGCGAAACGCCGGTCCTCGTGCTCGTGGGTGCCGAACAGCTTGATCTCGCGCACCCCGCCGAGGGTTTCCTCGACCATGCCGGTCAGGCGCCCGGTGGTTTCCTGCATCTCCTGGTTGGAGCCGCGCAGCTTGCGGCTGGCAACGCGGATCAGCCAGGCGACGATCGGCGCGATGGCGACGATCACCAGGGTCAGCTCCCAGGCGGTGTAGATCAGGTAGCCGGTCAGGCCGATGATGATCAGCGTATCGCGGACGATGATGATCCACGCGTTGGACAGGGCGGCACCGACCTGCGGGATGTCGTAGAGGATGCGCGACAGCATGCGTCCGCCGGTCTCCGCCTGGTGCACGGGAATCGGCAGGTGCATCTGGTGGCGGAAGACCTGCTGGCGCAGGTCGGTGATGGCCTGGTTGGCGATCCACTGGCTGGACACGCTGGCCACGTACTCGGCCACGCCCTTGCCCAGGAAGGCCAGCATCAGGAACAGCGGCACCTGCCACTGGGCGACATGGCTTTTCTTGATCAGGCTTTCGTCTACCAGCGGCTTGAGCAAACCCGGCAAAACGGGCTCCAGGGAGGCCGCGGCGATCATCGCCAGGATGGACAGGGCGACCACCCGCGAATAGGGCCGGATCGAACCGAGCAGGCGGCGGTATAGCTGGATGGAGTCTTTCATTCGTCTAATGGCCCAAAACCCAGCGCATGGGCCGAAGCTTGCGCATCACGCAGCACGGGGTCAAATCCGTTTTTGTCATTAAATGTGCGTGCTGCCCTCGCCGGTCACGCATGTCACCACAGTCAGCGGCACGGCGATATGCCAGACGTCACTGCCGTTACGGCCTCCGCGACGTCAAGCTGGTGCAGCGGCACGTGGTTGAGGCAGCGGATCGCCGGATCGTGCAGCAACAGGGGCCGCTTGCCGAGCAGGCAGATGGCCGGCTTGCCGGTGGCGGCCGCCATGTTGAGCACGCCGGTGTCGTTGCCGATACAACCATCGGCCGCACACAGGATGCCGGCGGTCTGCATGATGGTCCCGCGGGTAAAGGGGCGGATCGCGGCCCTCGCCACCTCCGGCACACCCGCGACGATGCGGCGGGCGTTCTCGTCCTCGGCCGGACCACCCAGCAGGACCACCCCGTAACCCTGCGCGATGAGTTCCGCCGCCAGCGCACCATAGCGTTCGTCGCCCCAGTGCTTGTGTTTCTCGGAGGTCCCGATGGCGAAGCAGACAGTCGGATGAGGCAGGGCCGCGATGAAGTCCTGCCCGAAGGCGAGCTCGACGGCGGGCACTTTCATGCGCGGCACGATGGCCGCCGGCGCGATGCCGTGGGCGATCACCAGCGCGGTGGCCTCCTCGTAGATACCGACGCCGGGCCCCTGGTACTTGGCAATGAACGGCGGCTGATTGAGGAACAGGCGCTGGCGCAGGTTGGTGCCGAAACCGATGCGCACCGGGATCTTGGCCAGCCAGGCGAGGATCGCGTGGTGGTAGCGCCGGGAGAACAGGAAGATCCGCTCGAACTGATAGGCCTCGAGTTCCCGTGCAAAGCGCCGCAGACCGGAGAACCCCTTGTGGCGCCCCTTGCGCCCCTCGCTGCGGCGCGGATTGCGGTCGTAAAGGATCACATCGTCGATGCAGTCCTCGGCGGCCAGGATGTCCTTCGCCCGGGTGGACGGCGCCGCGATCACCGACACCTTGCCGTTGCGGCTTGCCGCCGCAATTGCACGGATATAGGGCAGATGCCAGACCAGGTCACCAATGCCAACGTGACGGATCAGCACTGCGGTTTTCGGATCCGCCCCACGCACCTGTAATTCCATGTCTTTAGGAGATTTCCGCTGCAGCACCGGCGCACCGGCGTTCATGGCCGGCCATCGCGATGCAGGTTGATGTTATGCCGTCCCTGCCGGTCCCCGGCCAGACGACGATGCCGGCAGCAGTTTCGCCCACCGGCCCTTTCGGAAGCCTGACCAGCATCCCACGGGTAGATGCAAAGCGCTGTAGGGCAATCGTCTGGATTGGCCAGCAAGCTGTAATCAAATGTTCTGTATCCCCTGGTGCGGCGGCGAGTCTATTCCCGGTGCAATACCTTGTCCACGATGAGGCTGGACCAGCCTTCCTCGTGGAAACTGGCCTCGAGGGCCTCGCGGTTATACTCGGTATCCACCCATTCCAGAAAACCGATCGGAGCGCGCGCATTGCGTGCCACATAGCTGGCGAGGAAGAAATCCAGGATGCCGGTCTTGGCGCCCTTGAAATGCCCATAGCGCCAGTTGAGTTCGGCCAGCGCGTCCTCGACCCGGTGCCCCAGATGCAGGATGCGGTACAGCGCCGAACCCAGCCCCGCCCGGTCGGCCCCCGACTTGCAGTGCAGCAGCGCCGGAAATTCCATGCTCTTGAAGAGCTCGTCCATCGCATGCACCTCTTCCACTTCCGGCGCGGTGCGGGAGTACAGCTTGACGTCATGGAGCATCAGGCCGAGCTTGTCGCAGGCTTCCTTCTCCAGCGCGTAGGAGCCATAACCATGGGGCCCGCGCAGGTTCACCACGCTGCGGATGCCGTACTTCTGCTGGTACTTGGCGAGCTGGGCCGGGCTGGGCTGGCTGCAGCGGTACATGCCGCCACCCAGGTGGTAGAAGTTGTTGTAGACGGCACGGATCATCCCGTGGTCCACCAGGTGCATGTCGAACCAGGCGCGCACGCGCCCCGAGCGCGAGGAAATGTCCATCACCATGACCGGGCCTCAGTCCGGCAGCGCCAGCGAGCGAGCGTCGGCCGCCGCCGCGCGGGTCTCGTCGGCCAGCGTGGCGAGGGTCGCCTGGCGGCCGAACAGCAGGTCTGGCCGCAGCGCGACCAGCAGGTCGTTGCGGGTGGCATCGTCGGCGCGCACCACCCAGTCCACCGGCCGCAGGGCGGCCAGTACCGCCGCTGCGCCGGCAGCCGCAGCGGCCGGCTCGATGACCAGCAGACGGTCCGCTTCCTTGCCGGCGATTTCGAGCTGGGCCAGCATCTCCGCCCCCGGCACGCCCACCGGGCCCAGCACCACGGCGATCCGCTCGCCGGCGGCCTGGGCACGCTGACAGGTGCCCAGCACATTGTCGGCTGCCAGCACGCCACGGGCCAGCGGCGCATGGGCGTTCATCGCTTCGTAGAGTTCGTCGATACTGGCGGTGGCCGTGCCCAACTTGCCGACCACCACGCCGGCGGCCAGATTGGCCAGCGCAGTGGCATCGCGCAGGTCGAGGCCGGCGGCGATGCCACAGCCCAGCACCGCCGACACGGTGTCACCGGCACCGGTCACATCGAACACTTCCTGCGCCCGCGTAGGCTGGTGATGGGCCGGCTGGCCCTTCTGCAGCAGCGTCACCCCATGCTCGCCGCGGGTCACCAGCAGCGCTTCGAGGCCCAGTTCGTCGCGCAGGGCTTCGCCGCGGGCGATCAGCGTGGCCTCGTCCGGACAGGGGCCGACCACCGCTTCGAATTCGGCCAGGTTGGGCTTGACGATGGTGGCGCCGCGGTAACGCGAGAAGTCGGTGCCCTTGGGGTCCACCACCACCGGAATGCCCCGCGCCCGCGCCGCAGCGATCAGCGCCGCCACGTCGGACAGGGTGCCCTTGGCGTAGTCGGACAGCACCAGCACGTCGGCCTGTTCGAGCTGCGCGGCCAGCGCGACACCGACCAGTGCAGCCTGGCGGTCGTCGAAACGCTCCTCGAAATCGAGGCGGATCAGCTGCTGGTGGCGCGAGATCACACGCAACTTGGTGATCGTCGGCGCGTCGGCCAGGCGTTCGAAAGCACAATCCACCCCCCGCTCGACCAGACCGGACTCCAGCAAGCGGCCGGCCTCGTCGTCGCCGATCAGGCCGACGACCCGCGCCTGCGCACCCAGCGATGCCGCGTTGAGGGCCACGTTGCCGGCCCCGCCAGCCCGCGCTTCGTCATGGCGCACCTGCACCACCGGCACCGGCGCTTCCGGCGAAATGCGGGCAGTGGCGCCATGCCAATAGCGGTCGAGCATCACGTCGCCGCAGACAAGCACACGACAGGCAGAAAAATCCGGCAGGGAGAAATGCATACACGGGCAGGCATCCGCAACGCGGACACCGGAAAGACGTAAAGCCGGAATTATCGCATCAAGGACCGGACGCCGGACGGCTGCCGGCGATATCGGGCGCCGGCAGCCGCGACACGCCCACGGCAGTTGTCGCCCGCCAGCCGCAATCGCATACTGCAGCGGTGAGCTTCATCCATGGAGGGCAACACCATGCTGCACGCCACACCGGGCCGCAACCACGCCGCTCCGCCGCCGGAAGAGGAATTCGAACCCTTCGGCGGGCTGGTGCGCTACGAGCGGCAAGTCCCGATCCACCAGGTGTCCTACTACCTGTGCGGCGAGATCCAGGAGCCCCAGTTCTACACCGAGCTGTTCTACACCCTGCGCACCGCCGCCGAGACGGACCTGATCTACCTGCACATCAACTCGCCGGGCGGCGACTTCAACACCGGCCTGCAGATCATCAACAACATGCTGGCCTCGGAAGCCCACGTCATCACGGTGCTGGAGGCGCGGGCCTACTCGATGGCGGCCTTCATCTTCCTGTCCGGCGACGAGCTGATCGTCCACGACAACTGCCAGCTGATGTTCCACACCTATTCGAGCAGTTTCGCCGGCAAGGGCAGCGAACAGCTGGCCGAAGTGCACGCCCTCGGCAACTGGTTCGAGAAGGTCACCACCCGCCTGTGCACGCCCTTCCTGAGCGCCACCGACATCAACCACATCCTGCAGGGCAGCGATCTGTGGATGGATTCCGACGAAATCCGCCACCGCCTCGGGCGCATCAAGCGCGCTCCGGCGCGGCCCCGCCAGACGCCCCGCAAGCAGGCCGAGACCTGAACCCCGTTGGGCAGGCCCGTCCAGACAGCCGATGGCATGAACGGAAAGATCCGGTGACAGCCGGGTTTCAGGGCAGCGCCGCGGCGATGTCCCGGGCCAGCGCATCGACCAGGCGCCCATGGGCCGCCGCCAGGGCCGCGTGGGTCGGCGCCACCACCGGCTCGCTGGCGACGAAGCGCCGGCTGATCAGGTCCTTGCCACCCTTTCTCAGGGTCCACACCGCCTCCAGCGTGACCCGCTCGAAACCTTCAGCCTCTAAACGCTGCACGTCGATCGGCAGGCTCAGGTCCGGCTCGGCCAGCGTCGCCTGCGGCCACGCGACGACCCGCCCGTAGCCGCGCAGACGGGCAACGTCGGAAGCGATGCGGCGGGCGATCTCGGTTTTCAGTGGGGCGACCCAGCGGTGCCCGTCGGCCACGTCGACGCGCACGCCGTCCACCAGGCGGACCATGTGCAGGCGGTCGATGGCGGCCGGCACACCAACCGGCCCGACCACCAGGCTCGGTCCCGCTACGGCAGGGGCGCCGTCCGCCACGGCCTGCGGGCCGAGGCCGAAGAACTGGATCGGCGGCGTGGTACCGCAGGCCGCCAGCAGGAGGGCCAGACTGGCCAGCAGAGGTTTCATGGCTTGTCCTCGGGTTTACCGCGCAGCAGCGCCTCGGGATGACGGTCGAGGCTGTCGGCCAGATGGCGCAGGGCCTGGGCGGCCCGCGACAACTCCTGCAGGCTGGCGCGCAGGTCCTGCTGCAGCGGCGCATCGCTGCTCAAGAGCTTGCGGGTGTCGGCGATGGCGCCGCGGGCCTCGATGATCGTATCGCGCACATCGCCATTGGCCAGGCCGTCGAGGCGCTTGACCAACGCTTCGACCTCGTCGAGGGTGCGGCCGAGACTGGCGATGGCCTTCTGGGTGTCCTTGCCGATGGCATCCAGCGGCAGCTTGTCGATGCGCTCCACCACACGCAGCAGGGTGGTCTGCAACTCCTCCAGACTGCCGCGCTGGGTCGGTAACTGGGGCGGGTTCTGGGCCCAGTCGGCGCGACCGGCGCCGGCAGCCGGGAAGAAGTCCAGCGCCACGTAGAGCTGGCCGGTGACCAGGTTGCCATTACGCAGTTGGGCGCGCATGCCGCTGGCGATCAGGCGGTCGATGAAGGCCCGGAAATCCTTGTCCCGGTAGTCCTTGCCCGCATACGGCGCGCCGCCCTGAGCGGTACGCGCCTGCAGGCGGTTGGGAAAGATCGCCACTTCGACCAGAAGCTCGAGGTCGGCGCTGCGGGCATGGAAAGCCGGATGGATCGCCGTCACCTCACCGACCTGGATGCCACGGAAATCCACCGCTGCCCCCACCGACAGGCCTCGCACCGATTCGTGGAAGCGCAGCAGATAAGTATGCGCGTTGATGTTGGGCTGCTTGAGCGCCTCGTCCCGGTTGCGGAACAGGCGAAACACGTGATCCTTCGGCACCGGCTCGTCGGCGTCGCCATCCGGTGTCTGGAAGGCCAGCCCACCAGTGAGGATCGACGTGGCCGACTCGGTATTGACCTGTACGCCTTCGGCACTCAGCTTCACATCCACGCCGCTGGCGTTCCAGAAGCGGGAATTGGCCGTCACGAAGCGGTCGTAGGGCGCCTGCACGAAGACCTGGATGTCCAGGTGCTTGCCCTGCTCGTCGAGCTTGTAGCCGGTGACCTGGCCGGCCTGGATGCGCCGGTAGAACACGGGGGTACCGACGCCGATCGAGCCGAGGTTGTCCGCCTCCAGGCTGAAGCTGCGGCCGGGCACGTCGAAACTGACCACCGGCGCCTCCCGCAGTGCGACGAAACTGCGCCGAGGTTCGGCGGACTTGCCCACATCCATCCCCACGTGGGCACCGGCCAGCAGGGTGTCGAGACCCGACACGGAACCGCCGGAGACCCGCGCGCTGACCACCCAGAAGCGCGTGTCGTCCACCAGCAGGCGGGCCGCCTGGCGGGCCAGCTGGGCGGTGGCAAGCACGTGACCGCCATCCTCGGCAAGGGCCACCGCAGTGATCTGGCCGACGTCCACGTCGCGGTACTTGATGCGGGTCTTGCCCGGCTCCAGGCCGGTGCCGGTATCGAACTGGATGGTGATCACCGGCCCCTGCTCGTAGTAGCTGCGCACCGCCAGGAACAGGCCGATCAGCGCCGCCACCAGCGGGATGATCCACACCAGGGGGACACGGAAACGGCGCGGGCGATCGACTACGGCAGTCGGCAGGGCAGGCGGTTGCGGGTCAGTCATGGTCGGAAGCTTCGGAATCGGTGAGCGGGTCCCAGATCAGGCGTGGATCGAAGGTCAGGGCGGCAAACATCGTCAGTACCACCACCGCACCGAAGGCCACCGCGGCCGGACCGGCCTCGACGGTGGCCAAACCCCGGAACTGTACCAGCGCGACCAGCAGCGTGATCACGTAGATGTCGAGCATCGACCAGCGCCCGACGAACTCCACCAGCCGATACAGGCGGGCGCGCTGCAGCGTCCGGTGACGGGAGCGGCGCTGCACCGAGGCGGTGAGATGAGTCAGCGCCAGGATTTTCAGCAGCGGAACCACCACGCTGGCGAAAAACACCACCACGGCCAGCGGCCACTGGCCGTCCACCCACAGGAAGATTACCCCGCTCATGATGGTGTCCACCTGGTGATTGACCAGCGACGTGGTGACCATGATCGGCAGCAGGTTGGCCGGCAGATAGAGCAGCGCCGCGGCCAGGATCAGGGCCCAGGTGGTGGTGATGCTTGCCGGCTTGCGCAGATGCAGCGGTGCCGCACAGCGCGGGCAGCGCGGCGGACCGGCGGCCTCCGCCGGCGCCCGCGCCAGCTGGCCGCATACATGGCAGTTCAGCAGCCCGGCCTGGCGGGCGGTGAGGTGGGGCCTCATGCCTCCACCTCCAGCCGGACCATCCGCCACAACAGGCGACGGTCGAAAGCCCGCCCGGCCAGCGTGAGGACCAGGATCAATGCCGCAGTGGCCCAGAAGGCCGTGCCGAGGATCACCGAGCCCGAGTGGGCCAGCTTGACCAGCGATACCAGCATGCCGAGCAGGAAGACTTCGGTCATCCCCCACGGCTGTACCGACAGCACCAGACGGAAGAAGGCGGTCAGGCGCGGCGAGCGGCGGCCGAGGCGCAACGGCACGAGAACCAGCAGGATCATCAGCATCTCGAGCAGCGGAAACAGCTGCGCCGTGACGAAGACCAGCGCCGCCACCGGCTGCATGCCGATCTGCCACAGATTGCGCACGGCGGCGAACATCGTCACCTCGGCGTAGCGCCCCTGCAGCTCCAGGCCGATCAGCGGAAAGGCGTTGGCCAGCCCATACAGGATTGCCGCGGTCAGCGTGTAGGCCAGCGTGCGATCGAGGCTGTCCGGCGGGTTGCGCGCCAGTTCGGCGCCGCAGCGCACACAACGGGCCGTCTCGCCGGGCGCGATGGGCACATCGTGCTGCAACAGGTCGCATTCATGGCAGGCGACCAGTGACTCGGGGGGGATTGGTGGAGCGGCAGGCATGGGCAGGCCACGGACAATGACGTTCCATTGTGCGGCGCACCGCCGGCGCTCCGCAAGATCGCCCGCCCTGCCGACGGAAGCGCGTCAGCGAGCCGGCGCCGCAGCGGCCGCCTCAGTCGGCGGCGTTGCCGCGGGGGTGGATGGGGCCGTGCCGGCGGGGTTGGCCGGGTTGGCCGCGGCATCGCCCCCCGCCCGCGGCGACGCGGCAGGCGGCACTATCGCCAGCACGATGGGCGTGTTGTCGTCCCGCTGCCGCAGGATCACCCGATCCGCGAGCACGTGTTCAACGCGCAGGTCTTCATGGTAGGCCTGGCCTTCCGAAACCATTTCCGGAGGCCGTCCATTGTCGGAAAGGATGACCACACCGGGCGTCGCGCCGTTCCCGACAATCACGCCCTGGGCCACCAGGCCCAGGGCTTCGGCCGCCGGGGGTGGCAGATCCTCTTCCACCGGAACGCCGGATCCCGACACTCGGATCCAGCCCGCCTCCTCGGCAACCCACAAGGCTGCCACCACCACGATCCCGGCGTGCAGCAACACGCGCCGCACACTGACTCCATCCCATCTGCCCATCCCGCTCCCCTTGTTCCGGGGCCCTCCAGCCCCTTCTGCTCCTCCGCCCCAGGCGCAGGCGGATGAAGATACGACCCAAATCGATAGTCTAACGCCGGCCGGTGTCAGACCCTGGCGGCAACTTTCCGGCGACAAAATCCAGCACATCGCGCACGAAACGTTCCCGCTCCCACAGATGGGGCGCGTGATCGACACCCTCGTAAATGTGCAGCAGCGCATCCGGAATGCGCTGCTGCACGAAATGGGCGGTACCGGTCGAGTAGAAGTTGCTCGATCCACCGTAGATCAGCAGCGCCGGCACCGGAATGCCCTGCAACACGTCCCGGTAGTCGGCGGCGGTCAGGCTGCGCCAGCACTCGATCAGCGGCTCGGCTTCGAGGGCCTGCAGGCGCTGGCGGGCGGTCTGGATGCCGCTGCCGTTTTCGGCGTACTTGATCCGCGCCCGCTCGTTGTGGCCGTCGGCCGCCAGGCGCAGCACCGCTTCGGCAAAGTCCTGCTGCAGCGCGCCGATGAAGGCCGCGTTGCGTCCGGCATCGAAATCCCCGTAGATGCCGCTCTTCCAGTCGTCATCGGTGATGAGGCGCGGCGACTGGTCGATGAAGACCAGCCGCGCCAGACGGTCCGCCCCGAAATCGCGGAGGTATTGCCACAGGGTCAGCGCCCCCATCGAGTGGCCGACCGCCACCACCCGGTCGAGCCGGTAGTGATCGAGCAGGTTCTGCAGGTCGCGGGCCATGCGGGCGACGGTCGGCACGGTGTCGGTCCGCAGCCCATGCCCGCCGTGGCCGCGGGCGTCCCAGCGGTACACCCGGAAATGGGCCTCGAAGGCCTCGACGAAGGGGTTCCAGTCCCGGTGCGAGGAGGTCCAGCCGTGCAGCAGCACCAGTGGCGGACCTTCGCCGGAAATCTTCAGGTGGAGCTTTTCGCCGTCATCGGCAAGAAAGTGGTCCATGGGCGGACGGGAAAATCGGTGGAGTCGCGAGTGTATATGACGTGCGTGAAATACTCAGCCATCGACGGGCCGATGGGGCGTGTCGAGCACGCGCTGGTAGAAGCCCACGTCGAGCCAGCGCCCGAACTTGAAGCCGACCTCCTTCAACGTGCCTCCATGCACGAAACCGAGTTGCTCGTGCAACGCGATGCTGCCGGCGTTGGCCATGTCGATGACGCCGACCAGCAGATGATAGTCCTGCGCCCTGGCCGCCTCCAGCAGGCGTTCCAGCAAGGCCCGGCCAAGCCCCTTGCCGCGGTGGTCGCGGTGCACGTAGATGGAATGTTCGACGGTGTATTTGTAAGCTGGAAAGGCACGGAACGGACCATAGCTGGCGAAGCCCAGCAACGTGCCTGCCTCGTCCACCGCGCCGATCACCGGATAGTGGCCGGCCGCCTTGGCGGCGAACCAGGCCGTCATGCTGTCGCCGGTGCGCGGCTGGTAATCGTAGAGGGCGGTGGAGGTGGCGATGGCCTCGTTGAAGATGGCCAGGATCGCGTCGCCATGCTCGGCGAGGGTGCAAGCAATGAAATTCATCGGCGGGAAACGGGGCGCAGAGACAGCCCTGATTGTGCCCCAATCCGCGGCTGGACCGATGCCGGCTTCAGCGGTTGAACCAGCGCAGCAGCGTGCCCCAATCGTGGAGGTCGAGGCGGGTCACTTCGCCACAGGCGAAGTCCAGGCCAAGCCAGTGCTCCGCCGGCAGCTTGAGCAGGTGGCCGGCCAGCGCGCGCAGCGGACCGCCATGCGCGACCACCACCGCAGCCGGCGGCGGCGCGGCCTGCAGCTCGGCGAGAAAGTCGTGGACGCGGGCCGCCATCTGGCGCGGCGACTCGCCGCCCGGCGGGGCGAAATCCAACGGTGCGTCGGCCCACGCGTCGAGGGCGGCGCGGCCGATGTCGTCGTAGCTGCGCCCTTCCCATTCGCCGAAGTGGATCTCCTTCAGGCGCGGTTCGAGCCGCGGTGTGCCGAGGGCTTCCGCCAGCAGGCGGGCGCGGGCCAGCGGGCTGGCGTACAGCGCAAACTCGGCCGGCAACAGCGGACGCAGACGCGTCGCCACGTCGACGGCGGACTCGGCCAGCCCCAGGTCGGTCTGGCCGTAGCAGATCCCCGACGCCACGGCGGGCCGGGGATGACGGATCAGGTAAAGCTCCACGCAGCGAGCATCCCCATATAGATGGCGATTTCGGCGAGCTGCTGGGTGGCGCCCAGGCAGTCGCCGGTATAACCGCCGAGGCGGCGGGCGAACTTCCGTGCTGCAGCGATCGCCACCACGACGGTGACGAGCAAAGCAGCCATCGCTTCCAGCGGCGTCAGCAGCAACAAGGGTATAACGCCCGCCAAGGTCGCAATGCCCAGCTCGGTAGCGCTCGGGCGGCGCGCTACCGGCGCCGACTTGGCGCTGTCATCGCTGCGTGCATAGTCGAGCACCGCCATCACGCTGACTGCAGCGAGGCGCGACAAGGGATGGGCCACCAGCAGCGCGGCGAGCACCGGGTAGTCGTCGTCGGCACCCAGGTCGGCGAGGGCCAGGTATTTGGCGAGCAGCAGCAGCACCAGCCCGATGGCGCCGTAGCTGCCGATCCGCGAATCCTTCATGATCGCCAGCGCCTGCTCCTTGGTCCAGCCGCCGCCGAGGCCGTCGCAGGTGTCGGCCCAGCCGTCCTCGTGGAAGGCGCCGGTGGCGCGGATGGTCGCCGCCATAGCCAGCACCACCGCCAGGTCCACCGGCAACAGCTGCGCCGCCAACCAGTAGGTCGCTGCGCCTATCAGGCCGATCAGCCAGCCGACCAGCGGCAGGTAGCGCGCCGCGCGCCCCAGCTTGTCCGGCGCAAAATCCACCCAGCCCGGCACCGGCAGGCGGCTGAAGAACGCGATGGCGATGAAGATCAGCTCGAGCTGGGCGCGGATCATGGCCGTTCAGCGATGTTGCGGTGCGCGGGCGTCACGCGTCCTTGCCGCTGACGCCGGCGGACTCGAAACTGGCCATCTCGTTGAGGAAATTGACCGCGGCCTGCACCAGCGGGAAGGCCAGCGCGGCGCCCGTGCCTTCGCCAAGGCGCAGGTCGAGCTGGACCAGCGGCGCGGCGCCCAGATGGGCTAGCTGCACGGCGTGGCCGGGCTCCTCGGAGCGATGCGCGAAGACGCAGTAGTCGATGATCTCCGGCGCGATCTCGTAGGCCACCAGCAGCGCACTGGTGACGATGAAACCGTCGATCAGCAGCAGCATGCCGGCTTCGGCGGCGCCGAGCATCGCCCCGGCCATCATCGCGATCTCGAGGCCGCCGTACTCGGCCAGCGCTTCCAGCGGATCGCCGCGGCGCCCGCCGCGGGCCACAGCCTGGGCCAGCAGCGCGCGCTTGCGGATCATGCCGGCGTCGTCGAGGCCGGTGCCGCGGCCGATCACCACGTCCAGTTCGGTGCCGGTCAGGCAGTGGGTCAGCAGGGACGCAGCGGCGGTGTTGCCGATGCCCATCTCGCCGAAGCCGATCACGTTGCAGCCGTCGGCGGCCAGGCCGCGGGCCAGCTCGCGGCCACGGGCCAGCGCGGCGTCGCGCTGGGCGACGGTCAGCGCCGGCTCTTCCAGGTAGTTGGCGGTGCCGGGCGCAATCTTGGCGTCGATCAGGCCGGGGCGGCTGCCAAAGTCGTGGGCCACGCCGGCATCCACCACCGTCAGGCCCATACCCATCTGGCGCGCGAAGACGTTGATAGCGGCGCCACCGGCGAGGAAGTTTTCGACCATCTGCCAGGTTACGTCCTGGGGATAGGCGGATACGCCGGCCTTGGCCGCACCGTGGTCGCCGGCAAACACCAGCATGTGCGGCTTGCGCAGTACGGGGCTGAGGCTCTGCTGGATCAGGCCGATCTGGCGGGCCAGTGGCTCGAGGCGGCCGAGGGCACCGAGGGGCTTGGTCTTGGTGTCGATGCGCTGTTGCAGCGCGGGGGCAATAGCCTGGTCGGGACGGGCGATGGCGTAGGTCATGGAACGCATCTGCGGACGGTATCGAGGCCGCGGATGCTAGGACGCGGCAACCATTTGTTCAAGCGCCGCCGTGTCTGGACGGCCGCCCCGCGACACCCGCCGGGCAGCCGGAACGCCTTAATTGGCGCGGTTTTGCTCGCCCGTGGGGCGGACCTGCAGGACGATCCGGCGGCTGTTGCGCACCTCGCGCTCCCACGCGCGCTTTAGCACGAAACGCAGTTCGTAATCGCCGGCCGCGTCGCCAATCACCGCGAAGACCTGGCTGCTGGCCCGGCGTGGCGCGGCGGCGGCCTGGGTTTCCTCGAGCCTGACGCGAACCGCGCCGTTGGCGCCGTCCACGTACCAGGTGGCGCCACTGCCGGGATAGGACGGCAGCGCGATGCGGCAGATCTGCCCGACGTTGCTGGCAAGGCGTTGAGTGCTCATGGTGTGGATCCCCTTTTGCTTTTTTTAAGGAATCCATGGTGCCCTGCAGCACGCGGCGGTCGCTATGCGCCGGGACATCGCCGGGCTGTGACCTATTACCGGCCTGCTACGCGCCCTTGAGAACCAGCGGCAGGCCGGCGGCGACGAAGGTCACCCGCCCGCAGAGGGCTGCCACCGCCTGATTGAGACGCCCGGCTTCGTCGCGGAACAGGCGGCCCAGCAGGCTCTCCGGCACCAGGCCGAGGCCCACCTCGTTGGCCACGAAAATCACCCGCCCCGGCAGCCGCGGAATCAGTTCGAGCAGCGCCGCCCGCTCACGGGCAAAGGCCGGCAGCAACTCGGCACCGGCGGCCGGCGGCAGGTTCTCCGCCCCGTCGAGCAGGTTGGCCAGCCACAGGGTCAGGCAATCGACGACCACGCAGCGGTCTGGCGCAGCCGTCGCCTCAAGGGCCGCCGCCAGCGCACGCGGGGCTTCGACGACGTTCCAGCCGACCGGCCGGTCGGCCTGGTGGCGGGCGATACGCACGCGCATCTCCTCGTCCAGCGCCTCGGCAGTGGCGATCACATGCACGGCCAGGCCGCTGGAGGAGGCGATCTGCTCGGCGTGGCGGCTCTTGCCGGAACGGGCCCCGCCCAGGATGAATTCGGATGACATAAATGGCTCCAACAGATTGACGTTAACGTCAACCCAGTTCGGGAAGTGACTGATTTTGGTGGTATTATCGCAGCCGTTGTCGCCACAAGGCCGAATCGGCCCGGCGATACACGTGCTCCAGGTGCTCCAGCGGCCGTCCAGGCCAGGAGTTAAACGGGAAACAGGTGCGCGCGCTTCCCCGGAAGCCGCAATGCCTGTGCTGCCCCCGCAACGGTAAGCAAGCATCAGACGCCTCACACTGCCACTGGACCCACCGGGTCTGGGAAGGCGATGCGTCCTGTCCGGTCGGCATTGTGCCGCACCGGCTCGGCTTGCGAGCCCGGATACCGGCCTCGATCACACAACAGCGGAAGTGCCACGGGGTGGTGGCGATGCACGCGGCCGTGATCCTGTCTGGCCTTCTGCGGTACCTCCCCTGCGCTTCCACACGCAATCCACCCGAGTCGGCGGGGACGCCACCGGGTCCGGGAGAACCTGACAGATGATCATCCGCCTTTCCACCGCCGCCCTCGCGGTCGCCTCCGCCTTCCCCGCCATCGCGCTTGCCGCCCCGGCCGAACAATCCACCGTCGTCGTTACCGCCACCCGCCAGGCCCAGCGTGCCGACGAATCGCTGGCCGACGTGACGGTCATTGAGCGTGCCCAGATCGAACGCGCCGGCTCGACCTTCTCGCTGCCCGAACTGCTGGCCCGCCAGCCCGGCATCCAGATGTCCTCCAGCGGCGGCCCCGGCAAGGCCACCGACGTCTTCATCCGCGGTGCCAGCCCGCGCCAGACCCTGCTGATCGTGGACGGCATGCGCCTCGGCTCGGCCACCCTCGGCTCCCCGACGTGGCAGGACATCCCGCTGTCGCAGATCGAACGCATCGAGATCGTCCGCGGCCCGGCCTCCGCGCTGTACGGCGCCGACGCCATCGGCGGCGTGATCCAGATCTTCACCCGCAAGGGCGAGGGCGCGCCGAAGGTGGACGCCTTCGTCGGCGTCGGCAGCTACGGCACCCGCGAAACCTCGGTCGGCGTCTCCGGCGGCACCGACAAGCTGTCCTACTCCGTGCGCGGCGGCTATGCCGAGAACGACGGCTACAGCGCCATCTACAGCAAGACCAAGCAGCCCTTCTACTACAACCCGGACAAGGATCCGTACCGCAACAGCAACCTGTCGGCCAAGCTGAGCTATCGCCTCGCCGACGGCCATGAAGTGGGCGCCTCGATCCTCTACGCCACCGGCCGCAACCACTACGACTCGGGCCTCGGCTTCGACAACTTCAGCGACGACGTTCAGAACGTCTGGAACCTGTACAGCCGCAACCGCCTCAGCGACGTCTGGACCAGCACCGTGCGCTTCGGCCAGTCCATCGACGACGCCAAGAATTTCGCGTCCTACGCCCCCAACGGCGCGTCGATCAAGACCACCCAGCAGCAGTTCATGTGGCAGAACGACATCCGCCTGCCGGTCGGCACCCTGCTCGCCGCCTACGAAAACCTGCACCAGAAGGCCGTCAACCAGGACACCTTCGACGTCAGCCGCTCGATCAACTCGGCTCTGCTCGGGTGGACTGCCGGCTTCGGTGCCCACAAGGTCCAGCTCAACGCCCGCCACGACGACAACAGCCAGTTCGGCGGCAAGACCACCGGCTACGCCGGCTACGGCTACCAGATCCTGCCGACCCTGCGCGTGCAGGGCAGCATCGGCAACGCCTTCCGCGCGCCGACCTTCAACGAGCTGTACTACCCCGGCTACGGCAACGTCAACCTGAAGCCGGAGAGCGCCTACAACAAGGAAGTCGGCCTGCTGTGGGAACAGCACGGGCATAACGTCAGCGCCACCTACTTCCGCAACCGCGTCACCAACATGATCGTCAACGATCAGAACTTCATCCCGCAGAACGTCGGCAGCGCCCGCCTCGAAGGCATCAGCCTGGGCTATGGCGGCCAGCTCGCCGGTTTCGACATCGTCGCCAACATCGACTTCCTCGACCCGAAGGATCTGGACACCGGCACGCGCCTGCAGCGCCGTGCCAACAAGACCGGCAACCTGGCGGTCAGCCGCAGCTTCGCCGCCCTCACCGTAGGCGCCGAATGGCAGGGTGCCGGTGGCCGCTATGACCGCACCGGCGAAACCAAGCCGATGGGCGGCTACGGGCTGGTGAATGCCTTCGCCAAGTACGCGCTGAGCAAGGAGCTGGGTGTCGAGGCACGTGCCAACAACATCCTCGACAAGCAGTACGAGACCGCCCTGGGCTTCAAGACGGCCGGCGCCAACGTGTTCTTCGGCGTACGCTACACCCCGCAATAAGCCCATGCACGGAGGGACCATGGCCCACGGGCACGCCACCGCCCAACACCGTCCAGTCAGCATGCGCGGCACGCGCCTGCGTGCCCGGCTGGTCATCGCCGGCCTGATGGCGGCGGCGCTGGCGGCCTTCGCCTGGTCCCTGTCGGCCGGCGCCATGCCAGTATCAATGCAGGACATGCTGGCCGCGCTGGGCAGCGGCGAAGGGGGCATGGAGGCGGACATCGTCCGCCAGCTGCGCCTGCCCCGTGCCATTGCCGCCTTCGCCTGCGGCGGCCTGCTGGCCCTGGCCGGCGCGCTGATGCAGGTGCTGCTGCGCAACCCGCTGGCCGATCCCTACGTGCTGGGCATTTCCGGCGGCGCGGCGGTCGGCGCGCTGGGCGCAATCCTGGCCGGCGCCACCGCCGGCTGGATCGACGGCGGCGCCTTCATCGGCGCCCTCGGCGCCACCTTGCTGGTCTTCGGCCTCGCCCACGGCGACGGCTCGTGGACGCAGACCCGCCTGCTGCTCACCGGCGTCATCGTCGCCTCCGGCTGCGGCGCGGCGGTGGCGCTGATGCTGAGCCTGGCCCCCGAGGGCCGGGTCAAGGGCATGCTGTTCTGGCTGATGGGCGATGCCAGCAGCGCCAGCCGGCCGTGGCCGGCGCTGGCCCTGCTGGGCATCGGCCTGCTGGCCGCCCTGCCCTTCGCCCGCGAACTCAACCTGCTGGCCCGCGGCGAGATCACCGCCCGCGCCCTCGGCGTGCGGGTCGGCCGCCTGCGGGCGCTGGTGTATGGTCTCGGCGCGCTGCTCACCGCCGTGGCAGTGACCACCGTCGGCTCGGTCGGCTTCGTCGGCCTGATCGTGCCGCACCTGGTACGCCTGGCCATCGGCAACGACCAACGCCTGCTGCTGCCCGCCGCCACGCTGGCCGGCGGCGTGCTGCTGTGCGCCGCCGACACCGCCGCGCGCACGGTGGTCGCGCCGATCCAACTGCCGGTCGGCGTGCTCACCGCGCTGATCGGCGTGCCGGTCTTCCTGTTCCTGCTGGCGAGGCATCCGCGATGAAGATGGACGTGCGCCCGGCAGTCCTCGCCACCGACCACCTCACCGTGCAGGTGGGCCGCCGCGACGTGGTGCGGGAACTGGACTTCACGCTGCAGGCCGGAGACACCCTGGTGATCCTCGGCCGCAACGGTGCCGGCAAGACCACCCTGCTGCACACCCTGGCCGGCCTGCGCGACGTCGCCGACGGCACCGTGCTGCTGTCCGGCCAGCCCTACGCCGCCTGGCCGCGCGGCCATGAAGCCTGCCTGCGCGGCCTGCTGGCCCAGAGCCAGCCCGACTTCTTCAGCGCGACGGTGCTCGAAACCGCCCTCGTCGGCCGCCACCCCTACCTGGGCCGCTGGGACTGGGAAGGTCCGGAAGACGAAGCCATCGCACTGGCTGCGCTGGCCAGCATGGGCCTGGGCGACTTCACCGAGCGCCAGGTGCCGACGCTGTCCGGCGGCGAGCGCCAGCGTCTCGCTATCGCCACGCTGCTGGTGCAGCGGCCGCGCCTGTACCTGCTCGACGAACCGCTGGCTCACCTGGACCTGCATCATGAAGTCGCGGTGCTCGACCATTTCCGCGCCCTGGCCGCCTCCGGTGCGGGCGTGGCGATGGTCCTCCACGACATCAACCTGACGGCCCGCTACGCCAGCCACGTGCTGCTGCTCGACGGCGAAGGCGGCCACATCTTCGGCCCGGCCGCCGAGGTGCTCACCACCGAACGCCTGTCAGCCGCCTTCGGCCATCCGCTACGCGCCGTCGCCGATGGCACCGCGACACTGTTCGTGCCGGCCTGACAGCTCCCAAACCTGCACTGTGCCCGTTGTGGCTGTGAGGCAAATTCATTCGCCCCACAAGAAATCCACAGGAAATTCACAAGAAAACCACAAGAACCCAACCCCCAACGAGTCCACAAACACCACCATGACCGACCACAACACCTCCTCCGACACCGAACGCGACGCCCGCCACAAGGCCCGCATGGAACGCAAGAAGGCCGTCGTCGACGCGGCCATTGCCGCCGCCACCGACCAACGCGGCGTGCTGCTGGTGAACACCGGCAACGGTAAGGGAAAGTCCAGCGCTGCCTTCGGCGTGCTGGCCCGGGCCCTCGGCCACGGCCTCAAGGCTGGCGTGGTGCAGTTCGTGAAGGGCCGCTCCGACACCGGCGAGGAAGCCTTCTTCCGCCGTCAGCCGGAGGTCAGCTGGCACGTGATGGGCGACGGCTTCACCTGGGACACCCAGGACCGCAGCGCCGACATCGCCAGCGCCAAGGCCGGCTGGGAACAGGCGCGGGCCTTTCTGCGCGATCCGGAGATCGGCTTGGTGGTACTCGACGAACTCAACATCGTTCTCAAGTACGCCTACCTGGACGTGAACGAGGTGATCGCCGACCTGCAGGCCCGCCCGGCCATGCAGCACGTCATCGTCACCGGCCGTGGCGCACCGGAAGCCCTGATGGCGGCGGCCGACACGGTCACCGACATGGGCGTCGTCAAGCACGCCTTCAAGGCCGGCATCGCTGCCCAGGCCGGCCTGGAGTTCTAAGCGCCGGCTGCGGTAAACCCCGGTTCTGCCGGCCGGGTCGGGCGCGGTAAGCTTGATTCCTTATTTCCGTTTGCCGCCCCGACCGCCATGCACCGCATCGTCTACCTGGAATCCGGCGCGCTGATCGCCGACATCCGCCGCCCCGCCTTCGCCCACCAATGGACCGAATACGAGGCCACCGCCCAGCATGAGGTGGCGGAGCGCCTGGCCGGCGCGACCATCGCAATCGTCAACAAGCGCCAGCTCACCGCCGAGATCATCGCCGGCCTGCCCGACCTGCAGATGGTGGCGATCGCCGCCACCGGCTACAACAACGTGGACCTGGAAGCCTGCCGGGCCCGCGGCATCGTCGTCTCCAACGTGCGCGGCTATGCCCGCGAGACCGTGCCGGAGCACGTGCTGGCGCTGATGCTGGCCCTGTCCCGCCAGCTGGTGCCCTACCACCAGTCGGTGGCCGCCGGGCGCTGGCAGAAGAGCGAGCAGTTCTGCTACTTCGACTACCCGATCCGCGATCTGTCCGGGCAGACCCTGGGCCTCCTCGGCAGCGGTACCCTCGGCCAGGGCGTTGCGCGCCTCGCCGAAGCCTTTGGCATGCGGGTGATCCGTGGCGAGCACAAGGGCGCGACGACCGTGCGTGACGGCTACGTGGCCTTCGAGCAGCTGATCCGCGAAGCCGACGTGATCAGCCTGCACTGCCCGCTCAACGATTCCACTCGCCACCTGATCGGCGCCGCCGAACTGGCGGCGATGAAGCCCACCGCGCTGCTGATCAACACTGCCCGCGGCGGCCTGGTGGACGAGACGGCGCTGGCGAACGCGCTGCGTGCCCGGCAGATCGGCGGCGCCGGTTTCGACGTGCTGACCGAGGAGCCGCCCACCGACAACCCGCTGCTAGCCCCCGACGTGCTCACCGCCGGCAACTTCATCCTCACGCCCCACGTAGCGTGGTCAAGCCGCGAAGCCATGCAAACGCTGGCCGACCAGCTGACCGGCAACATCGAGGCCTTCGCCGCCGGTGAGGCACGCAACCGCCTGGTCTGAAGCCACGCGACCGGGCAGGCACCTGAAATCTCGGGCAGATTCCTTCGCCCTTGCGGCTCAGACCACCTTCTTCGGCCGCCCACGTTTCTTCGGTTCGGCGTCGCCCTTCGCCTCGGGCAGCGGCGCCAGCAATGCGCGGATGTCGTCCTCGCCAAACTTGACGCTGCCCTCGTGGTCCTCGGCGAGGATGCCGGCGGCAAGTTCCGCTTTCTTCTCCTGCAGGCCGAGGATCTTCTCCTCGATGGAGCCGGCCACCACCAGCTTGTAGACGAACACCGACTTGGTCTGGCCGAGGCGGTGGGCGCGGTCGGTGGCCTGGTTTTCCACCGCCGGGTTCCACCACGGGTCGTAGTGGATCACCGTATCGGCGGCGGTCAGGTTGAGACCGACGCCGCCGGCTTTCAGGCTGATCAGGAAGACCGGCACGTCTCCGTCCTGGAACTGACGGACCGGGGTTTCCCGGTCGACAGTGTCGCCGGTCAGCGCCACGTGGCGGATGCGCCGCTCGTCCAGCTCGGCGGCGATCAGCGCCAGCATGCCAGTGAACTGGGAGAACAGCAGCACCTTGCGGCCCTCGTCCACCAGCTCCGGCAGCATGTCCATCAGCAAGTCCAGCTTGGCCCGCTCCTTCACCTTGGCAGCGGCATCGGTCTTCAGCAGGCGCGGGTCGCAGCACACTTGGCGCAGCTTGAGCAGCGCGTCGAGGATGACGATCTGGCTGCGCGCGAAGCCGCGGGCCGCGATCTCGTCGCGCACGCGCTGGTCCATCGTCGCCCGCACCGTTTCGTAAAGATCGCGCTGGCGGCCGTCGAGCTCGACGCTGCGTACCACGATGGTCTTCGGCGGCAGCTCCTTGGCCACCTGTTCCTTGCGGCGGCGCAGGATGAAGGGCGCGATGCGCTTCGCCAACAAATCGCGGCGCACCGTGTCGCCGAACTTCTCGACCGGCGTACGCCAGCGGGCGGTGAAGTCCTTCACGTCGCCGAGGAAGCCCGGCAGCAGGAAGTCGAACTGGCTCCACAGCTCGCCGAGATGGTTTTCCAGTGGCGTACCGGTGAGGCACAGGCGATGCTCGGCGCGCAGCGTACGCACCACCTGGGCGGCCTGGCTGGCGGCGTTCTTCACCGTCTGGGCTTCGTCGAGGATCAGCGAGTGATATTCATGGGCGGCGAGCTGTTCGCGGTCGCGCCACAGCAGCGGGTAGGTGGTCAGACACACGTCGGCGTCGGGGATCTTCGCAAAGGCCTCGGCGCGGCCGCTGCCGCGCAGGCTCAGCACCTTGAGGTCCGGCGCATAGCGCTCCGCCTCCCGCTGCCAGTTGAAGACCAGCGAGGTTGGCAGCACCACCAACGCCGGCTTGGCGAGGCGCCGGCCGCGCTTTTCGACGAGCAGGTGGGCCAGGGTCTGGGCAGTCTTGCCGAGGCCCATGTCGTCGGCCAGGATCCCGCCGAGGCCGTGGCGGCGCAGGTGCTGCAGCCAGGACAAGCCTTCCAGCTGGTAGGGGCGCAGCTCGAGGGCGAAGCCCTTCGGTGCGGCCACCGGCTTGATGACGCCGGCGCCGCGGATGCGCTCGATCCAGCGCTCCAGGCTTTCCAGCCCGCTGGCCCGCCAGCCGTCGCCGAGCACGTCGGCCAGGCGCGGGGCGTCGAAGCGCGATACGCGGATGCTGCCGGACGGGTTGTCGAAGAGGTCCACCAGCGTGCGGGCGATTGGCTTGACCCGCTCGGCGGCCAGCGCGACGCGGTCGCCGTCGTCGAGCTGGACGATCACCTGGCTGTCGTCGGGGATGCGCTCGATCAGCTTGGGGTCGAGCCAGCGCGCATCCTGCTTGAAGACGGCGTGCAGCAACGGCGCCAGGTCCACGCGGCGGCCTTCCACCTCGACGCCGAGGGACACGTCGAACCAGCCCTCGTCGCTCTCCTCGATCTCCACGTGCCAGTCGCTGGCCACCAGCAGGCGATGGCGGAAATCCCGCGGGCACTCGATGTGCCAGCCCACCTCACGCAACACCGGCGCGACGAGGGAGAAGAAGTGGCTCCAGTGGGCTTCGCTTTCAAGCCCGTACAGACCTTCGGTCGGAATGCCCTGACTGATCAGCCAGCCGCGCTTGAGGGGCATGAACCCCGCCGCCAGAAAGGCCTGCCAGGCGGCCTTCTCGGCCTCCGGGTCGCGCTTCACGCGCACCGCGCGGCCGTCCTGCAGGGTCGCCACGTCGTGGGTGGAACCGGGCTCCAGGCGGGCTTCGCCATAGACGAAGGCGGGGCTCGCCACATCGTATTCGCTGCCGCCGAAATCGGCCTCGTAACCGCGATGGCGGCGCCAGCTCCAGCAATAGATGCTGTTCAGCGTCAGCACCGGCCGGCAAGGGGCGTCCACCAGCGGCAATTCGGCACTCTTGCTGCCCTGCGGCGACGGCAGGGCCGGCGCCAGCTCGGCCAGCGCACTGGCTACCACCGGTAGTTCCACCGCCGACAGGGCCGGCAGGGCCAGTAGTTCGGCGATCACCGGTGCATCGTCCACCTGGATGCGGCCGACCTCGCCACGGTTGCTGTCCACATAAACCAGCGGCTCGGTGCGCAGCACCAGCGTGGCAGCCGGCTCGGCGGCCAGGCGGGCCTTGACGCCGCTCTCGCCGGGCACCCATTCCAGCACGGCCGGACGCAACGCACCCCCGCGCAGTGGCTGGGCGTGACTACGGTCGTCCATTTCCAGGTAGCTCCTCCCGGTCGCCACCGCCGCCTCCAGCAGGGCCACGCCCGGCGCCCCTTCGAGCAACGGCCAGCCATAGCCACCACCGAGGCGGTTGGCCTCGCGCAGCAGGCGGAAGACGTACAGGTCCTCGTCGCGCACAAAGGCCGGCGGGCGCAGCAGGGCCTGTTCGTAGTTGGTCCATTCGCTGGCCGAGCCGGTCAGCTCGCCATCGGCCCCGGTACGCGCCTTGACCAGGCTGAACTCCAGGCTCTCGCTGCCCAGCTGGCGGATGATCCGGCACAGGTAGAAGATGCTGTCCCGCGGTGCCGATGCCTTGCGTACCTTGGCGGCCTTGTCCACCCGCTCGCGCAACGTGCGCACCCAGGCCAGCACTTCGGCGCGGGGCTTGTCCACCAGCTTGCCGGGCCGGCGGGCGGCGAGGATCAGCGCCGCGGCGTGCTTGCAGCGGCTGCCCACCGGGCAGGTGCAGCGGGTGTTCAGCTCGATGGAGCTTTCACCGAAGAACTCGCGCCGCTCGATGCGCACGCTGACCCGGTAGGGCACCGGCTCGGAGCCCTGCACCAGGGCCTGCAGCTGGTTGCCGGCCGCCTCGATGTTGCGCACGCGGCCGATGTAGCCGCGGGCGCGGGTCAACGCGTTGGCGGTGAATAATTCACCGAGGAGGGTATCGTCGAGCTGGGCGAGAAGACGTGCGAGATCCATGCCGGCGGTTTCGGGCGGGCGAAAGGCGGAATTCTAGGCGCACTCCGCGCCGCCGCGAAGCTTCAGCCGCGGGCGTCGCGACCGGAATCGAGGGAAAACCCAGCGACGTCGAGCAGCGCCGGCAGGGCTTCGGCGGCACGCAGACGCAGGCGGAAGTCTACTCTCTCACTCAGTGGGGTATGACCCGGGTTGATCTCGATGGTCGGGACTCCGTGCTCGATGGCCCACTGCACGGGCCCCGCGATGTAAGGGAAGGCACTGCCAGTGCCAACCGAGGCAACCAGCTCCGGCCCGGCGGCCAGCACGGTTTCGAAACGGTGCACCGCCTGGTCGGGCAGGTTTTCGCCGAACAGCACCACATCCGGGCGCAGGATGCCACCGCAGTGGGGGCACTCGGGCGGAATCGTCAGGCCGGCGTAGTTATCCACATGGCGGCAGCGCCCGCAATCCACACAACGCAGACGGCGCAGCGTGCCGTGCATCTCGATGACATCGCGGGAGCCGGCCTGCAGATGGAAGCCATCCACGTTCTGGGTCAGCACGGTCACATTGTCGCGCAGGGCTTCGAGACGGGCGATGGCATAGTGGCCGGCATTGGGATGGGCGCCCCGGCAGCTGGCTTCGATCTGCGACAGGAAGCGCCAGGTGATGTCCGGCCGCCGGGCGAACATGGCGCCGGACAGGGCCTGTTCGATGGGCAGGCCGATATCGGTATGCGCATCGTCATAGAGACCGCCGACACCGCGATAGGTCGGCAAACCCGAATCGGCTGACAAGCCGGCACCGGTAATGAACAAAATGCGCCGGGCGGTGGCAAAAAGGCGACCTGCGGCCTCGATTTGGGCAGCGTAGTCGGCTAGGGTATGGTCTGTCATGCTGAATCCCTGACACTAGACGGCGGGAACAGCCCGCCGGACGCAATGTTGCGGCGCATGCCGCCGAAAGGCAAATGCCATATCGCATAAGGACCCGAACGATCGGCGAATCGGGGTCCATCGAGGAGGACCGGAACCACCATGTGCCAGCTACTGGGAATGAACTGCAACACGCCCACCGACATCTGCTTCTCCTTCGCCGGCTTCCAGGCCCGCGGCGGACTGACCGATGTGCATGGCGACGGCTGGGGCATCGCCTTCTTCGAGGGGCGCGGGGTGCGCGTCTTCCTCGATCCCCAGGCCAGCAGCAAGTCGCCGGTGGCCGAGCTGGTGCGCCACTATCCGATCCATTCCCTCAACGTCATCGCCCACATCCGCAAGGCCACCCAGGGCGTGGTGACGCTGGAGAACACCCACCCCTTCCAGCGCGAGCTGTGGGGCCGTTACTGGGTGTTCGCCCACAACGGCAATCTCAACGGCTTCAATCCCGAATTGCGCGGCTATTTCCAGCCGGTCGGGCAGACCGATTCGGAGCGTGCCTTCTGCTACCTGATGGAGTCGCTGCGTCGCCAGTTTCCGGACGGTGAACCGTCGCGGGAAGCGCTCTTCGCGGTGATACGCAGCATCGCCGCCGAGGTGGGCAGCCACGGCGAATTCAACTTCCTGCTGTCCAACGGCACCTGCCTGTTCGCCCACTGTGCATCGCGACTCACCTACATCGTGCGTCAGGCTCCGTTCGACCGTGCCCACCTCAAGGACCAGGACATCACGGTGGATTTCCGCGAGCTGACCTCGCCGGCCGATCGGGTGGCGATCGTCGCCACGACGCCGCTCACCGACAATGAAGACTGGGTTCCCATCGAGCCGGGCAGCCTGCTCCTGTTCGTCGACGGCACGCCGGTGGCCGCCGGTTCTGCAGCCACCCGCGCCTTCATTCGGCAGGAGGCTGCAGCGCGCTGAGGATTAGTGTCAAAATGAGCAGACATTGCTTTCGCATGCGGAAGACGGGCCCTGCCCCCTGCCGCAGACCGGCAATCCGACCGGACCGGAATCGTCCAATACAACCTGACCGCAGCTCATTATCGCCATGCCGACAAGTTCGCCGAAAGACTGCCCCCTATGCTTCCCGGATCCGGAAAACGTGCTCTGGCAGGACGCCAGCTGCCGCGTCATCCGGGTGAATGACAGGGACTATCCCGGCTATTGCCGGCTGATCTGGAATGAGCATGTGGCCGAGATGAGCGATCTATCGCCCGCGGACCAGCGCCATTGCTTCAACATCCTGATGGCCGTCGAGGTGGCCTTGCGCGAGTGCTTCCAGCCCGCCAAGATCAACCTGGCCAGCTTCGGCAATGTGGTGCCCCACCTGCACTGGCACCTGATCCCGCGGGAGCTGGACGACCGCCATTTCCCGGAGCCCGTCTGGGGACAGGTCCAGCGCAGCAGCAGCGGCACGACACGCAACGTGGACGACGCACGGCTGACCCTGGCCATCCGTAATGCAATTGCCGAGCAACTTTCCGGCTGAAGCGGGGACCGTAGCCATGACGGACAGCCTGCAGACCACCTACACCGACCTGCGCAGCGTCGAGCAATACCGCAAACTGCTCAGGAATCTCCACACGCTCAACGCCGGAGAGAGCCACGCCACGCTGGTGCGCATGCTCGAAGGCCTGCTGGCCAGTCCGCTGGGCCCCGAGGAACAGCTCGAGGTCCTCGAGGCATCGCGGCAGACGATCACTTTCGTTCAGCACGAGATGTCGTCCCGCTACGCCGCTCACCCGCTGCCGCCCGACAGCGCCGAAGACGCCACACTGCGACAGGTGGTCCGCCTGTGGTCCGCGCTGAGTACCGCCTACGCCCGCCTGGCCGAAGGCCATGCCAGCAGCTCGGACGAGTTCCGGGCCCAGCTGCCCTTGCTGGCCCAGCGCCGCATCCAGTATCTCGGGCAGATCATCATCGAACATTTCCGCGCCCACCGCTCCGAGCCGCCAGGGGCGTGGAAAGCAGTCCACGACGCCTATCTCGAGGCAGACCGGGCCGGCGCGACGCACAGCCGCGTCATCGACCCACTCAACAACACCTGGAAGGCCCAGAGCCCGGACGAAGCCTATATCGCGCTGCTGCTGGTGGACCTGACCAACCCCTACGGCCGCAATCAACGCGAACTCAACTGGATCTGCCGCTGGGCCCAGCGCTTTGCACCGTATTGCGTCCTGCAGAGCAGTTGGGAGCAGGACGATGTCCGCGCCTACGGCCTGGATCCCAACGAGGATCATGGGCTGCGTCCGATCGCCCTGATCGGCTCGCGTCCCGGCATGCGCCGTTTCGACGGGCATCGCCTGGCCGCACAGATCAAAGCCATGCTGGCGGAATTCAAGCAGGGAACTAGCCCGGCTTCCCTCGGCCTTGGCGACGACTGCTCCCAGCCAGCCTGCGCCCGGCTGCTGGTCTCCCTGTACCGCCCATGGGGCATGTCGGCGGCCGGGCGGCGCTTTCCCCGTCGCAACAAGAAGGGCGAAAACAAAATCTGCACCGACTGGGACGGCATTGGCCTGCTCATCTCAGGGCAACCCTTCGAGCCCCCCAATCGCCGCCAGTTGATGGGCAGCCGCTACGACATCAATGTCATCACCTTCGGCGCACGGGCCGAGGAGAGTGCGACCCCGCCGCTGCTGGATGCCGAAACCGAGGCCATCCGACGTGGTTCGAGCATCGATGCATGGGAAACCGTCGATCACTCGGTGTCGGGCTTCAGGCTGCAGCGCAAGCACCCGGTCCAGCGGATCGAACATCACCAGCTGGTCGGCATCAAGCCCAGCGACGGTACCCATTACCTGCTGGGCCAGGTCAGCTGGCTGATGTACGAACCGGACGGCACGCTGCTGACCGGCATTCACCTGCTGGCGGGCCTGCCGAGCAGTTGCGCGGTGCGCATCACCGGCATCAACGTGAGCCCCAGCGAGCCCTATGTTCAGGGCTTCCTGCTGCCGGAAATCGCCGCGATGCGGGCCCCGGCGACGATCGTGCTACCGGGTGGCTGGTTCCAGGCCGATCGGGTGCTTGAGCTGCACACCACCACGGCCCGGCAGATCCGCCTGACGACCCTGGTGGCGCGAGGCACGAACTTCGACCAGGCAACCTACGAATACGTGCAGCACTGAGCTGGGCGGTTTTACGCCACCAGGCGCCGGACCGGAAAACAGGCAGTGAAGCGACTGCCCCGCCCCGGTTCGCTGTCGATCAACAGGTCGCCCTGATGGCGGCTCAGCACATGTTTGACGATGGCCAGGCCGAGTCCGGTACCACCGGTTTCCCGTGAACGCCCCCGGTCCACCCGGTAAAAACGCTCAGTGAGGCGCGGAATGTGCTCCGGCGCAATCCCGATACCGTCGTCTTCCACCATGTATTCCACCACCGCTCCGCGCTGCCGCCAGGTGAGACGGATGTGGCCGCCGGCCGGTGTGTAGCGCACGGCGTTGATCGCCAGGTTGACAAAGGCGCTGTACAACTCCTTGTTGTTGCCTAGCAGGCGGGCGTGGGTCGAACAGTCCAGACTGATCGTATGGCGACCGCCGGAGACCACCTGCGCCTCCTGCTGAATTTCCCCGAGCAAGGTCCCCACATCCACCGGCTCCTCGTGAAGGATGGGCGCCCCCGTTTCCAGTGCCGACAGGGTCAGCAGATCCTGGATCAAGCGCTGCATCCGACCGGCCTGTTCGGACGCCAGACCGAGGTAATGGCGGATATCGTCCTTCTCCAGATCCTCGAGCCCGTCGATCACGGTCTCGAGGAAGCCGCTCACCACGGTCAGCGGCGTGCGCATCTCATGGGACACATTGGCCACGAAATCGCGGCGCATGGCTTCCAGACGCTCCCCCTGGGTGATGTCCTCCGACATCAGCAGGCGCATGTCGTCGCTGAAGGGCACAACATGGACCATCAGGGTCCGCCCAATCGGACGGCCTGCGGTGAACACCAGGGGTTCCTCGTAATGTCCTCCCTGCAGGTAGCGCACGAAATCCGGCTGACGGACGATGTTGGTCACCGGCGCCCCCTGATCACGCGCCCGATCCAGGCCGAAATGCTGCTCGCCGAGTCGATTGACCCATTCGATGGTGTTGCTCATCGACAGGAACAAGAGGCCGTTGGGCATCGCCTGGCTGGCCTCGCGGAAGCGCTCCAGCGCTGCGGACAGACGCTCCTGCTGGCGGCTGGCGGTACTCGCGCGTCGATTCACGTCGGCGAACACGTAGTCCCACAGGCCGAAGGCACGCGGCAGCGGCGCCGCTTCGTCCACAGGTGTGCGCAACCAGCGGACCAGCTTGAAGAGATTGTTGATGTGGTATAGCCCGACCAGCAGCAATGCCACCGAGAAGGTGGCGAGTGCTGGCACCAGACCGAAGAACACGCCCACCGCCGCCGCCAGCAGCGCGATGACGGTCAGGATCGTGAGAACCGCGACACGGATATAGCTGATCGGCCGGATTTCCGTGACATCTTCCAGAGACAGTCCCACAGATCAGCGCACCGCCGCCGGCGTCTCCTGTTGGGTCGAGAAACGGTAGCCGCTGCCGCGTACGGTCTGCACCAGACCATCGTGACCGCTGGGCTCGAGGGCACAGCGCAGGCGGCGGATGTGCACGTCGACAGTGCGTTCCTCGACGAAAACGTGGTCGCCCCACACCTGGTCGAGCAACTGGGCACGGGAATGGACGCGTTCCGGATGGGTCATCAGAAAATGCAGCAGTCGGAATTCAGTCGGGCCAAGGGTAATCGGGTTGCTGCCGGCTGCCAAGCGGTGCGTCGCCGGGTCGAGGCGCAGACCGCCCAGTTCGACCGGATCCTCGGTGGTTTCCGGTGCCCGGCGACGCAGCACCGCCTTGATGCGGGCCACCAGTTCGCGGGGCGAGAACGGCTTGGTGATGTAGTCGTCGGCCCCCGACTCGAGGCCGAGCACCTTGTCCTGCTCCTCGCCGCGGGCGGTCAGCATGATCAACGGAATGCCGCGGGTACGCTCCTCGCCGCGCAGGCGGCGGGCGAACTCCACACCGGACATGCCGGGCAGCATCCAGTCGAGCAGGATCAGGTCGGGCAGTGCATCACGGACGATGCGCTGGGCAGTTTCCGCGTCCGATGCCCGCACCACATGGTGGCCGGCGCGCATCAGATTGGCGGCGATCAATTCCTGGATAGCGGGCTCGTCTTCGACGAGCAGAATGGTGGCAGGCATGGATACCTCGATGGAATCTCTGAACGCAGGCAGTGTATTTCAGCAACTTGAACTTTTCATGACATGTCACACCCCGTTGCCAGCATGCAATGACAGGCTTCAAGGGGAGCCGGGCCCGCCTTCGAGTATCATTCGCACATTGCCCATTGAGACACGGAGCCCCGCATGGCTGGCCTGCACAAGGACGACCCCATCCCCACCGAGATCAAGTTGCACCAGGTTTCCCACCGGATGGAAATCGCCTTCGACGACGGCAAGCGCTTCGAATTCACCTATGAGTTCCTGCGCGTCTTTTCGCCCTCTGCCGAGGTGCGCGGCCATGGCGTCGGTCAGGAAGTCCTCCAACTGGGCAAGCGCGACGTGGACATCACGCGCCTTGAGCCGGTGGGCAACTACGCAATTCGTCCGGTCTTCTCCGACGGCCATGACAGCGGCCTGTACTCCTGGGACTACCTCTACGACCTCGGCGAAAGGCGCGACGAACTGTGGGAATCCTACCTGCTCCGCCTCGCCACCGAGGGTGGCAGCCGTGATCCGGCCGACCTACCACCGCCGGCCCCGAAATCCGGTGGCTGCGGTCACCACCACTGAATCCTGGTCGTCGGCAGAGTGCCGACGACCCAATGCTTCGCACCCACTTCCAGATCATGAACGACAAGACCACCCACTTCGGCTTCCAGAAAGTGGCCGAATCCGAAAAGGCCAGCAAGGTCCGCGGCGTTTTCTCCTCCGTCGCCAGCAGTTACGACGTGATGAACGACCTCATGTCCTTCGGCCTGCACCGCCTGTGGAAAGCCTTCACCGTACAGATTGCCGGCGTCCGCAAGGGCGACCGGGTGCTCGACGTGGCGGGCGGCACTGCCGACCTGTCCTTGGCCTTCGCCAAAAAGGTCGGCCCTACCGGTCAAGTGTGGCTCACCGACATCAACCACGCCATGCTGTCCCGTGGCCGTGATCGTGTTGTGGATAACGGCTTCCTGTTGCCGGTTGCCCAGTGCGATGCGGAAAAACTGCCCTTCCCCGACGACTATTTCGACGTGGTGACGGTCGCTTTCGGCCTGCGCAACATGACCCACAAGGACCAGGCCATTGCCGAAATGCGCCGCGTGCTGAAGCCGGGCGGCCGCCTGCTGGTGCTGGAATTCTCGAAAGTCTGGAAGCCCCTCGCGCCCGCCTACGACTTTTATTCCTTCAAACTGCTGCCGCTGATGGGCGAAAAGGTCGCAAAGGATGCGGACAGCTACCGCTATCTGGCCGAGAGCATCCGCATGCATCCAGACCAGGAATCCCTCAAGACCTTGATGGAACAGGCCGGGCTGGCCCGCGTCGAATATTTCAATATGACCGCCGGCGTAGTCGCGCTGCACCGGGGTCACAAGCTCTGAACGGATCCCGCCTCCGCACGGATTTCCGCTGCCGGAGTAACAGCCTTGTGCAGCGGGAGCCGAAGGTCACCGCAATTCTTGATGGAGTGGAAATGTTTGCCTCATCGGCCATTGCCGGCCTCAACCATCTGCTTGCCGATGCCCCCTGGGCGCGGGAACGCCTGGCGCCGTATTCCGGGCGGGTCGCCGCAATTCGCCTCAAGCCGCTGGAACTCTCCCTCGGCGTGGATGGCGATGGTTACTTCAACGAAGCCGCCGCCCGAGAACCGGATGTTGCGTTGGACCTACCCCTGAGTTCCCTGCCGAAAGTCCTCGGCGGCGGCATGGACGCGCTGATGGCGGATATCCGCATCAGCGGCAATGCCGACTTCGCCGATACCCTCGGCTTCGTCTTCCGGCAGCTTCGCTGGGACGGTGAGGAAGCGCTGGCCCGACTGATCGGCGACATCGCCGCCCACCGCGCCGTCATGACCGCGCAGGACATCTTCAGCTGGCATCGCCAGGCGACCCACAACATCGTCGACAACCTTGTCGAGTACTACAGCGAAGAACGCCCGGTGCTCGTCAAGCGTCAGTTCCTGGAAGAACTGGCCAACGCCAACGCCGAACTGCGCGATGATCTGGCGCGCCTCGACAAGCGCCTGGGCAAACTCGAAGCGTCTCCCGCCCCCAAGACAGCCCGTTGATACGACACGGCCAACAACTGTGAGTCAGTGAAATTCCGATGGGCGGATGTCAGCACAAACAAAAAGGGCAGTCCTCACGGACTGCCCTTTTTGTTTGCAACCAATCGTCTCGATCAGTGGCCGCGCTTCTTCAGCTTGCTGATCGCCGCAATCTGGGCCAGAGCCGATGCCAGTTCGGACTGGGCCTTGGCATACTCCAGGGCGGAACCCTGGTTCTGCAAGGCTTCTTCCGCCAGACGCTTGGCTTCCAGCGCCTTTGCTTCGTCCAGATCCTTGCCACGGATGGCGGTATCCGCCAGAACCGTAACCAGATTGGGCTGGACTTCCAGCAGGCCGCCGGCCACGAAAACCAGTTCCTCTTCGGTCTGGTTCTGGACCTTGACGCGCACGGCACCCGGTTTGATCCGGGTCATCAGCGGCATGTGGCCGGGCAGAATGCCGAGCTCGCCGGCTTCGCCGGGCAGAGCCACGAATTCGGCCAGACCGGAGAAGATCTGCTCTTCCGCGCTGACGATATCGACGTGAATGGTCATTGCCATAGCTATTTCCTCCTCAAACCGGCGACCTCGCTAGAGAGTCGCCGGGCGATGGTCGCATTGATCAGAGGGTCTTCGCTTTTTCGAAGACTTCTTCGATCGGGCCGACCATGTAGAAGGCCTGCTCGGGCAGGTGGTCCACTTCACCGCTGAGAATCGTCTTGAAGCCCTTGATCGTTTCCTTCAGGGGAACGTACTTGCCGGGGGAACCGGTAAACACTTCCGCCACGAAGAACGGCTGCGACAGGAAACGCTGGATCTTACGAGCGCGGGACACCAGAAGCTTGTCTTCCGGAGCCAGTTCGTCCATACCCAGAATCGCGATGATGTCGCGCAGTTCCTTGTAACGCTGAAGGGTCTGCTGAACGCCGCGAGCGGTGTTGTAGTGCTCTTCGCCAACCACCAGCGGATCGAGCTGACGGGAGGTGGAGTCCAGCGGATCGACTGCCGGGTAGATACCCAGCGAAGCGATGTCACGGGACAGCACGACGGTCGAGTCGAGGTGGAGGAAGGTGGTCGCCGGGGACGGGTCGGTCAAGTCATCCGCAGGCACATAGACAGCCTGGATGGAGGTGATCGAGCCCACCTTGGTGGAGGTGATACGCTCCTGCAGACGGCCCATTTCTTCGGCCAGCGTCGGCTGGTAACCCACCGCAGAAGGCATACGACCCAGCAGCGCGGACACTTCGGTACCGGCCAGGGTGTAGCGGTAGATGTTATCCACGAAGAACAGGATGTCACGGCCTTCGTCACGGAAACGCTCGGCCATGGTCAGGCCGGTCAGCGCCACACGCAGACGGTTGCCGGGGGGTTCGTTCATCTGACCGAACACCATCGCAACCTTGTCGAGAACGTTGGAGTCCTTCATTTCGTGGTAGAAGTCGTTCCCTTCACGGGTACGCTCGCCCACGCCGGCGAACACCGACAGACCGCTGTGCTGCTTGGCGATGTTGTTGATGAGCTCCATCATGTTCACGGTCTTGCCCACACCGGCACCACCGAACAGACCCACCTTACCGCCCTTGGCGAACGGACAGATCAGATCGATAACCTTGATGCCGGTTTCGAGCAGATCGACGGAGGGAGAGAGCTCGTCGAACTTCGGAGCCTTCTGGTGAATGGTCCGGCGCTCGTCGCATTCGATCGGACCAGCTTCGTCGATCGGGCGACCCAGCACATCCATGATGCGGCCCAGGGTGCCGTGGCCCACCGGCACAGCGATACCCTTGCCGGTGTTCGAAACTTGCATGCCACGACGCAGGCCGTCCGAAGACCCCAGCGCAATGGTACGCACAACGCCATCACCGAGCTGTTGCTGAACTTCGAGAACCAGTTCAGAACCTGCCAACTCGAGGGCGTCGTAAATCTTGGGCATCGCGTCGCGCGGGAACTGCACATCCACCACGGCGCCGATGCATTGAACGATCGTTCCTTGACTCATCGTCGTTTCCCCAAACTTGTTAAACCGTTACACCGCGGCTGCGCCGCCGACAATTTCGGACAGTTCCTTCGTGATCGCGGCCTGACGGGTCTTGTTGTAGACCAGTTGCAGTTCGCCGATCACGCTTCCTGCGTTGTCGGAAGCTGCCTTCATCGCCACCATCCGGGCACTCTGTTCGGACGCCATGTTCTCGGCGACAGCCTGGTACACCAGCGCTTCGACATAGCGCACCAGGAGTTCGTCGATCACCACCTGCGCATCCGGCTCGTAGAGGTAGTCCCAGTTCCCTTCCGGGGTACCGAGACGCTCGCCGGTCAGCGGGAGAAGCTGCTCAAGCTGGGGTTCCTGCTTCATCGTGTTGATGAAGCGGGAGTAAACAATGTGCACTTCATCCAGCTCGCCATTCTGGAACGCATCGATCATGACCTTGACGGGCCCGATCAGCTTTTCCAGATGGGGGGTATCCCCGAGCTGGGTGACGTGCGAGACCACCTTGGCACCAAGGCGCTGCATGAAACCCAGCCCCTTGTTGCCGATGGCGGTCACGCGGATGTCGGAGACACCCTTGCTTTCCCAATCCTTGAGCGCATTCAACCCGACACGCAGAGTGTTGGTGTTGAGGCCGCCGCACAGACCCTTGTCGGTCGTGACGACGATCAGCCCCACACGCTTGGCATTGTCCTTCTTGACGAGGAACGGATGCTTGTAGTCGGTGATGTTGGCTGCAGACAGATTCGCGGCGAGACGGCGGATCTTCTCGGCATAGGGACGGGCTGCACGCATGCGGTCCTGAGCTTTACGCATCTTGGACGCTGCAACCATCTCCATGGCCTTGGTGATCTTTTTAGTGTTCTGGACACTCTTGATCTTGTTACGGATCTCTTTGCCGCTAGCCATATTGCTCTCCGTATGCCCGCGTTAAGCCCAGCTCTTCTTGAACTCTTCGATGACGGCGGCGAGTTGCTTGTTGCCTTCGGCGTCGAGGTCCTTGGTCGCTTCGATCTTGGCCACCAGATCAGCGGCCTTGGTCTTCACGTACTGGTGCATCGCGGCTTCGCAAGCGAGAGCACGCTTGACTTCGACATCGTCGAAAGCGCCCTTCTCGACTGCGAACAGAGTGATCGCCATTTCGGAAACCGACAGCGGAGCGTACTGCTGCTGCTTCATCAGTTCCGTCACGAGGCGACCGCGCTCGAGCTGCTTGCGGGTGGCTTCGTCCAGGTCGGAAGCGAACTGTGCGAACGCAGCCAGCTCACGGTACTGGGCCAGTGCCAGACGCACACCGCCGCCGAGCTTCTTGATGATCTTGGTCTGGGCTGCGCCACCGACGCGGGACACCGAGATACCCGCGTTGATGGCGGGACGGATACCAGCGTTGAAGAGGTCGGTTTCCAGGAAGATCTGGCCGTCGGTAATCGAGATCACGTTGGTCGGAACGAACGCGGAAACGTCGCCAGCCTGGGTTTCGATCACGGGGAGAGCGGTCAGCGAACCGGTCTTGCCCTTGATTTCACCCTTCGTGTATTGCTCGACGTACTCTTCGGACACGCGGGCAGCGCGCTCGAGAAGACGGGAGTGCAGGTAGAACACGTCGCCGGGGTAGGCTTCACGGCCGGGGGGACGACGCAGCAGCAGGGACACCTGACGGTAGGCCCAGGCTTGCTTGGTCAGATCGTCATAAACGATCAGGGCATCTTGACCGCGGTCGCGGAAGTATTCGCCCATGGTGCAGCCGGAGTACGGGGCGATGTACTGCATCGCGGCGGACTCGGAAGCGGTAGCAGCAACGACGATGGTGTATTCCATCGCGCCGTGCTCTTCGAGCTTGCGAACCACGTTGGCAATGGTCGAGGCCTTCTGACCGATCGCAACGTAGATACAAACCATGTTTTCGCCCTTTTGGTTGATGATCGCATCAACCGCAACGGCAGTCTTACCGGTTTGACGGTCGCCGATGATCAGCTCACGCTGGCCACGACCGACAGGAACCATGGCATCAACCGACTTCAGGCCGGTCTGCACCGGCTGGGACACCGACTTACGCCAGATCACGCCCGGAGCAACCTTTTCGATCGGCTCGGACTGCTTGGCGTTGATCGGACCCTTGCCGTCGATCGGCTGGCCCAAGGAATTCACGACACGACCGATCAGCTCAGGGCCAACCGGAACTTCCAGAATGCGACCGGTACACTTGACAGTGTCGCCTTCGGAAATGCCTTCGTATTCACCCAGGACCACAGCGCCGACGGAGTCGCGCTCGAGGTTCATGGCGAGGCCGAAAACGTTGCCGGGGAATTCCAGCATTTCGCCCTGCATGGCATCGGAGAGGCCGTGGATACGGCAGATACCGTCGGTCACTGAAACCACGGTACCCTCGGTGCGGGCATTCGCGGACAGCTGCAGGTTCTGAATCCGACTCTTGATCAGGTCACTGATTTCAGAGGGGTTGAGTTGCATTGCTTATGCTCCTAGTTCTTTAGCGCGGCGGCCATGTTCGCGAGCTTGCCGCGGACCGAGGCGTCGATGACTTCATCCCCAACGGCGATCTTCACCCCACCAATCAATTCGGGGTCGACGCTGACAGTCACAGTGAGCTTGGCCTTGAAGCGGGCTTCAAGGTCGGCAACCAATGCGTTCAGCGTGGCATCGTCCATCGGGAAGGCGGAGGTGATGTTCGCCTCCTTGACACCTTCGTGTTCGTTCTTGAGTTCAACGAACAGGTCACGGATCTCGGGAAGCACTTGCAGACGCTCGTTCTCGACCAGGACACGGACATAATTCTGCTGTTCGGCAGACAGTCCGGCACCGGCGACATCGAGGAAAAGCCCTGCCAGTTGTTCCGGCAGGAGCTTGGGATCGGTGATGCAATCCCGCATTTGCGAATCGCTGGCCACAGCAGCCAGACGATCAAGTGCTTCCGACCAAGGCCCCAGCGCGTTGCCCGCGGAAGCGAGCTGAAATGCCGCTTCAGCATAGGGGCGTGCGATGGTGACGTTCTCGGCCATGGCTTATTGAAGTTCCTGTTTCAGGTTGGCCAGCAGGTCGGCATGGGCCTGAGCATTGATTTCCTTGCGGAGAATCTTCTCGGCGCCAGCGACAGCGAGTTGGGCGACCTGATCACGCAGGGCTTCCTTGGCGCGTTGAGCAGCGACACCGGCTTCGGCTTCGGCGGCTTCACGAGCCTGGGCAATGATGCGGGCGGCTTCGGCGCGAGCTTCATCGATGAAGGTGGCAGCCTGCTTTTCAGCAGAGGCACGGACGTCCGTGGCGGACTCGCGGGCCTTGCGCAGCTCTTCAACGACTTTCTTCTCGGCATGAGCGAGATCGCTCTTCGCCTTGTCCGCAGCCGCCAGCCCGTCGGCGATCTTCTTCGCGCGCTCGTCGAGTGCCTTCACGATGGGGGGCCACACGAACTTCATCGTGACCCACGCCAGAATGAAGAACACAACGAGCTGGGCTACCAGGGTTGCGTTCAAATTCACGGTAATCTTCCTTTAGTCAGGTTGAACCGCGAAACTTAGATCTTGAACGGGTTGGCGAACGCAAACATCATGGCGATACCGACGCCGATCAGGAACGCAGCGTCGATCAGACCAGCCAGCAGGAACATCTTGGTCTGCAGGGCGTTCATCAGTTCGGGCTGACGGGCGGATGCTTCGAGGTACTTGCTACCCATGATGCCGATACCGATACAGGCACCGATAGCACCCAGACCAATGATCAGACCGGCGGCCAGAGCAACAAAACCAAGAACGTGTTCCATGACGACTCCTTTAGTTGAGATGATTTAATTGAAACCGAAACTGCAAATTAAAACTTGAAACCGGGACTGCTTAGTGGCTTTCGTGGGCTTGGCCGATATACACCAGCGTCAGCATCATGAAGATGAAAGCCTGCAGCGCGACGATCAGGATGTGGAAGACGGCCCAGATGGAACCGGCGACGATGTGGCCAAGGAACCCGTAGACAGTAGCGGTGCCGCCCATCAGCGCGATCAGCATGAACACCAGTTCGCCAGCGTACATGTTGCCGAACAGCCGCATGCCGTGCGAAACGGTCTTGGCCAGGAATTCGATCATCTGCATCAGGAAATTGACCGGATACAGAAGGGGATGGGAGCCGAAAGGTGCAGTGAAGAGTTCATGCACCCAGCCGCCGAAACCCTTGATCTTGATGTTGTAGTACAGGCAGATCAGCAACACGCCGACGGACATGCCGAGGGTGCCATTAAGGTCGGCGGTCGGAACAACACGCAGGAAGGCATGCTCGTCACCGGAAATCAGCGCCCAGATCTTGGGGAGCAGGTCGACCGGCAGGAAGTCCATGGAGTTCATCAGGAAGATCCAGAAGAACACAGTCAGGGCCACGGGAGCGACGAACTTGCGGGACTCGGCGCTATGTACGATGCCCTTGGCTTGGTCAGCAACCATTTCGACAAGAATTTCGATGGCAGCCTGGAAACGACCCGGCACACCGGAAGTGGCGGCGCTGGCCGCCTTGATCAGGATCAGCAGCGTGACGACACCGAGACCGATGGAGAAAAACAGCGTATCGACGTTCCAAACGCTCCAGTCGATGATCGCGCTCTGGGCTTGACCAGTCGAATTGAAGTGAGTCAGGTGGTGGACAATGTATTCACCCGCAGTAGGGGCGTGTGCTTCGTGGCCAGTGCTCATGGTCAGGTCTTCACCAAAAATGCAAATAAATTCGCCTTCAGCGCCACGACCAACCCGAGAAACAACGCCAACCAATGGACGTCTGGATACACGAGTCGAACGGTCGCCAACAATCCTACGGTTGACGCGATCTTAAAGAACTCGCCAACAAAAAACGCAAGCGGGTACGACGCTGCCGGACGCTTGGAAACAGCGTGCAGACGCAGGGCGAAAAACAAATTGGGAAGAACACAGGCTGCGCCTCCCAACGCCGCCGACAACGCACCGCGCAACCCCAAAAATGCTCCAGCGATCAATGTCGCCAGAATCGTCGCGCCTATCTGCAGGAATACCGCTTTTAACATGGCTCTCTGCGTGGCACGTCGGGTGTTGCGCCGTCCGCCGTACGAAAAACATGTGGATGATAGGGGTTAACCGCAGCCAAGTCAATCATCGCGGCGGCGCAGCATGCACGCGGTCTGACAGCGGAGTTATCAATTTTTGCCGACAGACCCATTGACAGATTCCAAAAACATATCGATTATTGTCGATATGAAAAATGATTACTCCCGAGCCATTCCTGAAGCATGGCAGGAAATTTCCGCGGTATTCACCGCGCTGGGCGACGAACACCGCCAGCGCATCTTGCTGACCTTCGAACCCGGCGAGCGCCTCAACGTTGGACAGATCGCCGAAGTATCCACGCTGGCGCGCTCGACGGTATCTCACCACCTGAAGGTCCTGCGGGAGGCCGGCGTACTGACCGCCGAGCGCGAGGGCAAGGAAATCTATTTCCATGTGAACAAGGGCTTCCTGCAGGACACCCTCGGCACGGTGCTGAATTACCTCTCTTCCAACCTTTAAACCATCTCATCCGCCATCATGCGATCGTTCATCAAGGCCATCCTTCGCAGTCTCGCGGCATTCCTGTTCCGCGTCCGCAGCATTGGCACTCCGGCAGAGCGACATGAACGCCTGCTGATCGTCGCCAACCACGAGTCCTTTCTCGACGGCCTGCTGCTGGGCCTGTTCCTGCCGTTCGATCCTGTCTTCGTCGTGCATACCGGCGTCGTCCAGAACCCGTTCTTCCGTTTCGTGCTATTGCTGGTGGACTACCTCGCGGTCGATCCGACCAGCCCTATGGCGATGAAGAAGGTCATCCGTCTGATCGAGAGCGGGCGCCCGGTGGTCATTTTCCCGGAGGGTCGCATCACGACCACCGGCAGCCTGATGAAGACCTATGACGGTCCGGCCTTCGTCGCGGCCAAGACCGGGGCGACAATTCTGCCGGTACGCATCGACGGTGCAGCCCGGACGTACTTCTCGCGTCTGGCATCTCATGTCCCGCGCCGGCTGTTTCCACGTATCACCTTGAGCATCCAGCCGACAACCCTGCTCCCGATGCCCCAGGGCGCAACTGCGCGGGTCAGACGACGCAAGGCCGGCGAGGCGATGCGACAGCTGATGCAGGAACTGATCTTCGCCACCCGCCCCAACCAGACCCTGTTCGAAACCCTGCTCGACGCAGCAGACATCCAGGGACTCAAACACCGCTTGCTCGAAGATCTGAAGCAGATCGAGTACAGCTACGGCGACCTGATCAAGATGGCCCTTGCCCTCGGCCGTCTGGTGGCACGGGAGAGCCGGCACGGTGAAGCGGTCGGCCTGCTGCTACCCAATCTGACCGCCACCCTCGGCCTGATCTTCGGTCTGACGGCCCACCGCCGGGTCGCCGCGATGCTGAACTACACGGCCGGGACAGAAGGCATGCAGACCGCCTGCACGGCAGCACAGATCCGCACCATCGTGAGCTCACGTGCCTTCATCGAGCAAGCCAAGCTGGACGACAAGGTGGCGGCACTGCGCGATGTACGGGTGATCTACCTCGAAGACCTGCGCGAGAAGATCAGCCTCGGCGACAAACTGTGGCTGGTGCTGTGGGCGCTGCGTTTCCCCCGCACAGCGCTGCCGGCCGGATCGCCGGAAGACCCGGCAGTAGTGCTGTTCACATCCGGCTCGGAAGGCAAGCCGAAAGGGGTCGTGCTGTCCCACCGGGCCCTGCTGGCCAACGTCGCGCAAATCCGCGCTGTCGTCGATCTGTCGATCGATGACAAGATCCTCAATGCGCTGCCCCTGTTCCATTCCTTTGGCCTCACTGCCGGCGCCCTTCTTCCTGTACTGAGCGGCGCCAAAGCCTTCCTCTACCCGTCGCCGCTGCACTACCGGGTGATTCCGGTTCTTACCCCTAAACTATTTGAACTATTAAAGATTGAATGGAGAGGTGTAAACCCCTTCAGTCGTATCACTCCTAGCCAGCTGTCCATTGAGGTATCTTGAGGGATGGATTGGTAAGTTTGTGGGTGAGGTGCTTTTTCACTTAGCATCTCAACCGGTTTTCAAAATGAACTTGACCTGGGCTCGGGCCGGCGAAGCCGAACGAGCCAGGAGGCAAGCGAGCGTAGCGGAGCGCGGCAGGTACAAAGTGATGTCGCTTCAGTCACCGACGTTGCGTCCGGCGGGGTTAGTCGAGTGCCTGGATTCACTCCGGTCCAGAAGGAGGACTCTGCCTGAATACCACTAAGTCATCAGACGGCAACCGGCCAGAAGCGGAAATTTGCCCTTCTCCAAAACAGTCATCGGCAATGGCTGTTGTAGTTTTGGAAGCAGCCCGTCAGTAACTTTTCGAGTTATAAACTCGACATGCCCAAACGTGACGCAACCAATTGGTCGATTAGAACCTATGGCCCTTCGCCAGGGAGCCATGCACACGACCATTTTCAGGTTCTCTGGGGACTGGAAGGAAGCCTGGAGCTCGAAGTTGAGGGCAAAGGTGCAATAGTTAACGCTGGGCATGGGCTCGTTATCGCACCCAGTGACAAACACGAATTTGAGTCATTGCGTGGTAGCCGCTGCTTGATACTCGACTCCCCAGACCTTGGTTGGTCGTCGCGTGAATGCCTGCCTCAGTTCGCCAAGGCATCAAACCTGCTGGCTCAATACATTGCGGAGGCAATCGAACAGAAGATACCTTTCGATGCCGGACAGGCCGCGTTTCTGCTTGCCCAATCCTGGGGGCCAACGACCCAAATTACGCGAGCCCGACGGGACGTCGATTGGCAAGGCTTATCGCTCTGGGTCAGAGAACATCTCTCACGCCCTTTGAGCGTCGGCGACCTCGCTGCAAAAGCTTGCCTGAGCGAAAGTCAATTCCGGGCCAGATGCGTTGAAGCCCTTGGGTGTAGTCCAATGCAGTGGATTCGACGCCTGCGCCTTGAGCAGGCCCAGCGCTTGCGGCTTCAAGGAATGAGCGTGGCCGAGGTTGCAAACCAAACCGGCTACGACTCACCTTCCGCACTGACTGCTGCACTGCGACGCTTGAAATCCTGACCAGCGGAACGCGACGATAAACCGGCGATATGGTGCTGACGACTCGACTAAGCTGGCAACACTCTTGAAACCAGCAGTGTTTGATGTCCAGGATGCCCAGTATGAATATTCGCCGTGCCGTTGAATCTGATTTTGGAGCCATGTGGCCCATCTTTCAGAAAGTTGTCAGTGACGAGGCCACTTACGTGTTTGCCTCGGATACCAGCTACGAGGACGCTTTCGCCTACTGGTTCGGCCCCGGCGTTAGCTCGTATGTTGCGGTAGATGATGGGCAAATCGTTGGCATGTATAAACTGATTCCCAACCAGCGAAACTTGGGTAACCATGTCGCCAACGCCTCGTTCATGGTCTCTCCAGGACACAGCGGCAAAGGTATTGGCCAGACAATGGGACTTCACTGTTTGCAGGAGGCCAGGAAAGCCGGCTATGAGGCGATGCAATTCAACTTTGTCATCAGCACCAATGAGGCCGCGGTCGCTTTATGGCAGAAACTGGGCTTTACGATTGTGGGAACACTGCCCAAGGTATTTCGCCACCAAAAATTGGGCTACGTGGATGCCTACGTGATGCACCGTTTCCTGACTGATTAACTTCTGTTTGCTGCCATTGGCGCTCAAGAATGGCGAATGACAGCAACGGGTCGTCTCTTGGCGCTTGGCCGAGTAACAATGCGATTGACTGGTCAGGCTAGCGAGAGTTCATGTTAATGAACCAAGCGCGAACCCCTCGGGCTTCAATGGCGAGAGGAGACTCATTTTTACTTTTAATATTTGAGTATTACCCTATACTTGTAACTATTAAAAGTAGCCCGTTTCCCAAGTCGTGCCTAAATTGCCTTCTCCCCATCGTACTGCTCATGCGATTGTTGATGTCCCGATTGAGGGGCGGCTTGGGGTTGCGCTTCCATTGCTATTCCTTGCAGATGGGGAGGTGTCTGTCTTTGCGGCATCATTCCTTCGCAATCTACTGTTTGTCGGAACTGAGCCGGCTACGCTAATAAAGCATGCGAAATCTATCGGGCTGTTCTACGACTATTATCTGCTGGAGAAGGGAGCCCCAACGCTTGATGAGCGGGGAATGGCGCTCTTGGTTAAGCAGTTCTATGAAGCGCGCCGCAATGGCTGTTTGAGCCTTGGGTGGTCTCCTGTCAAGGTGACCACGGCTCATAATGATTTAAGGCACGTTACCGATTTCTCCTCGTTCTGTGCCACTAATTTTGGGCACGTCGAAGCCAATCCAGCAGAAGAAATTTTGCTGAGTCAGCTATCAGGGAAAGAGTTCAACCTATGGCTGGCTCGGGCTTCGGCCCGAAAGAAGTGGGACCTGCTATTCCACGCGTATGGTGCGACCGAGGAAGGCCGCGGGAAAATGCGGAAACCTTCCTTCCGGCCGGAGCGGGGTAAGGCTCAGCGGACTAGGTCAGTTAAGTATTTCCCCCCTGAGCACGTCCTTAACTTCATTGCCCATGCTCGCTCCGTGCGCGACCGGTTGTGTTGGCTTCTGCTGTTTTTTGGTGGGCTACGCATCTCCGAACTAATGCATATCTTCACGCGGGACATCACGGTAAATACCGACGATGGCACAGCTCGCGTAGTTATTGCTCATCCGGAAGACGGGCGGATTGATTGGGTGGATGCCTCTGGGAAGCGTCGCAACGGCAATCGCGCTGCCTTTCTGCTCGACAAGTACAACACCATTCCCCGCACCCAGTTGCCTCACCGGTATCCGCTCCACGCCGGATGGAAAGGCATGCTGATGGATGATGCGCGCCGGGCAGAAAGTGTCGTGTACTGGAGTGACCCCAGCATGGGAAGGCTCTTCTTGGAGCTGCACAAAGAGTACATGCGCACAGTTCGGCTCGGAGTGGCAGATGACCATCCCTATTACTTCGTGGCGCAGCGAGGTGATGCCTTTGGTGAGCCGCTGAAGCTCTCTGGCCTCACAAAGCAGTTTTACCGCTGTGCCGACCGTGCAGGCCTGCCAACTCCATCCGATGGCGTTAATCCGCATGGAGGTCGGCATTTCTACGGCTACTACACTGCAACCTGGCTGAGGCTCTCAAAGGAACGCGTGCAGAAAATGATGCACCACGCCCAACTGTCCTCGACCGAGGTCTACTACACCATAGATAGCGCCGTCCTGCGCACGGAATTGGCTCAAGCCCATCAGCGAATGACTGAGAGCATGCCAGCGTTTTTACAGAACAAACAGCATTTACTGTCAGATGAAGGTGGCGAGTATGAGTGAGTTTGGCCTGAAGGTCTTCGAATCCCCTGTGACGAAGCGTCAGATTTCCCTCAACACCCATCCTACGGAGTTCGTCTGGCTGCATGTTCCCTCGCCGGCGGAGTTTGAGGCTCTACTACGTGAGCATGAGCGCATTCGTATCCAGGAGGTCTGGGAGGAGTGGTCCGCGCCTATGGATGAAAGCTCGATAAAAGGATTCCGGCCTGCGCTTAATTCCTCCCTTCGGAACCTGGCAACATCAGCTGTCGCTCGTCGCCTTGGGTACTCGAGAGTTCGAGGCATTGGCGAAGAGTTGCGCAAGCTGCCTGTTGATGAGCAGCGAGCGCGGCTTCGGCAGTGCATGCCAAGTAACTATGAAGAGCTGGTTGAGATAGCTAGCGCACCTGGGTTAATTCACACCTATAGCCAAAACATACGGCAGGAGTTCCTGAGGACAGGGGATGTTCGAGCTTTTGTTCGACACATCTCAAGCTACCCGATAGCTGCCAAAACCGAGGACCAGCGGCGCGTGGTTTCCCGGTATGCAGAGTTGCTTCTTATGCTTCGAGCAAAAGGTTGGCTGCTGTTCGCCACCACCTTTGTAAATTGGTCTAATCAAACCAAGTGGAGCGCAGCGCTAAATCCAGCTTACACCTGCGAGCTGGCGGGCCTCTTGAGTGAGTTTAGGGGGCATCTTGATGATGAGCGGCTGGACCACATGAGCCCGGTTGAGAGATTTGGCTGTGGGGCCATCTTGGTCAGTTCGATGACTGAACTAAGCGACATGTCGGCACCGTTCATTGAGGAGCTCGAGGCCATGTGCGCCACCTGGGCTGAAACTGCCGGCCGTGATGGCGGTCAGTTGGCTGGTGATTCTCGCTGGGAGTTAAAGCTAGGGCGTGCACTGCGTAATATCTGGAACCATGCGCACCCTACCCAGCCTATAGCCCAGAAACCACACCATAACCGGAAAGAGATTCTGAAGACGGATGGTTCTTTCGAATGGTTGGCTGTTGCCAGACCAGAGTTTCATATTTGGACAGCCATCCTAGCAAGCTTTGTGCGCCAGCGAACCGCATCTGCCTCTAAGGCCGGCCTCATCGCTGGATTGAATTTCTTCTGTGATTTCCTAACCACGCTGCCAAACCCACCTTTGTCGCCAGAGCTTGTAGAGCGTCGGCTGCATATTCATGACGTAACCTTGCGCAATAAAGCCACGCTTATGCAGGCCTTGGCCGCGTGGGATAGAGATGCCCGGCGAAAGAACCTCTATCTGGGCTATCTGAAGGAATTCTTCGACTGGGTGCGAGATTGGTTGCAGGCCGAAGGGCGGGCGACCGAAGCTAATGCGTATGTGAACCCCGTGACCAGCCAAGACTACTTCGATACCGGGGAGCGTAGTGCCCAAAGCTTTCGAACTGCATTGCCTTCGTGGTTGCTGAAGGAGCTGCGCGAGACAATCACCGATGACGATTTTGCTTTCTTCCGCTTGGACCAGACCCGTGATTGGGTAACGGTCTTCGACCGCGAGCAGGGCAAAACTGTACGACAGTGGTGGCCTGGCAGTGCAGTCTGCCTCCTGGTGATGCTTGAATTGCCTTTGCGTAGTCATCAAGCTCGATGGTTGGATTCGGGCCTTCTCGATGAATTTACGCTGGACCCCAAAACCGGAAAGTTAGTCAAAAACGACCATATCGGGGCCATCGTTGGGCGCCGAGAAGGGTGTCTTCGTCAGTTGCACGATACATTGCGCCAGGAAACTTGGTGTGGCTTGTTCGTGAACACCAACAAGACTGCCATCTATCAATCAGACAAACCGGGCTATGAGGTCCCATACTTGCCACCGGAGTTGGCCGACCATCTTGTGCGAGTACGGGAGTGGAGCCTCCGCTACCTCCCTCCGCTTGCCAAGCCGGTTCTGTACGCGGAGACAGCTCTTGGCCGCCATGACTATTCTGCGGCGAACATTCAGCACGTTCCCTTGGTGGCACCCCTGTTCCGGGACCCCACCACTATCGAGAAAATGAACCCCGTGGCCTACAGTCGGCTTGCGCGCGCCTATGTTCGCGTCTTGGCCGAAACGGAGAAGAAGGTCAAAAACAAGTATGGGGTGGGCATCCAGCTGACTGAGCCGAAAGCAAACGGGAAGGGCTTGGCGTGGAAGTACGACCTGCATACCCTGCGGATTAGTGGCATCAGCGCCATGATTGAGAATGGTGTCCCACTCGAGGTGGTTTCCCAGTTCGTCGCGGGGCATGCATCGCTGTTGATGACATTGTGGTACCTCAAGAGCTCGCCCGGAAAAATGCGGGAGTTCATTGCCAAGGCACATGACAAGGCCGCAGCGGAGGAGGACTTCGTCGGCAGCAGTGACTTCTTGGCAAATGTTGAGCAGTTCTCCTCGTTCTTGCTGTCGAAGGATGGCGACCGACGCTCGGCGAATGGCGATGCTGCCTTTGCAGCGATGAAAGAGCACTCTGGCTTGTGGACCATCTCCAGTGATGGCATCTGCCCTGGCACTGCATGTTCGGAGGGTGGGCAGCTGGATGTAACCGGGGAGCGGTATGGCGCAGTGCCCGGTGGCCGTCGTTGCGGCTTGTGCCGGTTCTGGCTAACCGGGCCAGCGTTCATTCTTGGGCAGGTTGCGGAGGCAAACAACCTGATTTACCAGGTTCGCCGAAAAGGACAAGAGCTTGGTGACGCACGCGACCAATTGATTGACCAGACCGATGCCGGATTGAAGTCGAGGGCAGCACATACCCGAAACCGCATCGAGGCGCTTGAGCGGGAAATCACCCTGGACATTACAGAGTGGCAGGCCAGATATGCCTTCGCCACAGCGTCGTCAAACCTCCTTGATGAGTATGCGAAGGCGCGTCAGCAATTGGCGGCCGACCGTAACTTGCCAGCCCCGTTACTCACTGTCAGTTCCGCCGAAGAGTTGAAAGTTACATTGCAGGAGACGAACGAGTTCGTCCTGATTGACCACGTTACCCAGATGGTGGACTTCCAGCCTGGATTCAAGAACCGGGAGGCTATGCAGGAGAAGCATCTCATTCTGGCGCGCCTACTGGAGGCAAACGACTTACCTCAATTTATGTTGCAACTAGATGCTGACATGGCTGATGAAGCCGCAAACCTGCTGTCCTCAATGATTCTCCAGTACGTCAAGGCACAAGACCTATCAAGGGTGTTGGCTGGGGACATCAAGCTTGAAAGCATTCCACCTCTTGATGACGGCATCAAAGGGTTGGCAGCATTAACCACAAACTCCATTCGCCAGTTACATACGCGGCAGATGGTTCCCCTCACCGAGGCTTAATATGACGAAACCTCAAATCACCGATGACATCTTTGATGCCATGGCGGCTTCAATCAACAACCCGCGCCTTAAACAGTCCCTGGAGCGCGTTAAGGATGCTTGTGACTTCCTTGAGAGGTCCCAGGTGGCTATCTCACCAACCGCGGTTGGAAGCTACTGTACAGACCGCTGGAAGGGACCTAAGACACAGTCTATTCGGAATTCTCAGGACATTCTGTTCCGCTACCTTCAAACAAGGATGGCTAAGCAAATCCTGCCCGTCGCGGCAAAAAAGCAGTCGTTCGAGCCAGTCATACACGACGAGACAGTGCGGGCTTATGTGACGCTGCTTAAGACTGAGCGTGACGAAGCGATAGGGCTTAAGAATCGCGTCATTGCTGGCCTTCGGAGTCTGCCTGGAATTCCGATTGATGACCTGATTGCTTCGGGTTTCAAGCAGGTTTCCACCAGCAAGAAGGACGAGGCAGCCGTAAGCAACGAGGTGCGTGAAGCGCTGTCACGGTTGTTCGCTGAAAGCAACCTGGCTTCGGTTGGTCTGGAGCTCTATCGAGAAAGACTTCGGCACACCACCACGAAAAAGGTGCTGCTTGAGAAACCTGACGTTGAGGCACTGCTTGCGCTTATTCAGGCGCCCAAGAGCCCTCTCGGAGCGGCAGCACTGCCGGCCCCGGGGCACGAAAACAATGCCCTCTGAAACCCTGCCTTTGTTGAGTAGTTGCATAACTTGTTATAAACTGTTGCTATGCAAGGCTAAAAAGCAAATAGTTGCTTTTTTAGGGGGTAGGCTTCCGGAACTGGCCTACGACCGCAACTGCACGGTGTTGCTGGGTACCAGCACCTTCCTCGGCAATTACGCCAGGTTCGCCCACCCCTATGATTTTTATCGCCTGCGCTACGTCATTGCCGGCGCCGAAAAGCTGGCAACGCCGGTGCGGGACCTGTGGTTCGAGAAATTCGGCATCCGCATCTTCGAGGGCTACGGAGCCACCGAGACCGCCCCCGTGCTGGCGGTCAACACACCGATGGCCTTCCGCAGCGGCACCGTCGGACAGTTCCTGCCCGGCGTTCAACACAACCTGGTAACGGTGCCGGGCATTCCCAGCGGCGGCATGCTGCACGTGAAATGCCCGAACCTGATGTCCGGCTATCTGCGCGTCGAAGCACCCGGCGTACTGCAACCGCCCGCCTCGGCAGCCGGGGACGGCTGGTACGAGACGGGCGACGTGGTGGATATAGACGAGGACGGTTTCGTGAAGATCGTCGGGCGCATCAAGCGCTTCGCCAAGGTCGCCGGCGAGATGGTGTCGCTGGAAGTCGTCGAAAAACTGGCCAATGCCAGCTCGCCAACCGCCCAGCATGCCGCCTCGACCCGCCCGGATCCGGCCCGTGGCGAGACCATCCTGCTCTACACGACCGACAGCAACCTGACCCGCGACCAGTTGCAGACCGCCGCACGCGACAGCGGCTGGCCGGAAATCGCCGTGCCACGCCAGATCATCGCTGTGGAAGCACTGCCGCTGCTGGGCACCGGCAAGATCGACTACGTCACCCTGAAACAATGGGCCGAACAGGCCTGATCAAAACGCTTGAAGGAGTCCGCCGATGAAACCTGTCCGTTGGATTGCGATCATGCTGTCGTCCGCCGCGCTTGCCGGCTGTGCATCCTGGTTCAACAACCAGCACCGCATGGCGGAACGCGGATCAGTCGTCGAATACCTGTATCCCCAGGGCGACAAGCCGGCCCTCAAGCCGAGCCTGCCCGAACTGCATCTCCCACTACGGGTCGGCATCGCCTTTGTACCGGGCGACAATTACTCCAACCTCGGCGAAAGCGACCGCAACCAGCTGATCGACCGGGTCAAAGCGGCCTTCGCCAACCGCCCCTACATCGCCAAGATCGAGACCATTCCGTCCAACTACCTGCGTTCCCGTGGCGGTTTCGGCAATCTGGAACAGGCGGCCCGGATGTTCAACGTGGACGTGGTAGTGCTGCTGTCCTATGACCAGGTCCAATTCACCGACACCAACCGCCTCTCGCTGCTGTACTGGACCATCGTCGGCTCCTACGTGATCAACGGCAACCAGTACGACGTCAATACCCTGGTGGACGCCTCAGTTTTCGATGTGGCCAGCCGCAGCCTGCTGTTCCGGGCCCCCGGCACCAGCCAGGTCAAGGGCACCGCGCCGCGGGTGATCCTGTCCGAGGACGCCCGACAGGCAAGAACCGAAGGTTTCCGCCTGGCAGTTGAAGACCTGCTGCCCCGCTTTGATACCCAGCTCGAGAATTTCCGGACCCGCATCCGCGAAGAAAAGGCCGCCCGGATCGTCAGAGCCGGTTCCGCGGAGTCGGCCGAAACCGCAAAGCCATGACAGGCCACGCGGCTTCATCATTCCTCACCGGCGCCCACCATCACGGGGCCGGATGCATTGAAATATCCCCATTCCTCGATCGGACCCACGCATGAGCTCACAGCCGGATCGCCCTTCATCCCAAAGCGCCAGCCACCCGCATTCCCAGTTCGGGTTACTGAGGGAGAAACGCTTTCTCCCCTTCTTCCTGACCCAGTTTCTCGGCGCCTTCAACGACAACCTGTTCAAGAACGCCCTGGTCGTACTACTGACCTTCCAGGCCGCCAACTGGACGAGCATCGCACCGGCGCTGCTGGCCAACCTCGCCGCGGGAATCTTCATCCTGCCGTTCTTCCTGTTCTCCGCCAGCGCCGGACAACTGGCAGACAAGTACGACAAGGCTTACCTGACCCGATTGGTTAAGGTCCTGGAAATCGCCATCATGCTGGTCGCCCTGACAGGCTTCCTGCTGCACAGTCTGCCCATCCTGTTCGGCGCGTTGTTCCTGTTCGGCTGCCACTCGACCCTGTTCGGACCGGTCAAATACGCCCTGCTACCCCAGCACCTGCGCGAGGATGAGCTGGTCGGCGGCAATGCGCTGGTGGAAGCTGGCACTTTCGTGGCGATCCTGGTCGGTACCCTGATCGGCGGCCTGCTGGCTTCGGCCGAGCACGGCGAACTGTGGATCGCCGGTGGCGGACTGGTGGTCGCCATCACCGGGTATCTGACCAGTCGTGGCGTTCCCCCGGCTCCAGCCCCCGATCCGGAACTGCGCGTCAATCCCAACCCGCTCACCGAAACCTGGCGCAACATCGGTTTCGCCCGGCAGAACCGCACGGTTTTCCTGGCAATCATGGGGATTTCCTGGTTCTGGCTATACGGCGCGCTGTTTCTCGCCCAGTTTCCCGCCTACGCCAAATCCATTCTCGGCGGCGGCGAAGGCACCGTCACGCTGTTGCTCGCCACCTTCACGGTCGGCATCGGCCTGGGTTCGCTGCTGTGCGAAAAACTGTCCGGCGGCCACGTGGAAATCGGCCTGGTGCCTTTCGGGTCCATCGGCCTGACACTCTTCGGTCTCGATCTGGCCCTGGCATCGCCCTCCGTCTTGCCCACCGGCGCGCCACTGCCAGTCAGCGCTGTCCTGAGCCAGTCGGGAACCCTCCACGTGCTGCTGGCCCTGACGATGCTCGGCGTCTTCGGCGGCTTCTTCATCGTGCCCCTTTACGCGATGATGCAAACCCGCTCGGCTCCGGCCCACCGGGCACGGGTCATCGCCGCCAACAACATCGTCAATGCCCTGTTCATGGTGGCCGGGGCACTGGGCGCCGGCAGCCTACTCAGCGCGGGCCTGTCCATCCCGACCCTGTTCGGAGTGGCAGCCCTGATGAATGCTGCAGTGGCGATCTACATCTACAAACTGGTACCGGAATTCCTGCTGCGCTTCGTCGTCTGGCTGCTGGTACACACGGTGTACCGCCTGCGCACCGATGGTATCGAACGGATTCCCGAGGAGGGTCCGGCGCTGATCGTCTGCAATCACGTCAGCTACGTAGACGCGCTGATCATCGCCGCAGCCTGCCGCCGCCCGATCCGTTTCGTGATGGATCACCGCATCTTCGGCTGGCCGCTGCTGTCTTTCGTTTTCCGGCACGGCCGTGCCATTCCCATCGCCCCGGCGAAGGAAGACCCAGCCATGCTCGAGACCGCCTACGCCGAAGTATCCCGGGCGCTGGCCAACGGCGAGTTGGTATGTCTTTTCCCGGAGGGAAAGATCACCGCCGATGGGGAGCTGTCCCCCTTCCGCCCGGGCGTCAACCGTATTCTTGAAGCCAATCCAGTCCCCGTTGTCCCGCTGGCGCTGCGCGGTCTGTGGGGTAGCATGTTCTCCCGTAAGGACGGAACAGCACTACCTCGTCCGCTGCGGCGGGGTCTGTTCAGCCGCATCGAGTTGATCGCCGGTGCGCCTTTGCCAGCGGTTGCAGCGAATGTCTCCAGTCTGCAAACCGTCGTGGCGCAACTCCGCGGAGACTGGAAATGAAGGGATGGGTGTTCGGTGAAGATTGTCATCACGCTGATCAAAATCGCAGTCCTGATCATCCTGCTGCTGTTCGTCTTCGCCGGCGGCGTGTGTGTCGTCCTCGGCACCAGTGAGCCGGCGATAGCCGGCATAGGCCTGGTGTCCATCCTTCTCTTCGGCTGGCCGGCCTGGCTGATCGGGAAATCCCTTCTCTGCACAGACGACCCGGAAGACAAGGACAACGCACACCCGACCGATCCCACCCCATGATCCGCGACCCGGCGACCGCACATGCCGTCCACGCGGTCTTCGAGGCCCTGGGCCTGGCCGCCGGCAGCCAGCTGTTCTTCCGCTCCCAGCGGCGAAAGACGACTGGCAGTGCATTGCATGGGCCCCGATTTTTGATCTTGTGCGGCTGCCTGCTCGGCGCCGCAATCGGCAACAAGCTAGTTTTCTGGGCAGAAATGCCCCATCTGCTCCACGAGGCCAACGGCTGGCGCCTGCTGCTGGCAGGACAGTCGATGGTCGGCGGCTTGCTCGGTGGCCTGATCGGCACTGAAATCGCCAAAAAAATAGCCGGAATCCAGACCTCCACCGGCGACGCCTATGTGATGCCGATCCTGCTCGGGCTGGCAATCGGCCGGATCGGCTGCTTCTTCGCTGGCCTCAATGACGGCACCTACGGCGTACCCACGTCCCTGCCGTGGGCCATCGACTTCGGCGACGGTATTCCACGCCACCCGACCCAGCTCTACGAAATCGCCTTTGCCGGCGTGCTCGCACCGCTTCTGCACCAAGCCACTCCGCTTTTGGCGGCCTCCAGCGGATTGCGCTTCAAGCTGATGCTATCCGCCTACCTGGCGTGGCGGCTGGGAATCGACGCGCTCAAGCCCGTTCCCTTCCCGTGGCCAGGCGGTCTATCCGGCATCCAGTGGATCTGCGCACTGGCGCTCGCCGTCTATCTTCCCCTCACTCTCCGCCAGTGGCGTCGCCTCCATGTCGCGCAAGAACCGTCCCTACCTGTTCCATGACACCACCAGCTCGGTGTGCTCCCAGTGCCTGCGGCGCGTCGAAGCGAAGATCCTGATCAAGGAGGAGCAGATATTCCTGGAGAAATGGTGCCCGGCCCACGGTACCGAACGCGTGCTGATCGCCGACGACGCAGCCTATTACCGGCTCGGTCGCGAGGTTTACGTGAAGGCTCCGGAAATGCCCGAGAATTTCTCGACGCGCATGGAATTCGGCTGCCCCTACGACTGCGGCCTGTGCCCCGACCACATGCAGCACTCCTGCCTGACGGTTCTGGAAGTGACCGATCACTGCAACCTGCGCTGCCCGGTGTGCTATGCCGGCTCCGGCCCCGAGCGCCTGAACCACCGCCCGCTGGCCGTCATCGAGGCGATGCTGGATGCCGTGGTCCGTAACGAGGGCGAGCCGGACGTAGTGCAGCTTTCAGGTGGCGAACCGACACTCCACCCGGATTTCTTCGCCATCCTCGACGCCGCCAAAGCCCGGCCGATCCGCCACCTGATGGTGAACACCAACGGCATCCGACTGGCCCAGGAACCGGAATTTGTCGCCCGCCTGGCTGAATACAAACCGGGGATCGAGATCTACCTGCAGTTCGACTCCCTGCGCGCCGACGTACTGCAAGACTTGCGCGGCGCCGACCTGCGGCGCATCCGCGAGCACGCCCTGGACGCCCTCGATCGCCACAACTTATCCACAACCCTGGTGATGACGCTGAAAAAGGGCGTCAACGACGACGAGATCGGCAACATCATCCGCTACGCGCTGACCCGCCCCAGCGTGCGCGGCGTGACACTGCAGCCGATCCAGGATGCCGGCCGCAACGAAGGCTTCAGCGCCGGCACGCACCGTCTGACCCTCAGCGAGATCCGCCGCCGCATCGCCGAACAATCCGGCTTGTTCAGTCTGGACGACATCGTGCCGGTTCCCTGCAACCCGGACACCCTGGCCATGGGCTATGCCCTCAAGCTGGGAGGCGAAATCCACCCGCTGACCCGCTTCCTCGGTCCGGAAGCCCTGCTGGCCGGCCCTGCCAACACCATCGTGTTCGAGCGCGATCCGGCCATCAAGGCGCAGCTGTTCCGGCTCTTTTCCACCAATCACTCGCCGGAATCGGGCGCTCGCTGCCTGTCCGACCTGCTGTGCTGCCTGCCGAAGCTCGATGCACCCCAACTCGGCTACGAAAACGTCTTCCGTGTACTGATCGTACAGTTCATGGACGCCGCCAACCTGGACCTTCGGGCGCTGAAGAAATCCTGTGTGCACATGGTTCAACCAGATGGACGCATGATCCCGTTCGAAGCCTACAACCTGTTCTACCGGGACGATCGGACCCAACATCTGGCGGGTATCCGCGCCGAAATCGCCGCCAATACCCGCCAGCGGCATCAGCACGTGAAACCAGACGCGTCTTTACCCGACTGAAACCCGCCACAAGAAGCTCCCTCCCCGACAAGGCCAGAAGCCTTTGCTGGAGAGGGATGCTGATGGAATCAGCCCAGGTTCTTGAGGGCAAACTCCCAGTTGATCAGCTTGTCGAGCACCGCGTTCACGTAGTCGGCACGTCGGTTCTGGTAATCCAGGTAATACGCGTGCTCCCACACGTCGATGGTGAGCAGCGGCTTCAACCCAGCAGTCAGCGGCACATCGGCGTTACCGGTCTTCACCACCTTCAACTTGTCGCCATCGGCGACCAACCAGGCCCAGCCACTACCGAACTGGCCGGTGGCCGCGGTGGCGAGTTCCTTTTTCAGCGCATCCACGCTGCCAAACGAGGCTTCGATCCGTTGTTTGAGGGCTGCCGGCGGTTCTCCGCCGCCGTTCGGACGCAGGCTGTTCCAGTAAAACGTGTGGTTCCAGGTCTGCGCAGCGTTGTTGAAAATGGCCGTTTTGTCAGCTTTGCCAGCGACGGCAGCGATGATCTTTTCGAGCGGCAGATCGGCCAGATCGGAACCGGCGATCAGCTTGTTGAGGTTATCCACATAGGCCTTGTGGTGCTTGCCGTAGTGAAAACCGATGGTATTGGCGGTGATGACCGGAGTGAGCGCGTTTTCCGCGTAGGGCAGCGCAGGCAGGACGATGGGGCTGGCGGCACGCGCCGGACGGGCCAGACCGCCCAGGGAAACAGCTGCCAACAAACCAAGGGAAGTGCCCAGGAACTGGCGGCGGCTGGTGGCCTGCTCGGACGGAAAAAGCAGTGGGGAATGCATGCGGACTCTCCTGTCGGGATTTATCTATCCGGCCTCCAGGCTGAAAGCCGGTATGCGCATTATTCGCCACTCCGACAGGCTTTTGTCATCTTTGTTGCGCAGCCTTAACCCTATGTCGTTGGGTAAATACAGCGGGGATTGAGCGTCAACGTGGTCTCTCCGGCCGAGAACCACAGTTGCCCGTCCTGAATCGTACAGCTCAGATCCATGCTGCGGGCCGCCAGTGCGGCCAACGCCTTCGACTCTTCCTGAGCTAGCGCCAGCACCTTTAGATTGGTCAGCTTCGACAGGGTCGCTGCATCCTTCTGCCACCAGATATCCACCGTGCGGCCCCCATAGGCCAGCACGAGCACCTGGTCGGCTCGCCCGGCCGCACGGCGCAACCCACGCTCGTCCGGCAGACCGACCTCGATCCAGTCGAGAATCCGTCCGGTGTCGTCCTTCCTCCACAGGGCCGGCTCGTCATCGGTGGAAATACCCCGACCGAACTCAAGCCGCTCGTCCGCACACAAGGCAAACGCCAGCACGCGCACCATCATCCGCTCATCGGTCTCGGATGGATGACGGGCCAGAGTCAGCACATGTTCGCCGAAATGGCCCCGATCCAGGTCGGAAACGTTCAGCGTGGCGCGAAAAATGGTGGATTTGAGGGCCATGACACTTGTTCGGAAAAAAACGAAAGGCCACCTGGCGGTGGCCTTCAACCCTACCGGGCTACACGCGAATTACTTGACGCGGTTGCGGTATTCGTCGGTACGGGTGTCGATTTCGATCTTGTCGCCAATTTCCACGAAAGCAGGCACCGACAGCTCGTAACCGCTCGGAGCAATGCGAGCCGGCTTCAGAACCTTGCCGGAAGTATCACCCTTGACAGCAGGCTCGGTGTATTCCACTTCACGCACGACTGTGGTCGGGAGTTCCACGGAGATGGCCTTGCCATTGAAGAACACCACTTCACAGGGCATGCCGTCGATCAGGTACTTCAGCGCGTCAGTCATGTTTTCGGCTTCAACTTCGTACTGTTCGTACTCGGCGTCCATGAAAACATACATCGGATCGGCAAAGTAGGAGTAGGTCACTTCCTTGCGATCGAGAACCACGACTTCGAACTTGTCGTCAGCCTTGTAAACCGACTCGGACGGCGCGCCGGTGAGCAGGTTCTTGAGCTTCATCTTGACGACAGCGGCGTTACGGCCGGACTTGTTGTACTCGGCCTTCTGCACCACGAGGGCGTCGCTGCCCACCATGATCACGTTGCCGGAGCGGAGTTCCATTGCGGTTTTCATGCTATTTCCTGCTTGCAAATTGTGCGGCACGTGCCACGGATAAACGGTAACTTATTATTCTAACTTAAGTTTACAGAATTGCACCAGCCGGGCAGCGAGATCTCCCCCGTCCTGCAGACGCACGGCCCAAGCTGCCGCGTGCCCCCTGAGGGCAGGCAGAGCCGCCCGGAAAGCTGGCCAAGCCGTCCCTACACCTTCTCCGCAATTCCAGGCCAGCCAGAAGTCGGCCACTGCACGGGCAATCACCGGCTCGAGCCCTTCCCGATAGCGCACCAGGAAGGCCTGCAGCTTTTCCAGGTGCGCATCCTCCTTCTGCACGTAAATCTGCCACACGAACGGAGCCTCCGCCCATTGGGCGCGCACGAAGGAATCCTCCCCGCGCACAAAGTTGAGATCACACGCCCATAGCAATTCGTCATATCTGCACTGTTCGACGAAAGGCAGGATGCGTACGACCAGTTGGTCGCGCAGCAGCCGGTCGCCGGCGCGCAGGCCACTCACGCCGAATTCGGCAGCCAGCTCGGGGAGTATCCGCCCCTCTGGTACCAGGCATGTGACCCGTGAATCTCCCGTCGCCCATTCCCTGAGAAGTTCGCTCAAACCTTTGTTTTCATATGAAAACAAAGAGATACGCAACTCATCCGGCCGACGTTCGGGAATGTCGAGGGCTGCCCAGAAAGCATCCGGCACGAAGGCTGCCCGACGGGCCGCGTAATCGGATTCACGGATGAATCCGCCAGAATTCGCGCCCAGGCCAGGAAAGAAAAAAAACTGGGTCAAGGGAAACCTCGGATGTGGCGACGGCAGGCCATGGCAGTCACCAACCCAATCCTCGGCGCTGAGGTATTCGAGGTTTATCCACACCGGCTTCCGATCGCGACAGGCCATCGCCTGCAGGAAAGCGTCGGGCAGACTGCCCGCAAAGGCTGAAATAACCACCTGTCCCGGATCAATGACCGGCAGCGGAACGCTCCAGTGACGGATTTCCACGCCGTCAAACTGCTGGCACGCCGCTCCCACGTCGAGCAGAGGAATCAGACGACGGGCCGCCTTGAGGTCATCCACCCACAAACGTACGGCAATCTGGTACTCGGCCGCCAGCTGACGGGACAAGCGCCAACACACACCGATATCGCCGAAATTATCTACAACCGGACAAAACACATCCCAGACACCTTCGACGGGTACAACTGGAGCAGAGGATGGCGAACGTTTCGACAAAGCTGGGGACAAACCGGGGTTGGACAAGCGAACAGATTGTGCACAAAGCCCGTTCTGGCCGCGAGGCAAAATTTCCTCAACAATCGCCCCACACTATACGCAACCTGTTTCCGACATCGTTATCAACGCTTCAACATTTTGAAAAATAACAATTTTTTATTGTTATCCACAGAAATGCGCGTAGCGTAAACGTAAACAGTACTTATATATATAGAAAAACAGTCAACAATCTCTACCAACCTGGACCCAACAAAACAGGCCAACCGGACGGCGAAGGAACCCTCATGCTCTCGATCACCGATCTGCTGGATTTCATCGATGTGGACTGGGAAACCGTACAGATCATAGGCGAGGCGACAGGTCTGCCAGATGATCAAGCCCATGGACTTGCAAAAGAGCTGTTGAAAACACAACAGGGGCTCTACCTGATTCATCAGATGTTCAAGGATCAGCTCTCGGCAGCCGATGCCCGGCTCGATTTTCTCCGGCGACGTCATCTCCACCGGGCGTACCTCTACTTCTCTCGCAAATATCCGCTAACAGAAACCTTCTGAAGCCTTGAGGCTTGTGCACAAAAGGACGGTAAACAGTCGCAGAAAATGTGGACAAACCACGAATCCAAGGGAGGCAAGATTTTCCTCCCCATTTTGTCCCGTGCACGTTCAGCTTTTTTCCAGAACCTTTTACATCATTTAAATAAATGAATTTAAATGATTTTTATGGGTTTTCCACAGAAAATGGCGGTACACAGTTAACAGAGTCTTATATATATAAAGAAAACATAAGAACAAAACACTCCCCCTGTTTTTCCGGAAGAACACCAACCAGCCCCTGAAATGGGCATCGTGTCGAAATGCTGGTTCTCATCGATAATCCGCGTCCACGCATCCAGAAATCATCTTGTGTCTGACCGCCGCTACTCAACTTTTCCAGGGCATCCCTACCTCCTGTTGACGCTCACCGTCCTGTTTTGGTCTGGCAACATGGTGGTCGGACGAGCGCTGAGGGAGTTGGTCCCCCCGTTTTCGCTGGCTGTCGGGCGCTGGATCTTTGCTTTTCTGCTGACGCTGCCCTTTGCCTGGCCTCATAGACACACTCTGAAAGGACTGGATTACCGGCAGTGGGCCGTACTCCTGGTGCTCGGTGTTCTGGGGGTTGGTGCGTACAACACGTTGGCCTACATTGCGCTCACCCACACCACGGCCACCAATGCCGCGCTGTTGAATTCCTTCATCCCGATTGCGATCGTTGCGATCTCCTGGCTGTTCGGTCACCGGGCGAAGGGTTTAGAACTCGTTGGTGTCGGGGTTTCTTTCGGCGGTGTGCTGACCATCGTCAGCCGGGGCGATCCGGCCATCCTGGCCCGATTGAGTCTGAATGTCGGGGATGTCTGGATGCTGGCGGCGGTCTTGTCGTGGGCGTTTTACACCCTGGGCCTACGCTGGCGCCCTGCCGGAGTGCATCCAATGGCACTTCTGGCGGCGTTGACGGCGATTGGCCTGGCGATGTTGCTGCCGTTTGCGTGGCGGGAGCTGGCCTCGGGCGCTGTTCTGCACCCGGTGCCGGTGGCGTTTGCAGGCATTGCCTACACCGGAATCTTCCCGGCCTTTCTTGGCTACGTGTTTTACAACCGGGCCGTTGCCGAAGTGGGTGCAGCCAAGGGAGGGTTGTTCATCCATCTGATGCCGGTTTTTGGCACGATCCTGGCTGCAATCTTTCTCGGCGAAGTGCCGCAGCCGTACCATTTCTTTGGGATCGGCATGATTCTCAGTGGTATTTGGCTGACGACGGGCTTGAATCGACGCTAAACTGCGCGACGAACCTAGGGAGCCACCTCTTGCATTTCGAACATCTCATCGAGATCAACAATCCCCTCAACCCACTCATCGAGACCCTGACGCGTGAACAGGTATGGACCGGTCTGATGTTCCGGGTGGAAGAGCCGGGGATTTTTCTGCCTGGGCTGGATCGCTGCGAGATCCTGTCCCGCAGCGATGGACAGGTGGAACGGATCCTTCACTTCGGCCAGGCCAGTATCCGGGACACGGTTACATATCGTCATCTCGAGTGGATGTGCTTCGAGTCGCGGGCAACGGCCCAGCACGCCGGCGGAACACTCACGATTCGTCTCGAAACCCCTGATTCGACGCGGCTTTTTCTCCGCTTCACGTACCAGACGACACTGTCGGAAAACGCCGCGGAGGGGGAAGTGGTACAGGTGTCCGAATTCGTCAAATCCGCGTATCGAGAGTCGGACGTGGATACAGTGCGCATCATCCGCATGATTGCAGCCAACGGGCGGCCTCAATAGGCAGTTTCGCCCGCGGTATTTCAGACTGACTTCAGGAGAAGCCATGACGGTCGCACGTCCCGAAATCCGTTCTTTTCAACCGCCGGTACGTACCTTGATGGGGCCCGGCCCGTCCGATGTACCGCCAAGGGTGCTTGCCGCACTGGCCCGGCCGACCATTGGTCACCTCGATCCGGACTTTGTCGGCATGATGGACGAGCTGAAGAGCTTGTTGCGTTATGCTTTCCAGACCGAAAACGCGCTGACGTTCCCCTTGTCTGCCCCCGGTTCGGTAGGGATGGAAAGCTGTTTCGTCAATCTGGTCAGCCCTGGCGACAAGGTCATCGTCTGTATCAATGGCGTTTTTGGTCAGCGCATGGCCGAAAACGTGCGCCGGATCGGTGGTGTGCCGGTAATCGTCGAAGATCCCTGGGGAAATCCGGTCGATCCGGCCAAGGTGGAGGACGCTTTCAGCACCAATCCCGACGCAGCCTTACTGGCTTTCGTGCATGCGGAGACCTCGACCGGTGCTTTGTCCGATGCATCGGCACTGGCGGCTATCGCCCGCCGTTTTGGTGCACTGACGATCATGGATTGCGTCACGTCCCTGGGGGGGGTGCCGGTGCTGCTCGATGAATGGGGGATCGATGCCGCCTATTCGGGTAGCCAGAAATGCCTGTCATCCACGCCCGGCCTGTCCCCGGTCAGTTTTTCGGACGCGGCCGTGGAGCGGATTCGCAATCGAAAGACGCCATGCCCGAGCTGGTTCCAGGATTTGAGCCTGGTGTTGGGATATTGGAGCGGCGCCAAGCGGACTTATCACCACACCGCACCGGTCAATCCGCTCTACGGTCTGCACGAATCCCTGGTTTTGCTCGCCGAGGAAGGGCTGGAAAACGTCTGGCGACGCCATTGGGACAACCATCTGCGCCTGCGAGCCGGGCTGGAAGCGCTGGGATTGCGTTTTGTCGTCCGTGAAGATGCACGTTTGCCCCAGCTCAATACGGTCTGGATACCAGAAGGCATTGATGAGGCCGCGGCTCGGGGTCGCCTGCTCACCGAGTTTGGACTGGAAATCGGGGCGGGTCTGGGGGTTCTGGCCGGTAAGGTTTGGCGCATCGGCTTGATGGGGCATTCAAGCCGTCCTGCCAATATTGCCCTGTGCCTGTCTGCCCTGGAGGCGGTACTTCGCCCGTGACGGGGTTTCAGCTACCCAGGCCTGGGTAGCTGAAACCAATAAAATGCGCCAAGTTGACGATAAAGTGCACAAAAATGGCGGCTTCAATGCGCCTTGTGCATGCATATGCCCATGCGTAAGTGAAGCCGGCAATGATGGCGAGTCCTGCATAGAGTGCCCCGCCAGCGAGATGGGCGGCGCCGAACAAGGCTGCCGAGAGCGTTATGGGGACGATTTTTCCCTGCTTACTGCATAGCCCGTGCAGCTTTTCCTGAATCAGACCGCGGAAGAAGCATTCTTCGGCGACGCAGGTGAAGAGCAGGTTGATCGCGACGAAATGGCTGGCAAACGCAGGCCATTTCAAATCCGGGCGCACAAATCCCGCCAGCCATGCGAGGCCGATCGTCGAAATTGCTCCGAAACCTGAAAATAGCAGCAATAGTCCTAAAATTCGGCGGATTTCTACTAAAGATCGGCAACGTTGGCCAAAAAATACCAGCAATAGCAGTCCGGCGGCGGCCTTGTCGAAATTGGCCCGAAGCGTGAAGGGCAGGGCACCAGGGGCCAGCACAACCTTGTCGACGATGGTCAGCGGATGAAATCCGGGCCAGGCGTGCAGGGCCAGGATCAGTGCGAAGGCGCCGGCAGTCCCATAGCCAGTTTTCGGGAAGCGTCGAACGGAAGCCAGGCAGGCCAGGATCAGAAAGGCCAGACCTGGAAGCGCAGCGGGGGCGATGATTCCACCTACCAGGCCGCAGGCTAGAGAGAATGCGAACAGAATGGCCCATGGGGGGATGCGCGTAGCAGCGGGCCACCATACGGCCAGTATGGCGGCGCCCAGAAAAATGAAGCTGACTTCCGACAAATTTGTTTGTACTTCAGTCTCTTACTGTCGGGTTGCGGCGTCGATTTGCTTTCGCCTTTCTTCGGCCTGGCGGTTCGCCGCGTCGAGCTGTTGCTCGATCTGGGCCTTGGCCGCCTTGGCCTGCTCGGCCTCGCGGGCCTTGAGTTGCGCGGCTGTGACTGCCGCTGAACCGCTGTCGGAAATGCCGCAGGCGGTCAGAAAAAGTGTCATCGACAGTATGGCAAGGCGGGGAATGGATGCGGAAGGCATGGCTGACTCCAGTGAATCCGAGAAATGCGGCAGTTGCCAACAGTACTGCCGTTTGCCGTGTTCGTCATGCCTTCCGCCACTGAAGGCTCACTTCTTGCCGCTATCTCCGCCGGCAACGCTCAGCTCGCCCTTCAGCTTGGCGATGCTCTTGTCGCCAAAACCCTTCACGTTCTTCAGATCTTCGAGGCTCTTGAAAGGGCCGTTCTTGGTCCGGTAATCAATGATCGCCTGGGCTTTGGAGGGGCCGATGCCTTTCACGCCATCGAGTTCGCCCTGCGTTGCGGTGTTGATGTTGACGGCCGCCAGTGCCAGATGGATTCCGGCGAGGGACAAGCCGAGGAAGGACAGGATGTGCTTCATGTGGGTCTCCTTGTTAATGACATAGTTATTGTGCAGGTAAATACCAACGTCATCAATATGGGCGGCAACATTTGGAGATTGTTTGCTACCAACCAAATGGGGACCTCGTGCGTTAAGTGGGAACACCAACCGATTACCGGAGCACTGTCATGAAAAAGGGTCTTGTCTGCGGCATTATTTTCACCGCCATGTTGGGGGGCTGCGTCGTTGTGCCGGCAGGTCCGGGTTATCAGAGGGGTTATGAGCGGGGCTACCGGGGCTGGTAGCTTGTCGGTAGTGGCGTAAAATGGTGCAAATGTCTGGCTGTTTGAGGGAACATGCCGTTATGCTTGGGTCGCGTCCGATTTTCGGCAGGGAGCGGGGGCGCTCTTCCCCGGCCTTCCTGTCCATTCCATGTTGCCCATGTCCCGATACGCTGCGGCTGCGGCCGACATTTCCGAACACAGACTGACCCTCGCCGAAGTGCTCGACATGCTGGTGGGCGATCAGCTTGTCGATCCGGCCGAAGCCGATGCGTTGCGTATCGCCCAGGCCAAGAAGGCTGCCGACGTGCATCCCTTGGTCGTTGTGGCCAGCCAGAAATGGTCCGCCAGACAGCTTCCCCATCAGGTTTTGACCCTGGAAATGCTGAGCGAGTGGCTGGCCAGTCGGGTCGGGCTCGATTACATGCGCATCGATCCGTTGAAGATCGATTTTGCAGCAGTCACGGCGGTAATGTCATCGGCCTATGCGACACGCTTTGGCGTGCTGCCGCTGGAGGTTGGCCTGCGTGAAGTGGTGGTGGCGACGACACAGCCCTTTCTGCGGGAATGGGAAAAGGAAGTCGCCGGGATCCTGAAGAAGGAGATCCGCCGGGTCATTGCCAACCCGGCCGACGTGGCGCGCTACCTGGTGGAGTTCTACAATCTGGCGCGTTCGGTCAAGAAGGCGGCCCAGAGCAGCGGTCACGGAAGCGGATCATCCTTCGAGCAGCTGGTGGAACTGGGGCAGGTCAATCGCCAGTACGACGCCAACGACCGCCATATCGTCAACATCGTGGACTGGTTGTGGCAGTACGCCTTCGAGCAACGGGCCAGCGATATTCACATCGAACCCCGGCGTGAGATGGGCTTGGTGCGTTTCCGCATCGACGGTGTGCTGCACCAGGTTTACCAGATGCCGATGAGCGTGCTGGCAGCGGTGACTAGCCGTATCAAGATCCTCGGTCGGATGGACGTGGTGGAGAAGCGCCGTCCGCAGGACGGCCGGGTAAAGACGCGCGTCACCAGCGGCAAGGAAGTTGAGCTGCGGCTGTCCACGCTGCCTACCGCCTTCGGCGAAAAGCTCGTGATGCGGATCTTCGATCCCGATGTGCTGGTCCGCAACATGGCCGAACTGGGCTTCTCCGACGCCGACCAGGCCCGCTGGCAGGCCATTTCGAGCCAGCCTCATGGCGTCATCCTGGTCACCGGGCCGACCGGTTCCGGCAAGACCACGACCCTCTATTCGACACTCAAGCAGCTCGCCACGCCTGAGGTGAATGTGTGCACGATCGAGGATCCGATCGAGATGGTCGAACCGAGCTTCAACCAGATGCAGGTACACCAGGCGATCGACCTGGGTTTTGCCGAAGGCGTCCGGGCGCTGATGCGGCAGGATCCGGACATCATCATGGTCGGTGAGATCCGTGACCTTGAAACCACGGAAATGGCGATCCAGGCCGCGCTCACCGGGCACCTGGTGTTGTCCACGCTGCACACCAACGACGCACCGTCGGCGGTGACCCGCCTGCTCGATCTGGGTGCGCCGGCTTACCTGATCAACGCAACCGTGCTCGGCATCATGGCCCAGCGCCTGGTGCGCGTGCTGTGTCCTCATTGCAAGGAATCCCAGCCGATGACGTCCGAGGAGGAGGCGATCTGGGATCACCTGGTGACGCCGTGGAAGGCGACGCGGCCGGCCCGCATCCACAGGGCGGTGGGCTGCATCGAATGCCGCATGACCGGCTACATGGGACGCATCGGCTTGTACGAGATCCTGCTGATGTCGCCGGAAATCCGCAAGGCGATCGGCAAAGAGGTGGATCTGGCGCGGATCCGTGACCTGGCGATCCGGGAGGGCATGAAGCCCCTGCGCCTGTCCGGCGCCCTCAAGGTGGCGGCCGGCATCACCACGCTCGAAGAAGTTGTCAAGGTTGCGCCGCCGGCAGAGTCCGATCAGGGGCGCTGAACCTGTTGGGGCGAATTCATTCGCCCACGGACTTCTGAAACCTCTTTGGATGATTGAATTCACTCCTGCGAGGGTACTTGCCTGTCTCAGCGCACCGATTTGCGCGTACTCTGCCGACACATTCGCCCATTTTAGGAATTTCCCCATGGCCACCTCTCCCGACAACGTCAGCATGGCCCTGTTCTGCGACTTCGAGAACGTCGCCCTTGGCGTGCGCGATGCGAAGTACGAGAAATTCGACATCAAGCTGGTCCTTGAGCGCCTGCTGCTGAAGGGCAGCATCGTCGTCAAGAAGGCTTATTGCGACTGGGAGCGCTACAAGGGCTTCAAGGCCGGCATGCACGAGGCTAATTTCGAGCTCATCGAGATCCCGCACGTGCGCCAGTCGGGCAAGAATTCCGCCGACATCCGCCTGGTGGTGGACGCCCTCGACCTTTGCTATACCAAGAGCCACGTCAATACTTTCGTCATCATCAGCGGCGATTCCGACTTTTCGCCGCTGGTGTCCAAGCTGCGCGAGAACGCCAAGCAGGTGATTGGCGTTGGGGTGAAACAGTCCACCTCGGATCTGCTCATTGCCAACTGTGACGAGTTCATCTTCTACGACGACCTTGTGCGGGAAACCCGCCAAGCGGTAGCCAAGCGCGAGCCGAAGGAGGCCCAGCCCCAGGTGCGTCGCAGCCCTGAGGAAGAGAAGCGCCGCCGGGAAGAACTTGAAGCCCGACGTAGCCGGGCTGTCGACATGGCGGTCGAAACCTTCGACGCGTTGCTCGCAGAGCGCGGCGACACCGGCAAGATCTGGGCCTCGGTACTTAAGGACGCGATCAAGCGCCGCAAGCCGGATTTCAGCGAGACTCGTTTCGGCTTCAAGGCCTTCGGCAACCTGCTGGACGAGGCCCAATCCCGTGGATTGCTGGAGGTCGGACGGGACGAGAAGTCCGGTACCTACGTCTATCGCCGGGCGGGGGCACCGGTAGCCACTGTCCACGAAACAGCCGTTGTGTTGAGCGTCGAAGCGCCGGCCGCCACCGTGCCCGTTTTTGCTGAAGTCACCGCAGAAAAGCCGCGCAGGGCGCCAAAAGGCCGGCGCAGCAAGCCTGCCGCCGAGGCAACGTCCGTCGTGCTGCCGGAGCAGGTGCAGCCGGTGGTGATTCCGGCGGAAGAGGCCCAGACGGGGGCTGCCAAGCGTGGCAGGGGGCGTCGGGGTGCCAGGAGTGAGACTGAGGTCGGGGCTGTCGAACCCACGACGCCTGCTGCGGGCCAGGAAGCGGTCGCGGTGCCGGCTCCAGCCGTTGAAGCGGCTGCTCCGCCCGTGTCTTCTGCCCGCCCCGAGCGGGCCAAACGCAAGACCGCCAGGCCTGTGAAGGTCGCTGCCGTCGAAGCGGCCACGGCCGTCGTTCCGCCGCCTGGTGACGAGGCCCGCAAGTCGGCACCGCGTGCCCGGCGGCCGCGCAAGAAAGCGGAGACCACTGAGTAAAACCGGCGCCATCGTCGGCGGGCGCGAACTTCGCCACCGCCGGCAGGTCTGCCTTTTCTCCGTTTCCTGCCGTCTGTCGTGGCGGCTCCACGCATGTCTGCATCGTCTGCTTCCACGTCGCGCTGGCTGCCCGCGCTGGCGCTCATCGTCCTGTCGTCCACCTGGGGCTACACCTGGGTCCTGCTCAAGCAGGGGCTGGTTTTCGCTTCACCCTTCGCGCTGGCGGCCCAGCGTACCGTCGGTGGCGCATTGGCGCTGGTGCTGGCGGTCAAGCTCAGCGGGCGCTCGCTGCGCCTGGTGGCACCGTTGGCGACCAGCGCCATCGGGTTGGTGCAGGTCAGCGGTTTCGTGGTGTTCCAGACCTGGGCGCTGGTGGAGGGGGGACCGGGGAAGACCGCGGTGCTGATCTTCACTATGCCGATCTGGACCCTGCTGATGGCCTGGCCGATCCTCGGCGAGCGGGTGCGCGGCAAGCAGTGGCTGGCAGCGGCGTGTACGCTCGCCGGCCTGCTGCTGATCATCGAGCCGTGGAACATGCATGCCAGCCTGTTCAGCAAGCTGCTGGGCCTCAGCGCGGCGCTGTGCTGGGCCATCGGCACCATCCTCGTCAAACGCCTGCGTAGCCGCCAGCCGGTGGACCTACTGGTGCTGACCACCTGGCAGATGATCGTCGGCGCATTGCCGCTGGTGCTGTTGGCTGCTGTGGTGCCCGGGCCGGCGACGGACTGGTCGGCGCACTACGTGGTGATCCTGGCTTTTCTGTCGGTGGCCAGCGTGGCCCTGTGCTGGTGGTTGTGGATCTGGATCCTCGACCGGGTGCCGGCCTGGGAGGCCAGCCTGTCGGTGCTGGGTACGCCGGTGGTGGCGATTTTGTCGTCGCGTCTGACCCTCGGCGAGGAATTCTGCACTACCGAGATCGCCGGCATCCTGCTGATTGGCGGCGGATTGACGCTGTTGTCCCTGTTCGGCTGGCTGGCTAGCCGCCGGGCTGCGGTCAGAAGCTGAGGGACCGCCAGGATGGGTCCAGGCTGCGGCCGATGAAGGCGGCGGCGCCCGCCTGGCCCGTGACGGCCGGGATCAGCGCGCCGGCATCGACGCCGTGGCTGATAAGGGCGGTCGGGCAGGCATACATCTTCACGCCGAAAGTGAGCGCTTCGCGGCGGAAATCGGCGACGGACTTGCCGCTGCCGGCTGCGGCTTCCAGCTTTTCGGCGATGCCGATCTGCAGCAACTCCACCGAGCGGGCGGTGAAATACATCTCCACCTCCACGTCCATTGCCGCGGCGGCGGCGGCGAAATAGAAGGGCGTCGCGCACAGTTCCGGCCGCCCCGGATCGGCTGCCCACACCAGGATGGCCAGCTTTTCCGCAGGGCGGGCGGCGGTGTCAGAAGTCACGGTCGTCCTCGTGGAACAGCGGGGCGGAAAAGTCCGCCAGATCCCGGAAGGCGTAGCGCTCCATGATCTTCTCGATCTCCGGCTGCGCTTCGCGCCACGGCAGCAGCAGGCCGGGCGGCAGCGGGGCGAGGGCCTGCAGCTCCACCAGCCAGGCCTTGAAGGGCCGCCGGTTCATCATGCGGGCGGATGGGTCGAGGGCCGGGTTGGCGTCCAGCAAACGGGCGTCGAAGGGTGTCTTGACCGGAAACACCGTCTTGCCAGCTTCCAGCAGACCGAAACCGCGCCCCGCGTCCAGTTCGGCGCCCAGTGGCTTGGGCGTGAACAACAGGATCTCGCCGGACAGCGCGATGCCGAACTGCGTCACGCCGACCCGGAAGCGCCCGGGGCCGGTGGGCTGGAACCACAGGTGGCTGTCCGCGTGGTACAGCAGCTCGTCGGGAAAATCGCAGCCGCGCAGCTGGGGCATGGTGGTGGCTCGGCGTCAGGAAAGGATGGAGGCTGGCGGAAGGGAATGGGAGTCGAACCCACCAGGAACCGGTTGACGGCCCCTCCTGGTTTTGAAGACCAGTCGCCCCACCGGGGGACGCGTCCCTTCCATTTTATGAATTTTACCGTATTTTTGATCTAATTTACCGGAAGATCGCCGCGTATTCGGTGATGTTCGTCATGTCCGTGGCCGATCTTGCGGGTGAAGCCGACGCGGTCGAAGTATTCCAGGATCTGGATCGCCCGCTTGCGTCCGACCCCGCTGCGGTCGCGGAAGTCGGCGGCGCGGATGGTGCCCTGGGCGTCGGTCAGTTCGCTGGCGATACTGCCAAGGTTGCGGATCGCCGCCGGCGCGTAGAACAGGTCACGCACCACCTGGCAGGCTTCGCCGCGGGCGGCGAGGCGCTTGAGCAGATCGCGGGTCTGGTTGTCCGGTTCGCCGAGCCGGGCGGCGATGTCGCGCACCCAGGGGGGGGCGAAGGGCTTGTCGAGCAGCCAGGGCAGAAGCCTGTCGGCGCGCTGGCGGTCGCGGGCGTCCAGCTCGACCCGGTGGTCGGGCAGGTGCCAGGCGCTGCCGCTGCGCGCCAGCCGGCCGGCGGCGAGCCAGGTTTCCAGCCAGCCGGCGAAGGCGGTGGCGGGCACTTGCGGGGCGATCATGCGCCGCAGGCGGTCGCGTTCGATGCCCAGCTCGTCGCTGTTGTGTGCGTGGTAGTCGGCCAGGCGTGCCTCGGTCCGCGTCGCCAGGGCGTTCAGTGACGCGCTGCCGATCAGCCAGTCGGCCTTGTCGGTGTAATGGGCGCTGGCGGCGGGCAACAGGGCCAGCAACTGCTCTGGGCGGCGGTTTTCGGCAGCGCAGAGCTGGTGCAGGTCGACGCCCAGCGGGGCATGGTCGAGCACCGCGCACAGGCGTTGGGTCGGATCGGCGATGGCCTGAGCCGCCAGCGCCGCCAGCCTTGCGGGGGCGCGACGCTGACGCGGTGGGCCGAAGGGATCGAGGAGGCGTCCGCCGCCGAGGGTGTGCTGGCCATGGCCGTCGCGCAGCACCAGTAGGTCGCCGCGGCAGGCGTGCAGCGGCGTGTCGGCGACGACCTGGGCGAGGCAGTGTTCGCCGGGCGGCAGGCCGGTCTTTTCTAGGGCGGCGTCGAGAAGCGCGACCCGCCCCAACACATGGCGCGTGCCGTGGTGGATCTGCACGACGGCGCCGTGGGCCAGCGCGCGCGGGGCGTCGGTGGACAACTGTAGATCCAGGTCGAGGCGTTGGGCTGGCAGGGTGTCGGCGCGGCCGACCAGCCAGTCGCCGCGCTTGATCTCTTCCACCGCCAGCCCGGCCAGGTTCAGCGCGCAGCGCTGTCCGGCGTGGCCGCTGTCGGCCTTGCGGTTCTGCACATGGAGGCTGCGCACGCGGGCGCTCTTGCCGGACAGGGTGAGGTGCACGGTGTCGCCGATCTTCACCTGGCCGGCGTGCACGGTGCCGGCGACGATGGTGCCGGCGCCGGCCAGCGTGAACACCCGGTCCACGGCCAGCCGGAATTCCCCGTCGGCGGCGCGTTGCGGCAGGCGCTGCGCGGCGTCCAACAGGTGCTGGCGCAGTTCGGCGATGCCGTCGCCGTTGACCGCCGATACCGGAAAGATCGGCGCGTCGGCGAGGGCCGTCGGGGCGAGCAGGGCGCGGATTTCGGCGCTGACCTCGGCGAGGCGTTCCGGGCTGGCCCGGTCGGCCTTGGTGAGCGCCACTGCGCCGTGTGTCAAACCGAGCAGCTGGAGGATCTGCAGGTGCTCGCGGGTCTGCGGCATCGGGCCGTCGTCAGCGGCGACCACCAGCAGCGCGAAATCCACGCCGCTGGCGCCGGCCAGCATGGTCGGCACGAATTTCTCATGGCCGGGTACATCCACAAAGCCGATCACCTGTTCCGGTCCGTCGGCGTCTGTGGCGACGGGCAGGTAGGCATAGCCCAGCTCGATGGTGATGCCGCGGCGCTTTTCTTCCGGCAGGCGGTCGGTGTCCACGCCGGTGAGGGCGCGGACCAACGTCGTCTTGCCGTGGTCGATGTGGCCGGCGGTGCCGATCAGCATGGCTTGAGTCCCAGGCTGAACTGGGCGAGGAAAGCGGCTTCGTCCCGTTCCGGTAGGCAGCGCAGGTCCAGGTGCAGTGCGTTGTCGGCGATGCGCCCGATGACCGGTAGCGGCAGGCCGCGCAGCGCGGTTTCAAGGCGGTTGAGCACGCCGCTCTTGCGGCCCTGCGGGCGGAACACCAGGCCGGCGGACGGCAGGCGGTCCACCGGCAGGCTGCCGGAGCCGATCTGCGACAGCATGGGTTCGATGCTCACCGTCAGTGGCCAGCCGGTCAGGGCCTGGGCGATGGTGGGCTTCAGGCGCTCGGCCTGGGCCAGCATGGCGTCGCGGGGGCGGGTCAGCAGGCGCAGCGTGGTCAGCCGCTCGGCCAGCGTGTCCGGATCGCGGTACAGGCGCAGCACGGCTTCCAGGCCGGCCAGGGTGATCTTGCCGACGCGCAGCGCACGCTTGAGGGGGTTCTTTTTGATCTTGCCGATCAGGTCCTGGCGGCCGACCAGGATGCCGGCCTGGGGGCCGCCGAGCAGCTTGTCGCCGGAGAACGTCACCAGGTCGGCGCCGTTGGCGATGGCTTCCCGCGGCGTCGGTTCGTGGGGCAGGTTCCAGCGTTCCAGGTCCGTCAGCGTGCCACTGCCCAGGTCTTCGATGAAGGGCAGGCCGTGGGCGTGGGCGATGCGCGCCATGTCGGCTTGGGCCACGCTGGCGGTGAAGCCCTCGATTGCGTAGTTGCTGGTGTGGATCTTCATCAGCAGGCCCGTGCGGGGGCCGATGGCTTCCTCGAAATCCCGCGGGTGAGTGCGGTTGGTGCAGCCCACTTCGACCAGCCTGGCGCCGGCCCGTTTCATGATGTCCGGCACGCGGAAGGCGCCGCCGATCTCCACCAGTTCGCCGCGGGAGACGATGACTTCCTTGCGCTGGGCGAGGGTGTTGAGGAGCAGGAAAACCGCGGCGGCGTTGTTGTTCACGACGGTGGCGGCTTCGGCACCGGTGAGTTCCTGTAGCAGTTCATTGACGACGTCGTCGCGGTCGCCGCGGCCGCCGCTGTCCACGTCGTATTCGAGCGCGGAGGGGGAGCGGGCGGCATTCACCATCGCGGCGATGGCTTCGTCGGGCAGTACGGCCCGCCCCAGGTTGGTATGCAGGACGGTGCCGGTCAGGTTGAACACCTGTTTCAGTCGTGGACCAGCGCGCGCCGCCAGGCGCGCGCTCGCGTTTTCCAGCAAGCCGGCGCTGTCCGGGGCGGCCTCGCCAGAGCCGATGCGGCGCCGGGCGTCGGCCAGCGTGTCGCGCAGGGCCTGGGTGGTTTCAGTGCGCCCGTGCGCGGCGACGAGGCCGGGGGCGGCGGTGAGCAGCCGGTCTAGACTGGGCAGGGCGCGGTAGGCGGTGCTGTCGTCGGACGTGGTGCCATGGACCATGGACGCCATCGTGGGGAGTCTCCTAGGGAGTGAACAGGAACAGGTTGCGGCCGGCCCGGTGGAAACCGGTCTCGTCCACCAGCATATCGAGGGCGAGGGTGGCCAGGTCGTCGGCGAAGGCCTCCACCAGCGGGTCCTTCTCCATCGACACGATCTTCAGGCTGGAATGGCACTCGGGGCAAGTCTCCGCCTTCACGGCGGGGTGCGGATCGCCCTGCGCGTTTTCGAGGCCCTGGTAGGCGATGTCGCGGGTGTTGTGGCAGGGCACGCACTTGATGCGCGTCACGTGCCATTCGCAGGCGCACAGGCTGCAAGCGGCGTAGCGCACGCCGTGGCCGGCATCGCCGATGCGCACGATGGAGGCCACCGGATGGGAGCCGCAGGCGGGGCACAGGCTGTCCTCGAAGCCGGCCGGGATGTCGCCGACCTGCAAGGCCTGCGCACGGGCGGTCCACTGCACCTGCAGCGCGGCGCCGATCAAGGGTGCGAGGGCCAGTTCGAGTGGGTTGGAGAGGTCTTCTTCGCAGCGCAGGATGGCGCGGGCAAGGGCGTCGAGGCGCTCGGCGGGGAAGTCCGCCAGTTCGGCGATGGCGTTCTGCAGGCCGGCCGGCGCGTGGGCGGCGACGTCGGCGGCGAGGGTCTTCAAGCTGTCCTGCCAGTCGGCGGGCAGTTCGGCGCCCTGGGCATCGAGGGGCGGCATGCCGTGCTGGCGGCAGCGTTCCAGGTGGGCGGAATCGGGGCGGGCGGTGGTGCCGTGCTTGTCGAGCCAGGTTTGCTGGGCGTTGGCGAGGCAGGCGGCGAAGCGCAGGAAGTCGACCATCGCGTGGCCGTCGGCCAGCGTGCGCAGGCGGGCGGCGCGCTCTGCGAACAGGCGCGGGGCGGGCAGGCGGTTGGTGTTGCCCTCGCTGCCGGCCTGGGTGGCGATTTCCTCGGGGGAAAGCAGTTTCTGCATGGCGGTCCAAAAAAGTACGGGGCCTGGCTTGGGATCGGGCCCCGTCGAACAGGGAAATATCCGTGTGTGGATTGATCCGGGATCCATGTGGGGGCAAATTCATTCGTCCGCCGTCGCAACCAGCGGCTCGCCGGCGAACGGATCCGCCCCCTTTCCTACTTGCCGGTCACCTGGCGATACCAGGCCCGGTGGTGCTGCTTGGCCCAGGCGCGGGTCACGGTGCCGTACAGCATGGCCCGGATGGTGCCGCGCACCCAGATTGCCGCATACACGTGCACGATGATCGCAATGATCATCAGCGCCGCGAAGGCGGAGTGCAGCAACGCGCCGATGCGGATCACGCCGATCGGGAAGTAGGCCGAGAAGTACGCCCGCCAGATGACGATGCCCGATGCGAAGAGCACCAGCACGGCGGCACCGAGGAACCAGAACAGCAGCTTCTGGCCCCCGTTGTACTTGCCCATTTCCGGCATGTTGTGGTCGTCGCCGTCCACCATCTCCTTGGCCCGTTTGACCCATTCCCAGTCGGTCTGGGTCATCTGGTTGAGATGCTTGAAGCGGAAGAACATCACCACGAAGAACAGCATCATCACGACGCCCACGAAGGGGTGCAGGATGCGCGTCCACACCCCGCCGCCGAACAGGCCGGTGAGCGGGAACAGGGCCGGATGGAAGAGGGCCAGGCCGGACAGCGCGAGCAGGATGAAGCAGATGCCCACGACCCAGTGGTTGGCCCTTTCGGACGCGTTGTAGCGTTGCAGGTCGGACGGATCGCGGATCATTTTTCAGCCTCCAGTTCCTTCTCGACTTCGGCTTCGACTTCCTTCGACACTTCGTTCGGACCCTTCATCACGTAGTGGAACAGGCCGCCCAGTGCCGCGGCGGCAATGCCGGCCATGGCCAGGGGCTTGGTGAAGCCCTTCCACAGGGAGACGGTGGGTGCGATCGTCGGGTCGTTCGGCAGGCCGCTGTACAGGCTCGGCTTGTCGGCGTGGTTGAGCACGTACATGACGTGCGTGCCGCCCACGCCGGCCGGGTCGTACAGGCCGGCGTTCTTGAAGCCCCGTTCCTGCAGCTCGGCGACGCGCTCCTCGGCCAGCTCCTTCATGTCCTCCTTGGAGCCGAAGCTGATGCTGCCGGTCGGACAGACCTTCACGCAGGCCGGCTCGAGCCCGACCGCGACGCGGTCGGAGCACAGCGTGCATTTGTAGGCCTTGCTGTCCTTCTTGGAGATGCGCGGCACGTTGAACGGGCAGCCGGTCACGCAGTAGCCGCAGCCGATGCAGTTTTCCTGGTGGAAATCCACGATCCCGTTGGCATACTTGATGATGGCGCCCGGCGACGGGCAGGCCTTCAGGCAGCCCGGGTCCTCGCAGTGCATGCAGCCGTCCTTGCGGATCAGCCACTCGAGGCCGCGTTCTTCCGATTCGACTTCGGCGTAGCGCATGACCGTCCAGGATTGGTCGGTCATGTCCGTCGGGTTGTCGTAGGTGCCGCCGCAGCTGCCGACTTCGTCGCGCAGGTCGTTCCACTGCATGCACGCCACCTGGCAGGCCTTGCAGCCGATGCACTTGGAGACGTCGATGAGCTTGGCGACCTCGATGGTCTTGCGCGCGTGGGGGGGCTCGGTGGTCGTGGCCGAGCGCTTGGCGATATCCAGTGATTGCAGTGCCATGGTGCGTTCCTCAGGCTTTCTCGACGTTGACCAGGAAGGACTTGAACTCCGGCGTCTGGGTGTTTCCGTCTCCCACGAAAGGCGTCAGGGTGTTGGTGATGAAGCCGTTCTTGGCCACCCCCTTGAAACCCCAGTGGAGTGGAATCCCGACGTGGTGGACGATCTTTCCGTCGACCTTGAGGGGCTGGATGCGCTTGGTCACCACCGCCACCGCCTTGATGTAGCCGCGGTTGGAGCTGACCTTGACCTTGTCGCCGGCCTTGATGCCCTTCTCCGCGGCCAGCGCCTCGCCGATCTCGACGAACTGCTCTGGCTGGATGATGGCGTTGGACTCGACGTGCTTGGTCCAGTAGTGGAAGTGCTCGGTGAGCCGGTAGGTAGTGGCCGCGTACGGAAACTCCTTGGCCTTGCCGAAGGCTTCCATGTCGCCCTTGAACACCCGTGCGGCCGGGTTGGACGTGGCCTTGGGGTTGTTCGGGTGCATCGGATTGATGCCGATCGGCGTCTCGAAGGGCTCGTAGTGCTCGGGGAACGGACCTTCGTTCATCATGCCGCGGGCGAAGAAGCGGGCCACGCCTTCGGGGTTCATGATGAAGGGGCTCATGCCGTCCTCGGGGGCGGAGTCCACCTTGAAGTCGGGCACGTCGGAACCTACCCATTTGCCCTGGGCGCCATCCCACCAGACCTGCTTGCGCTTCGGGTCCCACGGCTTGCCGGACGGGTCGGCGGCGGCGCGGTTGTAGAGAATGCGCCGGTTGGCCGGCCATGCGAAGGCCCAGCCGAGGGTCTGGCCGTTCTGGTACGGATCGGCGTTGTCGCGCCGGGCCATCATGTTGCCCTTCTCGGTCCACGCGCCGGTGAAGATCCAGCAGCCCGACGCGGTAGAGCCATCGTCCTTCAGCTGGGCGAAGGAGTCGAGCAGCTCGCCGGCTTTCTTGACGACCTTGGTCGGGTCCTTCGAGTCGAGCTGGTCGGCGAAGGTCTTGCCGTTGTACTCCTTGGCCAGCTCTTCGGCGGACGGCTCGTGGGGCACCTTGTAGGGCCAGGTGAGGTTGAGGATCGGGTCCGGGAAGGCGCCGCCGTCCTTCTTGTACATCTCCCGCAGGCGCAGGAAGATGCCGGCCATGATCTCTGGGTCGCCCTTGGCTTCGCCGGGGGGTTCGGCGCCCTTCCAGTGCCATTGCAGCCAGCGGCCGGAGTTGATGATCGCCCCGTCTTCCTCCGCGAAGCAGGTGGACGGCAGGCGGAACACCGTGGTCTGGATCTTGGCCGGATCCACGTCGTTGAACTCGCCGTGGTTCTGCCAGAACTCCGAGGTCTCGGTGGCCAGCGGGTCGATGATGACCAGGAACTTCAGCTTGGACAGCGCCGCGCCGACCTTCGCCTTGTTCGGGAAGGAGTTCAGCGGGTTGAAGCCCTGCGCCACATAGCCGTTCATCTTGCCCTGATGCATCAGCTCGAAGACCTGCAGCACGTCGTAGGTCTTGTCCAGCTTGGGCAGGTAGTCGAAGGCCCAGTTGTTCTCCTTGGTGGCGGCCGCGCCGTACCAGGCCTTCATCAGGCTGACGTGGAACTTGCCGTAGTTCTGCCAGTAGGACATCTGCCCCGGGCGCATCGGCTTCGGCGCGCGCTTGGCGATGTACTGCTCGTAGTCGGTTTCCTTTTCGCCGGGCAGGGTCATGTAGCCAGGCAGCAGGTTGGACAGCAGGCCCAGGTCGGTGAGGCCCTGGATGTTGGAGTGGCCGCGCAGGGCATTCACGCCGCCGCCGGCCCGGCCGATGTTGCCGAGCAGCAACTGCATCATCGCCGCGGTACGGATGATCTGCGAGCCAACGCTGTGCTGGGTCCAGCCGAGGGCGTAGAGGATGGTCATCACCCGGTCCGGCGTGTGGCTGGAGGCGAGCAGCTCGGCCACCTGCAGGAACTTGGCCTTCGGCGTGCCGCAGATCTGCTCGACCACGTCGGGCGTGTAGCGGCTGAAGTGGGCCTTCATCAGGTTCCACACGCAGTGCGGGTCCTGCAGGCTCGGGTCGGTCTTGACGTAGCCGTCCTCGCCCATCTGGTATTCCCAGCTGGCCTTGTCGTACTTGCGCTTGTCGGCGTCGTAGCCGGTGAAGAAGCCGTCCGCGAAGGCGAATTCCTCCTTCACGAGGAAGCTTATGTCGGTGTAGGACTTGATGTAGTCCATGTGCACCTTGTCGTTGGTGATCAGGTAGTTGATCACCCCGCCGAGGAAGGCGATGTCGGTGCCGGTGCGGATCGGCGCGTACAGGTCGGCCAGCGCAGCAGACCGCGTGAAGCGCGGGTCCACGACGACCAGGCGGGCCTTGTTCTTGGCCTTCGCTTCGGTCACCCATTTGAAGCCGCAGGGGTGGGCTTCGGCGGCGTTTCCGCCCATGATCAGGATCACGTCCGCATTCTTGATGTCGGTCCAGTGATTGGTCATGGCGCCACGGCCATACGTCGGGGCAAGACTTGCCACCGTCGGGCCGTGTCAGACACGCGCTTGGTTATCGAATGCGAGCATCCCCAGGCTGCGCACCACCTTGTGGGTGATGTAGCCGGATTCGTTGCTGGAGGCGGAGGCGGCGAGGAAGCCGGTGCTCAGCCAGCGGTTCACCGTCACGCCGTCGGCGTTCTTGGCGATGAAGTTGGCGTCGCGGTCTTCCTTGATCAGCTTGGCGATGCGGCCGAAGGCCTCGTCCCAGCCGATGCGTTTCCATTCCTTGCTGCCCGGCTCGCGCACTTCCGGGAATTTCAGGCGGTTCTTGCTGTGCACGAAGTCGAGCAGGCCGGCGCCCTTCGGGCACAGGGTGCCGCGGTTGACCGGATGGTCCGGGTCGCCCTCGATGTGGATGATCTCGGCGTGGGCGTTTTTGGCCCCGTCGCCCAGGCTGTACATGATGATGCCGCACCCGACCGAGCAGTACGGACAGGTGTTGCGCGTTTCGGTGGTGCGCGCGAGCTTGAAAGTGCGGACTTCGGCGAGGGCCGCGGTGGGCGAGAAGCCCATCGCGACCAGACTCGAGCCGGTCAAGCCCCCCGCCGCTACCTTGAAGAACTGGCGCCGTGAGAGTTGCATAATGACTCTTCCTCCTCCGGTTGTTGTGAAAACAGAGCGTCTGTACACACTGCAATCCCTGCGCCAGGCTTGGGTCCGAGAGGAATCAAGGACTTGAAAGTCTTTTTCGCGCTTTCCCGGGACATTCTGTCCACCCGCTGGACAAAATGTCCATCTGCGCTGCAGCAAGCCCCGATGACGTCCGGGAATCCGCGTCGCTGCAGGCTTCCTGCGAGGTTCTCAGCCCCTTCACTGATCCCTTCCCGCTCGTTATAGTCCGCCCCGCGGTCTGTGCACCGCTTTGGGTTTTTCCGCGGGATGGCGTGCTGCCAGCCCGCCCATCAAGCCGGGGCCGTCCTCCCCCGTCCCGGCGGCTGGTGTCCGCTGGACGCCGTATTGAGGAGCCATTCATGCCTTCCGTGCCGTTTTCCCGGCGCGCGCTGCTGCGCGCCTGTGCCGTTTCTGCCCTGTCCGCCGTCGCCGGCCTGCCGGCCGTGTCCCACGCCGAAGACGTGCTGCGCGTGTCGGCGATTCCCGACGAGGCGCCCACCGAGCTGCAACGCAAGTTCGCGCCCCTCGGCGCCTACCTGGAGCACGAGACCGGAATGAAGGTCAGCTTCGTGCCGGTGACCGACTATGCCGCCGTCGTCGAAGGGCTGGCCACGCGCAAGCTCGACCTGGCCTGGCTGGGCGGCTTCACCTTCGTGCAGGCCAAGATCCGCACCAACGGTACCGCCGTGCCGCTGGTGCAGCGGGTCGAGGACTCGAAGTTCACGTCGAAATTCATCACCGCCAACGACAACATCAAGAGCTTCGCCGACCTGAAGGGCAAGACCTTCGCCTTCGGCGCGCCGTCGTCCACCTCCGGCCACCTGATGCCGCGCTACTTCTTGAGCCAGGAAGGCCTCAACCCGGACAAGGACTTCAAGAACGTGGCCTTCTCCGGCGCCCACGACGCCACCGTGGCCTTCGTGCAGGCCGGCAAGGTGGACGCCGGCGTGCTGAACGCCTCGGTGTGGGACAAGCTGGTCGAGCAGAAGAAAGTGGATACCGCCAAGGTGCACGTCTTCGCCACCACGCCGACCTACTTCGACTACAACTGGACGGTGCGCGGCGACCTGGATCCGAAGATCCAGGCCAAGATCGCTCAGGCTTTCCTGAAGCTCGACCCGGCCAACCCGGCGCATAAGGAAATCATGGCCCTGCAGCGCGCCAGCAAGTTCATCCCCACCAAGGCGGAGAACTACAAGGGCATCGAAGCGGCTGCCCACGCGGCCGGCCTGCTGAAGTAAGGCCGCACGCCGGCCGGGTCGAGGCAGGCCGTGGGGGCGGGTGAAGCCGCTCCTGCTGTCCGCCTTGGCGCTGGCCGGCGGCCATGAGGATCACCATGGGTTTTTCCCTCGAAGGCGTCGGGCTGACCCACGCCAACGGTTTCCGTGCGCTGCGCGGCATCGACCTGCGCATTGCGCCGGGCGAACGGGTGGCGCTGATCGGCGCGTCCGGTGCCGGAAAGACGACGCTGCTCAGGGTGCTGGCGGCGTCCCTGCGCCCCGGCGAGGGGCGGGTGACCCTGCTCGACGGCGAGCCTTGGGCCTGTGCGCCGGCCGCGCTGCGCCGCCTGCGCGCGCGCATCGGTCTGGTGCACCAGTCGCCGCCGATCCCGCCGCGCCAGCGGGTGGTGACTGCCGTGCTGGCTGGCCGCCTCGGCCAGTGGCCGCTGTGGAAATCCCTCGCCTCGCTGGTGTTGCCAGTGGACCCGAACGGCGCCCGCGCTGCGCTGGCCCGCCTGGATCTCGCCGAGCGCCTGTATGAGCGTTGCGACCGCCTGTCCGGCGGGCAGCAGCAGCGGGTCGCGCTGGCCCGCGTGTTGTACCAGCAGCCGGACCTGCTGCTGGCCGACGAGCCGGTGTCGGCGATGGACCCGGCCCTGTCGGAGCTCACCATCTCACTGCTCAACGAAGAGGCGACCCGCCGCGGCGTCACGCTGGTGGCCAGCCTGCATGCGGTGGACCTGGCGTTGCGCCATTTCCCGCGGGTGGTCGGCGTGAAGGAAGGCGCGATCCTGTTCGACCTGCCGGCGGCGCAGGTCAGCGATGCTTTGCTGCGCGAGCTGTATGCCGCCGAAGGCGGGCTGCCGCTGGCGGGTGGCCTGCGCGCGCCTGAGCCGGCCGAAACTGCCGGCGAGCTGCCGCCGCTGCGCTGCGCATGAGCACCGCCGTACGCGATCCGGCCGCGCTGCCGCGGCTGGGCTGGACTCTGGTGGCCCTGGTGCTGCTGTGGCCGCTGCTGCGCCTTACCGATTTCCACCCGGCGGCGCTGTTCGAGGCCGGCAACCTGACGGCGATGGGCAATTTCCTGGCCGGCTTCCTGCCGCCCGAAACCTCGCCGGACTTTTTGTCCCTGCTCGGCAAAGCCACCGTCGAGACGCTGGCGATGGCCACTGCTGGCATCGCGCTGTCCATCCTGCTGGCGGTGCCGCTGGGCCTGGTGCTGACCCGCAGCCTGTCCATCGCCCGCCTGGGGCCGGGCCGGCGCGGCTGGATCGGCCAGCTGCTGCGCGCCGTGGCGCGGGCGCTGCTGGCCGTGCTGCGCGGCGTGCCGGAGCTGGTGTGGGCGCTGCTGTTCGTGCGCGTCTTCGGCCTCGGTGCTGCGGCCGGCGTGCTGGCGCTGGGCATCACCTACGGCGGCATGCTCGGCAAGGTGTATGGGGAGATCCTCGAATCGGCCGATGCCCGCCCGGCCCGCGCGCTGCTGGAGGCCGGCAGCGGCCGCCTGGCGGCACTGTGTTATGGCCTGCTGCCGAATGCGGCGAGCGAGCTGGTGTCCTACACCGTCTATCGCTGGGAATGCGCGGTGCGCGCGTCGGTGGTGATGGGCTTCGTCGGTGCCGGTGGGCTCGGCCAGCTGATGGATCAGTCGATGAAGATGCTCAACGGCGGCGAGGCGGCCAGCATCCTGGCGACCTTCCTGGTGCTGGTGGTGGCGGCCGACGGCCTGTCGGAACTGCTGCGGCGGAGGCTGGCATGAGGGCTGGGGTGTCCTTCGGCGGCCTGCTGGCCGTGGTGCTGGTCATCGCGGCAGTGGCCGGCAGCTTCGCCTATCTCGACATGCCGCTGGGCGCGCTGTTCGCCGGCGCGGCGGCGGGGGAGATTGTCGATTTCGTCGGGCGCTTCTTCCCGCCCGAGCTGGGGCCGGCCTTTCTCGCCAAGGTGGGTTGGGCGGCGCTGGAGACGCTGGCGATCTCTCTCGTCAGCACCGTGCTGGCGGCGGTGGCGGGCGCCGTGCTGGCGCTGCCGGCGGCCGGGCGCCATGGCGTGGCCGGGCAGGTGGCGGCGCGTTTTGTCCTCAACCTGCTGCGCTCGGTGCCGGAGCTGGTGTGGGCCACGTTGATGGTGCTGGCCGCCGGCCTCGGGCCCTTCGCCGGCACGCTGGCTTTGGCACTGCATACCACCGGCGTGCTCGGCCGCCTGTTCGCCGAGGCGCTGGAGAACACTCCACCGGCGCCGGCGGAAGCGCTCGCCGGCAGCGGCGCGCCGTCGCTGGCGGCCTTCCTTTACGGCACCTTTCCGCTGGTCGCCGCCCAGTGGCTGGCTTATGCGCTGTACCGCTGGGAGATGAACATCCGCATGGCGGCAATCCTCGGTTTCGTCGGCGCCGGCGGGCTCGGTGCGCTGCTCTACTTCAGCCTGTCCCTGTTCCACGAAGCCGAGGCCAGCACGGTGATCCTTGCGATGCTGGCGATGGCGGTCGCCGTGGATGGCGCCAGCGCCTGGCTGCGGCGGGCGAGCGCCTAGGGCTGTATCGGCAGGGCAGGCGTTGGGGCCTGCTGTCGCGGGTCAGTGCGGTGCGTTGCCTGGCTCGATCCGCCGGGCGGTGAAGCCGGGTGCTGACGGGGTGTCGGCGTAGCGGGCCTCGCGGCGCAGGTGGATGGTGAAGCAGGCGCCTTCGCCGGGGCTGCTGCTGACTTCGATGTGGCCGCCGTAGCGTTCGACGATGGCGTAGCTGATCGACAGGCCGAGGCCGGTGCCGGAGCCCTTCTTGGTGGTGAAGAAGGGGTCGAAGATGCGCGACAGGTCTTCGGCGGCGATGCCGTGGCCGGTGTCGCAGACGGCAATGCTGGCGCCCTGGGTGTCGCCGTGCTCGTCGGCCCAATCGCGTGTGGCGATGCTGAGGGTGCCGCCGTCGGGCATGGCCTGGATGGCATTGACGATCAGGTTGATCAGCACCTGCTGGAGTTCACCGGTGTTCACCTCGACGCGGCAGCTGGCGGCGTTGTCCACCTGCACGGCGATGTGGCGGCGGTCGAGGTTGTGGCGGGTCAGCACCAGGCAGTCGGCGATCACCGGGGCGGGGTCGATGGCTTCGCTGTAGCCGGCGAACTCGCCGGGCCGCGCGAACTGCAGCAGCTTGGTGACGATCAGCCAGATGCGGTGGGTCTGCTCGTGGATCAGGCGGATTTCCTCGCGCACCGGTTCGGCGGCGGGGCCGAGGATTTCCTTCAGTACGTCGAGGTTGCCCTGGATGACCGCCACCGGGTTGTTGATCTCGTGGGCGACGCCGGCGGTGAGCTCGCCGATGGCGGCCAGCTTCTCGGTCATCGCCAGGTGGCGGCGGGCCTGTTCGAGGGTCGCCAGGGCTTCCTGCAGGGCCTGGGTGCGCTCGGCCACCTTGCGGTCGAGCTCGTCGCCCCAGCGTTGCAGTTCGGCGCGGCGGGCGGCCAGGTTGTCGAGCAGTTCGTCGAAGGCGGCGGCGAGCAGGCCGATCTCGTCGCGGCTGGCGACCGGGCCGACGCGGGCCTCGGCGTCGCCGGCGCCGATGCGGCGGATCGTTGCGTTCACCTTTTCGAGCGGCTTGAAGATGCTGCGGGCCCAGCGCAGGGACAGCACGCTGCCGGCCAGGCTGACGCCGAGGAAGACCACGAACAGGGTCAGCAGCGCGTTGCGCATGGCGACGCTGAACGGCGCTTCGAGGAAACCCACGTAGAGCATGCCGACCCGCTCGCCGAAGCTGTCCACCACCGGCTCGTAGCCGGACACGTAGTAGTCGTTCACCACGAAGGCGGTGTCGAGCCAGGTCTTGCCGTCGCTCAGCACGTGCTTGCGCACCGCCTGGGAGGCGCGGGTGCCGAGGGCGCGCCGTTCGCCGAACAGGCGCACGTTGGTGGCGATGCGGGTGTCGCCGAGGAACAGCGTGGCGGTGCCCTGGCTGCCCAGCGGCAGGGTGCCGTCGCGATAGATGATGGTGTTGAGGCTGTCCACCAGGCTGGTGTTGCCGTTGAGCAGCACGCCGCCTTCGAGCACGCCGACCAGCCGGTCGCGGCCGTCGCGCACCGGGATTGCGGTGTGGATCAGCAGGCCGCGGGTCTCTTCGCTGCGTTTGTCCGGCGCCGCATTGGGGGTGGGCAGCAGCGGCAGGCGGCAGCGCTGGGCGAGGGCCGGGTCGATGGCGGTGAGGTGGTCGGCGTCGAACACGTCGATGGCCGTGAAGGCGGAGCCAGCCAGCGCGGCGGTGACCACCGGCCAGCTGGTGCGGCGGGCGCGGGGCAGGTGAGCGGGCAGCTGGCGGCCGAGCGGCCGGCCGTGGGTATCGAGCAGGAACAGGAAATCCAGCCCGGCCTGGCGGCGCGCGTCGTCGAGGTAGGCGGCGAGGGCTGCCGGCGTGTCGGCGGCCATGGCCTGGGACAGGCGCTGGGAGCCGGCCACGGCGCCGAGATCCACCGCCACCGTGTGCTGCATGCGGCCGAAGTATTCATGGGCGGTGACCAGGTCGGAGCCGACCTTGTAGCTGAGCAGGCGGTGATAGCCGTCGTTGCCCCACAGCCACACCAGACCGAGCAGGATCGGCACGCCGAGGAACAGCGGCGCCAGCACCATGGCCAGCAGCTTGGCGCGGACCGAGCCGGCGAAGCGCGCGAGGACGCGGCGGATCATCGGCGTGCCGGGGTGGGTTTCAGGCCAGGCCCCATTCGACGGCCTTGCGGTCTATGGTTTTGCGGGATACGCCGAGCAGCGTGGCGGCGCGGGCCCGGTTGCCGCCGCATTGGTCGAGGACGGCGAGGATGTGGCGCTTCTCGACTTCGGCCAGGCTCAGCGGCAGTGGCTCGACGAAGCCCGGCGCCTGGCTGTCAGCCGGCAGGCCGCCGAGGATCAGCGAGCGTTCGATGAGGTTGCGCAGCTCGCGCACGTTGCCGGGCCACGCGTAGGCGGCCAGCCGGGCCAGGTCGGCCTGGCTGAGGGGCAGCGGCGGCAGGCCCAGGCGGCTGGCCAGCTGGGCGTTGAAATGCACGGCCAGCTCGGCGATGTCCTCGCGGCGCTCGCGCAGCGGCGGAATCGCCAGCGTGACGACTTCCAGGCGGTAGAACAGGTCCTGGCGGAAGCGCCCGGCGGCCACTTCGGCGCGCAGGTCGCGGTTGGTGGCGGCCACCACGCGGACGTCCACCGGCACTTCGGCCTCGCTGCCCACTGGACGGATGCGCCGTTCTTCCAGCACGCGCAGCAGCTTGGTCTGCATGGCCAGCGGCAGTTCGCCGATCTCGTCGAGGAACAGGGTGCCGCCGTTGGCGTAGTGAAACAGGCCGCGGCGCGCTTCGCGGGCGCCGGTGAAGGCGCCGCGCACGTGGCCGAACAGTTCGCTCTCCATCAGCTCGGCGGACACCGCGGCGCAGTTGAGGGGCACGAAGGAGCGTTCGGCGCGGGGGCTCATCTGGTGCAGCGCGCGGGCGGTGACTTCCTTGCCGACGCCGGATTCGCCGAGGATCAGCACCGTGGACGGGGTCGGGGCGACGCGGTGGATCAGCTCCGACAGGCGGCGCATCGCCTCCGAGTGGCCGACCATGCCATCCACCAGCCCGCCGAGGCCGGCTACCTGGCGCTGCAGCACGAAGTTCTCACGGTCGAGGCGGGCGCGCTCGAAGCAGCGCTGCAGGGAGTTGATGATCTGGTCCACGCGGAAGGGCTTGAGGACGAAGTCGGAGGCACCGGCACGCAGCGCGTCGATGGCGGTCTCGATGTCGGCGAAGGCGGTGATCAGGATCACGTCGCCGGCGAAGCCGTCGTTCTTCAGGCTGCGCAGCCATTCCATGCCGGAGCGGCCGGGCAGCGCGATGTCCAGCACGATGGCATCGAAGTGGTGCTGCTGCAGGCGCTCCATGCCTTCCTCCGCGGAGCCTGCGGTGTCCACGCGGCAGCCGCGGGCGCGCAACGCGCGTTCGAGGAAGTTGCGCACGCCGGCTTCGTCGTCGACGACCAGCACGGCGTAGTCCGACCAGGCCGGTTCGCGGCCGGAGGGGGGAGGGGCGGTAGTGGGGTCGGTCAAAGTGGGCTGCGGCGGGGTCATCGCCCGATTTAACCACGCGTCCGGCGGCGGTGTCAGGGCAGGATCGTCCAGTTTCGATGCACTTTTTGGTAATACCGGTCTTCAGTGTGGGTAAAAATTGCCGACATAGTCCCTGGCCCTGCCCGCATGTGCGCCCTGCGCACCCGTCCGGCGGGGCCTGTGTGTATCGGAACCCGTACTTATGAAGGGCAGTGCCAGGCCATGAAGCCGCGTGTGACGCCGACCAGCAGCGAACGTTCGCTGGGCGAGCAGGATTTCATCGTTTCGAAGACCGATCCAAAGGGGCGCATCCTCTACGCCAACCGGATCTTCATCGCGCTGTCGGGTTACAGCGAGGCCGAACTCCTCGGCCGTCAGCACAACATCATCCGCCATCCGGACATGCCGCGCAGCGCGTTCAAGCTGCTGTGGGACAGCATTGCGGCGGGGCAGGAGTTCATCGCCTACGTGAAGAACATGGCCAAGGACGGCAGCTTCTACTGGGTGCTGGCGACGGTGACGCCGGACTACGACGCGGCGCGGCGGATCGTCAGCTATACCTCGGTGCGCCGCAAGCCGCGGGCTGAGGCGGTCCGCGCTGCCGCCGGGCTGTACAAGGAGATGCTGGCCGCCGAGAACCGGGCCGGCGCGCGGGATGCGATCGCCGCCGGGACGGCGGTACTGACTGAAGTCTTGAATGGAAAGAGTTATGAGCAGTTCGTCCTTGCACTCTAAGCTGTCCCTGGTGGGCTGGGGGCAGTCGGCGCTGCTGCTGGCGACCCTGCTGACGGTGTTCTTCATCACCGGTTTCCACCCGGCGCTGCTGGTCTTCCTGGTGCTCGGCGTGGGCCTGACGGTGTGGGGGCAGTGGCAGTTCGGGCGCTCGCTGGCCCCGCTGCAATCGGCGGTGGAGCTGGCCGAGAAGATCGGTCGCGGGCATTTCGCCGATCGCGTCACCGGGGTGTCGGACAAGGACGAGATCGGCCGCCTGATCTGGGCGCTGAATGACATGCTCGACCAGCTGGAAGCCTATTTCCGCGAGGCCGACAGCTCTTTCCGCGCCCAGATGGAAGGCCGCTACAGCCGCCTGGCCCAGTCGGCGGGGCTGCATGGCAGCCTGTTCGAGGCGATGGAAACCCATAACACGCTGCTCACCAACATGTCCGCGCACCTGCGCGACCAGGCCCGTAACAGGGTGCTCAGCAATGCCGGCCTGCTCAACGCCGGCAACCTGATCGCCAACCTGACCGGCAACCAGGCCGACCTGCTGGAGGTCACCACGCAGATGCGCAAGGCCGCCACCGCCGCCACCGAGACGGCCACCGAGGCGGCGGAGAACCAGCACGCGGTGGCCGAGGTGGTCAGCCAGCTATCGGGTATCAGCGAGCGCATCGTGCATGTGGCGGACGCCATCGGCGGCCTCAACGCGCGCAGCAAGGAGGTCAGCCAGGCGGTGGTGCTGATCACCGAGATTTCCGACCAGACCAACCTGCTGGCCCTCAACGCGGCCATTGAGGCGGCACGGGCTGGCGAGTCGGGCCGCGGCTTCGCGGTGGTGGCCGACGAGGTGCGCAAGCTGGCGGAGAAGACCCGCAGCGCGTCCCAGGCCATCGGCGAGGTGATGCGCGGGTTGATCAGCGACGGCGAGGCGATGGAGGAGGATGCGCGGGAAATGCGCGGGATCACGGCGCGCTCGTCGGTGGTGGTCGGTGAGCTGACCCAGACTTTCGGTCGTTTTGCCGCGTCGGCGCGGGAAACCGAGAAGGAGTCGGTGCGGGTCCACGACAAGAGCCTGGTGACCCTCTTCAAGCTCGATCACATGGTCTACAAGCAGCGTACCTACCTGGCCCTCAACGGGACCTGCGACGCGGATGCGACGCGGGCGGTGGCCATGGATCACCACCAGTGCCGCCTCGGCACCTGGTACGACAGGGAGGGGCAGGAGGCCTTTGGGAGCCTGCCGTCCTACCGCCGCCTGGAACAACCCCATGCCCGCGTGCATGAGGGGGCCCATCGGGTCATGGCGCAGATGGGGGCCGACTGGCAGCACGATGCGGCGCTGCAGGCGGCGATCGTCGACGGGCTGGAAAACATGGAAGCCGGCAGCCGCGAGGCGATGGACCTGCTCGACCGGCTGGTGGCCGAGAAGCATCCGGACTAGGTTTCGCGTTCTCCCGTTGGGGCGAATTCATTCGCCCCAACGGGAGGTGGTCAGCCGAGGAACATCCGGTAGGCCGGGTTCGCGGTTTCATCCACGTACTCGTAGCCGAGCCGCGCCAGGAAGCCCTGGAAGGCCTCCCGGTCGGACGGCGGCACCTGCATGCCGACCAGCACGCGGCCGAAGTCGGCGCCATGGTTGCGGTAGTGGAACAGGCTGATGTTCCAGTCGGAACGCAGGGTCTCGAGGAAGTTGAGCAGGGCGCCCGGGCGTTCCGGGAACACGAAGCGGTACAGCACCTCGTTTTCCGCCTGGGGGGCGTGGCCGCCGACCATGTAGCGGATGTGGCTCTTGGCCATCTCGTCGTCGGTCAGGTCCAGGCACGGCAGTTCGTGACGCTGCAGCAGTTCGGTGATGCGCCCGCCTTCGGCACGGTTGTGCACGCTGACGCCGACGAAGATGTGGGCCTTTTGCGCATCCGCGTAGCGGTAGTTGAACTCGGTGATGTTGCGGCTGCCGAGCAGGTTGCAGAACTTCTTGAAGGAGCCCGGCTTCTCGGGGATGGTGACCGCCAGTACGGCCTCGCGCTGCTCGCCGACTTCGGCCCTCTCGGCGACGAAGCGCAGGCGGTCGAAGTTCATGTTGGCACCGGAGGCCACGGCAATCAGGGCCTTGTCCTTCAGGTTGTGGCGCTTGGCGTATTCCTTGGCGCCGGCCAGGGACAGGGCGCCGGCCGGTTCGAGAATGGAGCGGGTGTCCTCGAAGACGTCCTTGATGGCGGCGCAGATCGCGTCGTTGTCCACCAGGATCATCTCGTCCACGTATTCCTGGCACAGGCGGAAGGTCTCCTCACCGACCAGCTTGACCGCCGCGCCGTCGGCGAAGAGGCCGACGCTTTCCAGCTCGACGCGCTTGCCGGCGGCGAGGGACTGGGTCATCGCGTTGGAATCGACGGTTTCGACGCCGATCACCTTGATGTCGGGACGTACGCGCTTGATGTAGGCCGCCACGCCGGCCAGCAGGCCACCGCCGCCGACGCAACAGAACACCGCGTGGATGGGCTTGGGATGCTGGTGCAGGATCTCCATCGCGATGGTGCCCTGGCCGGCGATGACCTCCACGTCGTCGTAGGGATGGACGAAGGTCAGTTTCTCGGCCTTTTCGAGTTCCTTGGCGTGGACGTAGGAATCGGAGAAGGATTCGCCGGCCAGCACCACCTCGCCGCCGTTGCGCTTGACCGCGTCGATCTTGATCGCCGGGGTGGTGGTGGGCATCACGATGACCGCCCGCGCGCCGAGCTTCTTGGCCGACAGGGCGACGCCCTGGGCGTGGTTGCCGGCAGAGGCGCAGATCACGCCGCGCTTGAGGGCTGCCGGGCTGAGGCTGGCCATCTTGTTGTAGGCGCCGCGCAGCTTGAAGCTGAACACCGGTTGCATGTCCTCGCGCTTCAGGAAGATCTTGTTGTGAATTCGCGCCGACAGGTTGGGCGCCGGGTCGAGGGGGGTCTCGATGGCGACGTCGTAAACCTGGGCGGTAAGGATCTTCTGGAGGTAGTCCGGATGCTGCGCGCTCATGACACAAGACCTTTGCTTCGGCTGAGGAAGCAACAAAGGGTAGCAGCCGGAGGCGCCGCGCTGCAACATTGCGTCCTTTGACCCTGCGGAGCTTTTCATGACCCACATCCAGCGCGCCGGCACCACGCCGCGTTATTCCGACTACACGATCCACAACGGCGTCGTCCATTGCGTCGAGGTGCCGCCGGACGAGCACGCCGACATCACGACCCAGACTGCGGCGATGCTGGCCAGCCTGGAAAACCTGCTGGTGCAGGCCGGCAGCGGCAAGGATCGCCTGCTGATGGCGACCCTGTACCTGGTGGACATGGCTGATTACGACGCGGTGAACGCGGTGTGGGACGCCTGGCTGTCGCCGGGTACTGCGCCGACTCGCGCCTGCGTGCAGGTGGTGCGCCTGGCCAAAGCCGGCTGGCGGGTGGAAGTGGCAGTGCAGGCGGCCTGTTGAGGTAGTGCGCCACGGAGGCCGGGAGGTGTCGAATAATTTTACAAGTGCCATCGGCACGGGCATGGGGTGAGGCCTGAAATGCAATGTGAACGTTGATGTAAAGGGATTTTTACACACTTGGTATTGTATTTGCTTGGCATGGCCCCGCCGGGCTTTGCAGCATGAAAAGGGTCGTTGCGGGTCTTCCTCAGCGATTCTTTCCATGCTCCAGCGACACCGGCTTTTCACCAAGAACTCGAACCAATAAGGGGAACCCCATGTCCTGGTCCAAGCGACTGTCCCGCGGCCTTGCCGCCCTATGTTTCACGATGACGGGCTTTGCCGCCGAGGCGAGCTATTCCAGCGTCTATTTCTTCGGCGACAGCCTCTCGGATACGGGCAACGTCTATACGGCAACGGGGGGGACCTACCCGCCGGCGCCCTACTACAACGGGCGCTTTTCCGACGGGCCGGTGTGGACCGAGAAGGTCGCGGCCGGCCTGGGCCTGGCGACCGACTCCAAGGCTTGGCTGCAGGGCGGTAACAACTACGCCTGGGGCGGCGCACTGTCAGGTACAGACGGTCATGCGGGTGCCAATACCGGGTTGCTGGCACAGGTGTTCGGGCAGTGGTCGTCGACGACCGGCGGGGTAGCCGATCCAAATGCCCTTTACGTGATCGGCATCGGCTCCAACGATCTGCTCGATGCGGTGAGCGCCAACAGTGGCAGCACGGCGGCCGACGTCGCCTTCCGTCACCTGGCGGCGAACACCGTGCTCAACAACCTGACCACGTCGCTGGGGTACCTGATCAATTCCGGAGCGCACAATTTCCTGATCGCCAACATCACGGACCTTGGCCTGACGCCGCGGATGAACCTCAGTGGCAAGGGCGGTGCAGCAACGGAAGTCAGCGCGTATTACGATGCGCTGCTCGATACCGCGCTCGACAACCTGCGCAAGGTGTTCGCGGTGAATGTCGCCGAACTCGATCTTTTCGGCATGCTGACCGACGTCGTCGGCGATACCCTTTCCGGCGGCCAGCGTTTCGGCCTCAGCAATGCGCTGTATCCGTGCTTTGTGCCAGGTACTCCGGCATGCAGCGAATCTGTGTTTGCCGACGATATTCATCCGACGCAGATCGTTCAGACGCGGGCTGGCGTGCTCGCGCTGGCTGCGCTCGGCATTCCCGAACCGGGCACGGTCGCGCTGCTGGGGGTCGGTCTGGTGCTGCTGGTGGCAACCCAGCGCAACGGTCGGCGCGCTGTCTTGTAGTCCCGCGCCGGCGGGCGCGACGAGTAGAAAGGCCGGCGGATGGGCGCCGGCCTTTCTGCTTTTTCAGGCCGGCCGTTCCGCCGGGAATGCCGTCGGATAAAGGCCCCACATCCGATAAGGTATTGATTTGACGCCCCGGTTTCGCTCCCCATTGGTTACAATGGGCAGTTTCCCTGTCGGTTCCGGTGTGTCCCATGACCCAACGCCTGCGCGAAATTCCCTACAACTACACGTCGTTCTCGGATCGCGAGATCGTCATTCGCCTGCTCGGTGCCGATGCCTGGCAGACGCTGGATGACCTGCGGACCGAACGTGTCACCGGCCGCTCTGCGCGGATGCTCTACGAGGTGCTGGGGGACGTGTGGGTCGTCCAGCGCAATCCCTACCTGCAGGACGATCTGCTCGACAACCGGGATCGCCTCGGTGCGCTGATCGGCGCGTTGCGCCATCGCCTGCACGAGGTCGAGAAGCGCCGCGAGGAATCCAGCGACGAGGACCCGGAGCGCAGCACCAAGGTGGCGAGCCTGGTGCAGGCCGCCAACGCTGCGGTGGACCGCTTCGCCAAGCTGTTCGACGACACCGCCGAGCTGCGCAAGAAGGTGCGCCACGAGCTGGCCCGCCACACCCGCAAGGACAACATCTGCTTCGACGGCCACGCCCGCGTGTCGCACGTGACCGACGCCACCGACTGGCGCGTCGAGTACCCCTTCGTGGTCCTCTATCCGGACACCGAAGAGGAAATGGCGCCGCTGGTGAAGAGCTGCATCGAACTCGGTCTGACCATCATCCCGCGTGGGGGTGGCACCGGCTACACCGGCGGTGCCGTGCCGCTGGATGCCAGGTCGGTGGTCATCAACACCGAGAAGCTGATTTCGATGGGCCCGGTCGAGGACGTGGTGCTGCCCGGCCACAGCGAGCCCTACGCGACCATCCGCACCGGCGCCGGCGTGGTCACCGACCGGGTGTCGGAAGCCGCGTCCCTGGCCGGCCGCGTCTTCGCGGTGGATCCGACCTCGGCCAGCGCGTCGTGCATCGGCGGCAACATCGCGATGAACGCCGGCGGCAAGAAGGCCGTGCTGTGGGGCACCGCGCTGGACAACCTGGCCTGGTGGAAGATGGTTACGCCGGATGGCAACTGGCTGGAGGTCGAGCGCCTCAACCACAACTTCGGCAAGATCCACGAACAGGAAACCGTCCAGTTCCGCCTCAAGCGCTTCGATGCCAAGAGCTACAAGCCGCTGTCCGAGGAAGTCCTGACGATGCCGGGCGCGGCCTGTCGCAAGGACGGCCTCGGCAAGGACGTCACCGACAAATTCCTCGGCGGTGTGCCGGGCGTGCAGAAGGAAGGCACCGACGGCCTGATCGTGGCGTCGCGCTGGGTGCTGCACAAGATGCCGCCGGTGACCCGCACGGTGTGCCTGGAGTTCTTCGGCCAGGTTCGCGAGGCGGTGCCGGCGATCGTCGAGATCACCGACTACTTCAAGCCGGGCGGCGCCGGCAATGACGCCGGCGTGCTGCTGGCCGGCCTGGAGCACCTGGACGAGCGCTACGTGAAGGCGGTGGGCTACACCACCAAGGCCAAGCGCCACGGGCGGCCCAAGATGGTGCTGATCGGCGACATCGTCGGCCACGACGAAGCGGCGGTGATGACCGCCGCCTCCGAAGTGATCCGCATGACCAACACCCGCGGCGCCGAAGGCTTCATCGCGGTCAGCCCCGAGCAGCGCAAGAAGTTCTGGCTCGATCGTTCGCGCACCGCGGCGATCTCCCGCCACACCAACGCCTTCAAGGTGAACGAGGACGTGGTGATCCCGCTGCCGCGGATGGGCGACTACTGCGACGGCATCGAGCGCATCAACATCGAGCTGTCCACGCAGAACAAGCTGGCCCTGTGCGACGCGCTGAAGGAATACCTGCAGGGCGAGCTGCCGCTGGACACCGGCGACGCCACCATTTCCCGCGACGAGCTGATCGGCGACCGCCGCGAGGCTGCCATCAACTACGTGGAGGCGGTGCGCCTGCGCTGGGAATGGCTGCTCGACAACCTCGACACGCCGCTGGAGCTGGCCGAGCCGAGCTTCGTGTCCTACGGCATCGTGGCCGGCGAGCTGAGCAACCGCGCCGCCAACCCGAAGCTGTTCCACCGCCTGCAGGATTACTCGGTCCGCACCAGCTGGAAGAACGAACTCAAGCCGCGCCTCGACAAGATCTTCGACGGCCAGCTGTTCGGCCCGGTGCGCGAGGGCATCAAGAAGCTGCACAAGCAGGTGCTGCGCGGCCGCGTCTTCGTGGCGCTGCACATGCACGCCGGCGACGGCAACGTGCACACCAACATCCCGGTGAACTCCGACAACTACGAGATGCTGCAGACCGCCAACAAGGCCGTCGACCGCATCATGGAGCTGGCTCGTTCGCTGGATGGCGTGATCTCCGGCGAGCACGGCATCGGCATCACCAAGCTCGACTACCTGACCGACGCCGAGATGGCCAACTTCTGGGATTACAAGAAGAAGGTGGACCCGGAAGGCCGCTTCAACCGCGGCAAGCTGATGCGCGGCGGCAACCTCGACAACGCCTACACGCCCAGCTTCAACCTGATGGGCCACGAGTCCCTGATCATGGAGCAGACCGCCATCGGCGAGATCTCCCATGACATCAAGGACTGCCTGCGCTGCGGCAAGTGCAAGCCGGTGTGCTCGACCCACGTGCCGCGCGCCAACCTGCTGTACAGCCCGCGCAACAAGATCCTCAGCACCTCGCTGCTGATCGAGGCCTTCCTGTACGAGGAGCAGACCCGCCGCGGCGTGTCCCTGGCCCACTGGGCCGAGTTCGAGGACGTGGCCGACCACTGCACGGTGTGCCACAAGTGCGAGAAGCCGTGCCCGGTGGACATCGACTTCGGCGACGTGTCGATCAAGATGCGCAACCTGCTGCGCGAGCAGGGTAAGAAATCCTTCAACCCTGGCAAGGCGGCGGCGATGGCCTTCCTGACCGCCACCGATCCGGCGACGATCAAGACCATCCGCGCCGGCATGATCGGCCTCGGCTACAAGGCCCAGCGCCTCGGCCATGCGGTCGGCAAGTCGCTCGGCCTGATCCAGGATCAGGTCCAGCATCCGCCGGCAACCCTCGGCAAGCCGACCATCAAGGCCCAGGTGATCCACTTCATCAACAAGCCGATGCCGGGCGGCCTGCCCAAGCGCACGTCCCGTGCGCTGCTGGATATCGAGGACGACACCATCGTTCCGGTGATCCGCAATCCGAAGGTCAAGCGCGACGAGTCGGACGCGGTGTTCTACTTCCCGGGCTGCGGTTCCGAGCGTCTGTTCAGCCAGGTCGGCCTGGCCACCCAGGCCATGCTCTACCAGGTTGGCGCCACCACCGTGCTGCCGCCGGGCTACCTGTGCTGCGGTTACCCGCAGTCGTCGGCCGGTGAGGATGACAAGGGCCAGCAGATCACCACCGACAACCGGGTGCTGTTCCACCGGGTCGCCAACACGCTCAACTATCTCGATATCAAGACGGTGATCGTGTCCTGCGGCACCTGCATGGACCAGCTGCAGAAGTACCACTTCGAGAAGATCTTCCCGGGCTGCCGCCTGCTCGACATCCACGAGTACCTGATGGAGAAGGGTCTCAAGCTCGACGGCATCACCGGTACCCGCTACATGTACCACGAGCCCTGCCACACCCCGATGAAGGTCCATTCCGGCATCAAGGTGGCCAACGAGCTGATGGGGACGCGGGTCGATCTGTCCGACCGCTGCTGCGGGGAATCCGGCACGCTGGCGGTGTCCCGCCCGGACATCTCGACGCAGGTGCGCTTCCGCAAGCAGGAAGAGATCGAGAAGGGCGCCGAGAAGCTGCGCGGCGCCGATGCCACCGCCCAGGTGAAGATCCTCACCTCCTGCCCGAGCTGCCTGCAGGGCCTGTCGCGTTACGCCAACGATGCCGGCGGCGTGGATGCCGACTACATCGTCGTCGAGATGGCCAAGCACATTCTCGGCGAGAACTGGATGGCCGATTACGTCGCCAAGGCCAATAGCGGTGGTATCGAGCGCGTGCTGTTGTAAGCCGTTTTCGCTCGGCTAGAACGACGAGGCCCGCGAAAGCGGGCCTCGTCACATGGCGCCGGGGATCTGTGATGGACCCCCTGCACGGCGCTGGCTCAGTACCAGCTCACCTTGCCGCTGCTGGTGTCGTACAAGGCGCCGACGATCCTGATCTTGCCTTCGTCTTCCAGACCCTTGAGGATCGGGCTCTGGTCGCGGATGCGCTGGACGACCTGCTTCACGTTGAGCTCGGTCACTTCGTCCACGAAGGCGTGGTTGTGGGAGTTGTGCTCGCCGGGCGTGGAGGCGGCGGCGACGGCCGGCTTGAACTTGGCCAGTAGGCCGGTCAGGTTGCCGAGCTTCACGTCGTCGCAGGCACCCTTGATGGCGCCGCAGCCGGTGTGGCCGAGGACCACCACCAGCCGCGAGCCGGCCACCTTGGAGGCGTATTCGAGGCTGCCGAGGATGTCCTCGTTGATCGTGTTGCCGGCCACGCGTGCGGCGAAGATGTCGCCGACGCTCTGGTCGAAGACCACCTCCGGTGCAGCGCGGGAATCGATACAGCCGACGACGCTGGCGAAGGGGAACTGGCCGAGGGCGGTGGCCTGGACCCGTGCCTTGAGATTGCGCTTGAGGGGCTTGTCGGCGGCGAAGCGGAGATTGCCAGCCTTCAGGATTTCCAGCGCCTTGTCCGGCGTGATGCTGGCCTGGACGGACTTGGTGAGGGTGGCGCCGGTGGTGTAGGGCTTCGGTGCAACCGGGCCGCCGTGGTCGTCGGCAAGTACCGGCGTGCTGACGGCGAAGGCTGAGAGGGCCAGGGCAAGGATGGATTTGCTGCGCATTGAATACCCCTATAAAAATAACGGCTTTTAATATTACTTTGCCTTATTGGCATTGGGGGCATTTTCAATAGCCGCCGCCTTGAGCCGTATCAGTTTTGTCCCTGTCCTCGGCCATAAAAGGCTTCGTGCTATCCTGCGTCCCCCGTTTTTCCGGTCGTGCGTGGGCGCGGCCGCCAGAACATGAGCGAAGAACAGAATTTCGAGCCGCCGGCCACGCCGGCGGACGCGGAGGTGCCTGCCAAGCCGGCCCGCCGCAAGGCCCCCGCCCGGACCTCGCGCAAGAAAGCCGAAGTCGTGGCCGATGCTCCCGCTGCCGAGGCAGCCCCCACCGTCGTGGAGGCTGTCGAGGCCCCAGCGGCCGAGAAGCCGGCCAAGCCTCGTGCCAAACGTGCACCGCGCAAGCCGAAGGCCGAAGTGGCAGTCGTCGTGGAGACGACGGCGGATCTGTTTGCGGCGGTGGAAGCGGCCGCCGACGCGACGCCAGCGGTGGTCGCGCCGGTTGAGGCGCCCGCCGTGGCGCTTCCCGCTGAACCTGCACCTGCAGCGGTCGAGGCCGTGACGTCCGTAGAGCTGCCGCAACCGGCCAGGGTCGAGCCGGCAGCGGAGCTTGAGCCGGAGCCGGAGTCCGACATGCCCGCCGGGCAGGTGGACGCCGCTGGTACTGCGCCCGGGGAGTCCGACGATGCACAGCCGCTTGCCGACGGTGAGGCGGTTGTCGCCCCGGCGGGCCTGCGGCGCAAGCGCAAGCGCCGGCGCGGCAAGGGTGAGCGGAACGGTCATGGCGAGGACCGGGAGCGGAATGCCGATGCGCTGTCGGAAGGCGAGGCGGATGAGTCTGTTGCGGCTGCTGATGGGCTTGCCGAGAGTGACGCGTCTGCCGCGGTGCCCGGCGAAACCGAAGCCGTAGGGGCGCCACCGGACGTCGCCGCCGAGGCCGCCGGCAAGATTGACGCTGACTCAGCAGTGACTGCCGCCGAGCCGGCTCCGCTGACCGTCGTCAGCCTGGGGCTGGACGTACCACCGGTGCTGTCGTCCGAGGCGCTGACGGTCTTGCGTAGCGCACGGGTGGTGTTGGGCACGGCCGATGCGCTCGACCGCCTGGCCGGTCTCGAACTGAAGGTACCCCAGCAGCTGTGCGCTGCCGAGTCGGCCCATGTGGACGTGCGTGCCGTCGGCCATGCTGGCAGCGTGCTGGTGGTGACCGGCGACGGCGCCGGCGATGGTCCGGCCGCCGAACTGCTGGCCGAACTGGGCCCGGCCAATGTGCGCGTGCTGCCCGGTGTCGGGCGGGTGCAGGCGGCCTGCGCCGCGCTGGGCCTGTCGGCCGAGATCGTGTCGGTGGTGGACCTGCGGCGGGCGCCGCTGGCGACGCTGCGCGGCCAGTTGCGCGCCCATCGTCTGTTGGCCCTGCCGACCGCCGATGCCGCTACGCCGGTGGCGGTGGCGCGCCTGCTGCTGGACAGCGGCTTTGCCGGCGCCCGTGTCTGGGTCTGTGAATTCTCCTCGGGCGCGCTGCAGGCGCGGGCCTGGCTGGCGTCCGAGCTGGTCGAGCTGCGCGAGCCCTTCGATCCGCGGGCGGTGCTGATCGTCGCGACGGGGCCGTCGAACGGGCTGTTCGCCGAGCTGCCGGGGCTGTCCGACGCCGCCCTCGGCGAAGGGGCGCCCGCGGCGCTGCCGCTGGCCGTGCGTACGCTGGCGCTGGCCTGGCTGCAGCCGGCGGCGTGGGAAACCGGCTGGGCGATCTCCGACGGCGAGGCCAGCCTGGCCCTCGAGTGGGCGCGGGCGGTGCCGACGGCGCGGGTGCGCGCGGTGGGCATGGAGCCGAGCCTGCTGGGGATGAGCATTCCGTTGGCCGGGGTTGGCGACAACCTGTTGGCAATCGGGAGTGCGTCGCCGCTGCGTTGCCGTGAATGGCCGGCGCCGGAGGCGGTGTTCATCCGTGGTGCGGCGGGGCTTGGCGACTGGCTGGCTGCCGCGTGGGCGCGCCTGGCGCCGGGCGGACGCCTGGTGGCCAGCGCCGAGGACGATCAGGCCCGCGCCGAGCTGCTGGCCTTCGCCGCCCAGGTGCCGGCCGAAGCGTGGCAGGAATTGAGCCTGTCCTGCGGCGAGACGGTGGCCGGGCGCCTGCGTTTCATGCCCAGTGCGCCGGTGCGCCTGGCCTTGTGGCGCAAGCCGGCACTATCCTGAGACTTTCGACCGTGGAGCGCTGACGTGCCTGCTGCCTCTCTTCCCCGCGAACGTTCCCCGGCCAAGCCAGGCTGGGTCTATCTGGTCGGTGCCGGCCCCGGCGATCCGGAACTGCTGACGCTGCGCGCCTTCCGCCTGTTGTTCGAGGCAGATGTGCTGGTCTACGACAACCTCGTCAGCAAGGAAGTGCTCGACTGCGTGCCGACCGCCATCGAGCGCATCTATGTGGGCAAGAAGGCCTCCAACCACTCGTTGCCGCAGGAAGGCATCAACGCCTTGCTGGTGCGCTTGGCCCAGGCAGGCAAGCGCGTCGTGCGCCTGAAGGGTGGCGATCCGTTCATCTTCGGACGCGGCGGTGAGGAAGTGGAAGAGCTGGTGAAGGCCGGCGTGCCCTTCGAGGTGATTCCCGGCATCACCGCGGCGGCCGGTATCGGCGCCTACGCGGGGATTCCGCTGACCCACCGGGATTTCGCCCAGTCGTGCATCTTCGTCACCGGCCACCTCAAGGACGGCTCGGTGGACCTGGACTGGGGCATGCTGGCCCGCCCCAAGCAGACCCTGGTGTTCTACATGGGCATTACCCAGCTGGCGACGATCTGCGCCCAGCTGGTCGCCCACGGCCTGGCCGCCACGACGCCGGCGGCGGTGGTGCGGCGCGGCACGACCAAGGCCCAGCGGGTGGTGACGTCCGATCTGGCCGGCCTGGCGGCGGCGGTAAAGGAAGCCGGCATCACGCCGCCGGCGCTGACCATCGTCGGCGACGTGGTCGGCCTGCAGTCGCGTCTGGCCTGGTTCCAACCGGAGGTGAAGGAATGAGCGCAGCCGCCTGTCCGGCCCTGTTCGTCGCGGCCCAGGCCTCCGGCCAGGGCAAGACCACTGTCACCGCCGCACTGGCCCGCCTGCACACCCGCCAGGGGCGCAAGGTGCGGGTGTTCAAGTGCGGTCCGGACTTCCTCGACCCGCAGATCCACGCGGTGGCCAGCGGAGCGCCGGTGTACAACCTGGACCTGGGCATGTGCGGCGCCGAAGACGCCGCCTGGCGCTTGCACGCGGCTGCGCAGAAGGCCGACCTGATCCTCGTCGAGGGGGTCATGGGCCTCTTCGATGGCGCGCCGTCCGGCGCCGACATCGCGCGCCGCTTCGGCATTCCGGTGATGGCAGTGATCGATGCCAAGGCGATGGCGCAGACTTTCGGCGCGCTGGTGCATGGTCTCGCCACCTGGCAGCCGGATTTGCCGTTCTCCGGCGTGCTGGCCAACCACGTGGGCAGCGAAGGCCACGCCAAGCTGCTGCAGGACAGCCTCGGGCCCGGCATTGCCTGGTACGGCGCCTTGCCGCGGGATGCCGACGCAGCGCTGCCGGAACGCCATCTGGGCCTGCTGCAGGCGGCCGAGATCGCCGATCTCGACGCGCGCCTCGATCGCCTGGCCGACCACTTGGCGCGCACCGGTGCGGCGGACCTGTCGCCGCCGGTGAGCTTTCCGGCGGTCGAGCGTCCGCCGGTGGATGCGATCCTGCGCGGCCGGCGCATCGCCATCGCCCGCGACGCGGCCTTCGGCTTCATCTACCCGGCCAATCTGGACACGCTGGCCGGGCTCGGCGCCGAAGTGAGCTTCTTCTCGCCGCTGGCCGGCGATGCCTTGCCGGACTGCGACGCGCTGTGGCTGCCCGGCGGTTATCCCGAGCTGCATGCCGAGGCGCTGGCCGCCAATGCGCGCTGGCAGGCCGATCTGCATGCCCACGTGGCGGCCGGCAAGCCGCTGCTGGCCGAATGCGGCGGCATGATGAGCCTGTTCGAGAGCATCACCGACAAGGAAGGCGCAACCTTCCCGGGCTCAGGCGTGCTGCCCGGCCACACGCGCATGCAGGCGCGGCTGGCGGCCCTCGGCACGCAGGTGGCGGAACTGCCGGAAGGGCGGCTCACCGGCCACACCTTCCATTACTCGAAGAGCGAGACCCCGCTGCAGCCCCTGACCCGCGCCAGCAGCCTGCGTGGCGGCAAGGACGGCGAGGCGATCTACCGGCTGGGCCGGGTGACGGCCTCCTACGTGCATTTCTACTTCCCGTCCAATCCGGTCGCCAGCGCCGCGCTGTTCGGCGCCTGAGGGCCTGGTCAGGCCGGCTGGCGGGCGATCAGCGCCGCCAGCCGGGCCAGTCCACGGTCGATCTCGTCCTCGCTGGCGTGGCTGAAGTTGAGGCGCAGCGTGCCGGTGGCCTCCGGCGCGTCCGGGTAGAAGGCTTCGCCGGGCATGAAGGCGACGCCCTCCTCGATGGCCAGCGGCAGCAGTTGACGGGTGTCGATGCGGCGTTTCAGCTGCAGCCAGAAGAACAGACCCCCCTTGGGCACGCTCCAGCTCGCCAGGGCGCCGAAATGGCGTTCCAGCGCCGCTGCAAACAGGTTGCGCTTGTGGCGGTAGAAGTCGGCCAGCCCGGCGAGGCGTTCGGCCCGCGTCGGGGATTCCAGTTGCTGCAGCACCAGCCACTGGCTGAGGCGGTTGCTGTGCAGGTCGGCGGCCTGCTTGAGGCGCACCAGGTAGGGGAACAGATCAGGGGAGGCGGCCAGGAAGCCGAGGCGCAGGCCCGGCGCCAGGCTCTTCGAGAAGGAGCCCTGGTAGATCCACGGGCTGTCCGTCAGCGCTGCGCACACCGGGCGCCGTTCGCAGGTATCGTAGATCAGGTCGCGGTAGGGGTCGTCCTCGAACAGCGGCACGCCGGCTTCGCCGCAGGCTGTCGCCAGCGCCTGTCGTTCGGCAGCGCTGTAGCAATACCCGGTGGGATTCTGGAAGGTCGGGATGGCGTAGGCCAGCGCCGGCCGGCTGTCGCGGAGGGCTGCGGCATTGACCTCGGCCGCCGTGAAGGGCACGAAGCGCGCCCCGAAAAAGCGGAACACCTGCAGCGCGGCCAGGTAAGTGGGCGATTCGACGGCCACCGGCGTGCCCGGGTCGACGAACAGCTTGCCGACCAGATCGATGCCCTGCTGGGAGCCGGACAGCACGAGGATGCGTTCCGGGCCGCAGTCAAGACCGCGGCGGCCGAGCTCTTCGGCAATGCGCGTGCGCAGTTGCGGATCGCCCTCGGTGGGGCCGTACTGCAGAGCGTCGGTGGGGGCGGCCAGACCGAACTCGGGAAAGGTCTCGGCGGCCGGCAGCCCGCCGGCGAAGGAGATCATGCCGGGGCGCCCTACGACGGCCAGGATCTCCCGGATCGGCGACGGGTGCAGATCGTGCACACGGGCGGAAAGGGAGGTCGGCAGGCGCGGGGAGGGGGTAGTCGGCATGGAAGTCTCCAGAAAGAATTAAGTCAATAATATTGACCTATAAATCCTGATCTTCTTCCGGAATAATGTCAACATGATTGACCTAAATCGCCAGGCCGAGCTCCGCGAGGCCATCGAACTGTTCTACTTCGCCTACCGGGCTTTCACCGCGCCGCCGGACGACATCCTGGCCCAGCGTGGCCTAGGGCGCGTGCATCACCGCATCCTGTATTTCGTCGGGCGTAATCCGGGGATCGCGGTGAATGCCCTGCTGACCACCCTGGGCGTCAGCAAGCAGGCGCTGCATGCGCCCTTACGCCAGTTGGTGGACGACGGCCTGGTGGGCACTGCGGCGGCTGACAACGACCGGCGTGTGAAGCGCCTGCAACTCACCGCCGAAGGCGCGGCGCTGGAGGCGCAGCTGTCGGGAACGCAGATGGAAATGCTGGAGAAGGTCTTCGCTGAGGCCGGTCCGGAAGCCGCTGCCGGCTGGCGCCGCGCGATGGCGGCGCTGGTGACGGGGCGCTGAACCGGGAAGAAGGGAAAAAGTCTGCGACCGGGCCAGCCGGCCCTGTCTTGTTGCTGTGCGAATTCCCGTGGGGGCGAATGAATTCGCCCCCACTGAGCCAGCCCTGGCAGGCAAGTCTGGCGTTTGGTGGCTCAGTGGCCCTTCAGCGCGTAGATGCCGGGTGCGTTGCGCCAGTAGCCCTTGTAGTCCATGCCGCCGCCGAACAGGAAGCGGTCGGCCACGTCGAGGCCGGTGAAGTCGGCGCGCATGCCGGGGTAGGCCTTGCGGTCGTGCACCTTGTGCACCAGCACCGCGGAATGGACTTCGCGGGCGCCTTCCTGCTTCAGGTAGTCGATGATGGCGGCCAGCGTGTGGCCTTCGTCGAGGATGTCGTCGAGCACCAGTACCGTGCGGTCGCGCAGGTCCTGGGTCGGGCGCACGCGCCAGTCGAGCAGGGTGCCTTGCAGCGCGTGGCCGTAGCGGGTGGCGTGCAGGTAAGCCAGTTCCAGCGGGAAGGGCAGGCGCGGCAGCAGGCGGCCGGCGAGGATCAGGCCGCCGTTCATCACCACATAGACCAGCGGGTTCTTGTCCTGCAGGCGGACGGTGATGTCGGCGGCGAGCTGGTTGAGGGCGGCGTCCACTTCGGCCGGCGTGCACAGGCAGTCGGCTTCTTCGCGGGCCCGGCAGATTTCCTCGAGGTCGACGGTGGTGGTCATGGCAATGGCGATCAGGGAATCAGATTGCGGACCCGGCGCAGCAACTGCCAGCCAAGCCAGCCGCGGCGGGCCCAGCGGATTGCCGCGCGGGGACGGACGACCAGTGCGAACACCGCGATGCCGCTCAGCAGCGGGGCGTTGTGGCGCGCCCAGCGCAGGCCGTCGCCGATGCGGTCGACGCCGTGCAGCACCGGTGCGAAGGCCTGGGCGTGGTGGATCAGCGCGTCGCGCTGTTCGCTGCAGCGGATCTGCAGGCGTTGCTTGCGCAGCGCGAGTTCGACGAGTTCGGGGTTCATTCTTCCGGCCGCAGGGCTTCCCGGTCCTGGGCCAGTTCTGCCAGGCTGGAGGCGAACAGGCGCGAGCCGGAACGCAGCCTTGCGGCAGCCCGGGTGGCCGCCCACACGCCGGCGGCGAACAGCCCGGTGGTGGCGAGGCCGAGGGCCAGCAAACGGTGGCTGTCCCACAGCAGCACGGTCAGGAAGGCCAGCAGGAACACGAAGCCGAAGCCGATGAAGAGCGCGGCGAGCACGGTGTCGAAAAGGAAGCTGCCGGCGCGCAGCTTTTCTTCCTTCAGCTCGACCGCGAAGAGTTCGAGACGGGTCTGGACGGTAGCCAGACCCGAATCGGCAAGCCCCTTCAGGGACTCGCCGAGGCGCGAGGGCGCGGAGTCGCTCATGCGCGGTGGCGCTTAGCGGCGATTGACCAGCAGGCCCAGCAGGAAGCCGACGCCGGCGGCCACGCCGACGGCCTTCCAGGGGTTGTCATGCACGTAATCGTCGGTGGCGCGGGCAGCGGCCTTGGTCTTCTGCACGACGGCGGCTTCCAGGTCCTGCAGCTTGTACTTGGCGCTGGTGAGGCGGTCGCCGAGGCGGGCGCGGACGTCCGCGACCTTGTCGCCAGCCTGGCCGGCGGTCAGCTTGAGCAGTTCTTCGGTGTCGGCCACCACGGCCTTGAAATCGGTGACGAGTTTGTCCTTGGTCACTTGTGCGTCGCTCATGGCTTTTTCTCCCAATGATTGGCGGTATCGAGGATTGGTATATGGCTTGGAGGGTCTTGCAGTAGCCACTTGTATTTCCGGGTCTAGGCTAATCCCAATCGGTGCCCAAGGCAATTCATTCTGGCTGCGCCAGTGGCCTGGAACGGCGCAGTACGCGGGCCAGCAAGCCTTCCAGATCGTCCACGTAGGTGTACACGGCGGGCACCACCAGCAGGCTCAGCAGCGTCGAGCTGATCAGCCCGCCGATCACTGCGGTGGCCATCGGCGCGCGGAAGCTGGGGTCGGCGCCGAGGCCGAGGGCGATCGGCAGCATGCCGGCGCCCATCGCCAGGGACGTCATGACGATCGGGCGGGCGCGCTTGCGGCAGGCATCCACCAGCGCGTCGTGGCGGCTGAGCGGCGTACCTCCGCGGCCGTGGCGGGCCTCGATGGCGTACTCGACGAGCAGGATGGAGTTCTTGGTGACGATGCCCATCAGCATCAGGAGGCCGATCAGCGACGGCATCGAGAAGCTGTTGTGGGTGACCAGCAGCGCCACGAAGGCGCCACCGATGGCCAGCGGGAGGGCTGCCAGGATGGTCACCGGCTGGGTGAAACCGCCGAACAGCAGCACCAGCACCATGTAGATGCACAGCACGCCGATGCCCATCGCCAGCCCGAAGCTGCCGAACAGCTCCTGCATGACCTCGGTGTCGCCGGAGTCGGCCAGCGTCACGCCGGGCGGCAGCCTGGCCAGCCCCGGCAGGGCCAGGGCTTCCTGGTACACCGAGCCGAGTTCGCGCTGGCCGAGCTCCACTTCGAGGGTCACGTTGCGGGCGCGGTCGAGACGGCTCACCTGGGCCGGGCCGCTGTCCATCGCGATGTCCGCCACGTTGGCGAGGAACACCGGGCCGTTCCTGCCCGGCACCTGCAGGCGGCCGATGGCTTCCAGATCGGCCCGTTCGGCGTCCGGCAGGCGTACGCGGATCGGCACCTGGCGGCGCTCCAGGTTGAGCTTGGCGAGGCCGACGTCGTAGTCGCCGGCGGTGGCGATGCGGATCGTGTCGGCGATGGCCTCGGCGGTGACGCCCAGGTCGGCGGCGCGGGCGAAGTCGGGGCGGATCACCACTTCCGGGCGTACCAGGCTGGCGCTGGAGGTAATGTTGCCGATGCCCTGCAGCGTGCGCAGGTCGCGGGTGGCGGCCTGGGCGGCGAGGGCTAGTGTGGCCGGGTCGTCGCTCTTCAACACCAGCAGCATCTTCACGCCGGAATCCGCCGGCCCGACGGTGATGCGCATGCCCGGTAGCACGGCCAGGCGCTGGCGCATCTCCACTTCGACGGCCTGCTGGTTGCGTTCCCGCTGGGTGCGGTGGCTGAGGGTCACGGTGAGCACGGCGCGGCGCACCTCGGCGGCGGCGCCAGGGTTGAAGCCGTTGCCGGCGGCGCCGCCGCCTATCGAGCTGAGCACGGCCTTCACGTCGGGCATCACCGCGATGGCCTGGCGGGCCTGCTCGGCGGCGGTCCAGGTTTCCTTCAGGGTGCTGCCCGGCGGGAGCTCCACGTTGACCAGGGTCTGGGCGCGGTCGGCGGGCGGCACGAAGCCGGTCGGCAGCAGCGGGATCAGCATCACAGAGCCGACCAGGAAGGCGATCGCGCCGAGCAGGGTCAGGAAACGGTGGCGCAGGCACCACTCCATCGAGGCCATGTAAGCGCGCATCAGGCGGCGCTCGGGTACTTCGCCATGGGGCACCGGCTTCAGGAAGTAGGCGGCCATCATCGGCGTCAGCAGGCGGGCGACGACCAGGGAGGCGAGGATGGCCAGCACCGCGGTCCACCCGAACTGCTTGAAGAACTTGCCGGCGATGCCGGCCATGAAGGCGGTGGGCAGGAACACCGCGACCAGCGCGAAGGTGGTGGCGATGACCGCCATGCCGATCTCGTCGGCGGCCTCCATAGCGGCCTGCAGCGGCGTCTTGCCCATGCGCAGGTGGCGGGCGATGTTCTCGATCTCGACGATCGCGTCGTCCACCAGGATGCCGACCACCAGCGCCAGCGACAGCAGGGTGACGGTGTTGAGGGTGAAGCCGAACCAGGCCATGCCGAGGAAGGTCGGGATTACTGACAGGGGCAGGGCCAGCGCGGCGACCAGGGTGGCGCGCCAGTCGCGCAGGAACCACCAGACCACCAGCACCGCCAGCAGCGCGCCTTCGTAGAGGAGCTGCATCGAGCCGTCGAAGTTCTCCTGTACCGGGGCGACGTTGTCGTAGGCGTGGGCGAAATGCACGCCGGGATGGGCTGCCTCCAGGTCGGCGATGGCCTTGGCGACACCGGCGGCGACGGTGATCTCGCTGGCGCCCTTGGTGCGCGAGACCTCGAAGCCGACCACCGGCTTGCCGTCGAAGAGGGCCACGGAACGGCGCTCGGCGATGGTGTCGGTGATTCTGGCGATGCGGTCCATGCGCACGCTGCGCCCTTCGGACAGCGGGATGTCGATGGCGCCCAGGTCGCGGGCATTGGCGACGGTGGCGATGGTGCGCACGGCCTGCTCGCCGCCGCCCACGTCGCCGCGGCCGCCGGGGGCTTCCTGCTGGGCGCGGCGCAGCTGGCGGGACACGTCGGCGGCGCTGACGCCGAGGGCGGCCATCCGCTCGGCGTCGAGCTCGATGCGTACTTCCCGGATCACGCCGCCGAGGCGCTTCACCGCGCCGACGCCCTTGACCGCCAGCAGGCGCCGGGTGACCGCGTCGTCCACCAGCCAGCTGAGGGATTCCTCGTCGTGGCTGTCGGCGCGGATCGTCCATGCGCCGAGGGGCCGGCCGGCGGTGACGATCTTGGCGACCACCGGGTCGCGCACGTCGGCGGGCAGGTCGGCGCGCACGCGGCTGACCGCGGCACGCACCTCGGTCTCGGCCTCGTTGGTGTTCTTCTCCAGCTCGAACTCGATGGCCACCGTGACCTCGCCGTCGAGGATGGTGGTGTGCATGCGCTTGATCTGGGCGAGGGTCGCGATGCTGTTCTCGAGTTTGCGGGCGACCTCCGTCTCCAGCGTGCCGGGGGCGGCGCCGGGCAGGCTGGCCTTGACGGTGACCACTGGCAGCTCGATGTCCGGGAAGTCCTGCACGCCGGTGCTCTTGAAGGCCAGCAGACCGGCCAGGCTGAGCAGGATGAAGAGCAGGATCGCCGGGACCGGGTTGCGGATCGACAGGGCGGAAAAGTTCATGGCGTGCCGCTCACTTGCCCGGGGCCTGGGGGCCAGGCGCTGTCACCTGGACCAGGTCGCCGTCGTCGAGGAAGCCGGCGCCGCTGGCCACCACCCGTGCGTCGGCGGGCAGGCCGGAGAGGATCTCGACGCGTTCGCCATCACGCCGGCCGACCTCGACCTTGGTCTGCACGACGCGGTTGCCGTCGCCGATGCGGAACACGTAGTTGAAGCCGTCGCGCAGCGCCACTGCCTGGCGCGGCAGGGTCAGGCCGCGGCTGGCGGCCAGCGCGAACTCGCCGCGGGCGAACATGCCGGCCTTGAAGGGCGCATTGACGCCCTTGCCGGCGGCAGCCGGCAGATCCACATAGACCAGAGCGTTGCGGCTCTGCACATCGACCGTGGGGGCCAGCGTGCGCACGGTGCCGGTGACCCGCTCGCCGCCGGGCGCGGTGAGCTGCACCGGTTGGCCGACGCGGACGCGGGCCAGCTCGGCGGCCGGGACTTCGGCTCGCCATTCGAGGCGCTGCTGGCGGATCAGGCGGAACAGCTCCTGGCCCTGGGGCACCACCGCGCCGACGGTAGCGCCGGCGGCGCGGAAGGAGATCACGCCGTCGTCGCTGGCCACCACGTGGGTGTGGCGCACGCGCAGGTCGGCGCTGGCGAGGCTGGCGCGGGCGGCCTGGCGGCGCGCGTCGGCGGTGGCTTCGGCAGTCAGGTATTGCTGGATCTGCTGGGGACTGAGGCCGCCGCTGGCTTCGACCGAGCGGGCCCGGGCCGCGTTGGCGCGGGCCTCCTGTAGCGCGGCTTCCGCTTCGGCGAGGCTGGCGCGGGCCTGGGCCTGTTCGGCGAGGGGGACGTCGGCGGCGAATTCGGCGAGCAGTTCGCCGCGCTTGACCGGGCTGCCCACATTGACCTTCACGTCGGCGAGACGGAGGCCGCCGGATTCGGCGCCGATGGAGGCTTCCTGCCAGGCGGCGACGCTGCCGTTGGCGACCAGCCCGCGGGGCAACTCGCGGCCTTCCGGGCTGACGGTAGTCACCGCGAGGGCCGGCTTGGCGGGCCCGGCAGCGGGTTTGGCCGCTTCGGGCGGAGGTGCCTCCGAGGAGCAGGCGGTCAGGAGGCCGGCCAGCAGGCTGGCGATCAGGGGGGCGCAGAGGGACTTCATCGGGCGTCGTCCGGGGAGGGAACTTGGGTAACTTGGGGGGCGGCCGTGTCGGTGGCGGACCAGCCGCCGCCGATAGCCCGGTACAGGGCGATCCACGCGGAGGCCCGTTCCTGCTCCCAGCCGGCTACTGCGGTGTCGGCGGCGAGCAGGGTGCGGCGGGCGTCTTCGAGTTCGAGCAGGCTGGCGAAGCCGGCGCGCTGGCGGGATTCTGTGGCGCCGTAGGCCTGGCGGTAGCCGGCGGCGGCGCGGCGCACGTCCGCCTCGCGGGTGGCGGCGGCGTCGAGGCGCACGAGGGCTTGTTCGACTTCGCTGACCGCGTTGCGCACGGCCTGGCGGTAGGCTGCTTCGGCGGCGGCGTAGTCGGCACGGGCGGCTTCCACGTTGGCGGCGACGCGGCCACCGTCGAACAGCGGCATGGCCAGCGTGGGGCTGATTGACCAGGTGGTGGCGGAGCTGCGCTGGCCGTTGGTGTTGAGGCGCAGCGGGGTGAAGAAGCCGGCCAGGGTCAGGCGCGGATAACGCTCGGCGGCGGCACTGCCGATGGCTGCGCTGGCAGCGGCGAGATCCCGTTCGGCGGCGGCCACGTCGGGGCGCTGGGCGAGCAGGCGGGCCGGCAGCGTGTCGATGGCGAAGGCGGCAGGCGTGGGGAAGCGTCCGCTGGCGGTGGCGAGGCGTTGGCGCAGCGCGGTCTCGTCGAGCCCCGTGAGGGCGACCAGGGCCTTGATCTGGCGGTCGCGGGCGGCGCGCAGGTCGGCCACCGTGGCGGCGCCGTCGGCGGCGCTGGCGCTGGCGAGGGCCACGTCGGAGGGGGCGTTGAAGCCGGCATTGCCGAGCTTGCGGGTGAGTTCCGCGGTGGCGGTGCGGGAGGCGGCGTCGGCTTCGGCCTGGGCCAGGCGGCGTTCCTGGTAGCGCAGCTGCAGGTAGGCGTCGGCGGTTTCGGCGGCTACCGACACGCGCGCGGCGTGCCAGCGGGCGGCGCTGGCGGCGAGGCGGGCTTCGGCACCTTGTTGGTCGCGGGCCAGGCCGCCGAACAGGTCGATCTCCCAGTTGGCCATCACGGAGGCCTGGCGGGTGGTCTGGAAGGTGGTCGGGGCGCCGAAGGTGAAGGCCGCGCGCTTGGCGGCGATGCTGCCATCGACGGTGGGCAGGCCGGCGACGTCGGCCGCCACCGCCGAGGCACGGGCCTGGGCGATGCGTGCGCGGGCCTGGGCGAGGCTGGCGCTTTCCCGCTCGGCGGCCTCGATCAGTTCGGGTAGCAGCGGGTCGTCGAGGCGCCGCCACCAGTCGGTGAGGTTGGCGAGCTGGCCGTTGTGTGGCTGCGGGGCTTGCCAGTCGGCCGGTGCGGGGAGTGCGGGGGCCTGGTAGTCGGGGCCGACGCGCGGCAGCACGCCGCAGGCGGACAGGCCGAGCAGGGCCAGCAGGGCGATGCAGCTGCGCAGAGGCATGCTCATTCGATGTTCCCCGCCTGGCGCCGCTGACGTTCGCTGTCCACCATCGCCAGGGCATAGCCGGCGAGCCGTTCGGCGAGGGTGTCGACGGCGGCCACGTCAGCCAGCAGCTCGGTGCTGACCCGTTCGAGCAGGTCGCGGGCGACGTAGTAGGGCAGCGCCAGGCCGATGATGGAGTGGGCCAGGCGCTGGATGTCGGCGTCCGCCGTGGCGAGACCGAGACGCTGGGTCAGCAGGCTGGCGAGGCCGGTGTAGAGGGCGGCCAGCTCAGCGTCGTGTTCCCGTCCGAGGACGCCGCTGGGATCGACCAGTTCGCGGAAGTGCAGGCGCATCATCAGGTCTACCGGTGCGCCGTTCTTCAGCGGGGTGAGGAAATCCCGGAAGAAGCCGGCGAGGATGGCCTCCAGCGGCAGGCTGGCGGCCTCGCCGGGGAGCGGGGTGGCCTTCTTGTCGTCGGCGCACAGGGATTCGCTGAAGACGGCCCGGTAGAGGCCGGCCTTGTCGCCGAAGTAGTAGTTGATCGCGGCCAGGTTGGCGCCGGCGGCGTCGGCGATCTCGCGGGTCGAGGTCTGCTGGTAGCCCTTGGCGGCGAACAGCGGCAGCGCGGCTTCGAGCAGGCGGCGGCGGGCCTGGATGCCGTCGGCGCGGGTTGGCAGGTGGGCGGGGCTGGCGGTCATGGCGCACACGCCCCGGAGCGTGTATCAGCGACTCCGGGGTGTTAAGTTAGTCAATCGACTGACTTTAGTCGATCGACATGGCATGGTCAACGCCCTGCAGCCGGCGGGATGATCTCCGTCAGCCCAGCGTGGCGGGCAACTGGGCGGCGAGGGCCTGTTTGCCGCCGGTTGCGCTGCCGAGCAGGGCAAAGCCGCGCAGGCTGCCATCCGCTGCAACGAAGCGGGCCGTCAGGCCGTCGCGGTCATCAGCCACTTGCCATGCGCCATCCGTGCCGGCGGCGGGTGGGGCGACCACCGTCGGCGCCGCCGGTGTTTTCACCAGTACCGGCATGGCCGGGTAGCGTACGTCGGTCGGGGTGCCGACGAGGGTCTGGGCCAGTGCGCGGACCTGCTGCATGATCGGCATCACGAAGGGCAGGCTGAGGCCGTCCACCTCGGCACAGTCGCCGATCGCGTAGACATGCGGTGCGCTGGCGGCCAGGCGGCGGTCCACGACGATGCCGCGCTGGGTGGCGAGCCCTGCAGCGGCGGCGATGCCGCTACGCGGGCGCAGGCCGACCGCCGACAGCACGAGGTCCACGTCGAGTTGGCTGCCGTCGTCGAGTTCGAGGCGATAGCCGTCGGCCCGGCGGGCGACGCTGCGTGCCGCGGTGCCCATGCGGAAGCGGACGCCGGCGGCTTCGAGGCGTTGCTGGAACCAGTGTCCGGCGGCTTCCGGCAGCAGACGGCCGAGGGGCCACGGGGCGGGATCGAGCACTGTCGGCGCGATGCTGCGGGCCAGCAGGTCGTTGGCGAACTCGCAACCGATCAGGCCACCGCCGAGGATGGCGATGCGCTGCACGCCGTCGAGGCGGGCGCTGAAGCGGGCGAAGTCGTCGAGATCGTTGACCGACAGTACGTCGGTGGCGCCGTCACCATCGAGGGGCAGGCGGATCGGGTCGGCCCCGACAGCGAGCACGAGGTCCCGGTAGGCAAGCTGTTGACCGTTGGTGAAGGTGACCTGGCGGGCTGCCGCGTCGAAGGCGGTCACCTGGGTGTGGGCGAGGATCCGGGCGCCGAGTTCCTCGGCCATCCGTTCGGCGCTCTTCATCACCAGCGACTCAGCGGTCTTGCCGCCGGCCAGCGCGTTGGAGAGCATCGGCTTGGAGTAGAAGGGGGCGGCGTCGCGGCTGACCAGCACCAGTGGGACGGTCTTGTCGAGCTTGCGGATCTCGCGGGCCAGGTTGTAACCGGCGAGGCCGGTGCCGAGGATGAGGATGGGCAAGTCGGGATGGGGCATCGGTAGGTCCTCGCGAAGTGGGCTGACGGGGCGGGGCGGTGTGGAAAGGGAAGGCGCGCCGCCCGGATGGGAAGGGTCAGATCTCGACCATCTCGAAGTCCGACTTGGCGACGCCGCAGTCGGGACAGGCCCAGTCGTCGGGGATGTCGGCCCAGCGGGTGCCGGGCGCGATGCCTTCGTCGGGGAGGCCGGCGGTTTCGTCGTAGATGAAGCCGCAAACGATGCACTGGTAGGTTTTCATGGTGCGCTTTCCTTTTTGGTCTGAATGTCGGGATGGAATGGGGTCGGGTTGCGTTCAGGCGCCGATCTTGTCGAGGGCGGCCTGGTAGTGGGCGGCGTGGCGTTCCTCGACCTTGGCGAGGGCAGCAAAGCGCTTGGCGGCCTTGTCGAGTACGGCACGGAACTGTTCCGCATGCTCCTTCGACTCGGCGATCTGCTCGTCGATTTCCCGTACCGCAGCGTCGTGGCCTTCGGCGACGGCGGTGTGGCGGAAGGCCGGGTACATCTCGGTGTACTCGTAGGTCTCGCCTTCGATGGCGAACTGCAAGGCGCGGGCCGGGCTCATCCTGGCCTTCGGGTAGAGCAGGTCGAGGTGGCCGAAGGCGTGCATCACTTCCTGGTCGGCGGTGGCTTCGAAGGCTTTGGCGGTTTCCTCGTCGCCCATTTCGCGGCACAACTTGGCGAAGTAGCGGTACTTGATGTGAGCCATCGATTCGCCGGCGAAGGCGGCTTCGAGGTTCTGGATGGTGGCCGAGGCGGGGTTGTGGAAGGGGTTTGCCATGATGGTTCTCCTGGTGGTTTTCGCGTCGATCGGGATTCGATGGAGACCATGGTATGGCGGTGGGGAAAATACTTGAAATTGATTATTTAAAGAATTTTAATAGTTGTTAACTATTAATAGATGATGTCGCCCCGACGGGGGCGACATGGATCAGCCAGCGAAGGGCAGGTCGTAGTCGACGGTCAGCGGAGCGTGGTCGCTGAAGCGTTCGTCTTTGTAAACGGAGGTACGCACGGCGCGGGCGCCGAGTTCGGGCGTGGCGATCTGGTAGTCCAGCCGCCAGCCGACGTTCTTGGCCCAGGCCTGGCCGCGGTTGGACCACCAGGTGTAGCAGGCGTCGGTGGCTTCGGGATGGAGGCGGCGGTAGGTGTCCACCCAGCCGTGCTCGTCGAACAGACGGCCCAGCCAGGCCCGTTCCTCGGGCAGGAAGCCGGAGTTCTTCTGGTTGGAGCGCCAGTTCTTGAGGTCGATGGCCTGGTGGGCGATGTTCCAGTCGCCGCACACCACCACGTCGCGGCCGCTGCCCCGCAGTTCGGCCATGTGGGGCAGGAACAGGTCCATGAAGCGGAACTTGGCGGCCTGGCGCTCTTCGGAGCTGGAGCCCGACGGTAGGTACAGGGAGACGACCGACAGATTGCCGAAGTCGGCCTGCAGGTAACGGCCTTCCAGGTCGAACTCCTCGTGGCCGAGGCCCTCGACGATGCGGTCGGGGGCCCGGCGGGTGTAGATGCCGACGCCGCTGTAGCCTTTCTTGGCGGCGCAGTGGAAGTATCCCGTCATGCCGGCCGGGGCGCTCATTTCGGGCGTAAGATCCTGCAGTTGAGCCTTCAATTCCTGTACACATACGACATCGGCATTTTGCTGGCCGAGCCATGTGAGGAAGCCTTTCACGCTGGCTGAACGGATGCCATTGAGGTTGGCGGTGACGACGCGTAACATTTTGTTCGTTTTAGTCCATTTTTTTGGAAACGACGTGGATTTTAGCCGTGATTTCATCGCCCTCTCCTGTGAAAAGGGCGTGCTGAGGTTTGGAGAGTTCGTCACCAAGGCGGGCCGTCTCTCCCCCTATTTCTTCAACGCCGGTTTGTTCAACGACGGTGCCTCCTTCGGCCGGCTGTGCGATTTCTACGCACAGACCCTGCTGGCTGCGCAGTTGCCGTGCGACATGCTGTTCGGGCCGGCCTACAAGGGCATCCCGCTGGTGGCTGGCACCGCGATGCGCCTTGCCGAGCGTGGCCACAACCTGCCGTTCTGCTTCAACCGCAAGGAAGCCAAGGACCACGGCGAGGGCGGTACCTTGATCGGCGCTCCGCTGGTCGGCCGGGTGGCGATTCTCGACGATGTGATTTCGGCGGGTACCTCGGTGCGTGAATCGGTGGAGATCATCCGTGCCCATGGCGCCACGCCGTCGGCGGTGGTGATCGCCCTCGACCGCATGGAGCGTGGTACCGGCACGCTGTCGGCGGTGCAGGAAGTGCGCGATGCCTACGGGATTCCGGTGCTGGCGGTGGCCAACCTGAGCGATCTGATCGGCTACCTGACCGACAGTCCGGCGCTGAATGCCAACCTGGACGCCGTTCAACGTTATCGCGACACCTATGGCGTGAGCGGAGAGCGCTGACCCCATGCAACGGCTGGCTCTGCTGTGTGCGCTGTTGGCGGCGTTGCCGGTGGGCGCGCAGGCGCCCTCCCGGACCGTATATTGCTGCTCGGACAATGGTCATCAGGTGTGCGGCGACGTATTGCCAGCCCAGTGCTATGGCAAGAGCTACCGTGAGATGAGCCCGCAGGGTACCGTGCGCCGCCTGGTGGAGGCGCCGCTGACGCCCGAGCAACTGGCCCGCAAGGAAGCCGAGGACCGCGCCCGGCGCGCCGAGCAGGTCCGCTTGCGGGCCGAGCAGCGCCGCAACCAGTCCCTGCTGGAAACCTATTCCAGCGTGGCCGACATCGATGCGCGGCGCGATCGCGCGATCCAGAGCGTACTGCTTGAACTCAAGCAGGCCGAGGCGGTGCGTGCCCAGTTGCTGCAGAAGCGCACCGGCCTGACCCGCGAGGCGGAGTTCTATCAGAAACGGGGTCTGCCCCCCAGTCTGGCGGCCGCGCTGCGGGAGTCCGACGGCGAGCTGGCGGCGCAAGGGGTGGTGATCGACGCCAAAAAGCGGGATATCGAGGCCATCCGCAGCCGTTTCGAGCAGGATCGCAGTCGCTACATTGCGTTGACCGAATCGCATCCGGCTCCGCTGCCCCAGCGTTGAGCGCTGCCGGGGCCTTACATCCGACTACCTGACCGGTTTTCCGACCATGCTTCGATACAAGATCGTTCCCGTCACGCCTTTTGAACAGAACTGCTCCCTGCTGTGGTGCGACGTGAGCCGCAAGGCGGCCGTCGTCGATCCGGGGGGCGACGTGGAGCGGATTGTGGCCGCGATCGATCAGCTGGGTGTGGTGGTGGAGAAGATCCTGCTGACCCATGGTCACATCGATCACGCCGGCGGTACCGCCGAGCTGGCCCGGCACCTCGCCGTACCGGTCGAAGGGCCCGAGCAGGAAGAGCGCTTCTGGATCGACGCGCTGCCGCAGCAGAGCAAGATGTTCGGCTTTCCGCAGGTGGAGACCTTCGCGCCGGACCGCTGGCTGGTCGATGGGGACACGGTGACGGTGGGGCAGGAAACCCTGGAGGTGCTGCATTGCCCCGGCCACACGCCGGGGCACGTGGTGTTCTTCAGCCCGTCGGCGCGCCTGGCGGTGGTTGGTGACGTGCTGTTTGCCGGGTCGATCGGGCGTACCGATTTCCCGCGCGGCAACCACGCCGATCTGGTGAATTCCATCCGCAGCAAGCTGTGGCCGCTGGGTAACGATGTGTCCTTCATTCCCGGTCATGGGCCGATGTCCACCTTCGGCGAAGAGCGTGACAGCAATCCTTATGTGGGCGACTACGCTTAGGCAGCAGATGCCCCCGCGTTTTCCGGCGACGAGCTTCAATTTCAGAAAAAGGTAGGTCTGCGTGCGATTTGCGATTATCGAGGACGATCCAGCCCAGATGGAGGTACTGACCGCCTGGCTCAAGGAGGCCGGGCACGACGTGCACGGTTTCACCCTGGCCCGTGAGTTCATGCGTGTGGCAAGTCGCGAGAGCTTCGACCTGTTGCTGGTGGACTGGATGTTGCCGGATCTGACCGGCGAGCAGGTGCTGCGCTGGCTGCGCGTCGAGCGCAGCAACGATACGCCGGCGATCTTCATCACTTCGCGGGATGCCGAGGAGGACATCGCCAATGCCTTCAGCGCCGGCGCCGACGATTACGTCGTCAAGCCGCCGCGTCGCATCGAGCTGCTGTCGCGCATCGAGGCGGTATTGCGGCGAGCCCAGCCGAAGAGCCCCAACCAGACGTTGACGGTGGGCTCGTACCATTTCGATCTGGCCAAGAAGACCCTTGTTATCGATGGCACCGGGGTGGATCTGACGGACAAGGAATTCGAGCTGGCGGCCTTCCTGTTCCGCAACCTCGGACGTCTGTTGTCCCGTGGCCATCTGCTCGAGGCCGTGTGGGGGCGCAACCCGTCCCTGGCGACGCGCACGGTGGATACCCATATCAGCCGCGTGCGCAGCAAGCTCAACCTGCGGCCCGAGAATGGCTTCCGCCTGACCCCCACCTACAATTTCGGCTACCGCCTCGAGCGGATCGACCCGTCCGAGTCATCCGCCCTCGGCACGCCCATCGTCTCGCCCGACTGAGGGCAATGACGATGGACCGCGGTGCGTCTACTTCTTCAGCGCATCGCGGATTTCCCGCAGCAGTTTCACGTCTTCCGGTTCTGCCGGCGGCTCGGCCGGGGCCGCCTCGACGACCGGTTCCTCGCGCTTCAGCTTGTTGATGGCCTTGATCGCCATGAAGATGGCGAAGGCCACGATCAGGAAGTCGATCACAGAATTGATGAATACGCCGTATTTGAACAGCGGCGCGCCGGCCTTTTCGGCGGCTTCCATGGATTCGTAGGTCTTGTCGCCCAGGTTGAGGTAGAAGTGCTTGAAGTCCACCCCGCCCAGCAGTTTGCCGAGGACGGGCATCAGCATGTCCTTGACGAGGGAGTCGACGATCTTCTGGAAGGCACCGCCGATGATCACACCGACGGCCAGATCGACGACGTTGCCCTTGACGGCGAATTCCTTGAATTCCTGGATAACACTCATGGCTGCTCCTTGATGGATGAGTCTATGAAGGCTTGCGATCGGTCTGCCGGCGATGGCGGCTCGACCCGACAAGTGTAAGAAACGCGCAAATTTGACAATACCGAATGTTATCGAGCCCGATAGCGTTCATGAAGATCGAGTTTGCGAAGTATTGCACTTCGGGTAGAACAATAACCTAATATAGTGGTCGCATTTCGATCAAGAGACCGCTTTGAACCGCGTTGCCGCTTCTTCGCACCGGCCCACCCTAGAGTGGCTGGCGGTGACGTTACTCTGCGCCTTGCTGGCGGGATTGTCAGCCTGCGAGGGCTGGTTGTGGCGTATCGACCAGACCCTATACGACGATGCCCTGTCCAGCTGGTTGCGACCGCCGAGTTCCGACCTGGTGATCATTGCCATCGACGATGCCAGCCTGGCCAGCGTCGGGCGTTGGCCATGGTCCCGTCGTCTCCACGCCCGGTTGATCGAGCAGGCACGCTCGGCCGGTGCTGCCGCAGTGGTTCTGGATCTGCCGCTGGAGGCGGCCAACCACGACGATCCGGAAGGCGACCGCATCCTGGCCCAGGCCATGCGCGATTTCCCGAAGGTCGTGTTGCCCCTGCGCCAGGCAGGCTCGGGTATGGGCGAGGAGTTGCCGTTGCCGCTGTTTGCCAATGCCGCCGCATCCCTGGGCCATGATCAGGTGGAGTTCGACCCGGATGGCATCGTGCGCAGCCTGTACCTGTGGGGCGGCTTCGGTGCGGCGCGCAATCCCCACCTCGCCCTGGCCCTGCTGCGTCTGGTCGCACCGGAGGCGGCGCGGCGCTACCCGGAGCCGCCGCTGGCCGATGGGCTCGACAACGTGCTGTGGCAGCGGGCCGATTGGCTGCATATCCGTTTCTCGGGACCGCCGGGCAGCTACACCCATTACCCCTTCCGGGCCGTACTCAACGGCGATGTGCCGGCGGCCGCGTTGCGCGGAAAGATCCTGTTCGTCGGTCTGACGGCCAGCGGCCTCGGCGAGGCGGTGCCCACGCCAACCTCCGGCCTGCTGCGGCCGATGCCGGGGATCGAAGTGCAGGCCAACGTTTTCGAAGCGCTGCGCCGCGGCGCCACTGTGACCGCCCTACCCCCGTGGGCGGCGGCGACGGTGGCAGCGGTCCTGGTGGTGGTGCTGATGTTGTTCCTGCTGCATGCAGGCCCCAGCGCCGGCCTGATCGCCACCTTCCTGCTCGGCGGGTGGGCCGTGGCGCTGGCTTTTCTCGGTCTCCACCTGGGGGGCTGGTGGTTCGGCCCCGCTCCGGCGGTGGTCGGTTGCGCGCTGGCTTATCCCTTGTGGAGCTGGCGGCGTCTGGAGTCCGCCCAGCGTTACCTGGATGCCGAGCTGGTCGCCCTGGAACGCGAGGGAACGTCCTTCGGCGAGCCGCCGAAGCAGATCGGGGGCCGCAGTGCAGATCCGCTGGAGCGGCGCATTGGCATCGTCCGGCAGGTTGCCCAGCACCAGCGTGACGTGCGCCGCTTCATGGCGGCGACCCTCGAAAACCTGCCCATCGGGGTGGTGGTCATCGATCCGCTTGACCGGGTGATCCTGCACAACGGCCAGGCGCGCCTGCTGCTCCATGCCAGCCAGGGCGAAGCCGTGCTCGAGGCTCTGCGGGCGCTGCCGTGGCCGGCCTACCTGCCGATGCGCAATGGTCTGCCCGACCTGGGGGGCTTCAAGGGTGCCCGTCAGTTCGAGCTGGCCAGCGATGAACGGCACTGCCTGCTGGTGTCGGTGGCCGACCTGGTCCTCGAGTCCGGCGTGCCGTCGGGGCGGGTCATCGGCCTGGCCGACGTGACGGTGATGCACGAGGCGCGCCGCAGCCGCGAGGACACCATGCATTTTCTGTCCCACGACCTGCGCGCTCCGCTGGCTTCCATCCTGACCCTCATCGAAGGGCGCGATGCCCCGCCGGAACAGCAGGTGGCGCAGATTCCGCGCATCGCCCGCTACGCCCGATCGGCCCTCGATCTGGCCGACGGCCTGTTCCGTCTGGTGCGCGCGGAGGGGTCTGACCCCAGAGACTTCGTCGAGCTGGACCTGGCCGGCCTGGTGGACTCGGCCGCCGACGAAGTGTGGCCCCAGGCCCACGCCCGCGGCATCCGGGTGGCTGTGGACACCCATGCTGCGGACAGCGAGGAGCCTATCGTGCGTGGCGATTTCTCCCTGTTGCGGCGGGCGGTGATCAACCTGCTGACCAATGCGATCAAGTACGGTGCGCCGGAAAGTACCGTGGCGGTGTGCCTGCAGGCCGACGGGAGCGACTGGGTGATCCGCGTCCGTGACCAGGGCGCCGGTATTCCCCGCGCCGCCCTGCCGCGCCTTTTCAAGCGTTTCAGCCGGGTTGGCGGGGATGGGCCCACGCAACCGTCCGGGGTTGGCCTGGGTTTGCTGATCGTCAAGACCGTGGCCGAACGCCACGGCGGAACGGTGACAGTGGACAGTACGCCGGGCCAGGGCAGCACCTTCGAACTGCGCCTGCCGCTGCGGATTCCGCTCGCCACTTCGCTGCCCGCCTGAGCCGGTGGCCGGGCTGGGTGCCCGTGTTAGATTGGCGCCTGTCCCGTCATCACAACACGAACCAGGAGACAGCACTCATGGCCCTTCCGGCTGCTTTCCGCGGCACCTTGCGGCTTCCCGCCATCGCCGCCCCGATGTTTCTCGTGTCCGGCCCCCAGTTGGTCGCCGAGACCTGCAAGGCCGGCGTCGCCGGCACCTTTCCGGCCCTCAATGCCCGCACGTCCGGGCAGCTCGATGCCTGGCTGACGGAGATCGATGACAGCCTGGCGGCCGCTCGCCGCGAGCCGGGCGCTGTCGTTGCGCCCTATGGCGTGAATCTGATCCTGCATGCCTCCAATTCGCGGGTGGAGCCCGATCTGGCCCTGATCTGCAAGCACAAGGTGCCGTTCGTGATCACCAGCCTGGGCCATCCGGGCGAGGTGGTGAAGGCCGTGCATGCCTATGGCGGCCTGGTGTTTTCCGATGTGGTCCATGCCTATCACGCCCGCAAGGCGGCCACGGCCGGCGTGGACGGCATCATTGCCGTGGCCTCTGGCGCCGGCGGTCATGCCGGCACCCAGAGCGCCTTCAGCCTGGTACGGGAAATCCGCGAATTCTGGGCGGGGGCGCTGGTCCTCGGCGGAGCGATCTCCGACGGCCACGCGGTACGTGCAGCGGAAGTGCTGGGCGCCGACCTGGCTTACCTGGGCACGCGTTTTATCGCCACGCGGGAATCCCAGGCCCAGGACGCCTACAAGCAGATGCTGGTGGAGGCGGCAGCCGGCGACGTGGTGTATACCGACACGATTTCCGGCACCAATGCCAACTTTCTGTGGCCCAGCCTGGAGAAACTCGGGTATCGGCGGGAGGAACTGGTACAGGGCGTCGGCAAGGGCAAGCTGAAGGCTCTCAGTGACGAGGCCAAGGCCTGGCGGGACGTATGGAGTGCCGGCCACGGTGTGGCGACGATCCACGACGTGCCGCCGGTGGCTGAACTGTGCGCGCGTCTGGCCATCGAATATCGGGCCGCCTGCGCGCTGCCGCCCAGCCCGGCACTGGCTTAGCAGGCCTTTGGCAACGCGGTACGGGTAGCGCAGCAGCTAGACCGGACGGTCGCGCGTCGTTGTGCTCCTGGTGCCAGGTTGCCACTGGAATGAGGTTGCCGGCCGGCACGCGGGGTGTCCGGAAATGGGATGGCAGCTTCCAGTCCAGTTGGGGGGGCTGCAGGTGCGGGTGAATGCTCAGGCCGGCGAGCACGCTGGCAAGCAGTGCGTCGAGGGCGTGGGCGGCGGGTATGGGCTGCATCGCAGAATCCTCTGGTCCGGTTTGAATGGGGAGCGGATTCTTGGCTCGAGGCCATGACAAGACAATACGACACAGTGCCGCAAGCCGTCAGACTGCAAGATGGGGAGGGTGAGCCGTTTCAGCGCTGGGCGTCGCCGTGGCGCCGTTTGGCGCTGTACATGCTCTTGTCGGAGTGGGTCAGCAGGGTGGCGGGATCTCGGCCGTGATCGGGATAAATGGCCAGGCCGACGGAGCAGCAGATGCGTACGTGGCAGTGACCGAGGTTGATCGGCAGGGCGACGATCCGCTTGATCTTGGCGATGACGCCGTCGAGGGCCTGCCAGTCGTGGGCGCCGTTGAGCAGCACGGCGAACTCGTCGCCGCCGTAGCGCGCGACCCGGTCTTCGTTGCGCAGGGTACGCCGCAGGCGGCTGGCGATGGTCTTGAGTACTGCATCGCCGGCTTGGTGCCCGTGGGTGTCGTTGATCTGTTTGAAATCGTCGAGGTCGATGAACAGCACCGCGACCCGCTCGCCGCTTTCGGCGGCACCTGTGATGGCGGCGCACAGGTGGCGGTCGAAGCGGTCCCGGTTGAGCAGTGCGGTGAGGCTGTCGTGGTTGGCGCGGAATTCGTTGAGGGCGGCCCGTTCGTGGAATTCGGTGACGTCCACCATGGTGCCGATGAAACCGCTGATGCGGCCGAGTTCGTCGCGCAGTGGGCCCGCTTCGGCGCGCATGCGGCGCCGGCTGCCGTCGTCGGGACGGATGAAGGCGAATTCCTCGGCGAAACGGGTGGCCGATGCGACGGCCAGGCGCCAGCTGTCGCGCAAGCGGGCCTGTTCGCCAGCCGGCAGCAGGTCGATCCACGGGGTGTCGGCCACCTCGGGTAGCCTGCGGCCGAGGATCTGTTCGCAGCGTTCGTTGAGAAAGGTACAGCGGGCGTGGCTGTCGGCCTCGAAGAGGCCGGCCGGGGCCTGGCGGGCCAGTTCGCGGAAGCGCATCTCGCTGTGCTGGAGTTCGATCTGGGCGCGCGACAGGCGCTGGAGGTCGCTGCGCAGCTGGCGTCCCTGCTGTTTGAGCAGGGCTTCGCGGCGGACAGTTTCGGTGACGTCGCGAATCTGCAGCAGGCAGTGACGGGCGCCATCCACGTCCACCGGGATTACGTCGATGGCCTGCTTGACCCGTTCGCCCTGCTTGCTGCCGGGGGGAAAGAGCGGCAGCGGCATCGGGTGCAGGGCATGGGACAGGCGGGCCGACCAGCCGAAATCCAGGGTTTCGCGGATCACCAGGGCGACGCGCGGATCGATCGGGTGGCCGAAGGCCTCGGCCAGCGGCAGCTGGGTGACCTGGCCGGCCTCGAGCCCGGTACACTGCTCGATCCAGCGGTTCCACAGGCAGATGCGTCCCTCCCCGTCCAGCAGGATCAGACCGATGTCGACGCAGTCGGCAAGAAGGGAGTGGAAGCCGGTCATGCTGCGGGCGGTGGTTCGTCGTGGCTGGGCAGGCGGAACAGGCGGCGGATCTGGGCCATGAAGCTGGTGATCGACGGCACGTCCATGATGAACAGCACGAAGCCGGACAGGTTGTGGGCGGCCATGTTCATCGAGATGCGGGCCACCAGGATCACGCTGTCGGCGTCCCGGTCGTCGAGCAGGGTGGCGGCGCTGCGGGACTGTACGCTCGGCAGCGAGCCGATCATCTCGGTGCCGAAGAGATTGGCCAGGCTGGCCATGCAGCTGTTGATGATGATGTTGCCGATCTCGGCGAGGGCGTCCTGCTCGAGTTCGGTGATGTGCTGGACGGGGGTGTCGTCGCCGAGCATGCGGCGCACGATTTCGAGGCTGCCGTGTTCGGGAAAAAGCAGCAGCGCATCGGTCTGGAAGCCGTCGGCGGCATTGAAACGCTGGTTGATGCGGCACAGGCGGTCGTTGCCGCTACCGGGTCGGCCCTGGGTCAGGCGTTCGGTGAGGGCATCCCGGGACAGGATCTCGATGGTCGGTACCGATAGCTCGATCTCTTCGTGCACGATCGCCGAAAAGGTGGCGGCGGCCTCGCCGAGGGACAGGTTGAAGGCCTCGCTGAGTGCGTCGAGTTCGAGCTCGGAAAAGGTGTGCATCGCCTCAGTCCAGCAGTTGCAGGATGTCGCTGATGACGGCTTCGCCGATGGGTTTGCGGAAGAAACGCACGCCCAGTCCGGCGGCCCGCCGCTGGATGGCTTCCTGGACGTTGGCGGTGAGTAGTGCAAGGGTGATGTCGGGATGGGATGCGCGGATCTTCTCGGCCAGCTCAAGCCCCGAAATGCCCGGCATGTTCATGTCGAGTACGGCCAGGTCGGGCTGGGTGGTGGTCAGGATCTCGAGAGCGGCTTCGCCGTTGCCGGCCTCGAGGAGGGTCAGATCCGGCCGCTGGCTGCGCATGACCGAAGCGCACAGCATCCGCGAGGCACGGCTGTCGTCGACGAGCAGGATCGTTGCAGGGGAGGGCATGGGGTCGCTCCGATGGGTACCTCTGTTTGCTAACGGAGGGCGGAATGCGAACTTGAGTGAAATTATTCACAACGAATGGGTGCGACGGAACCAGGTTGACGGATGGCTGGGCCTTCTTGCATGACGGCTGTGGCCTACCCCATCTCGCCGGCCAGGCTGTATTCGCCGCGCCCGATACGCGCCATGGCTACCGCAAAACCGGAGATGCCGCCACCCCGGTAGAACAGGCAGGGTTTGCCGACCCGCTTGCAGTGGGCTTTCACGTGATAGTAGGCGTTGTGGCTGATGTGATCGGTCGGGCACATCACTGCGTCGGCGCTGCGGATCAGTTCAGGCAGGCGCGACAGGGATTCCTCCTGGCCGCCGTCGTGGTGGATCAGGGTGATGCCGAGGCGTTCGGCGAGCTGGCGGTATTGAGCCAACAGCGCGGCGCGGCCACCCACGTAAAGGACGCAACGTGCGCCCAGGGCGTGTTCGCAAGCTGCGCACGCGTCGCCGTCGGCTGTAATTTCGCAGGTAGCCGGCTCCATGGCGCGCAGCAGGTGTTCCAGCGCATCCCGCTCGGCCAGGGCGGCATCCCGTTCCACGGCGATGCGCTGGGCATCCTCGCGGATGTCCTTCAGGTTGCGCTCCAGCTCCCATACGCGTCCCGACGTGGCCAGCAGTTTGTCGTGGGATGTCTGCAGGGCCATCAGGCGCTGGCCCATCTCAACGACGACCTGGCCGGATTCGAAGCATTGCAGGCGTTTTTGCAGGGTGTCGATGTCGTTGCGCAGTGTATCCCGCTCGGCGCGCTCGGCCTCGGCAGCGGCCAGCTGGCGGCGCAGTGCGGCCAGTTCCCGCTTGAGACCGCCTTTCAGTTCGGCATTTTCCTTTTCCAGATGTGCGAGGCGGCGTGTGTCAGCAGCCAGGCCAGCGCCGACCTGGTGGGACAGCATGTGGACGTCGGCATAGGCTTGCTGCAGGCTGGTCTGGGATGCGTTCCGGTGGGTGCACAGGGCCCACAGAGGGCCTGCAATTTCACCGCGCTGCTGGCATTCGTGCCACAAGGTCTGCAGCGCCTTGTCGTCCTTGAGTTTGCCGAAGCGGTCCACCCACAGCAGATACTTGCGATCCAGGTGACGCTGCATGGCCTCGGAGGCCGGGCTACGGGTGCGGCACTGGGCGACGGCTTCCACATGCAGGGCGAACTCGTCGCCGGGACGGGCGGTGAAGTGGAAACGTTTGGCGAAGCGCTGCAGTTCGTCGATGGACAGGCAGGTGCCGATCAGCGGGCAGTGATGCTTGTCGTCCAGGTCCCACAGCTTGGGACGTTTGCGGCCCGCGGTACTGCCTGTCGGCGGTTCGATGGCCACCAGTGCGTTGGCGTATTCGGCCCGCAACAGGCTTTGCAGGCTCTGGGGCTGGCTCTCAGGGGCGAGGCACATGGTGCTCTCCTGCGGGCGTGTCTTCGAGGCGATGCGCCGTGCGTTCGCATAGATCCCGGAAGCCCTGGTCCAGGCCGGGCAGGTCAGCCAGTCGGCTGAGCAGGTCCGCCGCGCGTTTGGCCGCGTGGTGGCAGCCCGTTTCATCGAACCGGAGGAGTTGGGCGAGGGTGCCGACCCATAGGTTGGGCGAGTCGACAGTGGGTACGGACAGGGCCGGAGAGTTCATCGGTTAATCCATTTGGGCTAATGAGAATAGATCTCAATTTAGTGTCAATGGATGAAAAAGTAAACGAGAATTATTATCAAATAGTTGCAGGTGAGGAGCTTGGTGGGCGACAAAAGCGCCGCGGGGCGTGATCCGGATGACCGGACCACGCCCCGCGGCGCTGGATAGGTACGATTGGGGCCGCTTACTTGGCGGCGGCAGGCGCTGCGGCGGGCTGGGCTTCAGTCTTGGTATCAGCCTTTGCAGCGGGCTTGGCATGCTTAACGTGCTTGACATGCTTTTCGACCTTGGCGCCTTCGGCCTTGACCGGTTCGGTGGTCTTGGCAGCTTCGGTCTTCACCGCTTCGCCAGCCTTGGCGGCTTCAGCCTTCGGTGCTTCGGCCTTCTTCTCGGCGGCGGCCGTTGCGGCAGCAGCAGGCTTGGCCGGCGTCGCGGGGGTAGCGGCGGGCGCCTGGGCAAAGGAGGCGGAAGCGAAACCGGCGGCGATGGCGAGGGCGATGATCTTGTTCAGCATTTGCGTTCTCCTTGATGACTGGGTCGTTTGCTCCGGGGTGGCGTAATTGCCTGCCCTTGTAGCGAATAACGCCTGCCATCGCCGGCGGTTGTCAGGGGAAATGTAAGCCCTTGTTCATTTGTAACCGGGAAGTCGTCCACCTTCGTGGGGAGCTGCGCTGGTGCTGGCTGTATCGTCATCGATGACAGGAGCTGCGGTATTGAGCTATTCGGCTTCCCTCGGCGGTGCCGAACGCCTCACCGGCTACCGGCGCGGCGATGGTCGTGATCGATACGGTGGCGCACACCATGCAGGTGGATGTGGTGTTTTCCGGTCTGCTGGGGCCGACCACGGCCGCGCACATCCATTGCTGTCCCTGCTCGGTATCGCCGGGGGGGCAATGGCGCTGGCGCGGAGAAGACGGCTGATGGTTGGGGCGTGAGCCGGGCCGTTCAGACTTCGGCCGGGTCTACGTCCAGGTGCCAGCGCAGGTCCCTGGGCGGGCGCAGTGTCCACAGCTGGCGGCTCCATTCGCTGAGGAAGGCCTGCAACGCCGGGCGGGTTTGCGCCTCGACCAGCAACTGGGCGCGTTCCCGGCGGGCGAGGCGGACCATGCGCATCGGTACCGGATCGAAGACATGGACGCCAAAGGCCGGGGACAGGGGCTCGGCGGCGGTGCGGGCAGCTTTCAGCCAGTCGAGGGCGGTCGCCAGCTCGGTGGCGTTGGCGCACAGCAGGGCGTTCGCGGCAAAGGGCGGGAAACGGGCCTGCTTGCGTTCCTCGAGCTGCAGGGCGGCATAGCGGGCGAAGTCGTGGGTAGCGAGGCACTGATACAGCGGATGGTCGGGATACTGGGTCTGCACCATCACTTCCCCTGGGAGTTCGCCGCGTCCGGCCCGGCCGCCGACCTGCATGAGCTGCTGGAACAGGCGTTCAGGGGCGCGGAAGTCGGCGGCGAAGAGTGACGAATCGGCGTTGAGCACGCCGACGAAGGTCAGCTTGGGAAAGTCGTGTCCCTTGGCCATCATCTGGGTGCCGACTAGGATGTCGGCCTCGCCGCGGCCGATCTGGTCGAGCAGCCCGTCCCACTGGCTGCGGGTGCGCGCAGCGTCCCGGTCGACACGCAGGATCCGGGCATCGGGGAAGCGTTCGCCCAAGGTCTCTTCGAGGCGCTGGGTGCCGCGCCCAAAGGGCTGGATGTCCTGGTCGCCGCAGTCGGGGCAGGCCAGCGGGATGGCGGCCTCGAAGCTGCAGTGGTGGCAGCGCAGGCGCCGGTCGGCCAGGTGCAGGACCATGTTGGCCGTGCAGTGCGGACAGCGGCTGACCCAGCCGCAGGACGGGCAGGACAGCACCGGCGCGTAGCCGCGGCGGTTGAGGAAGACCAGGCTTTGTTCGCCGCGCTGCAGGCGGGCGTCGATGGCCCGCAGCAGGTGTTCGGAGACACCGTGCTGGAGTTTCTCGCGGCGGATGTCCACCGGGCGCACCCGCGGCAGCGTGGCGGCGACGGCGCGATTGGCCAGTTCGATGCGCTGGTAGCGGCCACTGTCAGCGGCGTACCAGCTCTCGAGGGACGGTGTGGCGGAGCCGAGGACGATCGGTACGCTGCGTTGGCGGGCGCGCCAGATCGCCAGATCGCGGGCGTTGTAGCGGACCCCTTCGTGCTGCTTGTAGCTGGCGTCGTGTTCTTCGTCCACTACGATCAATCCCAGCCGGGGTAGCGGCGTGAATACCGACAGGCGGGTGCCGAGAACGATTTCCGCGCGCCCTTCCATGGCCTGCACGAAGCCTTGGGAGCGGGCGCCTTCGGCCAGCGCGGAATGCAGGCTGACCACCCGGGCGGCCGGGAAGCGGCCGGCCACGCGCCCTTCCAGCTGTGGGGTGAGGGCGATTTCGGGGACGAGGATCAGGGCTTGGCCGCCCTGCGCGATGACGTGCTGGACGAGCCGCAGGTACACCTCGGTTTTGCCGCTGCCGGTGACCCCGGCCAGCAGGAAGGTCTGGAAGCGGCTGAAGTCCGCCACCATGGCATCGACAGCGGCCTGCTGCTCCGCGGTGAGGACCGGGGCCCCGGCCATAGCCGCGGGGTCGGCAGCCATGGTTGGGGCGATCCAGCCGCGCTTGAGGGCATCTGCCACCGCCGGGTTGGCATGCTCGCCGTCACGCAACAGGGACTTGCGGCGCGCGCCGTGGGTAGCCAGATCGTGCAGCAGGGCCAGCGCGCGGCTTTGTCGTTTGGTCGTGGCGATGGCTTCCCGGCCAGTGGTGGTGAGGTCGAGCAGGGGGTCGGCTTCATTGCCGCTGACGGCGTCCGCCCGGCGCAGTCGTGGCGGCAGGGCCATCGCCACGACTTCGCCGAGCGGGTGCTGGTAGTAACGGGCTGTGAATTCGACCATCGCCAGCCAGTCGGCGGGCAGGGCCGGTGCTTCTCGCTGGATGGCGATGACCGGCTTCAGCTGCTCCAGCGGTAACTCGGCGGTCTCAGGCAGCGCGACGATCAGTCCGGTCTTCTCTCCCCGGCCGAAAGGGACCCGTACGCAGCGGCCCAGGTCGGCCGGGGAGAGATCTTCGGCAATGTAGTCGAAGGTCCGGGGCAGGGGGATCGGCAGGGCGACGCGGACGATCACGATGGGCTAGGACGCAGGTTTGCGGGTTTCTTGGGAAAGTACCTGTAAATCAGTGTATTGCAACGGATTTATGAGATGGCAGATGGGCAAAGGGGTTGAAGCCATTGGCTTCGAATGCGTATTTTTTCTTGTCCACATAATCTGTGGATAACTTTGTGGGAAAAACCGGAAAACAACCCTTATAGCCGCTCGCCATATGCTTTCCATTTTCTGAATCCAGATCTAACAAGAATAATATTCCATTTAAAAACAATCCCTTGGGAGGGCTAAAAAACCAGTTCGGAATTCATGTCAGAAAAATGACGGAGTGCGTGATGCTGTGCACAAGTCAAGGGGTAAGTCGAAAATTTAGTGCTTGACGGGGCCGTTTTCCGCTTCTCCTCCTAGGGAGACCCTGGAGAGGGGTGTGTGCCAGGGGCTGTCAGCAAAAAGGCCGGCAATCTGCCGGCCCCGCATGGCTGACCAGCTTGCCCTCAGACGGATTTTCCCTTGAGTTCGCGGCTGTAGGTGTGCACCGTGTTGACCAGCACTTCGACGTTTTCCGGCGGAGTGAACTGGGAAATCCCGTGGCCCAGGTTGAACACGTGACCGGCGTGGGGGCCGAAGGCATCGAGGACTTTTTTTGCTTCGGCGGCGACGGCTTCTGGGCTGCCGAACAGCACTGCCGGATCCAGGTTGCCCTGCAGCGCGACCTTGTTGCCGACCAGGCGGCGGGCCGCGCCGATATCCACGGTCCAGTCGAGGCCAACCGCGTCAGTGCCGCTGTCGGCGATGTCGGCCAGCCACAGGCCGCCGCCCTTGGTGAATACGATGCACGGCACCTTTTCGCCGTCCTTCTCGCGGGTGAGGCCGGCGACGATCTTGCGGATGTAGGCGAGGGAAAATTCCCTGTAGGCGTCGTGGGCGAGTACGCCACCCCAGGAGTCGAAGATCATCACGGCCTGGGCGCCGGCTTCGATCTGCGCATTGAGGTAGGCAATGACGGCCTGGGCGGTAACGCCCAGGATGTGGTGCATCAGGTCGGGGCGGCTGTAGAGCAGGCCCTTGACCTTGCGGTAGTCGTCCGAGCCGCCGCCCTCGACCATGTAGCAGGCGAGCGTCCAGGGGCTGCCGGAGAAGCCGATCAGCGGCACAGAATCGCCCAGCGCGCGGCGGATCTCCGCCACCGCGTCCATCACGTAGCCGAGCTCGATGTTGGGATCGGGCACCGCCAGGTTGCGGATCTCCCATTCTTCCTTCAGCGGCCGCTCGAACTTGGGCCCTTCGCCTTCTGCGAAGTAGAGGCCGAGGCCCATTGCGTCAGGTACGGTGAGGATGTCGGAAAACAGGATCGCCGCGTCAAGGTTGTAGCGGGTGAGCGGCTGCAGGGTGACCTCGCAGGCCAGGCTGGGGTTCTTGCACAGATCGAGGAAGCTGCCGGCGCGCTTGCGGGTCTCCCGGTACTCGGGTAGGTAGCGGCCGGCCTGGCGCATCAGCCAGAGCGGGGTGTAGTCGGTGGGCTGGCGCAGCAGGGCGCGCAGGAAGGTGTCGTTCTTCGGACGGCTCACGGTAAATCCTCGACGGGTGACCGCGCTGGGCGGCAAAGGCGGGATTATCCGCCATTTGTCGCCCCCGCGTGGATGGGGCAGATCAAGAAGGATTGACGGTCACCCGTGTCAAGGGTGACCGTGGGTTGCGGACCTGTCGAGCGTGTCCGCCGTCTCTTTGCCGGGCCGCGCACTCAGGGACGTGGGGCCGTGCCCGGCATACGCTCAGGTGCTGCCTTCCTCGTGCTTGCGGCCGACGCTGATGCCGAGCTGCTTGAGCTTGCGGTAGAGGTGGGTACGTTCGAGGCCGGTTTTTTCCGCCAGGCGGGTCATGTTGCCGCCGTCCAGTTGCAGGTGGTGCTCGAAGTAGAGGCGCTCGAAGATCTCGCGGGCTTCGCGCAGCGGCAGGTCGAGGGGCAGGCCGAGGGCGGCGGTCGGCGTCTTGACCAGCAGGTGGGCAACGTCGTCCATGCCGATCTCTTCCTCCAGCGTACCGAGGGAGAGGGATTTGATCGCGGCTTTGAGTTCCCCGTAGCCGCCTGGCCAGGCCTGGTTGCGCAGGGCATTGAGGGCCGCGGAGGTGAGGCGGCGGGGCGGAACTTCCCCGGCTTCGACCAGGTGCAGCAGGATCTGGCTGGCGATCTCGGGGATCTCGTCGCGGATCTCGCCGAGGGCGGGTGGAGCCAGGGATACCTCGAACAGCCGGGCCAGCACGCGTTCTTCCCAGCCGTGCTCGACCAGTTCGTCCGGGCGGTGCTCGGTGGCGACCACCAGGCTCTGGCCGTGGCGTTCCAGGCGGTCCATGGCGAAGACCAGGTTCTTTTGCTGGGGGCGCGACAGGTAGATCAGTTCCGGGACGTAGAGCAGTCCGTTGCGGGCCCCTTCGAGGACGTTCAGTTCGAGGGGGGTGCTGTTCAGGGACAGGTCCAGCCATGGTGCCCCGACCCGCTGCAGTGTGCGCGCGCACAGTTCGGCAAGGCTGCCGGGGCCGACGCGCAGCAGGATGATCCGCGATTTGTCGGCCATCTGCTCCAGGCGCTTGCGCAGGTCGCGTAGCGGGGCGGAGCGGGCGAAGGCAGCGAGGCCCAGCGGACTCGGCGCATGGGCCGGCTTGATGCGGGCCAGGCCGCGTTTGACGGCGGCGAGCAGCTTCTGCAGTGCGATGGGTTTTTCGAGGAATTCCATCGCGCCGATGCGCGTGGCCTCGACAGCGGTGTCGATGGTGCCGTGGCCGGACATCATCACCACCGGCATCGTCAGCTGGCCGTTGGCGGACCATTCCTTGAGCAGGCTGACACCGTCGGTGTCCGGCATCCAGATGTCGAGCAATACCAGGTCAGGGCGCGCGGCATTGCGGGCGGCCCGGGCGGTGGCGGCGTTTTCGGCGAGGATGATGTCGTGACCTTCGTCGCGCAGGATTTCCGACAGGAGTTCGCGGATACCGACTTCGTCGTCAACGATGAGGATTTTAGCCATGGACACTGGACTCAGAATGGGGGGCACAGCGCAGGCGGATACGGATTTCCGCTCCACCGGCTTCTCGATTGGCGAGACGGATTTCGCCCTCGTGCTCGTCGATGATCTTCTTGACGATGGCGAGGCCGAGGCCGGTACCGCGGGTTTTTGTCGTTACATAGGGCTCGAAGGCCCGGGACAGGATCTCGGGCGGGAAGCCCGGTCCATTGTCGCGCAGAACCAAGTCTACCCGGCGTGCGTCGGATCGGGTCAACAGCTCGATTTCCGGATCGGGCTGTTCGGCCAGCGAGTCCTCGGCATTCTGCAACAGGTTGTGGATGACTTGGCGGATCTGCGTAGCATCGCCGAGCACGCGCGGCAGCTCGGCGGCCAGCTCGGCGTGGATCATCACCGGGGAGCCTTCGTAGAGGACCAGGACCTCGCGTACCAGCGCATTCAGATCGACCGGCGCCATCGTCGGGCTGGGTAGGCGGGCGTAGTCGCGGAAGGCATTGACCAGGTTCTTCATGGCCTCGACCTGATTCACGATGGTGGTGGTGGAGCGTTCCAGCATCTGCCGGCCCTCGTCGTCGAGGCGGTCGGCCAGCTTGAACTGCAGGCGTTCGGCTGACAGCTGGATCGGCGTCAGCGGGTTCTTTATCTCGTGGGCCAGGCGTCGTGCCACCTCTGCCCAGGCGGCAGTGCGCTGGGCGGCGATGAGGTGGGTGATGTCGTCGAACACCACCACCCAGCCGCCGCCGGTGTCGTCGGGCAGGCGGGTGCCGTGCAGGAGCAGGGTCTGGGTGCTGCCGTCCGGATTGGAGAATTCGATCTGCCGGTTCCAGTCGGCCTCGGGGCCGTGGAAGCCGTCGAGCAGCGCATCACGGAAGGCGTGATGGTTCTCCCATTCGTCCAGGCGCAGGCGTTCGTAGCCGTCGAGCTGGTCGTTGAGGATGGTCATCGCGCCGTGGTTGGCCGCCCGCAGATGACCGTCCGGCGAGAAGGCCAGCACACCCGCGGAGAGGTTGGCGAGCACACCTTCCAGGTAGGCCCGGTTGCGTTCGACGGCGGCCCGGTGCTTGTCGGCCTGGGCGCGGGCATCTTCCAGCTGGCGGGTCATCTGGTTGAAGGACTGGGTCAGCACGCCGAGCTCGTCGCGAGCCGGCAGGGCCTGGCGGGGGCTGAAGTCGCCGGCGGCCACGGCCTGGGTGCCTTCAGCAAGGATGAACAGCGGTGCGGCGAGGCGGCGGGTCAGCACGAAGGCGACGGCGACGGCAGCGAACAAGGCCAGCAGCAGGGTGAGGGTGAGGGTCAGCGTGTAGATGCGTTTCAGGCCGTTACGGGCGAGGGACAGTTCCTGGTAGTCGCGATGCACCGTCTCGACGCTCTCTGCATGCATTGCGAAGGAGCGCGGTACTTCCTGGGTGACCTGCAGCAGCTGGGGTTCGGTGAAGTGCCGCGATGGAATGGGGACGATTACGCGCAGCACCAGGCCCTCGGTGGCGTTGCCTTCTGCCGCTCGGTAGCCGCGGGTCTGGCGGGCCTGGCGCAACTGGGCGGCGTTCGGCTGTTCGGGCATCAGGGTGTCGAGCTGGATGTCGGCAGTAGCGACGATCTTGCCGTTCGGGGAGAACACGGTGGCGGACTCGATGCCGGCCCGTTCCCGCAACTGGTTGAGCAAGGGAGGACGGATCGGTGCTGCGGGTTCGAGTTCGAGGGCCAGTTGATCGGCCTTGTTGGCGAGCTGGTCGAGGAGGATCTCGAGGGTCGTACGACCGAGTTGGAGGCCGCTTTCGAGGGCCGCATCCACCCGCACGTTGAACCAGGATTCGATGCTCTTCACTGCGAACTGCAGGGATACCGCGTAGACGAGGGCTCCCGGTACGACAGCCATCGCCGCGAAGATGGCCATCAGGCGCAGCTTGAGGCGGGAGCCGAAGCGGCGGGCACGGTGCTCCTGCCACAGGCTGCGCAGCTGGACAAACACCAGGCTGGCCAGTCCAAGGGCGATGATGCCGTTGAGGCCCAGCAGCAGGGTGTAGTTGCGGGCAAACAGGGGAGTATTGGCACTGGCGGTGGCGAGCAGAAAGAGCAGGATGCCACCGACGGCCGCCGCGACGACGAGGCCGGTGGATCTCATTTCGACTCCCGGGTGATGACGAAGGTCCACCGGTACCAGTCGGTGGCCAGGTTCCAGTCCCGCCTGCCGAAGGCGCTGACCTGTAGTGGCTTGGGCAGTTCACCGACGTCCAGGCGGAAGCGCAGCGCGGCGTTGTAGCTCTTTCCGACCTTCAGGGTGTTGCGGTCGGCAACGCCCCAGTTGCGGATGCGCAGCATGGTGCGCATGGCCTCCTCAAGGCTGCCGAAGTTCTGGTGCAGCGCGCCGGTGGTCAGGCGGTATTGCCGGGTCAGGGACTGGTAGGAAAGGCGATAGGTCAGGGTCTTGCTGGCGATCTCCTCGTCCATCCAGTACCAGCGGGGGGCGCTCAGTTCGAACTCGGCGGTGAAGTACAGGGACACGCCCCGGGCAACCACGTCGGCAAGAAGTGGCGTGAGTTCGGCGTTGATGTCGGTATTGAGAACGTAGAGATCGTCGCTGGGCAGCAGGGCCGCATTGCGGATTTCCGCATCGGCGGCGTGTACCGGCGTGGCTTCGAGCGCAAGCAGGGTACCGGCGGTGACACCGATGGTATGGAGCAGGAAGCGGCGGCGCTCAGGCGACTTTCTCGAGCAGGGCGTAGAAGAATCCGTCATGTTCGGAGCAGGGCAGATATTGGCAGTCGAGCTGACCGTCAAGGGGCAGCCGGCGGCAATCGGGATGACGGGCAGCGAAGCCGGCCATCTGCTCGCTGTTCTCCTCGGCAAATACCGAGCAGGTGGCGTAAAGCATTTTGCCACCCGGGGCGAGGACCTGCCACAGGGCATCGACGATCTCGGCCTGTTGTGCGGCGAAGCGGGCGATGTCGCCACCGCGGCGCAGCCACTTGATGTCAGGATTGCGGCGCACCACGCCGGAGGCCGAGCAGGGTACATCGGCAAGGATGCGCTCGAAGAAGCGGCCGTCCCACCAGGCATCCAGGTTGCGGCAGTCGGAAGTCTTGATCGTGGCTGCGAGGCCGAGGCGCTGCAGGTTTTCCTCGATGCGCCGTGTCCGGCCCGGATCCGCGTCGAGGGCAGTGAGGTCCACATCGGCGAGTTCGAGGATGTGGGCCGTCTTGCCGCCAGGCGCGGCACAGGCGTCGAGGACGCGTTGGCCATCCTCCACGTCGAGGTGGTGGGCGGCGAACTGGGCGCCTGCATCCTGCACGCTGATGCAGCCTTCGGCGAAGCCGGGCAGTCGGGAAACCGGTACCGGGCGTTCGAGCAGGAGCGCGCCATTGGCGAGCTGGTGCAGGGGCACGCCGGCGTCAGCAAAGTTGGCCAGCACTTCATCCCGATCGCTGCGCAGCACGTTGATGCGCAGGGCCATCGGCGGGTGGGTGTTGCCGGCGGCGAGGATGTTGCGCCATTGGGCCGGGTACTGGGTCTTCAGACGGCGGATCCACCAGGGCGGGTGGCGATACTCGGCGACCATGTCGGCGTCGGCAGCCTTGTTCAGGTCCTCCATCTGGCGCAGGGCGTTGCGCAGCACACCGTTGGCCACGCCCTTGAACTTGCCGCCGAGGCAGGTGGCTGCCGCGTCTACTGCCTGGTTCACGACGGTGTGGGCGGTGTCGCTGTGGCTGTCGAGACGGTGCAGCGCGACGCGCAGGATGGATTGAACCGGTTCCGGCAAGGGCTTTTGCAGCAGGCGACCGAGGATGAAGTCCTGGCGACCGTAATCCCGCAAACTGCTGTAGGTGAGATCGAGGATGGCTCCGCGGACGCCCGGTGGGGTGCGCGGCCGGGCTGCCCACAGGGCGCCCAGGCTTTCGGTCAGCGTGGTGCCGGCAACTACCTCGGCGATCAGTTCCGCCGCCGTCAGGATGGCGTAGCCGAGGCTGTCTTCCGGTAGGGCGTGGGGAGGGTTCGAAATGGAGGCGTGGGGCATGGAGTCAAGCCAGTAGCTGGCGAATCGAGTTGGGCAGGACCTGGCAGGCGTGGTGCAGGTCGGGGTTGTAATGACGCAGGTCGCGCAGGCCTCTTGCGATGAGGCGCTTCTGCAGGTCGGCGACAGTCGGTTCGTTCATGGGTGTCAGCGTACCCCGCGTCACCAGCCAGGGGCCGCCGTAGGACGGAACGTTGAGCAGGGCCGGGCGCAGGTCGGGAAACAGGGCACGCATCCGCTGCCAGAGGGCGGCTGTCTGGACAGGCTGGTAAAAGGGCGAGCCGAGCTGGACGTGAATCATACCGCCAGTGTGCAGGCTGGCCGCACATAAACGCATGAATTCTGTGCGATGCAGATGGGCGCAGGCCGGGTCGTCGGCTTCGGTGAGGTCGAACAGGATGAGGTCGAAGCGCTCTCCATGGTCGTACGCCCGTTGGAGGGTGTCGGCGGCATCCCCATGGTGCAGTTCGACGCGAGGGGAGTCGAAGGCGCCGGCGGGCAGGGTGGGGATGTGCTGGCGGATGACACGAACCACCTCAGGGTCGAGCTCCGCGATGATGATCCGCTCGATGTCCGGGTGCTTCAGCAGTTCGCGAGCGGTGGCGCCGTCGCCTCCGCCGAGAACGAGGGCGCTGCGCGGCTCATGATGGGCAAGGGCCGGTAGATGGGCGAGGCTTTCGTGGATGATGTACTCGTCCGCTTCGGCGGCCATCAGGTCGCCGTCCAGTCTGTATAGGCGGCCGAGACTTGCGGTTGTTTCCACACTGATCCGCTGGTGGATGCTGCGGATCTCGATGGCTTTCGCTTTGCGGTCGATGGACAGAGCGACATCGGGCGCAAGAGGGGAGTGAAAGAAGGGTTGTTTCACGTGGAACAACTCCGTCAGGGCAGGAAGGTGTCGACGCTGAAGCGCAGGATCAGGGCGCCGACGACGAACAGGAAGGCTTTGCGGACAAAGGCTGCGCCGTGGCGAAGCGCGAGGGCCGTTCCCACGCGGGAGCCCAACAGATTGCAGCCGCCCATGATTGCAGCAACGATCCAGAAGATCTCTCCGTGGGAGACGAAGACAGCGATGGCCGCCAGGTTGGTGGCAACGTTGACAATCTTGGCCGATACGGAGGCGTGCAGGAAATCCATCCCGAGGAAACGGATGAACAGGAAGATCAGGAAGCTGCCGGTGCCCGGTCCGAAAAAGCCGTCGTAGAAACCTATGGCTGCACCGATCAGCATGGCTCGCCGCACTTCGGTGGTGGGATTGGCGAGGCGCTGATGGATGCTGCCGAAATCCTTGCGGATGTAGGTGTAGATCGCTACCGCCGTCAGCAGGACGAGAATCAATGGGCGTAGAGCGGAGGGTGGAAACAGCACGACAGTTCGGGCGCCCAACCAGGATCCTGCTGCGGCCGCGATGGCGGCGGGAGCGGCTGCCCGCCAGGGTACCGCCAGTCGGCGGGCGTACTGCGCTGCTGCGCTGGCCGTACCCAGCACGCTGGCCAGTTTGTTGGTGCCGAACAGTGTGCCGGGTGCAGCTTGGGGATAAGCGGAGAACAGAAGCGGAATCTGGATGAGGCCGCCGCCGCCGACAACGGCGTCGACGACGCCCGCGAAGAAGGCGCCGGCAGCGAGGAGTGGTAGGGCTAGATCCATGGGGTGTGTTTCACGTGGAACAAGAACTCCGTCAGGCGAAGAAACCTTCGGCAAGCAGTGCCGACTGGATGCCCTCAAGCGCCTCGAATCCGCCAAGGGGCAGGCTGACGCCGAGACCTGGAACTTCGGCCTCGGCGGGATTGATGCGGATCAGGGGGGCGCCAAGTGTCTCGCTGAACCAGCGTACAGTGGGTACGTGCTTGCCTGCACCGATCTCCACGACAACCGGTCGTCGCGTCGTTTGCAGCCAGGTGTCCAGCCTGCGCCGCTGCGCTGTGCTGCGGCGACTCACCCAGTCCCCGTCACCAAACATCAACACGTTGGGACGCAGCAGGTCATTGCAGTGGCAGCAGCGGGGCAGGGGAGACACCAGCTGACAGGTCGCGTCGCTCACCTCGGGTGAGATATCATCGGCAGAAAGGATGTCGCCGGCGCAGCCGTTGACGCACTGCAGGTGATGGATCGATCCATGCACTTCGCAGATCTGTGCCTCATCGAAGTCGGCCTTCTGGAACTGGCCGTCCACATTGGAGGTGAACACGAAGGCGTTGTGAGGCAGGCGCTCGGCGATGGCGCGCAGAATGGCAAAGCCCCGGTGGGGTTGGGTGTGGCGGTAGAGGTTCAGGCGATGGCCGTAGAAGCCCCAGGCCAGGCGTGGATCACGCCGAAAGGCGGCCGGGTTGGCAATCTCCTCGAAAGTGATACGGGCCTCGGCGAGCGCCGGATAGGCACGCCAGAATCCACTGTTGCCGCGAAAGTCCGGCAGGCCAGAGTCAACACCCATGCCGGCCCCGGCGGCGGCGACGAGCCCGTCGGCCGCCGCTATCAGCCTTGCGGCTTCGGACAGAGCGCTCATCGCTGGGCGACGATGAAAATCCGGCGGAAAGGAAAAAGCGTGCATCCCGCCGTGTCTGGTGGGTAGGCCTCGGCAAGTCGGTCAGCGAGCTCGGAGAAGAATGCATCGCGTGTCTCCGTGTCCATCGGTGCAACATAGGGCAGCAGCGTCGTACCACGCAACCAGTCCAGCACGGGGGACGGGCCGGTCAAGGCCTGCCAGTAGGTTGTCTCCCACAAGGACAAGCGGGTCGTGCCGGAAGCGAGCAATCGATGGTAATCGGCCAGCCCGAGGATCGCGCCCATACGCCCGCTGCCGACCTTGCCTGCCCAGGCTGATGAGGCAGCCATCTCACGGATGATGCGATGGGAGGGCGCGTCGAAGTTGCCGGGCATCTGCACGGCAAGCACACCGCCGGGAGACAAGGCGTCGAGCAGCCGCGGGAAGAGCGTTTCATGCTGGCCGACCCAATGCAGGGCCGCATTGGAGAACAGCAGATCAAGGGGTTCGTCGGCGTCCCAGTGTTCGACGCCGGTCAGCTCGAAACGGACGCCGGGAAGCTGTGCGCGTGCCCGCTCGAGCATTTCAGGGGAGCTGTCGAGGCCGGTCAGTTCTGCGTCAGGCCAACGTTCGGCAAGCAGGCGGGTTACATTGCCGGCACCACAGCCGAGGTCGACGATGTGGGCAGGGCGACGCAGCGGGATGCGGCCGAGCAGATCAAGAGCCGGGCGCAAGCGTTCATCGGAAAACTGCAGGTAACGGTCAGGCTCCCAAACCATAGTGGCTTCTCCTGTGATTGCGATGGAGGCGAGGCCTCGGCTGCCCGGGCGGCAGGTCTGTCTCCATGATGCCAGTCGACCCCGCAAAAACAAACCCGGCTGGCGTGCCGGGTTTTGTGTGAGGAAGCGCTCGCGTCAGACTGGTGCTCAGACGTCCGGCTTGATGCAATGAGCGCTTTTGGCGGCTTGATAGGTTTGATCCACCTGCTGGCGGTCCGTGGCGGTATTCAGTTGTTTGGTGAAGTCAGCACATTCCGTGCGTTCGGCGAGCAATTCGCGAGTGGCTTTCACCTTGTCGGCGAGGGAGATGGGTGGTTCCGCCGAGCAGGCCACCAGGGTGAGGGCGAGCAGGGCTGTGTAGCGGATCGCGGAAAGGCGCACGGAAAAACTCCTTGAGACAGATGGCCGGTAACTGTCAGGGAACACGGACGGGGCCGATGTCGCCGCATTTACGCGACGCCGAGAATTATGTCGCATCCGTGGGTGGAGGGTTGGATTCCTGTCGAGAACTATTTCTCGAAGATTAGGCAGGCACAAGCCGATGCTTGTCTACAGGAAGTTCCCGAACAGGTGAGGTAAATGGAAAAGCTGCTGATTTCTCGTGGAAGGAACTGGAGCGGCTTCGAGCGTCGATCCGGCAAAGACCGGCGGCAGCGTGATCGCGGATCTCCTACTGGCTATGAACGCAGGCACCAGGTTGAGCAACGGGAGATCGAGGTTACCGAATGGTTCTGCTCCGAGCCCGAATGGCAGGTCTTGCAGAAGAAGTGGCTGCACTGAGGCAGTAAGAGTGCTGCGTTTGGGCTGACAGGGGAAATGGGGTGGCCGGACGCTTACTGATCGGTGTCAGCTGCCGGCGCGGCACACCTGGTGCTCCTTGCATTCAGGCTCTCGCGTGGATCTCAGCTTGGATACCGCCATGCGCCTATCGGTTAGGCACCCGCGCCGACAAGTCGGTCTCTGCATTCGCCAGTCCATTAACCAACTCCACGTCTAAAACTGCCGATTCAGTGCGTATTTCGCTGCGTACCGGCCGGCCAAAAAGCAAAACCCGCCACTGGGGCGGGTCGGTTCTTGAAGTGCGTCGGTCTGATCGAAGGAACTTCAATGTCTGATTTTTCTTGGCGTGACAGATGCTGCCAGATCCGACTTCGATGACGAGACGAAATACTCATCCCCAAGCTGGAAGTAGTAAGTACAAGCTGTTGCGGGGAGTGTGTTGGGGGCATTGGCTTTGTAGTCAAAGCAGAACCGTCCATCATCAGCGATTTTCCAGACCCCGATGAAGTTAAGCGCCGCACGCCCTGGATTCTGTAAATACCCCCCGATACGTCCGTCTGCATTCACGCTTGCATCGATGGTGCCGCCGCTGGCTCGAACACCTGAAAAGTTTGCGCCAACAAGAGTCTTGGTCAGTTCGTCTTTTTCGAGAACGTGCCCCCCTTTGTCGAGTATCTCGCCAAGCGTGGTTTGTGCCTGAGCTGAGAAACAAGAGACACTCGCCAGCAGCAACGCAAAAACGTTCGATTTCCACTTCGCGTCCATACTTTCCCCCTTGCCATCGCCCTAGAGACAGTATGAATTTACCGTATTGCGACAAGCGATATGCCTATTGAAACGAAAAGTCACGCCATGGCCAGGTCAGATTTCTCACTGATTTTTCGATAATGGGAAACAACAACCTAAGGGGTCCGGAAAACGGCCGGCTCATGCGGCTCTCTGTCCCCGTGACGCAAACCCCAGGAGATTCCGGGCAATTCAAGGCCTGCCGCCTCATAGTCATTTGATTTCGCTTTGGAGGGGGGCTTCACCTGCGTGGATCCACCCGGCGTATACAAGCACACTGCGGAACAAAAAAGCCCGCAGTTATGCGGGCTTGAGGGGGGCGGTGGATCGCGTTGGAATGCTGCGGAAGTCTCGCTATTTTCCGATGCAGAAGCGCGAGAAGATGACCCCGAGAAGGTCGTCCGGCGTGAATTCCCCAGTGATTTCGTTGATGGCTTCCTGCGCGAGGCGCAGTTCCTCGGCCATCAGTTCCAGGGCTTGACGATTTTCCAGTGCTGCCTGAGTGTGGGCTAGTGCGGTCCGCAGTGCCACCAGGTGGCGTTCGCGGGCGAGGATCACGTCTTCGCCGTGGCGATGCCAGCCGGCCACGCGCAGCAGCTCGCTGCGAAGCAGGTCGACGCCTTGGCCAGCCTTGGCGGACAGGAAAAGCTGGACGCCTTCCTGGCCCTCCAGCCGTTCAGGCTGACGCTCTACCAGGTCGACCTTGTTGAAGACGGTGATCCGTTCGACGCCGGCAGGCAGGCGCGCGTCGATGGCTGCATCGGCATCGGTCGCGCCATTGCGTACGTCCACCAACCGTACGACGACGTCGGCCCGGTCGATTTCCTGCCAGGTACGGGCGATGCCGATCTTCTCGACCTCGTCGGTGGTGTCGCGCAGGCCGGCGGTGTCGGTGATGTGGAGCGGGATGCCCTCGATCTGGATGGTCTCGCGCAGTGCATCGCGGGTGGTGCCGGCGATGTCGGTGACGATCGCGCGCTCCTCGCCGGCGAGGCGGTTGAGCAGGCTGGACTTGCCGACGTTGGGCTGACCGACCAGCACCACGTGCAGGCCGTTGCGCAGCAGGCTGCCCTGAGCCGCGCGGTCGAGGATCGCAGACAGCTCGTTGACGATGACCGCGACGCGTTCGAAGGCTCGTGCCTCGACGAGGAAGTCCACGTCTTCGTCCGGGAAGTCCAGCGTGGCTTCCACCAGCATGCGAAGGTCGATGAGGCGATCACACAGGCCATGGACTTCCTTTGAGAAGCTGCCGGTCAGCGAGCGGACCGCCGAGCGGGCGGCTGCGGCGGTGGAGGCTTCGATGAGGTCGGCAACGCTTTCCGCCTGGGCGAGATCGAGCTTGCCGTTGAGGAAGGCGCGGCGGGTGAATTCGCCGGGTTCCGCTAGACGGGCGCCGAGTTCCAGGCACCGGGCCAGCAGCATCTGCATGACCACCGGGCCGCCGTGGCCCTGCAATTCGATGACGTCTTCGCCGGTGAAGGAGTGGGGGGCCGGGAAGTAGAGGAGGAGGCCTTCGTCGATCAGCTGCCCGCTGCCGTCACGGAAGCGGGCGAACTGGGCGACCCGGGCTTGCGGCTCACGGCCGGAGAAGCTGGCCACGAGCGCGGAGAGCTTCGGCCCGGAGATCCGGACCACGCCGATGCCACCACGCCCAGGCGCGGTGGCAATCGCCGCGATGGTGTCACTCGGCGGGTTTGCCACCGGCCGCGATCATCCGGTTGATCTGCCATTGCTGGGCGATCGACAGGGAGTTGTTCACCACCCAGTACAGCACGAGGCCGGCCGGGAACCACAGGAACATGAAGGTGAACAGGATCGGCATCAGCATCATCACCTTGGCCTGGATCGGATCGGGCGGCGCCGGGTTGAGGCGGGTCTGGATCAGGCTGGTGGCGCCCATGATCAGCGGCAGGATGTAGAACGGATCCTTCACCGACAGATCGTGAATCCAGCCCAGCCACGGCGCGCCGCGCATCTCGACGACGCCGAGCAGCACCCAGTATAGGGCGATGAAGACCGGAATCTGGATCAGGATGGGCAGGCAGCCACCCAGCGGATTGACCTTCTCGCGCTTGTAGAGGTCCATCATGGCCTGCTGCAGCTTCATCTTGTCGTCGCCGCATTGCTCCTTGAGGCGCTGCAGGCGCGGGCCGAGGGTCTTCATCTTGGCCATCGACTTGTAGCTGGCGGCGGACAGCGGGAAGAACAGCGCCTTCAGCGCGATGGTTACCAGGATGATGGCCCAGCCCCAGTTGCCGGTCAGCTTGTGGAACCACTGCAGCACCCAGAACAGCGGCGCGGCGATGATGGTCAGCCAGCCGTAGTCCACCACCAGATCGAAGCCCTTGGCGAACTGGTCGAGGCGACTCTGTTCCTGCGGGCCGGCGTACAGCGGCACCGACAGCTTGCCGGTCTGGCCGGGGGCAATGCTGGCCACCGGCACGATCACGCCAGCGGAGTACAGGTCGGAGCTGATCTGGTTGGCGAAGAACTCGCGCTCGCCTTCCTTAGGTGCCCAGCCGGCGACGAAGTAGTGCTGGACCATCGCGGCCCAGCCGTCGGCGGCCTTGGTGACGAACTTGGCCTTCTTGTCGGCGATGTCCTCGAACTTCACCTTCTGGTACTTCTCGGCCTCGGTGTAGAAGGCCGGGCCGGTGAAGGTCTGGACGCCGAAGCCGCCGGGCTGCTCGGCGGGCTTGCCGTCACGGGTGAACTGGAAGTAGGCGTGGGGCGCCAGCGGGGCTGCGCTGCCGTTGGCGATCTCGTAGCTCACGTCCGCCGTGTAGCTGCCACGGTGGAAGGTGATCAGCTTGCTGACCTTCACGCCGTCGGCGGTCGGCGGTGCATCGAGGCGCAGCGTGACGGCATCCTCGCCGTCCTTCAGCGCGACGTTCTTGGTACTCAGCGCGAAAACGGTCTTGTGATTGGGCAGGCCGTTACCGATCAGGCCGGTCTGGGCCGCGTAGCTGTGCTTCTCGCCATTGTCGAAGAGCACATAGTTGCGCGCCTGGTCGTCGGTTGCCTTGTGCTGGGTCAGCTCCAGGCGAATGATGTCGCCGCCTTGGGCAGACACCTCGGCCACCAGCAGGTCGGTGCGCGCGGTGGCGATCTCGGCGGGCGCTGCGGCTACTGCAGCAGCCTGGCCGGGCACGGCGGCGGCGCCAGGGGCGGCAGCCGTGGCGGTAGGCGTGGGTACGCCGGTGGCTGCGCCGCTGCCGGCGGCAGCTACAGGCGGAACCTTGGGCTGGTTGTGCTTCTGCCAGCCGTCCCACAGCATGACCAGCGAGAACGAGAAGACGAGAAGGAGGATCAGGCGACGGTTGTCCATCGGTGTCAGTGTCAGGAAGGGGTTGAGGCGGACCGGAGGAGAGGGATCAGGGCACGGGATCGAAGCCGCCGCCACTGAAGGGGTGGCAACGGCACACCCGCCGCGCGGCGAGCCACGAGCCTTTCAGGGCGCCATGACGTTCCACGGCCTCCACGGCGTACTCGGAACAGGACGGAACGAAGCGGCAGTTGCGTCCCAGCATGGGGCTGATGGCGTAACGATAGGCCTGCAACAGGGCCAGCACGGCGCGTTTCATCGCGGTGCCTTGCTTTCGCGGCCTGCTTTGGGCAAGCGCTCGAACAGTGCGAGCATGTCTTCGCGCATGGTGCGTCTCGTTACGTCGCCAACCTTAGCCGACAATCGTAACACCAGATCGTAGTCCGGCAAGCTTGCTTGGGCATGACGAAATACGTCGCGGCCGATCCGCTTCACCAGATTGCGCAGCACGGCACGTTTGGCGAGCTTCTTGGCGACGACGACACCGAGGCGGGCGCTGCCGGCCTGGTTCGGGCAGTAATGCAAGGCGAAGTACCGTCCGCGCAGCACGCGCCGAAAAGCAAAAACGGATGAAAACTCATCCGTTTTGTGCAGTCGCAAGGACGAGCCGAAGCCGAATCCTGCCTGGGGTGTCGCTTCCTCTGCCGCGCGATTGTCGCTGTCGACAGGGGAAGTGGCCTCTGCGGCCTTAGACGGCGAGGCGATGACGGCCCTTGGCGCGGCGAGCGGCGATGACCTTACGGCCGCCACGGGTGGCCATGCGAACCAGGAAGCCGTGGGTGCGCTTGCGACGGACGACGGAAGGTTGGTAAGTACGTTTCATTTTTCGTGCCCGAAAAGTTGAGTCAAACGCGCAATTTGATACGTTAACCCACTGTTTGTCAAGCACGTTTTGACGTTTTTGCGCAAGCCCCTTAGTTGTAGGGCGTGGTGATGGCGTGCGGGGTCGGGCCGGTGGAGTGTACAAGCTGTGGATAAGTCTACGCCGGGAGGGTACAATACGCGTTTGGCCGGACCCCCTTGCGCGCATGTCCGGCTGCCCCGACCGTGTGTCGGTGCGCCCCGTATAACGAGAATCCGCGCGCATTCCGCTGTTTACAAAGCCCACCCTTAGATCGTGCCCGAAGCCTCATCGTCGTCCCAATGCGCCGCGTTCTGGACGCATTGCCTGAGCTGCCTGGAGCAGGAATTGCCCGCTCAGCAGTTCAAGACCTGGATCCTTCCCCTGCGCGTCGAAGAGCTGGACGACGAAGGGGTAGGACTGCGTCTGGTCGCTCCGTCGAACTTCCATCGCCAGTGGCTGCGTGATCGCTACCTGCGGCGGATTGAGGAACTCGGCGAAGAATATTTCGGCGGCTTGCCGACCATCGAAGTTGGCCTGGCGCCGGCGGGCGGCCTGCGCCGGCCCGGTCCGGCAGCGGCCCCCGCTGCCGTGGCTCCCGTCGGTGCCGCACCCGCCGTGCCCTCCCCTGCTGCTGCGCCGGCGCCTGCGGTCGCCGCACCGGCAGGCCTGCGCCCGCAGGCGCCGGATGCCGGTGTTTCCGCCGAAGCCGTCAACTACGACAAGTCGCGCCTCAACCCCGATTTCACCTTCGACACGCTGGTCACCGGCCGCGCCAACGACCTGGCCCGCGCCGCCGCCCTGCAGGTGGCCCAGAACCCCGGCGTGTCCTACAACCCGCTGTTCATCTACGGTGGCGTCGGCCTCGGCAAGACCCACTTGATCCACGCGCTGGGCAACTACGTCTTCAAGCACGACCCGAAGAAGGTCATCCGCTACGTGCACGCCGAGGACTACTACGCCGACGTGGTGCGCGCCTACCAGCAAAAATCCTTCGACGTCTTCAAGCGCTACTACCGCTCGCTGGACGTGCTGATCATCGACGACATCCAGTTCTTCAACAACAAGAACCGGACCCAGGAAGAGTTCTTCCATGCCTTCAACGCCCTCACCGAGGCCAAGAAGCAGATCATCATCACCAGCGACACCTACCCCAAGGACGTCCAGGGTCTGGAAGACCGCCTGATCTCGCGCTTCGACTGGGGCCTGACGGTGCAGATCGAGCCGCCCGAGCTCGAGATGCGCGTCGCCATTCTCAAGAAGAAGGCCGAAGCCGAGCGTATCGACCTGAACGAGGACGTCGCCTTCCTGATCGCCAAGAACCTGCGCTCCAACGTGCGCGAGCTCGAAGGCGCCCTCAAGAAGGTGCTCGCCTTCGCCCGCTTCCACGGCCGCGACGTCAGCCTCGAAGTGGCCAAGGAAGCCCTCAAGGACCTGCTCAACGCGCACAACCGGCAGCTCACCGCGGAGTTCATCCAGAAGACCGTCGCCGACTACTACAAGATCAAGGTCGCCGACATGCACTCCAAGAAGCGCACGCGTGTCATCGCGCGGCCGCGCCAGGTGGCCATGTTCCTTGCCAAGGACCTCACCCCGATGAGCCTGCCGGCCATCGGCGAAGCCTTTGGCGGCCGCGACCATACCACCGTGCTGCATGCCTGCCGCACCATCGCCGAGTTGCGCCTCGGCGACACCCAGCTCAACCATGATCTGCACGTCCTGACCCAGGTCCTGCGAGGATGATGATGAAACCTTGTGCCATCAAGATTGAAGGCCGGATGCCCGCCGCCGGGTGTCTGCCCCTGTAAAAACGATTCGGAGACCTCAGTCCATGCTGCTCTTCACCGCGCCCCGCGACGCCCTTCTCGCCCCGCTGCAATCGGTATCCGGCATCGTCGAGAAGCGTCACACCCTGCCGATCCTCTCGAACGTGCTGATCGAGAAGAAGGGTGAGTCCCTCACCCTCCTCGCCACCGATATCGAAATCCAGATCCGCAACAGCACCACCGCGGTCGATGGCGCCGACGACGTGGCGATCACCGTCGGTGCCCGCAAGCTGCAGGACATCCTGCGCGCCCTGCCCGACACCGCCGACGTCAGCCTCACGCTCGACGACAAGCGCATCACCCTCAAGGCCGGCAAGAGCCGCTTCCAGCTGCAGACCCTGCCCGCCGCCGACTACCCGCGCCTGGCCCCGCCGGAAGGCGAAGGCATCCACTTCACCACCACCCAGAGAGCTTTCAAGAAGCAACTGGCGCTGGTGCAGTACGCCATGGCCCAGCAGGACATCCGCTACTACCTCAACGGCCTGCTGCTGGTCGTCTCCGGCGACGTGCTGCGCATGGTCGCCACCGACGGCCACCGCCTGGCCTATGCCGCTTCCCCGCTGGTCGGTGATTTCGCCCGTACCGACGTGATCCTGCCGCGCAAGACCGTCGTGGAACTGGCCCGCCAGCTGGCCGACTCCGACGAAGCCCTCGAAGTCACCATCGTCGGCAACCAGATCGTCTTCCGCTTCGGCCACATCGAGCTCATCTCCAAGCTCATCGACGGCAAGTTCCCCGACTACGAACGCGTCATCCCGCAAGGCCACCCCAAGCTGGTCAAGGCCAGCCGCCTGGCCCTGCTGCAATCCCTGCAGCGTGCCGCCATTCTCACCAACGAGAAGTTCCGCGGCGTGCGCCTGATGCTCTCCGAAGGCAGCCTCAAGCTGGTGTCCACCAACGCCGAGCAGGAAGAAGCCCTGGAAGAACTCGAAGTCGACTACGCCGGCGACAGCCTCGACATCGGCTTCAACGTCACCTACCTGCTCGACGTGCTGACCAACGTCGCCGCCAACGAGATCGAGATCCGCTTCAACGACGGCAACGCCAGCGCCCTCTTCGGCCTCGCCGACAACGCCGACTTCAAGTACGTCGTAATGCCGATGCGGATCTGATCCGTCGCATCACCATCCGACTGCGAGCCCCCGTACGGGGGCGTCCTGCTGTACCCGCTGAACCGAGAACGCCATGTCCGATACGCCGCAACAACCCGCACCCGCCGACAACTACGACGAATCCAGCATCCAGCAGCTCGAAGGGCTGGAGGCCGTGCGCAAGCGGCCGGGCATGTACATCGGCGACACCTCCGACGGCACCGGTCTGCACCACATGGTCTTCGAAGTCGTCGATAACGCCATCGACGAAGCCCTCGCTGGCCACTGCGACGACATCGTCATCACCATCCACGCCGACAACTCCATCTCCGTCACCGACAACGGCCGCGGCATCCCGACCGGCGTCAAGATGGACGACAAGCACGAGCCCAAGCGCTCCGCCGCCGAAATCGTCATGTGCGTGCTGCACGCCGGCGGCAAGTTCAACCAGAACAGCTACAAGGTGTCCGGCGGCCTGCACGGCGTCGGCGTGTCCTGCGTCAACGCCCTCTCCAAGTGGCTGCGCCTCACCGTCGCCCGTGACGGCCACAAGCACTTCATGGAATTCAACCGCGGCCATGCCGTGGACCGCGTCATCGAAGTCGTCGACGGCATCGAGACCAGCCCGCTGAAGATCATCGGCGACACCACCAAGCGCGGCACCAAGGTGCACTACCTCGCCGACGAAGAGATCTTCGGCACCGTCGAATACCACTACGAAATCCTCGCCAAGCGCCTGCGCGAACTGTCCTTCCTCAACAACGGCGTCAAGATCCGCCTGGTGGACCAACGCAGCGGCAAAGAAGAAGACTTCGCCTTCGCCGGCGGCGTCTCCGGCTTCGTCGAATACATCAACCGCGCCAAGTCGGTGCTGCACCCCAGCGTCTTCCACTCCAGCGGCGAATCCATCCAGAACGGCGTGCCCATCACCGTCGAAGTCGCCATGCAGTGGAACGACAGCTACGCCGAACAGGTGCTGTGCTTCACCAACAACATCCCGCAGGCCGACGGCGGCACCCACCTCACCGGCCTGCGCGCCGCGATGACCCGCGTCATCAACAAGTACATCGAAGAACACGAGATCGCCAAGAAGGCCAAGGTGGACATCTCCGGCGACGACATGCGCGAAGGCCTCGCCTGCGTGCTCTCCGTCAAGATGCCCGACCCCAAGTTCGCCTCCCAGACCAAGATGAAGCTGGTCTCCGGCGAAGCCCGCCCGGCCGTCGAAGAAGTCGTCGCCCAAAAGCTTGCCGACTTCCTGCTCGAGCGCCCCGCCGACGCCAAGACCATCTGCGGCAAGATCGTCGAAGCCTCCCGCGCCCGCGAAGCCGCCCGCCGCGCCCGTGAAATGACCCGCCGCAAGGGCGTCCTCGACGGCGTCGGCTTGCCCGGCAAGCTCGCCGACTGCCAGGAAAAAGACCCCGCCCTGTGCGAAATCTACATCGTCGAGGGTGACTCCGCAGGCGGCTCCGCCAAGCAGGGCCGCGACCGTAAGTTCCAGGCCATCCTGCCGCTGCGCGGCAAGGTGCTCAACGTCGAACGCGCCCGCTTCGACAAGCTCATCAGCTCCGAGCAGATCACCACCCTGATCACCGCCCTCGGCACCAGCATCGGCCCCGAAGACTTCAAGCCCGAAAAGCTGCGCTACCACCGCATCATCCTGATGACCGATGCGGACGTGGACGGCGCGCACATCCGTACCCTGCTGCTCACCTTCTTCTACCGCCAGATGCGCGAGCTCGTCGAGCGCGGCCACATCTACATCGCCCAGCCGCCGCTCTACAAGATCAAGCACGGCAAGAACGAGATGTACATCAAGGACGACACCGAGCTCAACGCCCACCTGCTCAAGCTGGGCCTCGAAGGTGCCGCCCTCACCCCGAGCGAGGGTGCCGATCCCATCCACTCCGAAGCCCTCGGCGGCCTCGCCCGCACCTACCTGCTGGCCGAAGCCGTCATCCGCCGCCTCGCCGACTGGATCGACTCTTCCGTCCTGCACGCCCTGCTCGCCAACGACTTGCCCCTGTCCCTGGCCGACGAAGCCGCTGCCCGTGACTCCGCCGCCCGCCTGCAGGCCGCCGTCGGCACCGCCGTTACCATCGAGGCCCGCCACGACGAAACCAGCGAAGCCTGGACGCTCGAAATCGCCCGCATGCACCACGGCAACCGCAAGCTCAGCCGCATCGATGGCGACTTCCTCAACGCCGGCGACTACCGCACCATCCGCCAGGCCACCGAGTCCATCTCCGGCCTCATCGGCCCCGGCGCCGTCATGCGCCGCGGCGAAAAGCAGCAAGCCGTCACCAGCTTCGCCGACGCCATCCGCTGGATGCTCAACGAAGTCGAACGCGGCATCTCCAAGCAGCGCTACAAAGGCCTTGGCGAAATGAACCCCGAGCAGCTGTGGGAAACCACCATGGACCCTGCCGTCCGTCGCCTGCTCCGCGTCCAGATCGACGACGCCATCGCCGCCGACGAGATCTTCACCACCCTGATGGGCGACAACGTCGAACCCCGCCGGGCGTTCATCGAAGAGAACGCGCTGTATGCGCGGAATATCGACGTGTAAGGGTGTCGATTGACACGGTTAGTGAAATTTTTGCCAATATAGTGAAATATTGGTGACAGAGATAATGAAAAAAGCTCCCTTGGGAGCTTTTTTCATGGGCGTCTAGCTTTAGAGATGTTTTGGATATGCTAGAAAAAATTCGAGACTTTGTCCGTCAGAACCCCGGTTTGAAGGCGAGGACGATTGCCTCTCGGCTTGGCCTTGAGCGTCCCACCATCAACGCTTTGCTCCATGCACACAAGGACACATTTCAGCAGGACGAGGCGTCTTGTTGGTCTTTGGTGGCGCCAGTGGAGTTAAGTGTTGAATTTGGGGGCAAGACTTGGCTTGCTGCCAAAGATGTTGAGAAGTTGTTGAGTAAGGCCGGCTCTCCGTTGGACTCCCCGTGTCAGCGGGTGGTGTTTAGTCTAAAGAAGGGTTCTCGCATGATGTTGGAGGCGCTGGCCCGATTGCTGGCGCTTAGTAATCAACTTGCTCGGGCAGGCAAGACGGTGATTTTGGATTTTGACGAAGCTCGGGTTACTTTGTCATATTTGGATAGACTGGGCTTCTTCGACCATCTGAATGACGCAATTCAGGTGTTGCCGAAGCGGCCCAAACGAGGCCTGTCGCGGCAGTACAGAGGGAATAATGACGGTCTTATTGAGTTCCGGGCCATAGATCCAGCACACGAAGAAAGCGATATCCCAAAGCTGCTCGAGCGAAGCTTTGTTAGTTGTGCGGGCGATAGCTATACAGTTGCCGTGATGACCATCTTGTCTGAGCTGTATTCCAATGTTTTGGAACACTCCAAGGCGAGTACGCCAGGCTTTGCGGGACTCCAGTTCTACAAAGCTACTCATCACATCCAAACTGTGATTTCAGACAGCGGTCTAGGCATTGTAGGGACACTGGAGGCCGTACTTGAGCAGCGATACCCCAAAGTGGCACAAAAGATCGCTGCCTCGAAAGACCACGCCGGGGTTGCGCTACTCAAAGAGGTGTTCTCGTCTGGCCAGATCAGTCAGGTTGAAGCAGAAGGGCGAGGTTTGGGATTGAAGCGATCCAGGGAGTTTGCCAAAAAATTTCGGGCTCGGATCTCTGTTCGGCAGCGAGACTTCGAGCTACAGATTCATCATTCCAATGATCGAGTGACCTTCACTCATGACATCAACCTGGTGCGAGTCGAGGGGACACACATCTGTTTCGACTTCATGCTTGACGCTCCCGGTAGATCTGTTTAAACTGATAAAATGAATCAGAATCCCATCGTCGTGAAACTCCGCGACTTCACGGACAGTGATCGTCCGTTCGGCAATAGCCAAGGGAAGGCTGTTTTCCGTGGTTTGGCGGATTTTGTGGAGGCTCGCCCGGCTGTTCGGGTGTTCGGCATATCTTTGGCAGGCATTGAGGCCACTGATGCTTCCTTCCCCCGTGAGAGTGTGATTTCACTGGCCAAGCAGTTACGTGGTGAGCGAGGGTTCTACCTCACGGATCTGCATAACAGAGATTTGATTGACAACTGGAGCTATGCGGCCTTGGCAAAGGCGCAGCCACTGGTCATTTGGAACGGCCAAGAGTTCGAAGTGATCGGCCCTGAGATGAACCAGGCGACTAAGACGCTCGTCAGCTATGTACTCCAACAGGGCCAAGTCACGACCTCTCAGGTCGCCGCCGATCTTGGCTTGTCGGTCCAGAACGCCAGCACAAGACTGAAGAACCTCGTTCTGCAAGGCTACTTCTTGCGTGTTGAAGAAGTGGCCGAAACGGGTGGCATCGAGTTCAAGTACCTCGCTATCAAATAATCTGGATAAACAGCTTGCTTTAAGCAGAGCTGGGTGATAGGCTTTACCCAAGTCCTCAGCCATGCTGTTTCGACTCAAGTTAAACGGATTAATTTAATCAGAAAGTACTTTGTGATGAACACTCACAGCAAACCCATGACAAACAGCCAACACGAAATCGGTGTCCATATGGCGCCCCCTTCCGAACAAGAACTTCACCTGATCAGCGATGAGCATTGCACGATGCGTGTGTGCGCTCCGACCTACGTGCATGAGCCGCGTGGTGAAGACATCCTCTCTTTGTTCGGGCTCCCTGTGACGCCTGAACAGATCGTGCTTCAGATGCTGCACGACGGTGGGATTGAGAGCATCCGACTTGACGAGCGCATCAACTTGGCGCTCGGAAACAAGTTTGTGGTGTCCTCCGGGGATCGGACGTACCGCTTCACCATTGATGGCAAACAGTACGAGTGGCCGTACCGTTTTATTTCGGGCGAACTGTTGCGAGTGCTCGTAGGAAATCACCCTCAACTGGAGATCGAGTTGATCGGTCAAGAGGAGCGCGTGGTGGTTGCCTTCAATGAGCGCGCTGACCTGACCCTTCCGGGTGTTGAACAGTTCGTCTCGCGGATCAAGCCACAGACTTGGATGTTATCGATCCAAGGCGTCTTGCTTGAGTACACCCAGCCGGAAGTCAAGGTGGCAGAAGCCATGGTGCGCGCGGGCTACGATCCGAACAAATCGTGGCACATTTATCTAATTGTCCATGGTCAGCCGAAGCAAGAAATTGCCAGCGATTTTGTGGTGGACCTGCGCCAGCCTGGCATTGAGAAAATCCGCCTCATGCAGCGAAACGTCGACAACGGTGATGGCAACCAAGCTGTCCCGACGCGCGCATTTCAGTTGCTGCCGCAGGACCACCAGTACCTGGATGGTCTGGGTCTCACATGGGAAACGGTTATCGAGCGCGATGTAGATTCTGGGGCACTGCGACGCTGGTTGCTCGTCCATGACTACCCGCTTCCCGAAGGCTTCTCGCAAACCAAGGTACTGCTGGCCTTTGACATCTTGTTGGACTATCCGGCTGCGCAGATCGACATGTTCTACTTCTTGCCCTTCGTTTCACTGGTCAATGGCCAGGAAGTCCCAAGCACGCAAGTGCGGGCAACGATCAAGGGGGCGACCTTTCAAGGGTGGTCGCGCCACCGCAATGGCGCGAGCGCGTGGGATCCGAACTCCGACAGTGTGCGCACACACATGGCGTTGGTTGAAACCTGCTTGGCAAAGGAGTTGGGCGAATGATGCCCGCCACGACGCTGAGCCTGACAAAGGCGGCACATGAACAGTTACAAGCTCACCTCTTTCCGGGGGATGGCAAGGAGGCAGCGGCTGTGCTTGTGTGCACGCGTGTGCCTGCACCCCGCTTCCGGCTTCTGGTGAAAGATGTGGTCTTGGTGCCGCATCACGCTTGCAGTCGTCGAACTGAGAACTCGCTGTGTTGGCCTGGCTCCTTCATCGAGGCTGCGATTGATCTTGCCGAGCCAGCGGGTTTAAGCATCATGCTGCTGCACTCCCATCCAACGGGCTACCCTGACTTCTCTCGTATTGACGATGAGAGTGATAACGAGGTGATCCCGTGTCTCCAAGAGGCGATCAAAGCCGATCATGGCTCCGCCGTGATGCTGCCGGATGGTCGTATCTTTGGTCGCATTTATGCGCCGAACAGTGTGGTTACCCCAGTTGATCTGGTCTCGGTCGCTGGGGATAACCTTAACCTTTGGTGGCGTGACAGTATTGCGGCCCCAGAACGGCGTCCGATGGCGTTCACTCCCGACATGAGCCAGGAGCTTGGGCGACTGACGGCTTGCGTCATAGGCGTTTCGGGTACCGGTTCCGTGACCGCTGAGCAACTCTGTCGATTGGGCTTCGGGCACGTCATCGGCATCGACCATGACCATGTTGAGGAGAAGAATCTCAATCGAATACTCAACACCACTTTGACTGATGCAAAACAGAGGAAGGCCAAGGTCCACATGTTTGCCGAGCGCATCAATCAGTTGAGGTCCGATCCCTTTTTCACAGGCATCGATGCTGATGTGATGAGCAGGCGCGCGGTACTTGCTGCATCGCAGGCAGATGTCATTTTTTGCTGCGTTGACAGGCTTAGAGGCAGGATGGTTGCAGATCGACTGGCGGCGACATTCCTTCTACCGTTGGTGGATGTGGGCGTCGCCATTCCCACACGCAAGACTCCGGAAGGTTTGGCCATCTCAGAAGTGACTGGGCGGGTGGACTATGTATATCCAGGAGGGAGTAGCCTAGCAGATCGTGGGGTGTATAGCGCTGCATTGCTCCATGCAGAGGCGTTAGCCGAGGCCGACCCAACTGCGCATGCGGATCAGGTTCGGGCAGGGTACATCGAGGGGATGCCGGAACAAGCACCTGCGGTTATCGCGCTCAACATGCGTGCCTCCAGTGCATCCGTTATGGAGTTTATTGCCAGAACGTATCCATTTCGGCAGCAGGCCAATCGCGAGTTCGCGCGCATACGTTTTATGCTCGCAGAAGCTTTTGAGGAGCGTGAGGCTGAATCTGCATTTACTGTGAAGTTAACCCCCTTGTTGGGCGCAGGTGCTGTTGAGCCCCTTCTTGGATTGCCGGTACTTGGGACGCACTAGGAGCAATCATGAACAAACTGAAGCTTGGTTGGCTCAAGTTGACTGAGTGGTTGACTCCTCCTCGAAAGATAATTGAGGTTCACGACGAATTGCCGCCTAGTAAATTGCCTACGAGGGATTTGTTTTTGTTGCGAGAGGATGGAGAAGCATGGTCGGTCATTATGCGGTGCCCTTGCGGGTGTGGCCACCCGGTGGAACTTCCGCTGATTCACGAGGCTCATCCTCACTGGACGCTGCAGGTCGACAAAAAGGGGCATCCCACTTTGGCGCCATCTGTCTGGCGGAGAGAAGGGTGTAGGGCGCACTATTTTTTGAGAGGCGGCAAAGTCGTTTGGGTCTGACAAGCACATGTGGTCGGTGGAACAGGTAGTCTTCGGTGCGGATAAGCTTCCCGGGCAATTTTGGTGGAAGCCGGGAATGACCGACTCTATTCCATTGGGTCAAGGCATGCTTAAGAGGGCAATCTAAACATGGGGCTCATTCAACTTTCGCAGGCGAAAGTCAGTCAGCTCATTATTCAGCTTTCGCTCCTCCTAAGCTCCTGAAAACCCACAACCTTCTAAAGTCGAAAGTATTGACGGTCAATACTTTCATAAAATCAGTCACTTAAGACGTTGACGTCTGTGCCATAGCAACGTAGCTTATGGGTCATCCCACCCACAATCTCCGGCGCCATGAGCCCCTTTGCCCACCACCTCCACGAGCTGCGGATGCGCCACGGCATCCGGCAGAACGAGCTCGCTGAGCTGATCGGGTACGACCAGACCTACATCTCTGCCCTCGAGGTGGGACTCAAGGGGCCCCCGACACCTGAGTTCGTCGACAAGCTGGTTGAAGGGCTTGCTTTGTCCCGCACCGAAGAGGCTGCCCTGCGCAGCGCCGCCGAGGTCTCTGACCGCAAGCTCGTGCTCGATGCCGACTCCCATCCCGAGATTTACCTGATGCTAGCCGCCCTGAAGCGGCGCCTCCGTGAGCTTCATCCGGCTCAGGCCCGCATGATTCGGGAGCTTGTGGATCTGCCGGATACCGTCCGGCAACAGGAGCACGAGCCTGTGAAGCGCCTTCGGCGGCGCAAGACTGAGGAGGGCGTCAGAATGTAAAAACGGGCCAAACCTTCCGGCCTGACCCGCTGTTACCGGGATCTCGCGATCCGCGCTGTGGTGAGCAAAGTATCGCGATCCGTCTTGGATGCGTCAAGGTCGATTTCATCCCCATCCCCGGTTTTTTCAAAGGTCATTGACCCTAGAAAGGGACGTTTTACGCCCAAAACCGGGCATATCGAACCACATCGATGGTGCCGGTACGGGCTCTCACGCCCTCACACCGGCACCGGAAGGAATCGCGATGACTTCGCTTTCATGGAAAGGCACGTGGCACGGCCTCGCGCCCGCTGGCCTGCCGCACCAACGCGCCCGGACCATCCTCCGCCACACCGGCGGCATCGTCCGGGGCAAGTTCCCCAGCCGCAAGACGGGCCGGATGGTCCACCACGAGGGACTTCTGGAGCTGGATGCCATTTATCACTTCGAGACCTCGCCCCTGATCTTGGTCTACACGGAACAGCCCGAAACCATCCAGTATCCGGATGGCAATCGCCTGCGCCGCTACACACCGGACTTCGAGCTGTTTTTGGCCGATGGTTCGTCAGTGCTTGTGGAGATCAAGCCTAAAGAGCTGGCTGCCGAGGCTGAGACCAAACACAAGCTCGACCGCATTACCGAACACTTCACCCGCATCGGTCGCATGTTTGTCGTTCTGACCGACCTGCAACTCCGTGTCGAGCCGCGTCTGGGCAACCTGCGCTGGATCTACCACCAGGCCCCGCGTATCTGTCCATCTCTGCTGAAGTGCGACGTCGCCCTGGAGCGGCTGGCAGTGCATTTTCCGGCTTCGATTCAAGCAACCAAGGAGGTGCTCACCCCAGTTGGCTTGGACCCTCTCTCGTTGCTGATAGCCGGGCGACTCACCTGCAATCTTGATCACCCCGTGGACTTCGACACCCAGCTGCATCTTTCTCAGGAGAGCGACCATGCGTGGTTTCGCCTTTCGGACCGGTTTGGTTTTTGAGTGGGACGGTGCCGCTCACCGGATCGAGCGCCTGGGGACGGGTGATCAGGTTGTGCTGGAGCGCCTGAGCGACGGACAGACTGTACTGAGTTCCCGGCAGGAACTCTTGGCTGCCTTCGGTGCAGGGCAGCTGTGTATGCCTCATGGCACTGACACGGCTCCTGCTGCTCAGGTATATCAGCGGCCATTGGCAGAGCTTCCCAGCCACATTCAGGCAAAAGTGCGCACGCGAATGGCCTATCTGGACGCGATTCAGGAGGCTGGGCAGATCCCCTTGACTCCGTATCACCTGTCTCCATTGATTGCCGAAGTCTCCAAACGCATCAACGATCCACATCCCCCGGCACCGATAACCATCTATCGGTGGCACCAGATCTACCGGTGGCATCAGGATGCTCGCGCCTTGATTCCTCGGTATGACCGCCGAGGCAGAGCGGGGGCACGGCAGTCGGAGCAGATTCGAGAGTTTTTCGCGGAGGCGGCTGAGGAAGCCTTTCGAGCCAGTCCGTCGGCAACCATCAAATCCATCTTCACGCGCCTTGAAGGGAAAATCTGCGCCGAGAACGCCAAGCGTCTCCCGAATGCCCCACTCCGCCTCCCCTCGGTGAGAACGGTATATCGCTTATTCAGGCGACTTGAAGCCTATGACCAGACGCGGCTCGCCGAGGGGAAGCATGTTGCGGATCGCCGCTATCGGGTCGTCAAAGCGGGGCCTGTCGTCGACGGCATCCTGATGCGCGTTGAGGTAGACCACACGCCCCTCGACCTCTTCCTGATCGACGAGATCACGGGCCTCCCCCTTGGTCGACCGGTTCTGACACTGTTTATCGACGTCTACAGCCGCTTCCCAGTCGGCTACTACCTCAGCTTTGGCGGCACCTCCGCCGCCGCTGTTGTCGGTGGCTTACGCCATGCCATCCTGCCCAAAACCCCGGTAAAGGAGGTCATACCGGATTTGCCCGTGGAGCACGCGTGGCCTTGCTACGGTTTGATCGCCTCCCTAGTCGTCGACAACGGCCTGGAGTTTTACTCCACGGCTCTGGACAGCGTGGCCATGGACCTCGGAATCCACATCCAGTATTGCCCCAAGAAGCAACCGTGGTTCAAGGGCACCATCGAGCGCTTTCTCAAGACGATCAACTACTTCCTGACCCACCAGTTGCCGGGGACCAGTCTGGCCCGACTGGAAGACCGGGGCGACTACGACTCCCAGAAGCATGCACTTCTGACTCTGGCCGAGTTCAAGCACCTCCTCGAAAAGTGGCTGCTGGATATTTACGCCCAAACCGTCCACCGGGGCGTCGGCACGACCCCCTGGGCCAAGTGGCACGAAGGCTTGAAGCGTCATACTCCCGAGTTGCCGGGGAGTCTGGACGACTTGCGGCGCAGGATCGGCATGGCCGAGGAGCGCACCCTGCGTCGAGATGGGATCGTCCTGAAAGGGATCCGCTACTCGGGTCCCGATCTCGATCCCATCCTGCGCACCTGGGGACCGGGGATCAAGCTCCGGCTCGTTTTCGACGCCGAGGACCTGGGCAGTATCCAGGTCTGGGCGCCCGAACAGCAGGATCCGGTGACGGTTCCGGCCTTGAACCAGGCTTACGCCAAGGGCCTTACACTCCTCCAGCACGAGCTCATCCAGCAGCAGGTCCGTGAAAACGGTCACTCCGCCGAGAACCCCGACGCCCTGGCCAAAGCCAAGTACGACCTAGCCATTGCGGTGGATGAACTGCTCAAGGGACGCAAACAGCGCAGCCGGCGCCGGGCGGCCAATATCCACGGCAAGACCAGCACTCATCCCGAGGCCCGACTTGATCCTGGCACGCCTCCCAAGCCCGTCACTAAACCCGTCCCGACACCGAAGGCGGCTCTCGACGAACCACCCGCGCCGCTGCCCACCTTCCAGCTCTCGCGAGGGAAGCACGGATGAACGTCGCAGAATTCGAAGCCCTGCGGGTGTTCACCAGCGAATACCTGCAGTTTCCTCCATTCGTATCGGCCTTCAACGAGATCGACAGGCTCGTCCAACTCTACCGGCAGACCAGCGTCGCCCAGCATCTGCTGGTGACCGGGGAGTCCGGCACGGGTAAGACGACGCTCTGTAAAGCGCTGGTAGAACGCTATCCACGTGCGACCTTGCCGGAGCGCGATGTGGTGCCGGTCCTCGTCGTACCGATTCCACCGGCTGCAACCATCGCCAGCGTGGCCGAAGCCATGCTGGCCCGCCTGGGGGATCCGGCTCCAACGACGGGTACGACCTCCGCCAAGACAGCCCGGGCTGCACGTCTTTCGCGAGCCTGCGGCGCCGAGCTCCTGATGTTCGACGAAGCCAACCATATCCAGGACCGGGGCCAGTCCCCCACCCAGTACATGGTGGGGGACTGGCTCAAAGGCTTGATGGACGATGTCCAGGTGCCCACAGTGCTTCTGGGCCTGCCTCGGGTCGAGGACCTGCTTAGGGTCAATGAGCAGCTACGGCGCCGCTTCACGCGCCGTCTGCAGATGGCCTTGGGACAGGATCCCGACAACTCCATCGAAACCCAGTGTCTGCGGCTGTTCACGTCCCTGACTCCTTCTCTGCCAGTGCCCTTCAACAAGGGCGCAACGACTTGGAACGAGCTCGCATACCGGCTACACGCGGCCACGGATGGAAGGGTCGCTTACGTCAAGTCTCTGCTGATCGGGGCGATTCGCTTGGTGTTCGAGCGGGAGGTGTCCGAGATCACTCTGGCGGAGCTGGAAACCGCATTCACTGCCGAGATCTGGCCTCAAGGGGTTGGCGCGCTCAATCCCTTCTGTCCGAATTTCGATTTTCGGCGCCTGGACAGGGCAGGGGAGCCCTTCGAGCGGGGGGCTCTGGTGGATCGACCTTCGCGGAGGCGTGCCCATGCTGCTTGAACTGGCAGGCTATCCCCTCCGACCCACACGCCAGCCGGGCGAGAGTCTGGCCGGGTTTGTGAGCCGGCATTTCGGTACGAACGGTCACTGGATGCCGGAGGCGCTGCACCGTGCGCTTTCAACCCTGTACCGCTCCGAGGACGCTTCGGCACGCGAGGAGGCTTGGGAGCTGATTTGCAGCCTCACCGGCCAGGCCTCCCTTGCAGATCACAAGATATGGGTGGAGGAACGCTTCACTCTGCCTGAAGCCGCGCCGAGACGTAAGGGGCGCCACTGGCAGCGCGCTTACTCGTCGAAAGTACGCATCTGCCCTTACTGCTTGGCGGAGTACGGTGTTCATCTGGCCCTCTGGGAGTTGCCCCTGGTGGATGTATGTCCGCGCCACGGCGGCCTGCTCGTGCATCGCTGCGAGTGCGGAAATGAACTGACATGGCCAAGCATGGGGCCGGACTGGACCTGTCGTTGTGGCAAGCCCCTTTCAAGCCTGCCCAGTCGACCGGCGTCGGGATCACTCAGGCAGCTCGCGCAAGTGGTTGCAGCCGCCAGCGGGCTGCCCTTCCCATGGGGATCACCCAGTTCGGCCGGGCGCATCGCCGCGAACCTGCGCCAAACCTATGAGGCACTCTTCTGGCTGCAGAGGCTCGTCGCGTTGATCACGGAAACAAGCCAAAACCCGATGCCCCCAGAACCTCGGCCTGGGCGTCGGGTTGGATACCTCCTTCGCGACTGGCCCGATGGGATGGCGGCCCGGATTCGGCGATTACTTTGCTTCCGCCACCGGCATGACCAGAACAGTCTTGTCTTGCTGCTTGACGATGCCCATCCGTCGAAGCGGCTGCTCGATTACCTGGCCAATACCGGGGCGTTGTCTTCGGAACTACCGGCAGACCTGCTTCAGAGTGCGTGGGCAGTGGTCGAGCATTTACGGTCGCCCATCGGCCCACCACCAACGTTGATCTTCAATCCAGCGCTCAGCATTTCAGAACGGCAGCAGCGCATCACGTCATTGAGAGATTGGTGGTCCGATCTTCGCGACCGGATGGAGGTGGAGGAGGCGCCAAGAGTGGCTCCCAGTTCGCCTGTGCTTCACTTGGACAATCTCGATGCGCGGTTCCGCATGCTGCTGATCAATATCCTCGTCAACGCGGCCAGGACAAAGATCTCTCCACAGCGCTTCCGCCGCTTCGCCGTTGTCTGGCCGCCGGCTCGTCCTCTGCTGGCAAATGCTAGTCCGGAGCTCTTCATCCAGGTGCTGGATGCACAGCTACGAACGGTATCCAGCGCACACCTGCAATACCTCTGCGAACTCGCGTGTCACGCGGCAGGAGTCACCCGTGCAGCGGTTTGAGCCGATTTACCACGCATCCGCTGCCGTGTCGGTGACGGGAGGTGGGTGTTGGTGGCGGCGTCGTGGTCTCCCGGTGCGCCCGAGGCCTTATCCGGGTGAGTGGGCGTACGGCTATCTGGTACGGGTCGCGGAGGCTAATGGTTATGAATCACCCCGTGCCCTGTGGCGTGGTTTGGGGCCGAGGCGCACGGGATCCATCTCCTCGGTCAGGTACGCGCTGCGCTTGTCTCCTGCCGAATGGAGTTTCTTGTCGGGACCCTGGCCGCGCTTCTGTCGCGTTGAACAAGTGTTGGCTGAGGGCCTAACCCCATCCGATTACTGCCATGACCACTTGCGCTGGTGCCCCCATTGCCTCGCCGAGCAGCGGTTTCTGCAAGCTCGGTGGGTGATCAAGCTATGCGTCGTGTGTCCTGAGCACAAGTGCTATCTATGGGACACCTGCGCTGTCTGCCATCAGTATCAACGGCCAGAACGAGCCGTGCTCGACCGCTGCCTGTGCGGCGCTTCGCTGATTGGCATCCCCGTTGAGCGTGTCACCGATGATGAGCTCCGGCTCCAGCTTGCCTTTCAGGGTGCCTTGGCAGGGCAAGTCCAGGAGGGCATCCCTTCGTTGAGCGTGCCTGCCTGGATGACACTCTTTCATCGTGTAGCCGCGCTCTTCGATGCCGAGCGGGAAAGTCGCAGCGGCCAGATACCTGGGCTCCACCGTCTTGATCTGGCCATTGCGGTGAATCGGCAACTCGCCAGTCTGCTCGCCGCCTGGCCTGCTGGCTTTTATCACTACCTGGACGATTTGCAGCGACATGCGGAACCATCGTTCAGCTTGGTTCGAACCTTCGGGCGCCTGTACCGCTGGCTGTACCGGGATTTCGAGGGGGACGAGTTTGCCTTTCTGCGCGACGCATTCGAGGACTACCTCCGAGAACACTGGTGGGGGCTGTTGTGTCGTCGTAACCGCCGCCTTGGCACCCGAACCACCGGCAGTCGGAAGACAGCCCAGGCTATCGCCGCAGCGGCAGGCACAACTCCGGCTCGTGTCCGGCAGTTGCACCTGGTCGGGTGGGTCGAAGCCGACATTGCGGCCCAGCCCAGCGGCCGTCGTGCGTGGTCTTTTCCTGCTTCGCAGGTCGAACCTATTGCCACCTTGATCGCTGATGGCCTCACTCTGAAGGACGCGGCCACCTATCTACAGCTTCCCAAGCACCGTGTTCGCGAGTTGATCGCGGCAGACATGATCAAACCGCTTCTTTCGACAGCAGGACATGGAGCGGCAACGTGGCTGATTTCCAAGCATCAACTGGATGACCTGGGCCGCACGCACTTGGCAGGCCAAGCTCCAGTAGCCGACGAAGAACCCCCGGACTGCGTTCCGCTCGTGCAGATTCTCAAGGCCTGGCGCCTGGAGGCCGGGGCATTCCCCGCACTGCTTCATGCGCTTCAATCAGGCGTGCTCGCGGCGGCTCACACCCGCGACATGGAAAGCACTGGGCTGGGAGGTCTGCTGCTTCCTCGTCGGGGAGTACAGGCCTGGCTTGCGCACTGGCGTGAGTCCAACGGCAGGAGCTACTCGATCACCGACGCGGCCGGAATTCTGGGGATCAAGGCTCAAGTGGCCTACCACCTGGTTCGATGCGGTCTCCTGGAAAGCACGTCGTCCCCGCTGACGCAGGTGCGTCGAGTTTCTCGCGACGGGATCGCGAAGTTCAAGGCGCGTTACATCTCCTTGGTGGAGATCGCCAAGCGCTCGGGCACTTCGCCCAAACAAGCCCTTCACCGCCTGCAAATTCACCCTGTGGTAGGCCCTGCTATCGATGGATGCCGGCAGTACTTCTATCTGCGCAGCGACGTGGAGCACCTTCTTGACCAACCTCTCCAAACCCAGGAGTCGGGCAATGCTTAACCGTGAAGACATACCAGATACCGACCTTGACCGTTTGCAGGCTGAGATCCTCAGCGGTCCCTTCGACGCCGCACTCCCCGTCAACATGACCGACGAGTGGTTGAACCTGATCGCACGGGATATCTGTGAAGCCCTGAGTGACGACGAGCCCACTACGCAAAATCCAGGCGTGCTGCGTGCAGAAGCCCCTTTCCGGCTGATCACACGCCTCTTGGTCGAAAGTGAAGACAAGGCCTGGCATGTCGAGGACTTCGACTCCCTGCAGGGCCACTACATGAACTACCTCGCCGAAGTCGTCCTGGAATTGGTCAGACGCCAGAAGGGGCACTGGATACCACCCGCGACGCTGGACACGGTCCTGACGCGGACGGATCTGACGTTGGAGCAGGCCCTCTATGGTGTCGCCAAGGTGCGTTGTGAGTGAGCTGATGACGAAGTCGAGTCGGAGAGTGCGGCCGCCCCCCAACTGCCACTCGAACACCCTCGTCAATCCGGAGTAATCATGAAAAATCCCCGATACGAACGTTTCCGCATCCTGATGCGCCAGTATCACCGCAACCACCCCTGGCGCCTGACCAACGGCTTGTTCATCCCACATGCCTATCCGGAGCCCGACAAAGTGAACCTGTGGGATGACGTCGGCTTCATCCTCAACGGACGCCGGGTGATGGTGTGGTGGATTCACCCCAAAGCCAGGTACGAGGACGAGATCGCCCGACGAGCCTACGAGGAAGCCGGGCCAATGCCCGAAGATTCTGCTCCGTGGAGCGAAGAGACGCGCTGCAAGCGCGTCGGCCGTTCAAGGAAAAGGGCGGTCACGTACCGTACCCAGGGCTGGTCGGACCAGATGAAGGCGTATTTTGAGCGGGTTGATGCTATCGAAGAGCGACTGCGTCAGGAGGGAATCGACTACGAGGCCCGCCCAAGTCTAGTTGTGCGGTGGTATCGATGGGGGATCGGGATGGAGCTCTGCGCACCGCTGGAGGTGAGGGGGGTAGAGGGCGTCCGGGCCTTGGCTCAATTTGCCAAACGGCTCATGAGATATAAGCAGATTGCGCTCAAAGGGCTGCGCGTCGATGCCGGAGTTGAACTTACCCCGCACTTTCGAACGGGGCAAGTGATCAACCCACACTGTCAGGCGACGATTTTGCAGTTCGAGCCGCACTCGGACTGCGCCAGCAAATTGTCACCCCACTTACCGTCTGCGTAGGTCCGCAGGTAAGGCACCTTGCCTGCTTCACGGACTACGCCGATATATGCGCGTTTCCCGGTTGCCCTGTCGACCGTGTAGAAGGCTTCGGATTTGGACTCAATGCGAGCAATGGCGGCCTCCCGAGTGAGGCGCCATTGGTTCACCGTATGCCCAATATGCGTAATGTGCTCATGCGGGCTGTTGCGATTGGGCTTGTTCACACAGTTCACTTCGAATTCTTTCATTTTGCGATCCTTTATAAATTTTGCATCAACCGCGATGATGCGGCTGCAAGAGAATCGTACTTGCTGATTCGCCCCTTTGCAAGCACAATTGTGCATCAACCTGATTGATGCACAATGAACGTGATACTCAGAAGCTTGGCTGACGTACAGGCTGGCCACCCTTTTCGCGGTAGCGTGCCTTTCGCGGAGAACGGCAACGCCTACGCACTGCAAATGCGCGATCTCAGCCCCAGCGGCGAAGTCGCCTGGAACGGTTTGCTTCGTACAGAAGTAGATGCCAGCAAGCCTGTGCAATGGCTAGAGGCAGGAGATGTGGTTTTCGTAGCTCGAGGAGCACGCAACTATGCCGTATGCCTGCGCGAGATCCCCAAACCCACCGTGTGCTCTCCGAACTTCTTTTTGGTGCGCGTCAAGACACCAGCACTGCTGCCTGAATTCCTTGCTTGGCAGATCAATCGCACGCCTGCTCAACGTTACTTGGCCAGCAACGCAGAAGGCTCAGATCAGCTCAGCATCCGTCGGCCGGTACTAGAGGCCATGCCTTTGGCGGTACCACCGCTAAGTCAGCAACTCCTCATCATTGCACTGGCTGAGGAGGCCGTGCATGAAGAGCGCCAGCTACAGGCGTTGATCCGCAACCGCCAGCAACAGCTCGACGCGCTGGCGTTTGCGCTGTTTTCAAACAAATCACAAACGAATTGACGTCATGACCGCCACACCTATCCAGCAAGACTCGATCAATGCAGCCGTCTGGAACGCCTGCGATACGTTTCGAGGCACGGTGGACCCAAGCATCTACAAGGACTACGTCCTGACCATGCTCTTCTTGAAATACATCTCCGATGTCTGGCAGGACCACTACGATCGCTACGAGGCTGAGCACGGAGACCACCCGGCGCTAATCGAAGAGCTGCTGAAGAACGAACGCTTCGTCCTGCCTCGCAGCGCTAACTTCTACGCCTTGTATGAAGCCCGTCATCAGCCCGGCAACGGCGAGCGCATCGACAAGGCCCTGCATGCCATTGAAGAGGCCAACCTGACCAAGCTGCGAGATGTTTTCCAGGACATCAGCTTCAACTCGACCAAGTTGGGTGACGAGGCACAGAAGAACGACATCCTGAGGCATCTGCTTGAGGACTTTGCCAAGCCCGAACTTGATCTGCGCGAGAGCCGGGTGGGCACCCTGGACGTGATCGGCAACGCGTATGAATTCCTGATCAAGAACTTCGCCTCAACCAGTGGAAAGAAGGCCGGCGAGTTCTATACGCCGCCCGAAGTTTCTCAACTCATGGCCCGTTTGATGGCCCCGCAGGAGGGGGACGAAATCTGCGATCCAACCTGTGGTTCAGGCTCTCTGCTCATGAAGTGTGGTCAGCTCATTCGCGCCCAAGCCGGGAGCCGCAAATATGCGCTCTACGGGCAAGAGGCCATTGGTAGCACCTGGGCCTTGGCCAAGATGAACATGTTCCTGCACGCTGAGGACAACCACCGCATCGAATGGGGCGACACGCTGCGCAATCCCAAGCTGCTCGATGGCAAGGGCTTACTCAAGCACTTTGACATCGTCGTGGCCAACCCGCCGTTTTCACTGGAAAAGTGGGGACACGAGGCGGCCGCCGATGACCCGTACAAGCGTTTCCGCCGTGGCGTGCCTCCTCGCACCAAGGCCGACTACGCCTTCATCTTGCACATGGTCGAAACCATGAAGCCCGGCACTGGCCGTATGGCTGTGGTGGTGCCGCATGGTGTGCTCTTTCGTGGTGCCGCCGAAGGCAAGATCCGTCAGAAGCTGATCGAAGAGAACCTGCTCGATGTGGTCATCGGGCTGCCCGAAAAGCTGTTCTATGGCACGGGAATTCCTGCCGCCATCCTGGTGCTGCGCAAGAAGAAGACCGATGACAAGGTGCTCTTCATCGACGCTAGCCGCGACTACCAGGACGGCAAGAACCAGAACGTCCTGCGCCCGCAGGACCTTGAACGCATCGAACAAACCGTGCGCGGAAGGCAAAGCGTTGAGAAGTACGCTTGCCTAGCTAGCCCGGCTGAGATTGCTGAGAACGAGTTCAACCTCAACATCCCACGCTACGTGGACACCTTCGAAGAGGCTGAGACCATCGACCTGAAGGCGGTCCGCGAAGAACGCCTGAAGCTCAAAGCTGAGCTGGCGGTTCTGGAGGAAAAGATGGCGGGCTATCTGAAGGAGCTGGGCTATGAGTGAGCAAATGCCGCGCGCCGAACTGGTGCTATACGCCACTGAAGATGGCTCTGCGCAATTCTTCCTGCGCGCCGAGGATGGTAGCGTCTGGCTCAGCCAAGCCGAACTGGCCGAGCTCTTCCAGACTTCCATCCCGAACGTCAACATTCACATCAAAAATGTGCTCGATGAAGGAGAGTTGGCTGAAGTTCGAACTATTAAAGATGACTTAATAGTTCAAACCGAGGGCAGTCGCCAAGTCCGCCGAACGGTCAAGCTGTACAACCTCGACATGATTCTGGCCATCGGTTACCGGGTGAAGTCGCCACGCGGCACCCAGTTCCGCCAGTGGGCCACCACCCACCTCAAGGAGTACCTAATCAAGGGGTTCGTCATGGACGACGAGCGCCTGAAGGGCAGCGACCGCTGGGACTACTTCGACGAGCTCTTGCAGCGCATCCGCGACATACGTTCGTCGGAGAAGCGCTTCTACCAAAAGGTGCGAGACCTGTTCGCGCTCTCCGTGGATTACGCGGACGATGGCCAAGCTACGGGCCTCTTCTTTGCCGAGGTGCAGAACAAGATGTTCTTTGCGGTGACGGGCCACACTGCCGCCGAGTTGATCGTGCAGCGCGCCGATCCAACCCAGCCCAATATGGCGCTCACCTCCTGGAAGGGCGGACGTGTCCGCAAGGGTGATGTGACCGTGGCCAAGAACTATCTGAACGCCGAAGAGTTGGACCAGCTCAACCGCATCGTCGAGATGTTCCTGAACTTTGCTGAGATGCGAGCCGTGCAACGCAAGAACCTGCGTATGACCGACTGGCGAGCCTATGTGGACAGCTTCATGGCCTTCAACGAGCAGGCCGTGCTGCAGGGCCCAGGCCGTATGAGCCATCAGGCCATGACGACGATTGCGCACGAACGCTACGAGCAGTTTGATGCAGCGCGGCGTCAGGCAGAAGCGTTGGAGGCTGATCGCGCAGAGATGCGAGCACTAGAGCAGGTGGAGAAGCAACTGAGTAGCCGACGCAAAAGCGGCAAGGAAGGGAAAGATGTTGCCTAAAGGATGGAGGCGTGTGCCATTGCACACCGTTGCCGAAATCCGCACGGGGCTGGCGAAAGGAAAACAAGGACTTATTGATCCTGTGGAGTTGCCGTATCTGCGAGTCGCAAATGTCCAAGACGGTCACTTCAATCTGGACGAGATTAAGACGATTCAGGTCGAGCGAAGTGCCGTAGCCAGATACTCGTTGCAGCCCGGCGATGTCTTGATGACCGAGGGCGGTGACTTCGACAAGCTGGGGCGTGGGGCCGTTTGGCAAGCTCCCATTGTACCCTGTTTGCACCAGAATCATGTTTTCGCAGTGCGCCCAAACCCAGGGATTCTTGACTCCACATTTCTTGCCGCTCTTTCCTCTAGCCGGTACGGTCGAACCTATTTTGAAAGTTGCGCAAAGCGAAGTACCAACTTGGCGAGCATCAACTCTTCCCAGTTGAAAGACTTTCCGGCGCTGCTGCCACCCTATGCAGAGCAGTTAGGCATCGCCCGAGTGCTGAACGTTTGGGATGATGCGATTGCTACAACCGAAAGGCTTCTCGCTAGCATCCGCAAGCAGAAGCAGTCGTTGATCGGCCATGTCCTGATGCCCGTCCCTCTCGGCAATGGAAAACGCACCGCAGGCGATGCCTTTCCCCCTTCTGTTCAGCCAGGCATTCCTCACTTGCCGCCAACCCCGGAGGGCTGGTCCAAGACCACATTGGGCGCCCATCTGAAAGAAGTCGTTCGTCCTGCAAGCCTTGATCCAGCCATGGTCTATCGACTGGTCACCGTTCGTCGGTCACGTGGTGGTGTCGATGAGCGCTGCGAATTGCCGGGGTCGGAAATCAAGACGCCCACTCAGTTGTACGTCAAGGCAGGAGACTTTCTTATCTCCAAGCGCCAGATTGTTCATGGCGCATGCGGCATCGTTCCGTCAGATCTGGACGGTGCCATCGTCTCCAACGAGTACGCCGTTCTGAACACCCATGGCGATCTTGATCCGCGCTTCCTGCGCTACCTGTCTGAAACCACCTATTTCCAGCAAACGTGCTTTCACTCAAGCAGCGGCGTGCACATCGAGAAGATGCTGTTTCGTCTCGACAAATGGTTGAAATGGCCCCTCAATTTGCCGCCGTTGGATGAGCAGCAGTGCATCGTGGCCATCCTTGATGCTGCAAGCGAAGAGGAGACGACAATTCAGCAACAGTTAGATTTGCTTAGGGAAGAAAAACGCGCCCTCATTGCCGACCTGCTGACCGGCAAACGTCGCGTCCGTGTGCCCGATACCACGGCAGAACCGGAGGCTGCATGAGCGCCCTCCCCCAAACCCGCGAGCAATACAGCGCCCATATCCCGGCGTTGCATCTGCTGATCAATCTGGGCTGGCATTTCTTGAGCACGGCCCAGGCGCTGGCCTTGCGTGGCAGCACACGGGAAGTCATCCTCAAGACGCGCCTCATCGAAGTGCTGCAAACCCGGCGCTTCGACTACAAGGGCGAATGGTTCCCGCTCTCGCCCAGCGGCATCGACCAGATCCTGCGCCAAGTGCAGGCGGTGAACCTGACCGAGGGTCTGTTATCAGCCAACGAGCGCGTCTACCAGATGCTCACACTGGGCGTGACCATCACCGAGTTCATGCCCGATGGCAAGAAGCACCAGCCAACCATTGCCCTCATCGATTGGCACGACGCAGCTGCCAACCGCTGGGACGTAACCGAAGAGTTGGAGGTGCTGTCTACCCATGGCACGCACCACCGTGTGCCTGATGTGGTGGCCTATGTGAACGGCTTGCCTTTGGTGGTACTAGAGGCCAAACGCCCCGATGCCACGCATGTGGGCCAAGCGATGGTCGATGAAGGTATCAGCCAGCAGTTGCGCAACCAGCGGCCTGACGAGATTCCGCAGCTCTTTGCCTACGCCCAGTTGCTATTGGCCGTGAGCCACACCGAAGGGCGCTATGGCACCACCGGCACGCCCATGAAGTTCTGGGCGCGCTGGCGTGAAGAGCAGTTTGGTGACACGCAACTGAGCGAATGGAAGAACCGGCCACTCAGCACCGATGCGGAGACTGCATTGCTGGCCGGCAAGCCAGCCAAGCTTCAAACCTACTTCCGCCAACTGTGGGCGCAGCCGCTGCTCCCGACCGATCAAGACCGCCTGCTTGCTGCCTTGCTGTACCCGCAGCGCTTGTTGGAGTACCTGCGGCTGTTCGTCTTGTTTGATCGCAAGGCGGGCAAGGTGGTGGCCCGCTACCAGCAGTTTTTTGGCATTCGGGCCTTGCTGGAGCGCATCAACCAGCGCAAGCCAGATGGCGGGCGCGAAGGCGGTGTGGTGTGGCACACCACGGGCTCGGGCAAGAGCTTTACCATGGTCTTCCTGACCAAAGCACTGGTGTTGCACCAGAACACCCAGGCTTGCCGCGTGGTGGTGGTGACCGATCGGCTGGACTTGGAAGACCAACTGGCGCGCAACTTCCTGAACAGCGGTGCCTTCGGCTCGGCAGTTGCGACCAAGAAGGACGGCGAGAAAGCCAAGGTGGGCTCGGGCCGCGAACTGGCCAAGCGCATTGGTCAGGGTTCTGAGCGCATCATCTTCACCCTGATCCACAAGTTCGCAACCGCCTCGAAGCTGCCCGAGTGCTACAACCCGTCGGCAGATATGATCGTGCTGGTGGACGAAGGCCACCGCAGCCACGGCGGCGAAACCCACGAGCGCATGCGCAGGGCTTTACCGCGCGCGGCCTACGTGGCTTTCACGGGCACGCCCCTGCTGAAGAAGGACAAGACCGCCAACAAGTTCGGCCCTATCGTGCATGCTTACACCATGCAGCGTGCCGTGGAAGATGGCACCGTGGCACCGCTGCTGTACGAAGAGCGAGTGCCAGAGTTGGCGATCAATGATGAGGCCGTCAACCGATGGTTTGATCGCATCACGGCGGGTCTGAGCCCCGAGCAGGCGGCCGACCTGAAGCGAAAGTTCGCCAACAAGCAAGCCGTCTATGGCGCCGCGAACCGCATCGAGCTCATCGCCTGGGACATCGCCCAACATTTCAACGAGAACATCAAGAAGCTTGGGCAAGGCCTCAAAGGTCAGGTGGCCACGGCCAGCAAGCTGGAAGCCATTCGCTACAAGCAGTACCTTGACGACACGGGGCTAGTGAGCAGCGCCGTCATCATTTCCGCCCCGGACAGCCGCGAAGGCAACACCGAGGTTGATGAGAGCAAGCTGCCCGAGGTTCAGAAGTGGTGGAACACCCATGTTGGTAAGAACGCCGAGGCCTACGAGGAGCGGGTGCTGCAGGACTTCGGCAGCGACGGCGAGCCGGACTTGCTCATTGTGGTGGACCGACTGCTGACCGGCTTCGACGAACCGCGCAACACGGTACTCTATATCGACAAGCCGCTTAAGGAGCACAACCTCATCCAGGCCGTGGCGCGTGTTAACCGCTTGCATGAGGCCAAGCGCTACGGCGTGCTAGTGGATTACCGCGGCATCCTCAAGGAGTTGGATACGGCAGTGAGGGCCTATCAAGACCTTGAGGCCCGCACTCAGGGCGGCTATGAACTGGCCGACATTGAGGGGCTGTATCACCAGATCAGCACTGAGTACAAACGGCTGCCTAGCCTACACGACACCCTGTGGACCATCTTTGCCGAGGTGAAGAACAAGCAGGACCTGGAGCAGTACCGGCAAGTCTTGATGCCGCGCTACGCGGAAGACGATGAGGGTCAGACCTACGACACGCGCCAGAAGGTACGCGACGACTTCTATGGCGCGCTGACGGCTTTCGGCCTGTGTCTGCAGACCGCACTGTCATCGCGCAGCTTCTTCGAGGACCATAGCTTTTCGGATGCCGATGTGCAGCGCTACAAGGAGGATCTACGCTTTTTCGCCAGTCTGCGTACGATCGCACGACAGGATGCGTTGGAGACAGTGGACTACAGCGTTTACGAAGAGCAAATCCGACGCCTCGTGGACAAGCAGGTGATCGGTAGCCAGGTACGCGAGCCTGAGGGTGTCTATGTCGTCCACCAGCTTGGCCAGCCAGAAGAAACCGAACAATGGAGCGAGGAGAAGACGCGCAACGAGACGGACATGATCCGCACGCGTCTGAAGAAGACCATTGAGCAGGATCTGGCCGACGACCCCTATGCACAAAAGGTGTTCGCCGACCTGCTAAAGCAGGCGATCGCCGAGGCCGAGGCAATGTTCGACCACCCAATCAAGCAGTATGCCCTGTTCAAGGAGTTCGAAGAGAAGGTCGAAGCGAGAGATGTGGAAGGCGTACCGGACAGCTTCGGCGACAACAAGCACGCGCGTGCCTACTTTGGTATCTGCCGCATGGTATTGGGCGAAGACAGCTTTAAAGCTCTGAACCCTGGCTCCCTGGTGAAGGAAGCAGAGGGCATCGACGATGTGGTAAAGCAAGCCGTAGCGGAAAACTCCCTGAATCCCCAGAACATCGAGGCGGCCATCCGGAAAGCTTTACTGCCTAAACTGTTCAGCCTGATGGGATTAGACAAAGCAAAAGAGGTAATAGACCAGGTGATCCAGGTCATGCGGATTGGCCTCGCGCGTGGCAGTCTCTGACGTGGAAACGCAATCCATCATCTATGGTGACGAGCGGATCGGATTCACTGTCCGCTTTTTGCCACGCCCACAGCGCTGCGTTGCTATTCATGTCATGCCTGACGGTGCGGTTTGCGTAGATGCCCCAGAACACAGTGAGCTTACCCAAGTCATTGCGGCCGTCAGACAACGAGCACGGTGGATCTGGTCTCAGTTAGAGGCTCAACGCAAACGGCACCTCCACGTATTGCCGCGCGAGTATGTGAGCGGCGAAACCCATCTCTATCTGGGTCGTCGGCACATTCTGAAGGTTCACCTGGATGAACAGGTGCCGTCTCGAGTGAGGATGTGGAGAGGGCGTCTGGACGTCACAACTCGCAGTCGGGAACCGGTCGCGGTGCGTCGTCTTCTGGAAGACTGGTATCGCATACGGGCTCAAGAAGTATTCGCACAAGTTCTCGCGAGCTTCGCGAAACATACTGCCGAGTCGAAGTCTGCTCCACCTTGGCGCCTCTTGGCGATGCGCACGCAGTGGGGAAGTTGTTCCCCCAAGGGAGAGCTCCTGCTCAATCCGTACCTTGTGAAAGCGCCACGTGCCTGCATCGAATATGTTGTCGCGCATGAGCTGTGTCATCTGATAGAGCACAACCACAGTCCGCGTTTCTATCAACATCTCAGCGCCATGCTGCCAGACTGGCAAGCACGCAAGGACGAACTGGATGGGATGGCAGAATGGCTACTGAACCGGTAGCGTTGGGCGCCGAAATACATGAAAACGTTGTCAACACAACAGAATTTTTCACTTTCACTGTCACAGATGCCAGGATTTTTCATGTTCTGTGGCACAAGGGACGAACGCGATGTCGAAGAAAATGAAAAAAGTCTTTGAAATCAGAGGATCTGATTTCACTTAGTGTGTCATCCGACAAAGGGTTTTTGGGTTACACGGAAAACGCAATCTATGCCAAGGTAAGAAAAAAGCCCCATATAGGGGCTTTTTTCTTGTGTGTGGTGCAGCATTTTTAGGGTGACGAAGTGAGCGACATCAAGCTTTTTAAATATTCGGAGAACGCAGCAAGCGAATTAGCAGGAAAATCTGCTGCTATTGAGAAGACATTGCAAAACCTGATTGAGTCCCAGATGGAGACTTTTCTTGGTGTGCGTTTCTTGGCTACGGAGTACAGCACTGGAAATAAGCATCGGGGGCGCATCGACTCCTTAGGTCTGGATGAGAACGGCTGTCCGGTGATCATTGAGTACAAGCGTCACAGTAATGAAAATGTTATCAATCAGGGTTTGTTTTACCTGGATTGGTTACTCGATCACAAGGCGGATTTTCGCCTGCTTGTCATGGACAAGCTAGATAAGGAGGAAGCCGACAAGATTGAGTGGAGTGGAACACGGCTATTGTGTATTGCAGCCGACTTCACACGTTACGATGAACATGCGGTTGCACAGATCAACCGGAACATTGAACTGATCCGCTATAAGTTGTTTGGGGATGATTTGTTGCTCTTCGAACTGGTCAACGGCTCCAGTGCAGCAAGTACCGCATCGGCTGGCATTACAGAAGATATCCCTGTCGAAACTAAGCCCGCAAAGACGTTGGCAGCCTCAACGCTGGCGATGAAAACCCATGCTGACCAAGTAGCAACGGCATCGCCGGAATTGCTCGCACTGTTCGAGCAGACGCGAAGCTTCATTCTTGTCCAGGGGGACGACATCATCGAAAAACCCCTCAAACTTTACGTCGCCTTCCGTCGCCTGAAAAACTTCGTTTGCATGTCGCTGATCTCCAAACAAGACCCTCATGTTTTTCTGACACTGAAACTTGATCCAGAAACAGTTGATCTGGAAAAGGGCTTTACTCGGGACGTGACCAACATTGGCCATTGGGGAACAGGTGATCTGGAGGTTGTGTTGCGTAAGCCCGCGGATTTTGAAAAGGTGAAGCCACTTATCGAGCGCGCCTATCAGGAAAACTGAGTCTTAATATTTATATGGGTTATTCAGCGTACGCGAGCTGACTCGCCCATAAGGAAGAATACGTTGAACAGAAGGGCGGAATAGTAAATGAACTCCCCTGCCGGCGAATTTCTGCTGTACGAGAGCGACGATGGCCACACCCGCATTGAGTGCCGATTTGTAGAAGATTCGTTGTGGCTCACGCAGGCGCTGATGGCCGAACTCTTCCAGGTGAGGGTGCCGACGATCAACGAGCACCTGAAGACGATCTATGCTGATAGCGAGCTGCAGCCGGAGGCAACTATTAGGAAATTCCTAATAGTTCGTCAGGAAGGTAGCCGGCAGGTAAGCCGTAACCTCGATCACTACAACCTCGATGCCATCCTCGCCGTGGGCTACCGTGTGCGTTCGGTGCGCGGCACGCAGTTCCGCCGCTGGGCAACCGAGAGGCTGCGCGAATACCTCGTCAAGGGCTTTACGCTGGACGACGAGCGCCTGAAGAATCCTCCGGTGGGCTCTTCGAGCGCGCCGGATCGCTTCGACGAGTTGCTCGACCGCATCCGCGACATTCGCGCCAGCGAGCGGCGGATGTATCTGCGCGTGCGCGAGATTTTTGCGATGGCTACGGACTACGTGCCGAGCCTGTCGGTAACCACGCAGTTCTTTCAGACCATCCAGAACAAGCTGCATGTTGCTATCACCGGCATGACGGCGGCGGAGTTGATTCTGGCCCGGGCCGACGCACTGGCGCCGAACATGGGGCTGACGCATACGAAGACCGGGCGTGTGAGCAAGGCCGACGTACGCGTGGCAAAGAATTACCTGTTTGAAGGAGAGATCGAAGAGCTGAACCGCATCGTGACGATGTGGCTGGATTTCGCCGAGGATCAGGCGAAGCGCCGTAAGGCGGTCTTCCTCAAGGACTGGGAGACGAAGCTCGATGACTTCCTGAGGTTCAACGACCGCGAAGTCTTGCAGGATGCGGGCAGTCGATCGCACAAGCAGGCGATGGTGCATGCTGACGTGGAATACGAGCGCTTTGCGGCCCAGCGTCGTGCCCTGCTGGAGGCCGAGGGCAGTATGCACAACGTGCAGATGCTGGAAGACGCCGCCAAAGTGCTGCCGAAACAGGGCAGGAAGGCGCAAAAGTGAGAGAGCTCAGAGCTCTCAATTTAGTACCTCTTTAGTCAAGCTTACAGCGCCCAAGATTACGCCCGTCCATGTCGAACTCCTGGCATCCCCCCGGCACGTAGCGCTTCCCATCAAAGTCGTAGCGTGTCTTGTAGCACTTCACCGCCGTGCAGTTAGTTTCATCGACCGACGCGAAAGATTTGTCTGTCGCCACGACATCGACACGATCCGCACCGCCGTACAGCAAGACTTTATTGCGGTCATCGACGATCCAATAGGAGAACGTGTGCGCTCCAGCCAGTGGCGAGAAGTGCTCGGCCGATGCTCTGATGAATGCATATTTGCCTGGGCACGCTGAACAAATGGCAACGTTTCTTGCGGCGAGAATAGTTCGTTTGTCCCTGATTTCCTTATGCTCTTTGAAATAGTCGCCCAAGAGACTCTTCAGGTCGGCATCAAGAGACCCGAAGATCGAGCGCGCGACTGTGGCACTGGGCAAACTCCAGCCTGATTTTGTGCTGTCGTCAGTTTGTGTCGTCAGGATGGGGTCAGAGGCCTGGGCTCCGATGGAAACAACCAAGGACAACCAAGCGAACTTCGACGTCATTTGAGCGTGCCGCCAGCTGCTTTGTACCAAGCTTCCAGCGTTTCGTACTTGTGCACACCGAACGAAGTCCATTGCTTTCTCGTCAGTAGTACCTTGATGGGGGTTTTGATCTCGCCGTCGACAATGTGTTGGATCATCTTGAAGCTGCGAATGTTGTCGACCGCAATCAAGTCCTGCGTGTGCGGAGAGAAGTCGACCAACCCTTGTGATTTGATCCCATGTTCTGTCCAGCAGGCGCGGTTGATTTGGTAAAGCCCTGCCGCAGTCGTATGGCCGTCTTTGCCCACTCCGGGGTGAGTTGATTCGTCGGAGAAGGTCCAGGCGTCCTTGCCACGAACCCATCCGAATTTGGCGTGATAGTCACCCCCCTCGGCTTTGGCCGTCATTTGCAGAAACGCCTGCACATTCTTGTTCTTCAACAATTCTTCGTTCTGCGCACGCCGCACGGCCTTCTTGTCGATCTTGAGCGTCTTCGGATCGGTATCGCCGGCAGACGTGGTGGTCGCATTGGCTGCAGCCATCAGCGGTACGCGTGAAGAATGATGAGCCCTACGGGCCACACTATTGCTCATTCAAATCCTCCCAATCACCCATCTCGATGCGGATACCCTCGGCGTTGTTCGTATTACCCACCAGGTGGGTGTAGCCTTGGGCATCTGTCACACCGTATTCTGATCGGCCGTCTGCCCGGTGCACCACGTATTCGCAGTGGGCCAAGGGGGTTCCTGTCTCGTCGTCGACCAGACGGAACCAGTCGTTGAACGCCTTGGCCGTTACTGGAACCGATGTGTGACCCGCATGCGCAAGCCACCCTTCTGCACCGGCCATTTGTGCAATCTCATGGCCTTCAAAGCTCATACGGGCGTTGCCAGATAATGCTTTGAGGCGTGGCGGCGTCGGGCATTTGCAAAGACACAGATCCCCGTCCAAGTTCGCTTGTCGGCCGTCTGCTCCTGTATGGGGATGGTAGGGCGGTACGCACTTAGTCACACCCCAACTTTTGCAGGTATCGCAATACACTGGGTCGCCCTCGAAGCAACCATGTTTCCCATCATAGGTTATTGACCACTGCTGAGGATTCGGGCGCACTCTGCCCCCGCCTGGGGTGAGACTGTCTCCCTCACGAACGAACAGACGCCAGTACATATTTATTTCTCTTTCGTTGGGGTTCATTGCTTGCGTCAGCCACACTACAGATTCCGTCATCGAGCATTCGGCGAGCTCTGGATAATCTAATTGACATATTCTACACCCCTCTCCCAGAATCCCCCTCGCACAATTTCGTGCCAATGTCATGAATCGGCAAGCCGAGAAGGAGCAAGAGGATGACCCAGAATGTGATTTCACTGCCGCTGTCCGTTGAGCAGATCGACCTGGTCCAGAAAGCCCTGGAGGTGCTGGAGCAGCAGTTGGCGGTTTTGATTTCCCTGTCGGTGGATCAGCGGCGGGAGCTGAGCAAGATGGGGCCGAAGTCGGAGATGTTTGCGCGCAAGGCGTATGACGTGATCGCCCAGTCTCCGGAGATCCTGCCGGGGACTTTCGATCTCAAGGAGTTTGGCGCGGACATCCAGGCGCTGGATCGCCTGCGTCCGGTGCTGGCCCGTCTGACCGCGCTGACTCAGCGCGGGGAGGACACCGAGATGGCGCTGGGCAGCGACATCTACGCTGCGGCCCTGGAGGCTTACCGTTTTGCCAAGCTCGCGGGCAAGGGCACGGCACTGGATGAACTCCGCGCTCAGGCGTCGACGCGTTTCAAGGGGCAGAGTCGGCGTCGCGATGAAACGGGTGCCGTTCCGGCCTGATGGTCCTTGCTTGCAGGGGAGTGCGCGAGGCCCGGATCGAAACCCGTGTTGCTCTGAGCTTCACGGGTTTCAATTTTTGGTGAGCCAGCTTCCTTCGGACATGAACGGGCTTCCATCAGGGGTGAGCCAGCTCATGTCGCAGCCTCTAGCGCTTCGCTCTGAGGGAAGTGGGCTTCAATCGTGGGATCAAATGCTGAGTTCCGAGGGAAGTGGACTCCCATCGCGGGATCAAATGCTCAGCTCCGAGGGAAGCGAGTTCAAATCCCGGCATCAAGCGTTCGGCTCCGCGCATCGAAGGTTCAAGTCGGAGAGGCGAGAGTCTGTCCAGGTCTGGCGTGTTTTATCCGGTTTTATCTTGTTCAGGATAAAACCGGATAGTTGGGGCGGATCGCCAGTTGGCCGGGATCGCCGCAAATCTTGACCCCCGCTGTAACTCGGGCCGATACTTCACTCGTTACCTAAACAATGGTGACCGGGATTGGAACCCCGGATCGACATAGGCCGATACGATCAGGCCGCGCTGTGCGCGGTTTTTTCTATTGGTGCATGGCTGCGTCCATCCTATGGCGGGCCGTGCGGGGCAGCCGTGAGGCTGGCCGGTTCCTATGTCCCGGTAGTTCCAACCCCGTACGGTTCCGCCGCCCTCATTGGAACGAGAGCGCGGAAATCCATATCGCAGACATAGGAGCTATCACCATGCACCACCGCGAAATGGGCCCACTTGCCCGAACCCTGCTTTACCGTCTCCGTCCGAGCAGTGTCATGCCTGCATGTCATCCGATCGTCATCGGAAGGAGTGTCGCATGAGCACGCCGATGGCGTTTCCTGCAACGGCCGATCCGCTTTACCTGCTCAACGACGAAGTTGGAAATTTGGCGCTCACCGACCAGCTTTCCGCCCGTCAGGCCCAGCTCCAGGCCTTGCTTGCCGTGACTTTCGGCAGTTCGGGCGACGCCTTTCGGCGTCTCAGTCCCACTTACCAAGACAATTACCTGTGGGCCTGCGCGATGATCGCGGAGGAGGTGCAGGAATTGTTCGAGGCCTTGCGGGCGCGGGGGCGCCCTTAGGGGATCAGTTGGGCCAGAGGGCAGGTGTTTCTTGCCGTTGCGTATGTCGTGCTGGTTGGCGTCGTAACGGCACACTTGCTCCACAAAGGGCTGGGACGCTCTGTCAAAATGGGCCTTCCGCTATCTCCCAATCTCATACCGCAGTTCCACCATGCTGGTCCCCATCTGGCGAACTGACGTCAGCCGCAGTGTGGGGCTCAGGACGCGGCGTGGGAAGATCTGTTTCCCTTTGCCGAGGGTCACGGAGCCGACCTGGATGATGATTTCATCGAGCAGGCCAGCGTCATGAAACTGCCCGGCCAGGTCTCCGCCGCCGACGATCCAGATGTTCTTCGGCCCCGCTGCGGCGCGCATCTGCTGGTGCACCTCGCGCACGTCGCCTTTGACGAAGCGGATGTCCGCAGCTTCGACGATGGGGAGCTGGCGGGTGGTGAATACCCAGGCCGGCTGGGTGTAGGGCCAGGGTGAGCCGGTTTCGGCGGCCACCTGGTCGGCGTTGCGGAGCATCCATTCATAGGTGGAGGACCCCATGGCCAGCGCGCCGACTTCTGCGATGAAGGTAGGATAGCTGGACGCGTTCAGATCGCCAAGGGGAAACAGCCATTCCAGTGAGTCGTCCTCGGTGGCGATGAAGCCATCGAGACTGGAGGCGGTGTAGTACTGGGTTTTCGTCATTCTGCTCACCTCTTGCCAAAGGCGTTGTGCACACGGCGAAAATTACTCTCATGTGATAATCCGGCACACCCCTCCTGCACGGAAGATCCGCATGGAATCCCTGCTCGTCCTGCTGGCGTTTGCCTTTGTCATCGCGCCCATCGTGCTGCTGTTCCTGGTGATCGGCGCCCGGCGCCGGTTGGGGGACCTGGAGCAAAAGGTCCTGCTGCAGGAGGAGCGGATCCAGCAGCTTTATCGTCAAGCCAGTGCAGCCCGGACGGCTGAGTCGCCCGAGGTTCCCGCCGTCCGGCCAGTCGAAGCGTCCGTGGCTCCGACGCCCGGCGAAGCCCCGGCGGCCGTCCCTGCCGAAATCGATTATGGCCCGGTGTTCGTGCCGGCGCTGCCGGGCCGGGAGCCGGCTCCGCTTGCGGAGGCCGTGGCCGACTACGAGCCGGTGCCGGCCACGATGCCCGGCACCGTGGAGACGCCTGCCGAGCCCGTCCGGCCCGCTCCGCCGCCGGAGGCTTACGAACCGGCACCGCCACCGGCCTGGCTGCTGGCCGCCAAGGCCTGGCTGTTCGGCGGCAATCTGGTGGCCAAGGTCGGCCTGCTGATTCTCTTCTTCGGCGTCAGTTTCCTGCTCAAGTACGCCGCGGCGCGGGTCTCGGTGCCGATCGAGCTGCGTCTGGCCGGCATCGTGGTCGCCGACATCGCCCTGCTGCTGTGGGGCTGGCGCATCCGCGCAAGCCGCGCGTCGATCAGCCTGCCGGTGCAGGGGGCGGCCCTCGGCATCCTGATGCTGGTGACCTTCGGCGCCTTCCGTTTGTACGACCTGATTCCGGGCGGCCTGGCCTTCGCACTGCTGTTCGTCCTGACCTTGTTCACCTGCCTGCTGGCGGTCCTGCAGGATGCGGTCTGGCTGGCGGTGTTCGGCATCGTCGGCGGCTTTGCGGCGCCGATCCTGACCTCCACCGGGCAGGGCAGCCATATCGGCCTGTTCTCGTACTACGCGCTGCTCAACGCCGGGGTTCTGGCCATCGCGCTCAAGCGCTCGTGGCGGCTGCTCAACCTGCTCGGCTTCGCCTTCACCTTCCTGATCGGCACGGCCTGGGGCGTGCTGCGCTACCGGCCTGAAGACTATTTCTCGGCCCAGGGTTTCCTGATCCTGTTCTTCGTCTTCTACGTCGCCATCGCCATCCTCTACGCCAGCCGCCAGGCGCCGCGCCTCAAGCACTATGTGGACGGCACGCTGGTCTTCGGCACGCCGCTGCTGGCCTTCGGCCTGCAATACGGCCTCGTCCGCGACACGCCCTTCGGGCTGGCCTTCTCGGCGCTGGCGCTGGGGCTGTTCTACACCGGCCTTACTGTGGCCCTGTGGCGGCGCCGCGGCGACACGCTGAAGCTGCTGGTCGAGTCCTTCCTGGCCCTCGGCATCGTGTTCGGCACCCTGGCCATTCCGTTTGCCCTCGATGGCCGCTGGACCTCGGCCGCCTGGGCGCTGGAAGGCGCCGGCATCGTGTGGGTCGGTCTGCGCCAGAAGCAGACGCTGGCCTGGGTGTTCGGCGTGCTGGTTCAGGTCGGCGCCTGGGTGTCCTACGTGGCATCGGTCAGTGGCCTGCAGCCGGACGTCGCCACCCAGTCCAATCTGTGGCTCGGCTTCCTGCTGCTGGCGGGTACCGGCTTCGTCATGGCGATGAATTTCCGCAAGGAAAGCTTTGCCGACGCCAGCGAAGGCTCGTCCGTCCCGATCGCCGCCACGCTGGCCACCTTCTTCCTCTTCTTTGCCGCGCTGTGGCTGCTGGTCGGCGCCTGGTCGGAGATCTTCCTGCACGGCGGCGCGCACGCGCATACCTTGTATGTGCTGAGCGCGATGGCCGTGGCCGCCATCCTCGGCGTGATCGCCGGGCGCCTGGAATGGCCCATCGCGCGTTATTTCGCGCTGGTTCCGCAGGTGCTCGCCGGTCTGGCCCTCTTCTGGTTGCTGGATTTCGACTTCACCGTTGCGGGGCAGCTTGTCAGCGACAGTCTTTTCGATACCGGCTTCCTCGGCGGCCTGCTGCTTGCGCTGGGCGCGGGGGTCAGCAGCCGGGCCTTCCTGCGCCAGCCGGAAGGCCGCTATCGCCTGCATTCCCGCATCCTGCTCGGCTGGGCCGCCTATTGGTGGTTTGCCTGGGTGCTGGGCAGCCTCAACGGCTGGGGGGAGCAGGTTCTCGCCAGCCATGATCTGTTCCGCGAGACGGCCTGGCCGCTCGTCCATCCCCTCTATTGCCTCTTCCTGGCGCTGGCCGCGCCGCTCTTTGCCCGCCTGGCCACGCGCTGGCAATGGGCCGAGCTGCGCTGGCTCGCCGCCGCCGTGTGGCCGGGCCTGCTCCACGCCACGCTGCGGATTCTCGAGCAGCTCGGCAACCAGCTCGCCATTCCCCCGTGGCCGGTGTGGCTGGCCTTTGTCGCGCTGTGGGCCGCCAGCGAATGGCTGCTGCGGGATGCCGGTCGCGCCGGTTGGTTGCTGCCGGCACGCCAGCCCCGGCTGTTGCGGGTGCTGCACACCCTCCGCACGGTCGGTCCGTGGCTCATCCTGTGGCCGCTCGGGCACCATCTGGTCATCCTGGGCCTGCAGGCCGATTCGCCGGAACAGGCCGAACTGCTGGCTGCCGGCGGCTGGTTCACGGCCGGCAGCTGGGCGCGCTACCTGCCGGCCTGGGCGATGATGGCCTACGTGGCGCTGCTGATCCCCCGCGCCCGCAGCGAGCGCTGGCCGACCACGCCGATTGCCGACTGGTACCGGAGCGTGCTCATCCCGCTGGGTACGCTGTGGTCCGTCGGGGTCGCCGTGATCTGGAACTTCACCCAGAATGGCCTGATGGCGCCCTTGCCCTACCTGCCGCTGCTCAACCCCCTCGACCTCACCACCGGTTACGCCGCACTGCTCGCCGTGGCCAGCTGGCGGCTCACCGCGCCCGGCGGCGAACGCCGGCTGCCGGACTGGCTGCCACAGCTTGCGGCCGGCGCCGCCTATGTGTGGTTCAACCTGATGCTGCTGCGCAGCGCCGCCCACTTCCTCGACATCCCTTACCAGAGCGACGCGCTGTTCCGCTCGCAATTCGTTCAGGCCATGTTGTCGCTGGTATGGAGCGCCACGGCGCTGGTGCTGATGCGCTTCGCCGCCCGGCGCCTGCTGCGCAAGCCCTGGATGGCGGGGGCCGGGCTGCTGGGGCTGGTCATCGGCAAGCTGTTCTTGGTGGACCTCTCCAACATCGGTGGCATCGAGCGTATCGTGTCCTTCCTCGGCGTCGGCGTCCTGATGCTGGCCATCGGGTATCTGGCCCCATTTCCCACCGAACCCACCGACAAGAAACCGTCCGTCGCGCAATGACTGCCATGTACCCACCGCGAGTCCTGGCCTTTCCCGCTGTCCTGCTGGCGGCAAGCCTCGCCGCCCCGGCCGTGGCGGCGTCCACCGCGGTGAAATCGGATTCCCCCGCGGACACCCCGGTGGACTACGCCTACGCGCTGCCCCTGCAGGTCAACGGCAAGCAGGGCGTGGTCAGCCTGCGCCTGCCGCAGACTGTCTATCTCAAGGCCAGAACGGCGGAGCTCGACGATCTGCGGGTTTTTGATGCGCATAGCATGGTCCAGCCGCATGCCTTGTATCGCCCACCGGCAGAGCAGCCGGCCCGGCATGGCGTTCTGGCGGCGCGCATTTTTCCGGTCCGCGGTGGGGCGTCTACGGCTGCCAGCAGGGCGCCGATCGATATCGACATCCAGACCCGCTCCGATGGCAGTGTGCAGTCGGTGCAGGCGCGGACCGGCCGCGTGCCGGACCGTGACCGTGCCGCCATCAGCCAGCTGATCCTGGATTTCGGTCCAGCGGCCAAAGGCGACGACAACGATCCGCTGCGCATCGAAGCCTTGCGCTTCCAGGCTCCCAGCGGGCAGGGCAGCTACAGCGCCGAGGTCTGGCTGGAAACCAGCGACGACCTCAAGCAATGGCACACCGCCGGCGTCGCCGAGCTGAGCTGGCTGCGCAACGACGGCGCCCAGACCCTGGCCAGCGACCGCCTCGAATTGAGTCCGCAGTCCTTCCGCTACGCGCGCCTGAGCTGGCGGCGGGGCGAGCCGATCCTGTTTCCGGGCATCACCGCGGAAACGGTCAAGCCGCAAAGCAGCGAGCCGGCCCGCGAAACCCTGTGGATCAAGCCCGTCGCCGGCAGGCAGGCCGGCGATCTGGTTTACGCGGCGGGAGTCGCCTTGCCCGTGGAGCAGTTCAGCCTCGGGCTGCAGGAGGCGAACATCGTCTATCCGATGGCCCTCGGCGCCTACGTCGAGCGCCCCAGCCGCCAGGCTGGCAAAACCACCGAGTGGGTCTTTCAGCCGCGCTCCCAGGCCACCTTCTACCGGATCACCCAGGACGGCCAGACCCGCCGCTCGGGCGCCGTGGGCATCGGCCTTGGCGTAGGCCATCAGCAGGAATGGGTGATCCGGCCTCTGAATGCCGCCGCGACCGCTCAACCGGAGCTCGGGCTGTCGTGGCAGGCCGCAACGCTGATCTTCCTGGCCGGCGGCACGCCGCCCTATACCCTCAGCTTCGGCCGCAGCGATGCGCCTCCGCTCAACCGGACGCTCGACCAGGTGGCGCCGGGATTCACCCCGGTCGAACTCAGGCAGCTGGAGCAGGCGCAAGTCGGCGAGCTGCAGGTCGGCCGCAGCGGTGCCGCCGCAGCCAGCGCCGCCAGTCAGGCCGCCGCCGCGGCCCGGCAGCGCACTTACATCCTGTGGGGCGTGCTGCTGCTCGGCGTCGCCATCCTGGGCGGAATGGTCTGGCGGCTGGTCCGGCAGATGAATGTGGGCAAGGAAGCTTGAGGCGGAGGGGACCGTCGCTCAGGCCGCCACCAGCCGCAGCACGGTGATCTCCGACGGCGCGCCGAAGCGTTTCGGTGGCCCCCAGTAGCCGGTGCCGCGGCTGGTGTAGACCTGCAGTCCGCCGTGGCGGTGCAGGCCGGCGGTGAAGGGCTGCTGCAGGGGTACGAAGAAATTCCACGGCCAGAACTGGCCGCCGTGGGTGTGGCCGGACAGCTGCAGGTGGAAGCCGGCGGCGTCGGCGGCGGGGGCCGAGCGGGGCTGGTGGGCGAGGAGGATGCGCGGCAGGTCGGCGGGGCTGCCGGCCAGGGCGGCATGCGGGTCGCTGGCATGGGCGGCGTCGAAGGCGCCGGCGGAATAGTCGGTCACGCCGGCCAGCACAAAGCGGCCACCGCGGTGGTGGATGACCACGTGGCGGTTGTGCAGCCCGCGCAGGCCGATGCGCTCGAACTCGCGCATCCACGGCGCCGCGCCGGAATAGTATTCGTGGTTGCCGGTCACGAAATAGCTGCCATGCCGGCTCAGCAGGCCGCCCAGCGGCGCGGTATGGGCGCGCAGCTGGTCGACGCTGCCGTCGACCACGTCGCCGGTGATGGCGACGAGGTCGGCATCCAGTTCATTGACGCGGTTCACGATGGCCTGCACGTAGTCGCGCTTGATCGTCGGCCCGACGTGGATGTCGCTGAGCTGGACGATGGTGAAGCCGGCCAGCTCCGGCGGCAGGTCGGCCAGCGGGATATCCACGCGGACGATGCCGGCCAGCCGCCGGGCATTGAAATAGCCGACCACGGTGAACAGGCTGGCCAGCCCGAGGACGGCCAGGGCGCTCGGCTCGGCCAGCGACGGCGCATCGGCGATCAGCAGGGCGACATCGCGCAGCACGGTGAGCACCAGCACCGAGGACAGCCAGCCCATCGCCAGGCTGCCCAGCCAGGAGAGCCGGTCGGCCAGCGCCTGGTTGGTGACGAGGAAGCGCCCCAGCAGGCCGAGCGGCATGAGGCCGGTGGACAGCACCAGCCCGCCGATGGCCAGCGCCAGGCCGGCCGGGCCCAGGTCGAGGGGCGGCAGCAGCCGCCAGCCGATGTAGGCGTGCAGGGCGCCGATTAGCGGCAGCATGCGCCACAGCGCGCGGCGCAGGTGGCTGGGCAGGCGCGTCTGGCTGCTTGAAGGCGGCATCTCGGTGCGGGTCTGGGGCATGGGGGGCATCCGTTCTGGTTGTTTCAGGCCTTGCCGGAAGATTGATCGCTGCTGTCGCCAGTGCTCTCCGGGGTGTCGGTCTTGCCCGGCAACCCGCAGCGGCCCCAGCGGCTGTGGAAGCGGCCCTTGAGCTGCTGGCGCTCTTCCGGCGTCAGGCTCTCCCACTGGGCCCGGCGCTCGCGCCAGTGGCCGTGGCAGCCGCCGCGCAGGCCGCCGAAGAGGATCCGGCTGAGCACCAGCACGCCCAGCGCCTGCCAGTAGCCGATGCGCGAGACGCCGGCAAACAGGTCGGGCAGCAGGCAGTTCCACAATTCCATGACGACCCAGGTGAGGGCGCCGACGCCGGCCACGGCCAGCAGGCCGATCTTGATGCAGCGCGATACGCAGCCGGATTTCTCGGTAGAGCATTTCATCTTGGTTGTTTCCCGTTCAGTTTCGTTCGTCGTAAAGGGGCTGGAGGCGCTCGCGCAGGTGCAGCACCGCCTGGCGCTTCCAGCCGAGCAAGGTGTTCAGGGGGACGCCGCTGTCGGCTGCCATGTCCTTGAAGCTGCGCCCGTCGATCTCGTGGCCGATGAAGGTGTCGCGTGGCCCCGGCGGCAATTCGTCGAGGGCCGCCGCGATGGCTTCCAGCCACAGCCGCCGCAGGTGCGCCGCCTCGGGCCCGCCGTCGCCGGCCGGCAGCGCGTTGTCCAGCCAGTGCGCGTCGTCGTCGCCGTCCTCCGGCCCGGCGAGCGGCAGGGGCTCGTCGCGCCGCTTGCGAAAGCGGTCCACGATGCGGTTGCGCGCCACCCGGAACAGCCACGCGCCGACCTGCTCGATCGGCTGCGGCAGACGCCAGGCCTGCACCAGCTCGAAGAAGACATCCTGCAGGATGTCCTCCGCCTCGCCCGAGTCCGGCACCCGCTGACGGATGAAACTGCCCAGCCGCCCGCTCTCGCGGGCGATGGTTTCAGTCAGGCGTCGGTCCTGCTCGGCCATCGGCGTGGGCTCTTCGTGGGGCAGAGGAAGTGAAAACGATGCGTCCATGCCTGGGTAGACGAACGCCGGGCGTGGATATTGTGGGATACGGGAAAAATAGTTGGGGGCCTGCGCATGTGAAGTCTAGCCGGACTGCTTAGCAAAACTTCGCATAAGCGCTGTCCCTTCCGCGCAAGGTTCGCCCCAGCCCCGCGCGTTATCATCAGCGCCCCTTTATGACGTTTTCGAGCCCTGCGCCATCATGTCCCTGATCCCCCGTCGCCTGCCCCTGGCCGTCTTTCTTGCCGTACAGATGCTGATGCCCGCCGCGGAGGCCGCGGGGAAAACCGAGGCGGCCGTGCCGAAGGCGGAGGCCGAGGCGGGCGGGTTTGCGTCGTACCGGCTGGCCAATGGCTTCAAGATCATCCTGGCGCCGTTTCCGTCGGCGGCGAGCGTGCGGGTGGAGCTGCTGGTGAAGACCGGTAGCAAGCAGGAGGGCTATGGCGAGACCGGCATGGCGCACCTGCTGGAGCACATGCTGTTCAAGAGCGCCGGCCCGCGCGCCGACCTGAAGCGGGACCTGACCGCGCTGGGGGCGACGTGGAACGGTACGACCTCCACCGACCGCACCAACTATTTCGAGGTGGTGGCCGCCGAGCCGGAGAAGGTGGACGAGGTGCTGCGCCTGGAGGCGGACCGCTTCATCCGCGCCAGCTTCACCAAGGCCCACCTGACCAGCGAGATGACGGTGGTGCGCAACGAGCTGGAGCGCAACGACAACGATCCGGGCAGCGTGGTGATGCGTGCGCTGCAGCGCCAGTCCTATTTCTGGCACGGCTACGGGCGGCCGACCATCGGCGCGCGCAGCGACATCGAGGACGCGCCCTTCGAGGCGCTGCAGGCCTTTCACCGCAAGCATTACCGGCCGGACAACGCGGCGCTGATCGTCACCGGCAACTTCGACGCGCAGCGCGTGCTGGCGTTGGCCAGCCGCCTGTTCGCCGAGGCGCGCAACCCGGCCGAGCCGAAGCCGGCCACGTGGACGCGCGAGGAGCCGCGCGCCGTCATCAACCGCAGCGAGCTGTTCCTGCCGGCCGGCACCACCATCGCCGCCAGCGGCTGGAAGCTGCCGGGCATGCGCGACCGCAGCCTGTACGCCTTCGATCTCGGTGTCAGCGCCATCTGCGCGCAGGACTGGGGCAGCCTGCGCAAGGATCTGGTGCTGGAGCGCAAGCTGGCCGTGTCGGCCCGGTGCGGCGCCCAGTTCCAGCCCGACTACAGCTTGCTGGTCGGGAGCGCCTCGGCGGGCAAGGACGCGGACGCCGAAGCCCTCGGCCGCGCGCTGCGCGAGCACCTCGAGACGGCGGCGCGCCAGGGCATCACCCAGGAACAGCTGGAGCGCGCCCGCCAGGCCGAGCTGAACGGCTACGAGCGCCTGGCCAGCAACCACGAGAGCGTGGCCAGCCTGCTGTCCCGTGCCGAGGTGGCCGGCGACTGGCGGTTGTTCTTCTGGCAGCGCGACCGGGCCCGCGACGTGACGCTGGAAGAGGTCAACGCCGCGCTGCGCAAGTGGGTCGTGCCGACCAACCGGGCCGATGTGCTGCTGCGCCACGGCGACCAGCCCGAGGTGCCGGCGTGGACGGCTGCGCCGGCGGCGCAGGAACTGGTGGCCGGCGGCCAGTGGCCGGCGCTGGCGGAGGTGAGTGATCCCATCCCGGGCAGCGCCGCGGAACTGGGCAGGGCGACCACCCGCATCCCGCTCGATGGCGAGGCGGCGAAGGCCGCGCTGATTGCCCGCAAGACCCAGGGCAAGCTGGCCTGGATCAGTCTCAACAACGATTACGGCAACGTGCAGGCGCTGAGCGGTCGCCGCGTGGCCTGCAACTTCGGCAGCAGCCTGCTGGCCTACGGCGGCGGCGGGCTGGACCGCGACCAGCTGGACGCCCGGCTCGAAGCCCTGCAGGCCCAATGGTCCCTCAGCCTGGGCGAGATCACCCTGGAGGTGCCACGCAAGAATGCCGAGGCCGCGCTGGACATCCTGCTGTCGGCATGGGCCAGCCCGAGCCTGCCGAAGAACGAATTCGAGCGCCTGAAGGCGGCCACCGTCGCCCGCCTCGAAGCCGCGCTGAAGGACCCGGCCGCGGTGGCCGCCAACCAGGCCACGCTGCGTTTCGACAATTACCCCGATGGCCATCCCAATCAGCCGTGGCCGCTGGACAGGCAGCTCGCCGCGGTGCGGGCGACTACCTACGAGCAGACCCGCCAGTGCGTTGCCGATCTGCACGGCATCGCCAACGTGCGCTTGGCGGCGGTGGGAGACTTCACGCCGAACGACGTGCAGGCCATCTGGGGCAAGGTCGCCCGGCTGCCGAAATCCCCGGTGCCCTACGAGCGGATCCGCGAGGAGGCCGCGCCGACGGCCGTCGATACCGCGCCGATCGTGGTGCGCATGCCGGCCAAGCCGAACGCCTCGGTGGTCGGCCAGGCCCTGCTGCCGATCACCGACGATTCGCCGGATTTCCCGGCCCTGCGCATTGCCGCCAAGGTGCTCGGTGGCGACGCGGACAGCCGCATCTGGCAGCGTCTGCGGGAGAAGGAAGGTCTGGCCTACGGGGCCGGCGTCAGCCTCGCCGGGCGCAGCTTCGACCCGCGCAGCAGCTTCCGGCTGCAGGCCTCGGCGGCCAGCCCGCAGGCGGCCGCCGCGCTGGCCAGCCTGAAGGCCGAGCTGGAGCGGGCGCTGCAGGACGGTTTCAGCGAGCAGGAAGTGGAACGCGCCAAGCGCACCTGGCTGGAAGAGCGCAAGACCGGGCTGCGCAGCGAGAAGGGCTTCGTCGGCGTGCTGTCCGCCGGCCTGGAAAACGGCCATGACTACGCGTGGATCGCCCAGTACGACGCGCAGATTTCCCGCCTCAGCGCCGCCGAAGTGACCGCCGTGTTCCGCAAGTACCTGCAGGGCGCGCCGCTCGTGTGGTCGGTCGGCCGCGGCGAGTAGGCGCGCCGTCGCCGCTTCATCCCAGGAACAGCCGTTAGAGTTATCCGCCGCTGGCGAAGGCTGCGCTGATGGAGTCAAAGCCGTTGAATTCGCCCTACGACAGCGGCGGCGGCCAACTGCGGCTGTACAAGCCGCAGGCTAGGTGTGGATGGCGCCCAGGTAGTGCGCCATGTAGTCCTCGAAGCTGCCTTGCTGCTCGCTTTCCAGCCGGGCCTGGGCGGCCAGGGAGTCGCGGGCGGCCTGTTCGAAGCGGGCTTCCGTGGCGGCGTCCAGCGGGCGCTGGCTGAACCATTCGGCGTGGCGTTCGGCCTCGCGGCGGGCGAAGGCGAACAGGCTCAGCTTGTCGTCCTGCAGGCTTCGCAGCACCTGTGCGGAGGGCGTCAGGGACACGTCCTCCAGCTTGGCCTGTTGCACTTCCAGCGCGCGGCGGTGCTGGTCGTGGCCGAAGGCGGCGTCGAGCCGGTCGGCACAGGCGCCGATGCGTTCGAGCAGTTCCAGCCCCCATTCCTTGAGGCCGATGGGCTTGCCGTGGCGGCTCAGCTGCAGGCCCGGCTTGCGCCCTTCATTGACGCTGCGTGCGAAGTTGCCGGTGCATTCGCCGCATTCGCCGGAGATCAGGCCGGGGCCGTCCTCCAGTGCGCAGAACAGCAGGAAGGCGTCGAGGAAGCGCGTTTCGGTGAGGTCGATGCCCAGCGGCAGGAAGGGGTTGAGGTCCAGGCAGCGGACTTCCACGTACTGCACGCCGCGGGCGCCCAGCGCCTGCAGCGGCCGCTCGCCACTGTTGATCACGCGCTTGGGGCGGATCGTCGAGTAGTACTCGTTCTCGATCTGCAGCACGTTGGTGTTGAGCTGCACCCACTCTCCGTCCCGCTGCGTGCCGACCGCCGCGTAGGGGGCGTAAGGCGTGGTCACGGCGCGGCGCAGGCTGTCCAGGTAGCTGTCCAGGCTGTCGTAGCAGGGCGTCAGGCTGGCCTGAGCCTCGCTCTGGTAGCCCAGGTCGCTCATGCGCAGGCTGGTCGCCCACGGCAGGTACAGGGTTTCGGCGTCCAGCGTGTCGAGGCGGTGCGGCTGGCCGCGGAAGAAGCTGGCGCCCACCGCCGGCGAGGCGCCGAACAGGTAGGGCAGCAGCCAGCTGTAGCGGCGGAAGTTGCGGATCAGCGCGATGTAACAGGCCGACTGCCAGTCCTGCGCCGGGCGCGTGTCGCCTTCCTCCTGCTGCAGCAGCGGCCACAGGGCTTCGGGCAGCGAGAAGTTGTAGTGGATGCCGGCGATGCATTGCATCGTCTTGCCGTAGCGCACCGCCAGGCCCTTGCGGTAGATGTGCTTGAGCTGGCCGACGTGGCTGTTGCCGTAGTCGGCGATGGGGATGGTGGCCTCGTCCGGCAGCTGGCACGGCATGGAGTGGGGCCATAGCCGCTCTTCGCCGAGGTGGGCGTGGACGAAGCGGTGGATGGTGTCCAGCTCGTCGAGCGTCTCGGCGGCGTCCTCGCGGGCGTCGGTGATGAATTCCAGCAGTGCTTCGGAATAATCGGTGGTGATCTGGGCGTGGGTCAGCGCCGAGCCGAGGGCCCGCGGATGGGGTGTCAGGGCCAGGTTGCCGGCCGGATCGACGCGCAGGCTCTCCCGCTCCACGCCGTGTCGGCAGTGGCGCAGCAGGGTGTGCTGGTCTGCACGGTCGAAGAGGGCCAGGCGGCGCAACAGGGGATCGCTCAAGGGTTGGATTCCTAGGGGCAGATTCAGTCGGGGCGGATGGGGCTGCCGGCAGGCGGCGACCGGGCCGTGACGGGCGGTGCCGCGCGGCGTCATCCTCCAGTGTTGGGCGGCATTATGAAGGAAGCAGGCCCATGCACGACTATTGTGCGTATCCCTTAGGGCCGTGGCGGCAGCGCCAGCAGATCCAGGTGGCCGATTTCCAGGGACAGCAGGCCGCCCTCTAGCTGGGTCCGACGGGCGGCGGCCCAGCCGGCAATCAGTCCGGCGGCGGCGGCGGCGGGGGCGGTGGCGTGGGCGACCGCCGTGGCCTCATCGAGCAGGTAGCGCAGCATGTCCTGCTGGGCCGGTCCGATGCGCCAGTCGCTGCGCGCCGTCGTCACCGCATGACCATGGCCGGCGAGGCCGGCGGCCAGATGGGCGACGGCTTCGTTAGCCAGGGATGCCCCAAAGCCCTTGTCGACGCCCTGATGGCGCGTGAAGCCGGCCAGCACCTGGGCGTCGGCGGGATGCGGCGGGTGCCAGGTCCGGCGGCCGTCCACGGTCAGCGTGGCGAGCAGCGGCCGTTGCTGGCGGGCCAGCAGGTTGCCGAGCCGGTCCAGCCAGGTGGCCGAGACCAGGTCCAGGAAGGCGGTGGTGACCAGGCCGTCGAAGGGAATCCGTTCGAGCGCCTCGAGTTCGCTGGCCAGGTCGAGGCGTAGCCCGCGCACGCGCCAGCGGGCCTGGCCGGTGTCGACGGCGATGTGCTCGCCATCCGCCGTCCAGCGCCAGCCATGGCGGGTGGCCCAGTCTACGATCTCGGCACGCTGGGCGGTGAGCAGTGCCGGGTCGTGGTCCACCAGCAGCCAGTCCTGATCGCTGCCCAGCAGGGGAGCCAGGGCCCGGAAATTGGCGCCGCTGCCGGCGGCCAGGTCGACGATCCGCAGTGGCCCCTCAGCCTGCCGGTGCACGGCGGCGGCAAAGCCGCGGGCGAGGGCAGCGCTGCGTGCCAGGCGGTCGAAGGGCTCGCGCAGGCGCAGCCAGGCGGCGGAAAACCCCGTCATGCCGCCACCTGTTCCAGCGCCGCCGCCCAGCGGTCGACGGCCTGTGTCCAGTCGGGCAGGGCCGCGGCGGCGTCACTGGCGCCGGCGGCCAGGCGGCTGCGCAGCGCGGTGTCGGAGAGCAGGCGCCGCAGCGCCTCCTGCAGGGCTGCCACGTCGCCGGGCGGGACGAGCAGGGCGGCGGCAGCCGGTACGGTGTCCGGGATGGCGCCGGCCGTAGTGGCGACGATGGGCAGGCCGTGGGCCAGGGCTTCCGCGAACACCATGCCGTAGCCCTCGTGGAAGGACGGCAGTGCGAAGAGGTCGGCGTGGCGGTAGGCCTCCGCCACGTGGTCGGCGGGCTGTTCGCCGCGCAACACGACCCGTTCCTCGAACCCGTGGGCGGCGATGGCGGCGCGCAGCGCATTGACGGTGTCGGGGGCCCGCTCCAGGCTGCCGATGCAGTTGAGGTGCCAGTCCAGGTCGAGCAGGCCGGCCAGCGCCTCGATCAGCATGAGATGCCCCTTGCGCGGGGTGAGCGTGCCGACCGTGAGGATCTCCAGCCTGCTCCTGGCGCGGCGCGGGCCGCCGCTGGCGGGCCTCGCCGTGCCGGGTGGTGCGACGGCCACGCGTGCGTCGGCCAGGCCGGCGGCCAGCAGATGGCGGGCGGTGTGCGGGCTGGGGCAGACGGCGCCGCGCAGCCGCGGCCACAGGTCCGCTTCCAAAGTGGCGTAGCGGTCCGCGTCGGCCGGGCCGAGGCCGGTTTCGAGCGACAGGGGGTGATGGATGAAGCCGACCAGGCGCAGGCGTGTGGCTTCCCGTGCCAGGCACGGAGCGAAAGCTGGCAGGGCCAGGCCATCGATCACCGCGATGGCGCCGTCCGGCAGGCGGGACAGCGCTATGGCGGCGGCCTGCCGGGCGTGTTCGTCGGCCTCCGGATGGCGGCCTTCCAGTTCCACGACCTGAACCTGGTGGCCGCGGGCGCGCAGGCCGTGCACGACCTGCCGGTCGTAGAGATAGCCGCCGGTGAGTTGATCCAGCGCGCCGGGCACCAGGAAGGCCAGTTCCATCAGTGCAGGCTGCCCTCGAAGGCGGCCCAGGCGACCGGCGACTCGCGCAGCACCACGCGCAGGGATTCCAGCGCGTCGGCGGTGTCCGGCCCGATGTCACCGGCCGCCACGCGGGTTTTGAGGCGCTGGAAGATCACGCCGGCCATCACCTCGGTGGTGGTGTTCTTGCCGTGCAGTTCGGGCAGCGTGTCGAGGTTCTTGAAATTGAATTCGCCCAGCACTTCCTTGAGGACTTGAAGGGCCAGGCCGATGTCGCAGACCAGGCCGTTGGCGTCCAGCTCGCGGCGGCGGAATTCGACTTCCACGCCGTAGGTGGCGCCGTGCAGCTGCTGGGCCGGGCCGAAGATTTCGCCGCGGAAGCTGTGGGCGATCATGATGTGGTCGGATACGGCAAGGCTGTACATGGGGCGGACTCCGGGCTTTGGGTAGGGGTGTTCAGGGGTAGGTGACGACGTGGCACAGCGCCCCGTCGGGGGCGTCGGCCAGGCGGGGCAGGACGGTGGGGAGCTCGGCAAACGGGCTTTCGCCGGACAGCAGGGCATCGAAGACGGGGTCGGCGAGCAGGTCGAGGGCCAGCTGCATGCGGCGGCGGTGGCTCCAGCGGGCCCGCTGGGCGGTGGCCACGCTGCCCACCTGGGACGAGCGCAGGTTCAGGCGGCGGGCGTGGAAGGCTTCGCCGAGGGGCAGTGCCACCGGCCGGTCGCCGTACCAGCTCAGCTCCACCACGCTGGCTTCGAAGCCGGCGATCCGTAGTCCGGTGGCGAGGCCGTCGGGGTGGCCGCTGGCGTGGAGCACCAGGTCTGCGTCGGCGCTGGCTTCATCCGGCGTGGCGAAGCTGCAGCCCAGCCGGTCGGCCAAGGCGGCGCGGCGCGGGTCGGTATCGATCAGCTCGACGCGCACGCCGGGGATGCGGGCGGCCAGCGCCGCGACGAGGCTGCCGACCACGCCGGCGCCGATCACCGCGACCCGGTCGCCGAGGCGCGGTGTCGCATCCCACAGGCCGTTGACGGCGGTTTCCATGTTGGCGGCCAGCACGCCGCGGGTGTCGCTGACCGCGTCCGGCAGCGGGATGACGGCGTCGGCCGGCACCACGTAACAGTCCTGGTGCGGATACAGGCAGAACACGCGCCGGCCGAGCAGCGTGGCCGGCCCGGCTTCGACGCGCCCGACGGAGGCGTAGCCGTATTTCAGCGGGCCGGGAAAGTCGCCCTCCTGAAAGGGGCAGCGTATCGCCGTCCATTGGCTTGGCGGCACCTGGCCGCGAAAGACCAGGCTCTCGGTGCCGCGGCTGATGCCGCTGCGCAGGCTGCGGACCAGTACCTCGTCGGCGCCGGGGGCGCGCAGCGGGGTCCGGCGGATCTCGCCACGTCCCGGCGCGACGGTCCAGAAGGCCTGGGCAAAGGGCGCCTCAGCCATGGAAGTCGCACTCGATCATCACGTCCTCGCCGAGGATGAAGCGCCGCGTGCGTGGGCGCAGGCTGTGGCACAGGTCGGTGATCTCCGGCAGCACGATGCTCGGCCGGCCGGAGCCGAGAATCACCGGCGCCACGGTGATCTGCAGGCGGTCCAGTGCGCCGGCGGCCAGGAAGCGCGATACGGTGACGCCGCCGCCTTCGATGAACAGCCAGGCCAGCCCGCGTTGCTGCAGCGCGTGGCGGATCTGGTGGGGGTCGAGGCCGTGGGTGCCGCGGGCGATCGGGATCACCTCGGCCTGGCCACGCCGCTCGCCGGGGCGGGCCAGGTCGTCGGCAATCAGCAGCAGGGTCGGTGCCGCGCCGTCGGTGAAGACGCGCTGGCTGCCGTCGAGGCGACCGTCCGGGTCGATCACCACGCGGACCGGGTTGCGCCCGGCGCACAGGCGCACCGTCAGTTGGGGGTCGTCGTGCAGCACGGTGTTGGCGCCCACCAGCACGGCATCGGCGATGGCGCGCATGCGGTGGGTGTGGAGCAGGTCTTCGCCGCCGCTCAGCCAGCGGGAGATGCCGCTGGTGGTGGCGATGCGGCCGTCCAGGCTCTGGGCCAGGTGGCCGACGGCGTACGGGCCGCGGGAGGTGAGCAGGGGCTGATACAGGGCCTGCAGCGGGCAGCCGGCATGGGACGGCGGGGCTTCGTTGCGGTGCTCGAGCAAGGTCTGCCAGCGGGCCTCGTCTGCCGCTGCCGGCACAGGGGTGGCCGCGGCCAGGCCGGTGGTGACGGCCGGATTCATTCGCCCTCGCCTGCGGCGGACACGGCCAGGCGTGGCGCTGGGCCAAAGGGCGCGAACAGGGCCGCGAACTCGGGTTCGGCGTGGGGGCGGGCTTCTTCCGGTACGCGGCACAGGCCCACGGCGGCCAGCAGCTGGCCGACCCGCGGATGGGCGCTGAGGATGGCCAGCGGGATCGCGCCGGCGAGGCCGAGGACGAAGGGCGCCCACAGCCACACGGCGCCTGGCACAGCGCGCCAGAACAGCACGGTGAAGGCCACGCCCAGCAGGGTCTGTGGCCACAGCCGGCGGGCGGCCAGCCGCAAGGGCACGCCTTCCGCATCCCGGTGCTGGGCGGTCCACCCCACCTGGCGCCCGAAGGGCAGGCCGAGCAGGAACAGCGTCACCGCGACGGCGGAGACCGGTGCCAGCAGCATCGAGAAGAGGGTTTCCAGTACCGCGCTGGCAACGACCCGCAGGCTGCCGCCGTAGGCCTGCCGCAACGCCGGCCGGGCCAGCACGTCGGCGAGGGTGGCGAGCTTGGGCGCGAAGCTCATGCCCATCGTCAGTGCGAACAGCACGCTGCCGAGCTCCGGCTGCATCGGTAGCTGGCGGATCAGGCCCAGCGCGACGAGGCCGAGCCAGGCCGGTGCGCCGGCATACATCGCGATGGCGAGGCCCAGCTGGCAGCGGCTCACCGGCAGCAGGCGCGGCATGCGCAGGAAGTGGAAATACTGCATGTTGCCCTGGCACCAGCGCAGGTCGCGGCGGACGAACTCGGGCAGGGTCGGCGGATTCTCCTCCCAGCTGCCGGACTCGTCGGGCAGCACCCGTACTTCGTAGCCGGCGCGGCGCATCAGCACCGCTTCGAGCTGGTCGTGGCTCAGCACGTCGCCGCCCAGTGGTGGCTGGCCGGGCAGCACCGGCAGATGGCAGTGTTCGGTGAAGGGCGCCACGCGGAGGATCGCGTTGTGCCCCCAGTAGGGGCCGCTGTCGCCCTGCCAGCTTGCCGCGCCGAGGGTGTACGAACGCATGCCGAGGCGCATGCCGAACTGGAAGATGCGGGCGAAGGCGCTGGCGCTCGGCAGGCCGGTGACCAGCGTCTGCAGGATGCCGATCTGCGGCTGCACCTGCATGATCCGCACGAGGCGCAGCATGGCGGCCGGCGTCATCACGCTGTCGGCGTCGAGGACGATAGCGAATTCGTGTCGGCTCCCCCAGCGTTCGCAGAAGTCGCGGATGTTGCCGGCCTTGAAGCCGCCGCCCTGCTCGCGGCGACGGTAGGTGACGGCGACATCGGCGCCGAAGCGCGCGGACAGGCGGGCGGCAACCGCCTGCTCGTCGGCGATGATCGCCGCGTCGTTGCTGTCGCTGAGCATGTAGAGGTGGAACCAGCGCCCTTCGCCGGTGGCGGCCAGGCCGCCGAGCATCAGTTCCAGGTTGCGTTCCAGGCGCTGGGCGTCCTCGTTGCGGATGCAGATCAGCAGCGCGGTGGCGCTGGCGATCGGTTCCTTGCCGGTGATGCTGCGCAGGTGTGGCGCCACCAGGCCGGCCGGATCGCGCGTGAAGTGCATCAGCGCGAAGCCGATTGCCGCGTTCCAGAAGCCGATCGTCGTCCATGGCAGGGTCAGCGCGAACAGCAGCAGCATGGCGATGCCGAGGGCGTCGAGCGGGCCGACGAACAGCGTCGCCGCCATCAGCCCCAGCAGGGCGGCGGAGGTGCCGAGCACCAGGGCGCCAAAGCCGAGGCGGCGGCGGCGCAACAGCGCCCGTTCGCTGACAGTCCCGGCGGCGAAGGGGGGGGAGGTGGTTTTCATCGGAAGCTCGGCCGTACTCAGCGGGCTTTCAGCGCGTCCGGCGCGGCCCATTCCCGCTCATCCGGCAAGGCGTGTCCCATGCGCTGGCGCTTGGTCTTGATGTAGCCGATGGAGTGCGTGTTGGGCCGGGTGATCACCGGCAGGCAGCCGTCGATCTGGACACCCAGCGCCGTCAGCTTGGTCAGCTTGTCGGGATTGTTGGTCATCAGGCGGATGCTGGGCACCTTGAAATAGCCCAGCATTTCCGGCACCACGTCGTAGGAGCGGGCGTCGTCGGGCAGGCCCAGCATGCGATTGGCGTCCACCGTGTCGTAGCCCCGCGACTGCAGGTGATAGGCGCGCACCTTGTTGGCAAGGCCGATGCCACGGCCTTCCTGGCGCAGATACAGGACGATGCCGGCGCCGAGGCGGACGATTTCGGACAAGGCCAGATCCAGCTGGTCCCGGCAATCGCATTTGAGGGAGCCGAAGACTTCGCCGGTCAGGCATTCGGAATGCACCCGCACGGGCAGGCCGGCAACGCCGTCGACCTGGCCATGGACCAGCGCCACGTGTTCCCGGAAGCCCTGTTCCGGATCGGGCACCGTGCTGCGGAACACATGCATCGCAAATGGACCGTAGGCGGTCGGCAGGCTGGTCGAGGCCAGCCAGTTCGAATGGCGTGGCGGCGCAGGTGAAGCGGACATGTTGAGATCTTCTATTTGCAGCGGGATTCGTGGACAAACGAAACCTGCACGCATCTGTGGGGTTGTACGGACGGCATTGCCTTATCGGGTGTCGGAATACCCTTTGATTTGGCGACGATCCTAGCATGAGGGATCGGTAAATTCATGTCCGCTGGAAGTGCGGAAGATGCCGTTTCGGCATATTGGAAGGAGAGGATGTGGGCAATCGGAAAGCAGTGCCCGTGGGCAGAAATTCCGGCCTCCGGCGGTGTTTGTGATCTTGATGAATGCCGTATTTTGCGTTCTTTAGCCGGATTTTGAAGTTGAAATAGGTGGATTTTGCGCCTGATCCTTCATCTCCAAGCGAAGGAGAGATATATTTTCATGGGATTTTTTTGGGCGATGGAGGGAATTGCCTTTGGCATGCGCCGGCTACTCAATTAATTAAATAGTGATAAGCATGTGAGTATTTCTTAGTAAATCGACGGACATCCTGGATGCCGAATGACAACTGCGCCGTCGGGGCGGGGCGTGCTGCGTGCCAAGCAACTGGAGACCGGCTGTGTGGAAATCAGCAGCCGCTGCCTGCGGCAGTATCCGGTGATGTGTCGAGCGCATGGGCATCGCCGTCTTTGCCTGAGTCACGCGATTCTGCTGCTATTCTCAATTGTCTTGAATAAACTGGCATTTATGACAAATTGCCGGGCCGTGCAATGGAGTGCTTAGGTGATCCGGGTGTTTGGCAAGCCAATAGACTGTATTGAATACATTGAATAGAGAATAGACCTGTTGTTTTTTGTATTTCGTTTTTATCCGCTGCGTGGCACGGGTATTGCCATGACAGGCGTTTTGGCAAATGTCATGGAAACGGAAGCAGAGAGAACAATGGGAAAAATCTTTCAGGCGGTCGATAAGCGCAAACGCATGGCAGGGGTCGTGCTCGGAATGTTCTCCGGTATGGTGGGGGCACAGGCGGACGGGAGTGCAAAGGAGGACACCACTGCATTCGATACCGTCGTGGTGACCGGTGCCCGTTCCGGCGGGCGGCGGACCGTGTTGGACAGCAGTTCGCCGGTGGATGTGCTGTCGGGCGACGATCTCCGCAAGACCGGCAAGCAGAATCTCAAGGATGCCCTGGTGGCCCTGGCCCCATCCTTCGCCAACTCGCCCGGCGGGGCGCGCGGCCAGCAGGGGGCCGCCGTCAAGACGGCGGGTCTGCGGGGCCTCGGGCCCGGTGAAACGCTGGTGCTCATCAATGGCAAGCGCCGCCACGGGATGGCGATCACCTTCATTCCGGGGCGTCCGCAGTCGGGTCAATCGCCGGCCGACCTCGACCTGATCCCCACCAGCGCCGTGCAGCGGGTGGAGATCCTGCGCGACGGTGCGTCCGCGCAATACGGCTCGGACGCCATTGCCGGGGTGATCAACATCATCCTGAAGAGCAACGACAGCGGGGGTTCGGCATCCGTGTCCTATGGACAGAATGCGGACGGTGTCGGGCACATCGACAACTACGGGAAGAGCAAGCGCCTTCTGCTCAACCAGGGGCTCAAGCTGGGCGCCGAAGGGGCCCTGAGCCTGAGCGCCGAACTGGACGAGACGGATTCGTGGAATGCCTTCGGGCCGGAGGCGAGCAATATCTATTACACGTTGCCCGGCGGCGCGCTGGATCCGCGAGAGGGGGGCGATCGCTATCGGCAATTGAACGGCGGGCCCGAGAGCAGGAAAGGCGCCTTCGCCTACAACCTGCGGCTTCCGACCAGCATCGCGGATCTCTATTCCTTTGCCACCTATTCGCGCCGCAAGTCCGCGGGGCCGGGTGCCTATCGCGGGGCGAATTCGTCGCAGAACCTGGTTTCGATATACCCGGACGGCTATCTGCCGATGAACAACATCAAGGAAGAGGACTTCCAGGTCGTGTTCGGCGGGGCTGGTGAATTGGCGCAGGGCTGGAATCTGAACGTGAGTTCGTCGTTTTCCCAGAATGACGCGCAGTTTGACCACTCCGATTCCCTGTCACCCAGTTTCGGCGGCGCCACGCCGCAGTCGCCGGTGCATGGCTATACCGCGCCGCCGACGGCGCTGAATCTCGGCCGCCTGATCTTCCAGCAATGGACCAACAATGCCGATTTTTCAGGCAGCGTGACCACCGGACTTTTCGAGCAGCCGCTGGGTGCCTCGTTCGGGCTGGAATACCGGAAGGAGTTCTACGAGGTGCGTCCGGGCGAATATGCGTCCTATGCCGACGGGGGCTATGTCTTTCCCGCCGGGCACCCGCGTGCCGGGCAGCGGCCGAGTCCCGGCGCGTCGGGTACGGGCGGGTATAGCCCGGAGCAGGCCGTGGACGCTTCGCGCAATGTCAGCGCGGTATACGTCGACTTCAGCCAGAAGCTCGGTGACAGACTGGAGCTCGGGCTGGCCGGGCGGCTGGAGTCGTACAGCGATGTCGGCAGTTCGAACAGCGGCAAGCTCTCCGGTCGCTACAAGCTGTCCGACCAATATGCTTTCCGCACGACGGTGAACAATGGCTTCAAGGCGCCGACACTGCAGCAGCTGTATTACTCCCAGGCATCGGCAATCTGGGGGAAACTGGCCACTACCGGCAAGCAGGGGATCAACAGCAATATCTACTCCAATCCGTCGAATCCCTTTGCGGTTGCGATGGGCGCCGCTCCGCTGACACCCCAGAAATCGCTCAATTACAGTTTCGGCTTTACCGGCAAGCCGTCCCGCGACCTGGATTTCAGCATCGACTTCTATCAGATCTCGCTGAAGGACCGGATCGTCTATCAGAGTTCCGGCAACAGCCTCGTGACCTCGAAGATCCTGTCCGCTGCGGGGCTGATCAATGTGCAGGATGGTTGGGAATACACGGTTTCCTATCTGACCAACGGTGTCGACACCAAGACCCAGGGGATCGACCTGGTCGTCAATTACCGTACGGATTTTGGCCCCTACGGCAATGTGAAATGGACTTTGCTGAGCGCCCAGAACAGGACCAGCATCGAGCGCGTCCGCAGCGTGCCGGGCAATCTGCAGGGGCTCCTGACGCAATCGGATTTCTTTTCCAGAAGCAGTCTCGGCGTCTACACCGATCTCGAGCCGAAGAACAAAACCTATCTGACGGCGGACTGGACGCTCGGCCGGCTGGATATTCGGCCGACGCTCAAACGGTATTCCAAGGTCGTCACCAAGCACGACACCGATCCGGCCCGCGACCACGTGGTCGACAGTGCGTGGATCACCGACCTGGAGATCGGCTATCGGCCCGACGCGAACACGCGCGTTTCCGTTGGCGGGACCAATATCTTCGGCAAGCGTCCGGAAGGCAGCAGCGCTGCGCAGCAGCCTTACAACAACCAGCTCGAACCTTCTTACGCGGTCTTTTCGCCGTATGGCGCCTGGGGGGCCTATTTCTACGCCAAGCTGGACCGGTCCTGGTAAGCCAGGGCAAAAAAGCCTCCGCGCCGGGGCTGGCGCGGAGCTTGGAGATGTGGATTGCGATCAGCGGCCGGCCTTGAGCTCGGTATACAGCCAGCGCACGAAGCGTTCGGAAGTCTGCTGACCCTGGGGCACCTGGGCGTCGAACTCGGCGGTGGGGCGGCTGGCCAGCACCTCGTCCAGGCTGCGGCCGGCGGCCACCACGGGTGCGAGTTTGGTGCGCACCGCCTCCAGCAGATCGCGCTGGGCGATCAGGCCGTTGCGGTCGGTGATCGGGCCGTGGCCCGGCACGATGCGGGTGGCCTTGCCGCTCAGTCCGATGGTCTGCCCCAGGCCATCGAGCAGGCCCTTGAGGGAGCCGCCGTTGTTGAGATCCACCAGCGGATAGCCGGTGGTGCGGAAGTAGTCGCCGACCGCCAGCACGTCATGGCGCACGAACTGCACCAGCGTGTCGCCATCGGTGTGGGCGCGGCGGATGGGAATCAGGCGGATGTCCTCGCCGTTGAGGTGGAGGGTGACCGGGCCGTCGTAGGTGACCACCGGCAGGGCGCCGGCAGGCGCTGGCACGCCGGGGCTGCCGTCCGCTGCCGGAGCTGGACGGATGAGGCGCTCGCGCAGCTGGTCGCGGCTGAAGATGGTGACGCCCAGCTTGGCGAAGTTCTCGTTGCCGCCCGTGTGGTCGGGATGCACGTGGGTGTTGATCAGGAAGCGCAGCGGTTTGTCGGTGATCTTGCGGATCGCCTCGACGAGCTTCTGCGTCAGCGGCGCGAACTGGGAGTCCACCACCAGCACCCCTTCCGGACCGGTGAGCACGGTGATCGTGCCGCCCTGGCCTTCGAGGGTGTACAGGTTGTCGGCCAGCCGGGTGGTCTTGATGTCGACCTTCGAGAAGTCGGGGCCGCGCGCCTGTGTGGCAGGAGCAGCGGGCGCCGGTGTGGTCTGGGCCAATGCGTTGCAGGCCGTCAGGGCCAGCAGGGCACCGGCCAGGGCCTGGCCGAGCCGGTGATGGGGAGCGCGTCGCGGGGAAGCTGAGAGCATGGTGGTCATGAGTGTTGGGTGGGGGAATGTCCCGGATTTCCCCGCACTATCCATGCCAGCGCAATGGGACTGATTTCATGGGAGGCGCCCACGGTGGGCTGCTGCGCTGTGAACTCCAGGTGCTGAATTTTCAGCTCCAGGGTGGAAAGTCGCTGCGTCGGCAACAGCCCGCGTGGGCCGAAGCGGGATCGTCCGCCGCGGCACACCGCAAGAATCACTGGCCCTGGGGCAGGGGCAGCGGGTCCATGTCCTTGAAGCCCGGGATCGCCGCGATGCGCGCCAGCCAGGCCTGGATGTGCGGGTAGGGGGCGAGGCCGATGCCGCCCTCCGGTGCGTGGGCGATGTAGGCGTAACAGGCCAGATCGGCCAGCGTCGGGTGGTCCGCGGCGAGGAAGCGGCGTTCCGCCAGATGGCCTTCCATGAAAGCGAACAGGCGCGCGGCGATGGCCTTGGCGGCGGCCAGATCGCCGGGCAGGTTCCACTGGCTCACCGCCCGCGCCGTCGCCGGGCCGAAGCGCACCTCGGCCGAGGCGATCGACAGCCAGCGCTGCACTTCGGCGCGGGTCAGCGGATCACGCGGCAGCCACGGGCTGTCCGGCGCGTATTTCTCCGCCAGGTAGATGAGGATCGCGGTGCTGTCGCAGATCACCGCGTCGCCATCCACCAGCACCGGGATCTGCCCCAGTGGATTCAGCGCCAGGAATTCCGGCGTCTTGCGCACGTCGGCCGTCGCCGTCACGTAGGTGTAGGGCAGGCCCAGCAGGGTCAGGAAAACCTCCACCCGGTGGGCATGGCCCGACGGCGGGGTTCCGTAAAGGGTGATCGAATCGGCGTGGCTCATCGCATTTCCTCGGCTTGATGGGGGAGGGGAAATGCTGAATGGTTTGCTGGGGCTTGGCAACCGACAAACCCGGCCCGGTTCACCCGCCGTGGTAGAACAGGTAACCCACGATGATCGCCCCGATCAGCCCCACGAAATCGGCGATCAGGCCGCAGGCGATGGCGTAGCGGGTGCGGGTGATGTTGACGCTGCCGAAATACACCGCCAGCACGTAGAAGGTGGTTTCGGTCGAGCCCTGGATGATGGCGGCGAGGCGGCCCTGGAAGGAGTCGACGCCGTAGGTCGTCATCACGTCCACCATCAGCCCGCGGGCGCCGCTGCCGCTGAGGGTCTTCATCAGGCCGACCGGCAGCGCCGGCACGAAGTCGGCGTTGATGCCGAGGGCCACCACCACGTGGCGGATGCCGTCGATCAGGTAGCCCATGCAGCCGCTCGTGCGGAAGATCGAGATCGCCACCAGCATGGCGATCAGGTAGGGAATGATCTGCACCGCGACGCCGAAGCCTTCCTTGGCGCCTTCCACGAAGGATTCGTACACATCCACGCCGCGCCACGCGGCGACGCCGACGAACAGCACGATCAGCGAGACGATGATGCCGCTGCCGAGCAGGCCGATCATCTGCGTCATGTCGGCTGGCGGCAGCGGTGCGAGCCACGCGTAGAGCCCGCCCATCAGCAGCCCGAAGCCGGCGAAGAAGGCCAGCAGCGGGGCGGACAGCAGGTTGATGCGCTGCCAGGCGGCCACTGCGACCAGGCCGGCGCAGAAGGAGATGAAGGTGCTCAGCAGCGTCGGCAGGAAGATGTCCGCCGCGTTGAAATTGGCGAGCCCCTGCTGCACCGCCATGCTCTGGCGGATCGCGATCACCGACGTGGGGATCAGCGTGATGCCCGCCGTGTTGAGCACCAGGAACATGATCATCGGGTTGCTGGCGGTGTCCTTGCGCGGGTTGATCTCCTGCAGCTCCTGCATCGCCTTGAGGCCCAGCGGCGTGGCGGCGTTGTCCAGCCCGAGCAGGTTGGCGCTGAAGTTCATGACGATGCTGCCGCTGGCCGGATGGCCCGGCGGAATGTCCGGAAAGACGCGGCGGAAGAAGGGCGCGACGAGCCGCCCGAAGAGCTGGATCAGGCCGCCTTTCTCGCCGATCTTCATCACGCCCAGCCACAGGCTCATGACCCCGGCGAGGCCAAGGGCGATCTCGAAGCCGCTCTTGGCGGTGTCGAACAGGCCAGTCAGCAGACGCGAGAAGATGTCGAGATCGCCCTGGATGGTCTGGACCAGGGCCGCGACGAAACCGACGAGGACAAACGCGACCCAGATCCGGTTGAGCACGATGACGGGAGCGGCCCGGCGCCTTGCGGGGCGTGGGCGGGGAAGGGTTGAAATGCCGGCAGTCTATCGACGGTGCCGGCGCCTGTCACCGCCGCGGCAGGCCCCAGGCCTGTTGGTGGCGGGCGAACTCGGCCTCGGGCAGTTGCACCAGCAGCGGCTGGCGCTCGCCGTCCAGCCAGCTGGCAAGGGTCAGCATGTCGGGCAAGCTCATCGCGGTGCAGCCCGCCGTCGGTGTGCCCGGTGTTTCCCACACATGCAGGAAGATGCACGACCCGGCCCCCGGCAGCAGCGGTGCGGTGTTGTGGGCGACGACGGCGCCGGCCTCGTAGCGCCGGTCCTGGCGCAGCATGTCCTCGCAGGAGGCCCAGTCGGCCGCCACCGCGGATTGATCGACGAGGCAGTTGTAATGGGCCGATGCCGGATCGTCGACGCACTTGAGCCCGGGCCGTGCCGCGAAGTAGGGCAGGCGTAGGCCGGCCGTCCACCCGTCGCCCGCCACCGCGTAGCCGAACAGCCCGGTGATCGCGAATACCCCGGCCGGCGCGCGGCCATCGCCCTCGCATTTGCCGGCGCCATCCACCGCCGGATGCACGCCGCGCCCCCACGCCATGCCGTTGCGCCCGAGCGTCACTGAGATCGTTGAACCTACCGGCCGCCAGTCTTCGCCGGCGCTTCGCTCGAAGCGCTGCAGGTGGCCGGCCGGGGCGTCCCAGTCCAGGGAAAGGCACACCAGCAATTGGGTGGAGTGGGCGGAAATCATGGCTGTGGCGTCCCTCCGGCATCGCCCTGCACGTGCGGGCTCCTGAGCGGCAGGCTCACGACGAAGGTGCTGCCCACGCCGACTTCGCTGGAAACCTCGATGTTTCCACCGTGCTTCTTGATGATGTCGTAGGACAGGGATAGCCCGAGGCCGGTGCCTTTGCCGACGGGCTTGGTGGTGTAGAAGGGCTCGAAGATCCGTTTCAGCACCTCCGTCGGCATGCCCTTGCCGGTGTCGCTGATCTCGATGCGCGCATGGTCCTCGTCGCTGTGGGTGCGGATCGTGATGGTGCCGTGGTTCTCGATGGCCTGGGCGGCGTTGACGACCAGGTTCATCACCACCTGGTTGATCTGTGCGGCGATGCACGGCACCGGTGGCAGCGGGCCAAAGTCCCGCAGCACCTCGGCGCGGTATTTCAGCTCATGGGCGACGACGTTGAGCGTGCTGTCGATGCCGGCGTTGAGGTCCGCGTCCTGCCATTCGGCGCGGTCCACGTGGGAGAAATCCTTCAGGTCGGCGACGATCTTCTTCACGCGGGCCAGGCCGTCGCTGGATTCGTGGAGCAGGTCGACGATGTCGGTCTTCAGGTAGTCGAAGTCGATGGCGTCGTAGTCGGCCTGGATGGCCTCGCCGCGGCGGCAGCGTTCAAGCAGCTCCACGATGCTCTCGCTGTAGCGCTTCAGCGTGCCCATGTTGGAGCTGACGAAGCTGACCGGGTTGTTGATCTCGTGGGCCACGCCGGCCGCCAGCTGGCCGATGGCGGCCATCTTCTCGGATTGGAGCAGCTGCCCCTGGGTGGTCTGCAGTTCCCGTACCTTGTCGTCGAGTTCCAGCCAGCGGCGCCGCAGTTGTTCCAGCAGCAGCCAGCCGACGGCGGTGCCGAACAGGAACACCGCGCCATGGGTGAGCAGCGAGTCGCGGATGCCCGCGGCGACGGCGTCCTCGATGGGTTGTTGCCGTTGCGACACGCTGAGGCCGCCGCGGATGTCGCCCACCTGGTAGCCCTGGTTGCCGTGGCACTGCAGGCAACTCGGCTCGACTTTAAGAGGTGCCATGAAGCGCAGCATGTTGCCGTCCGGCCCCTTGGCGCTGCCGATGTATTCCCGCGCGCCGCCTTCGAAGGCCCGTAGCGCCTCGGCTTCCCACGGGTCCGGCGCGTTGCCGGGGCGCAGCGGCTTGAGGCTGGTGAGGCGGAACACCGCGCCCGATGAGGATTCCGCCGTCTCGCCGATCAGGCGGGTCATGTAGGCGGGGTTGACCAGGGTCAGCTGCTGCCCGTCGCTGGTGATCACGTCCCGGTTGGGCACGTGGAGGTAGGGGTTGGGCTGCGTCTGCGGCGTGACCGGCACATAGACGCCGCCGTGGCTGGCGTTCCAGTTCCGGGCGAGCAGCACCGAGCGGAACATGTTGCGGGCGCCCTCGATCGCCACCGCCGTGGTCTGCTGCCTGATCTGCTCTCCGTGGGAGTACAGCGACAGGGCTGTGGCGGCGAACCACACTGCGAGCAGGAGCAGCCACCAGCCCCGGTTCCGGATACTGCTGGGGACACGGCTGGCGGGGTGGGCCGGATTTTCCGGAGCGGGAAGCGAGCTGCTGGCAGGCATGGCGCGGGCGGGCGTGGATCGGATGGAGCCTAATTTATAGCAGGGCAGGCTTCCGCTTCCTTGAGACATATCATCACGGCGGCCCGTCCGACCGCCAGCGTGCCTCGAACGTGTCGTTCAGTGCCCGCTCAGCGCCTGGCGCAGCACCAGCACGATCACCACGATGGCCAGCAACACGGTGCTGCCCTGCCAGAAGCGCACCGGGTTGCGTTCGATCAGCGGCGGCGTCCGTTGGCTGCGGAACTGCTGGCCGGGGGCGTGCAGGTCATGGACGAACTCGGAGACGACTTCCTGGCGTTTGCCCGGTGTGACTTGCAGGGCCTTGCCCAGCACCGCGTCCACCCACGGCGGCAGATCCGGGCGGTGGTGGCGCAGCGGCACGTAGCGCAGCCGGCGCAGGTCCTGCGGGCTGCGCACGCGGGCCGCGTCGAGGCCGTAGGGCAGCTGGCCGCTGAGCATACGGTAGGTGAGGGCGGCCAGCGCGTAGAGGTCGGTGCGCGGGCTGCCGGGGTGGCCGAGCAGGCATTCCGGCGCGATGTACTGCAGCGTGCCGGGGGCCGCGTCGGCGTCGCTGTCGGGTTGGTCCTCGGCCAGGCCGGCAACGTGGACGGTGGCCAGGTCGATGAGCTTGACCGTGCCTTGCGAGTCGATCATCACGTTCTCGGGGCGCAGGTCCTGGTGCACCATCTCGCGCCGGTGCAGGGCCTGCAGGCCCTGGGCCAACTGCGCGACGATGGCGCGCACGCTGTTGAGCGCCGGTTGCGGGTGGTCCACCATCCACTGGGCGAGGGTCTGGCCGTCGATGTATTCCATCGCCACGTAGAGGTGGCTGCGCGGACGCTCGCCGGCCCAGGCCTTGATGACGTGGGGGCTGTCCACGCGGCGGGCGACCCATTCCTCCAGCACGAAGCTGTCCAGGTAGGCGGCGTCCTCGCGCCGGTCGATGGACGGCGCCTTGAGCGCCACCGCCGCGCCGCTGGCGTCATCGACGGCGAGGAAGACGTGGCTGCGGGCGCTGACCTGCAGCTCCCGCACGATGGTGAAGCCCTCGAAGGCCATCCGCGGCGCCAGCGGTGGTGGCAGTGCCAGCCCGTCGCGGCGCAGGTCGGCGCGCGGCGCGCCGGCGTCGGGCAGCGCGTCGATGCGCAGCAGCTGGAGCGTGGCGTCGTCGCTGCTGCCGCGCAGGCGGGCCTGCTCCACCAGCCACGCCGCGGCGGCGTCCAGGTCCTGCGGGTGGCGGTGCAGCGCGTCGTGCACCGTGGTTGCGTCGAGCTGGGCATAGGCGCCGTCGGTGGCGAGCAGGTAGAGCTCGCCGGCCTCCGCTTCCCAGCTGCGGTAATCGATCTCGATGTTCGGGCTGGTTCCCAGCGCGCGGCCCAGGTAGGACTCGACGGACGACAGGCGGACCCGGTGGTCCTCGGTGAGCTGTTCGAGGGCCTGGGCATGCACGCGGAAGATGCGCGAATCGCCCACGTGGAACAGGTGCAGGTCGCGCCCCTTGAGGATCAGTGCGCTGAAGGTGCACACATAGCCCCGGTCCTTCTCGAAGCGGGCGTCGCTGGCGATGGTCTGGGAATGCAGCCAGGAGTTGGCCGCGCTCAGCACCCGCTCGGCGGCCCGGCGCACCGACCAGGCTTCCGAGGTGGCGTAATAGTCTTCGAGGAAGGAGCGGACGGCGGTCTGGCTCGCCACCTGGCTGACCCGGCTGGAGCTGATGCCGTCGGCGATGGCCAGCGCGATGCCCTTGCCGGCGAGCTGGCTGCCCCTGGGCAGCACGGCGCCGTGGAAGTCCTGGTTGGTGTCGTGGGCCCCGGCCAGGGAAGCTTGGCCGAGACTCACGCGCAGCGGTGCCGACATGGGGCGGCGGTCCGTGCGTCCGTGCTGATCAGGCGGCGCGGCGCTTGGGGGCGGTCTTGTAGTGGGTGGAGTACAGCGTGGCGCCGACGAAGGTCAGGCCACCGACCAGGTTGCCGAGCACGGTCGGGATCTCGTTCCAGATCAGGTAGTCCATGAAGGTGAAGTTGCCACCCAGCATCAGGCCCGACGGGAACAGGTACATGTTCACGATGCTGTGCTCGAAGCCCATGTAGAAGAACACCAGGATCGGCATCCACATGCCGATGACCTTGCCGGACACGCTGGTGGACATCATCGCGGCGACCACGCCGGTGGATACCATCCAGTTGCACATCACCGCGCGCACGAACAGCGTCAGCATGCCTGCCGCGCCGTGGGCGGCGTAGCCGACGGTGCGGCCCTCGCCGATGTGGCCGATCTTCTGGCCGATGGCGTTGGGCGCCTCGGAGAAGCCGTTGGTGAAGATGATGGCCATGAACACCGCCACCGTCAGCGCACCGGCGAAGTTGCCGGTGAACACCAGGCCCCAGTTGCGCAGCACGCCGCTCCAGGTGGCGCCGGCGCGCTTGTCGAGCACGGCCAGCGGGGCCAGCGTGAACACGCCGGTCAGCAGGTCGAAGCCCATCAGGTAGAGCATGCAGAAGCCGACCGGGAACAGCAGCGCGCCGATCAGCGGGTTGGCGGTGTTCACCGACACCGTCACCGCGAAGGCGGCGGCGAGGGCCAGGATCGCGCCGGCCATATAGGCGCGGATCAGGGTGTCGCGAGTGGACATCAGCAATTTGGATTCACCGGCGTCCACCATCTTGGTGACGAACTCGGCGGGAGCGAGATAAGCCATTTCAGTTCCTTTCTGAATGCGGGGCGGGGCTCAGCTTAGGGCGACCAGCACGCGCTGGTCGTCGATGCGCACCGAGTGGGCGCGCACGGAGTGCTCGGGCGCTTCCAGGCAGGCGCCGGTGGCCAGATCGAAGTGGTTCTTGTAGAGCGGCGAGGCCACCACGACGTGTTCGCCGAGGTTGCCCAGCAGGCCACGCGACAGCACGCTGGCGCCGGACTTCGGGTCCACGTTGTCGATGGCGTAGAAGTCGGACTGGCCGACGCGGAACACGGCTACGTGGCGGTCTTCCACCAGCGCGCAGACGCCGGTGTTGGGCAGGATTTCGTCCACTTTGCAGACGGTGGTCCAGACGAGGGGGGCGATGCTCATGGCGGGTCTCCTCAGGCGGGAATGGCGTTGTCGTCGAGCGCGGCGGTGGAGCGTTCGTCGGCGCGGGCGGGGCGGATCTGGCCGCGCTCCTCCACGAAGACGATGTGCTCGTCGGCCTTGTCGCTATTGACGAAGGAACGGAAGCGCTGGCGCACCTCGGGGTTGGTGACGGCGGTCTTCCACTCGCACTGGTAGGTGTCCACCACGTGCTGCATCTGGCTCTCCAGCTCGGCGGCGAGGCCCAGGCTGTCGTTCACCACCACGTCCTTCAGGTAGTCCAGGCCGCCGTCCAGGTTGTCGCGCCAGGTGCTGGTGCGCTGCAGGCGGTCGGCGGTGCGGATGTAGAACATCAGGAAGCGGTCGATCAGCTGCACCAGCTGGGCCTTGGTCAGATCCGCGGCGAGCAGCTCGGCGTGGCGCGGCTTCATGCCGCCGTTGCCGCACACGTAGAGGTTCCAGCCCTTCTCGGTGGCGATGATGCCGACGTCCTTGCCCTGGGCCTCGGCGCATTCCCGCGTGCAGCCGGACACCCCGAACTTGATCTTGTGCGGCGCGCGCAGGCCCTTGTAGCGGTTCTCCAGCTCCACGGCGAGGCCGACGCTGTCATCCACGCCGTAGCGGCACCAAGTGCTGCCGACGCAGCTCTTCACGGTGCGCAGGGACTTGCCGTAGGCGTGGCCGGATTCGAAGCCGGCGGCGATCAGCTCTTCCCAGATCAGCGGCAGCTGCTCGACGCGGGCGCCGAACAGGTCCACCCGCTGGCCGCCGGTGACCTTGGTGTACAGGCCGTACTTCTTGGCCACCTGGCCGACGGCGATCAGGCCGTCCGGCGTCACCTCGCCGCCCGCCATGCGCGGCACCACGGAATAGGTGCCGTCCTTCTGGATGTTGCCGAGGAAATAGTCGTTGCTGTCCTGCAGGCCGGCCAGCTCCTTCTTCAGCACGAACTCGTTCCAGCACGACGCGAAGATGCTCGCCGCGGCGGGCTTGCAGATGTCGCAGCCGAGGCCCTGGCCATGCTTGGCCAGCAGCTCGTCGAAGGTCTTGATCTGGCCGACCTTGATGAGGTGGAACAGCTCCTGGCGGGAGTAGGAGAAGTGCTCGCAGAGGTGGTTGTTCACCGCCATGCCCAGGCGGCCCATCTCGGCCTTCATCACCTGCGTCACCAGCGGCACGCAGCCGCCACAGGTGGCGCCGGCCTTGGTGCAGGCCTTCAGTTCGCCGATGGTGGTGGCGCCGTCGGCCACCGCCGCGCAGATCTGGCCCTTGCTGACGTTGTTGCAGGAGCAGATCTGGGCGCTGTCGGGCAGCGCATCGACGCCCAGGCCGGGCTTGGCCTTGCCGTCGCTGGACGGCAGGATCAGGAATTCCGGGTCGGCCGGCAGCGCGATGCCGTTGAGGGCCATCTGCAGCAGCGTGCCGTACTCGTCGGCGTTGCCGACCAGCACCGCGCCGATCAGCTGCTTGCCGTCGGCGCTGGTGACGATCTTCTTGTAGATCTGCTTCACCTCGTCCATATAGCGGAAGCTGCGGCAGCCGGCGGTGCGCCCCTGCGCGTCGCCGATGCTGGCCACATCCACACCCATCAGCTTGAGCTTGGTGCTCATGTCGGCGCCGGCGAAGGCCGCATCCACCTGGCCGGTCATGTGGCGGGCCGCCACGCGGGCCATGTCGTAGCCGGGGGCGACGAGGCCGAACAGCTGGTCCTTCCACGCCGCGCATTCGCCGATGGCGTAGATGTCCGGATCGGTGCTGCGGCAGTGGTCATCCACCGCGATGCCGCCGCGGGCGCCGACGGCCAGCGCATTCTGGCGGGCCAGCTCGTCGCGCGGGCGGATGCCGGCGGAGAACACGATCATGTCGGTCTCGAGGTAGGTGCCGTCGTCGAACACCATGCGGTGGCGCGCACGGGCGCCGTCGGTGATCTCCGTCGTGTGACGGCTGGTATGCACGCGCACGCCCAGCTCCTCGATCTTGCTGCGCAGGATGCGGCCGCCATCGTCGTCCACCTGCACCGCCATCAGGCGCGGCGCAAATTCCACCACGTGGGTTTCCAGGCCGAGGTCGCGCAGGGCCTTGGCGCATTCCAGGCCGAGCAGGCCGCCGCCGATCACCACGCCGCTCTTCGAGCGCTTGCCTGCCTCGGTCATCGCTTCCAGGTCTTCGATGGTGCGATAGACGAAGCAGTCGGCCCGGTCGGCGCCGCGCAGCGGCGGCACGAAGGGTACGGAACCGGTGGCCAGCACCAGCTTGTCGTAGGACAGCACCTCGCCGTCGGCGGTGGTCACCGTCTTCTTGCGGCGGTCGATGGCGCTGGCGCGGGTCTTCAGGCGCAGCGCAAAGCCGCTTTCGTCGAAGAAGCCGGGCGCCACCAGGGACAGCTCGTCGGCGCTCTTGCCGGCGAAGAATTCGGACAGATGGACCCGGTCGTAAGCCGCGCGCGGCTCCTCGCAGAGGACGCTGACTTCAGTGGGGACGGATGCCAGTTGGTGAAGTTCTTCGAGGAACTTGTGGCCCACCATGCCATGGCCGACAACGATGATTTTCATATTCGATCCTGCGAGTCCGGCTCCATGGGCAGCCTCGCAGGATCACCGGCGATTCACGGACGTGAATGGCACAGCGCATCAAGGGCCCCCGCGGAACGCGGCTCAAACTCGGGTTGGAACTGGCGAGCGGCGCCCAAGGGCATCCTGCTCACTCGAATCCCGCCGTCGTTGGCGGAGGCAAATTCCCCTTCGGCAGCGTTGCCAGCCGGGGTCTGGTTTCTCTTTAGCAAAAGGTGGGCCAGCCCCGCTTTGCGCGAGAAATAGGCGGTGAACAGGGGGTGGGGGGCGGAAATGCGCGGAGGGATGCACTTGGCTGGTGCGTGGGGCACGGGTTTGGAGCGGGGCGGTTTGAGGGCCGATGCGACACCAAAATTTGCCGGGGTGGGGTCGCATCCAGCTCATAATTCTGCAAATGCATTGTCATGTTTTGCGCCGTCGCCTGTGGTCCCTGCTTTTCACTGCCCTGCTGGTGTCTCCTGGCATGGGCTGGGCCTTGGAAAAGGTCTCCCTGCAGCTCAAGTGGAGCCATGCCTTCCAGTTTGCCGGCTATTACGCGGCGCTGGAGAAGGGCTATTACCGGGAGGCCGGCCTGGATGTCCAGTTGCGTGAAGCCACGCCGGGTGTCGACCCGCTGCAGGCGGTCCTGACCGATCAGGCCCAGTACGGGGTTGGCACCAGCAGCCTGCTGCTGGCCCGCAAGTCGGGCAAGCCGGTAGTCGTGCTGGCGGTGATCTTCCAGCACTCGCCGCTGGTGCTGATCGCGCGTCAGTCCGATGTGGACAACGGTACCCAGGCCATCCATGACATCGTTGGCAAGCGCGTCATGATCGAGCCGCAGTCGGACGAGCTGGTCGCCTATCTCAAACAGGAGGGCATCACACTGGATCGCCTCGTCCAGTTGCCCCACAGCTTCAAGCCGGATGACCTGATCGAAGGTCGGGTCGATGCCATTTCCGCCTACGTCAGCAACGAGCCTTACTACCTGGACAGCGCCAAGTTCGACTATCAGGTCTATACGCCGCGGGCCGGCGGCATCGATTTCTACGGCGACAACCTGTTCACCACCGAGCAGGAACTGAAGACCCACCCGGAGCGCGTGCGCGCCTTTCGGGAGGCCAGCCTGCGCGGCTGGCAATATGCGATGCAACATCCGGAGGAAATAGCGGACCTGATCCTGACCAAGTACTCCACACAACATCCTCGCGGCTTCTATCTTTTCGAGGCGCAGCGCATGGCGTCGCTGATGCGCACCGATCTGGTCGAGGTCGGCTACATGAACCGCGGGCGCTGGCGCCACATCGCCGACACCTACGCCGATATCGGGCTGCTGCCCGGCAACTACTCCCTGAATGGCTTTCTTTACGAGCCCGACGTTCCGCGCGACCCGACGACGCTATACATCGCGCTGGGCTTGCTGGCCGGCGTCAGTGCGCTGGCCATCTATATCTACCGCATCAACCACCGCCTGCGCCGTGCCCTCGGCGAAAGCCGGGAGGCGGAAGGGCGCATCCGTCATCTGGCGCAACACGATCCGCTGACCGACCTGCCCAACCGTGCGCTCTTTTCCGACCGCCTCGATCAGGCCCTGGCCAACGCCAAACGCGATGGCCAGCTGCTGGCGGTCATGTTCATGGATCTGGATGGCTTCAAGCGGATCAACGACAACCTGGGGCACGGCATCGGTGATTGCTTGCTGCAGCAGGTCGCCCTCCGCCTGCGCCACAGTCTGCGCGAATCCGACACCGTGGCGCGGGTGGGCGGCGACGAGTTCATCCTGCTCCTGCGCAACATCACGGACGCGCCCGATGCCCTGGCCGTTGCGCAAAAACTCGGCGCTGCTCTCGCCGCGCCCTTCAAGATCGAAGGGCATGCCATCCAGATCTCCGCCAGTGTCGGCATCGCCCTTTATCCCGAGCACGGCCTCGGCAGCATCGAATTGCTCAAGCATGCCGATGAAGCCATGTACGAGGCCAAGCGCGCCGGCCGGAACCGGGTGCAGATTTTCGCGCAGGCGTGAATCGAGATCGGGCGGCAGCACCGGGGTCAGCTTTCCGGAACGAGAAATTCCGGCTGCCGGTATTTGGGCAGGCGCAGTGCCACCAACTGGTGGGCCCGTGTCAGCGCGGCCTTCAATTCCGCTTCGCCAAGGGGATAAGGCAGCTCCATCGCGATCCAGCGCGCACGGGCCAGGTAGGGGGCCGGCCGGATTCCGGGGCGGTCGGTGTACCCCAGAAACAGATCGCCATCGACCTTGAAGGCCAGCCCTTCCACGCCCTTGGCCGGCGCGCTGAGGATCGCGAACATCTTCTCGTCCGCAATCGAAAAAACCCGGTTGTTGCCCCATTTGAGAGACTCACGGGTACCCGGCAGGGTCAGGCAGAACTCGGCAACCTGGTTCGGCGTCATCGACATGTGGAGCGCTCTCTTTCGGTGTGGCATCGGTGCTTGGATATAGCGGATCTTCCACGCCTGTACTTGGAGGCGCCAGTTTAGTCCCGTCGGCATCACTCTCAGGCTGCTCGGAAAGGACTACGGCCGTGGTTTCTCTGACAAGAACCTGCCCCACATGCGGCTCTTTGCCGAGGTTTTTCCGCAGGCGCAGATTGTCTCCGCAGCGCGAAGACAATTGAGCTGGACCCACGTCAGGACGCTGAGCCATACCGGCAATCCGCTCAAGCGCGACTTCTACCTTCAGATGTACCAACTGGAGCCGGGGTCGGGGAGTGTCTGGCGGGGCGGATCGCTTGTGCGGAGTGAGTCGGTAGGGGATGAGCGGATGGCCGCGGAACGTGGCAGGGTGTTGGCGTGCCGCCGGACTGCTGCGGAGAGTGGGCCGGCCGACAAACGGTCTGTCACGTAAGGCTGCTGATCGGCCGTGGACTAAACCGCTCTCGCGGTAGCCCTTCGATCCCGCGAGGTGGTCGCGGATAGAGGGGCGCGGTTTCCTACCTTG
>NZ_MWUM01000079.1 GCF_002028455.1 Zoogloea sp. LCSB751 | reverse complement strand
CGGCTGGTGAAGACCAGACCGTTGTCCGAACGGAGCAGGAAGGGCTCCTTCACGCGCCCCAGCGTGCCAAAGCGGGCAATCAGAGCCTGCTCCAGCGCGCTTTCAGCGGTGCGGGATTTGCCGCTCCGGGAGACATGCCAGCCCAGCAACTCCCGGCTGAAGCAGTCGATCACCAGCGCCAACGTGCTCCAGCCGTCTCGTCCCGCCCAGACGCGGCACAGGTCCGTCGCCCAGCGTTCGTTCGGCTGGGATGCCCTTGAGCGCCGTGCCTCGATCCGCGGCCGGAAACCGACCGGGCGTTTCCTGACCTGCCAGCCGTGGAGTTGGAAGATGCGCTGCACCGTGTTTTTGTTGAAGCCGAGCAGGTGCGCCACCGTCCTGTAACCAAAGGACGGGTTGCCCTCGATCATCGCCTTGATGGGTTCGGCAAAGCGGGGCTGCACCTTCGGTGGCGCCTTCACCGACTGGTAGTAGAACGTCCGACGGGGCACTTCAAACCACCGGCACAGCTGACTGATCGAGACGACTACACCTTCTTCTTTGAGTCCCTGGCGGATCGTCTCGATCACTTCTCGTCCTCGCCCAGCAGGGACTGCAATTTTTTTCGGGCACGCAGCTCCAGCATCGCTTCCCCGTAGGC
>NZ_MWUM01000078.1 GCF_002028455.1 Zoogloea sp. LCSB751 | reverse complement strand
AGGATTTCCTCGGCGAACATCTCGGCGGTGCGGGCGGCGGCGGCGGTCATGATGTCGAGGTTGCCGGCGTACTTGGGCAGGTAGTCGCCGAGGCCTTCGACTTCGAGATAGACCGACACGCGGTTGCCGTCGAAGACCGGGCCATTGACCAGGCGGTAGCCGGGCACGTACTTCTGGACTTCCTGGATCATGGCCTGGATGGACTCGCGGATCGCGTCCTGCTGCGGTTCGCCTTCGACGAGGCAATGCACGGTGTCGCGCATCATCAGCGCGGGCTCGGCCGGGTTGATGATGATGATGGCCTTGCCCTTCTTGGCGCCGCCGACCTTCTCGACCGCACCGGCGGTGGTGCGGGTGAATTCGTCGATGTTCTTACGGGTGCCGGGGCCGGCGCTCTTGGAGGAGACGGTGGCGATGATTTCGCCGTACTCGACCGGCTGCACACGGCTGATCGCGGCGACCATCGGGATCGTCGCCTGGCCGCCACAGGTGACCATGTTGACGTTCATCTCGCGCTGGCCGACGTGCTGCTTGAGGTTCACCGGCGGCACGCAGTAGGGGCCGATGGCGGCAGGAGTGAGGTCGACCATCAGCACGCCGAGCTCGTTGAGCTTGCGGCTGTTCTCGGCATGCACGTAGGCG
>NZ_MWUM01000077.1 GCF_002028455.1 Zoogloea sp. LCSB751 | reverse complement strand
CGTCTTCCATCGCCGTACTCATGTGTCCTTCCTTTCAAGGTTAACACCTGAGCAGGGTTTTACTGGGTCAATACACCCCGGTCATCCCCTCTTGACCGTGCCTCAGGCTGAATCCGGCCTCCACCGATGTGGCAACAACTCCCCGATCCGACTCTGCGGCTGAGTCGGCAGGCGGGTGAGGACATCCTTCAGGTAAGCGTAGGGCTCATGCCCATTCAAGCGCGCCGACTGGATCAGACTCATGATCGCCGCCGCTCGCTTGCCGGCGCGCAGCGAACCCGCAAAGAGCCAGTTCTTGCGGCCGATGGCAATCGGCCGGATCTGGTTCTCGATCCAGTTGTTGTCGATGGGCGCGCGCCCATCCGTCAGGTAATGGGTCAGTGCCGCCTAGCGTTTGAGGGTGTAGTCGATGGCTTTGGCGCTGGATGACCCGTTGGGAATCTTGCTCCGACACGCCAGCAGCCAGGCTTTCAAGCCTTCCAGCAGCGGCCGGGCATGCGTTTCTCGCCGCGCCTGGCGGGCTTCGGCCTTCAGCGCCCGCGCGTCTTGCTCGATGCCGTAGAGGGCGGCGATCTGCTCCAGCGCCTCACCGGCAATCTGGCTCTGCCCGTGTTCCTGAAGCTCGAAGAACTTGCGTCGGGCGTGGGCCATGCAGCCCGCTTCGGTCACGCC
>NZ_MWUM01000076.1 GCF_002028455.1 Zoogloea sp. LCSB751 | reverse complement strand
TGCCGCTGCCGGAAGGCCTCGCGCCGGTCGCCCCGTTCGACTACGCGCTGCTGCCGGATCGGCTGCGGCCGTGGGTGCAGGACGTGGCCGACCGCATGCAGTGCCCGCCGGATTTCGTCGCCGTGCCGATGGTGGCCGCGGCCGGCAACCTGATCGGCCGGCGTTGCGCCATCCGGCCCCAGGCCCGCAGCGACTGGCAGGAGTTTCCCAACCTGTGGGGCTGCATCGTCGGGCGTCCCGGCATGATGAAGAGCCCGGCGATGATGGCGGCCCTGGCCCCCATCGTGCGCCTCGAAGCCCGTGCGCTGGAGGAATGGACACAGGCTCAGGGGCAATGGCGGGCCGAAGCGGAGATCGCCAAGGCTCGGGCCGAAGCCCGCAAGTCGGAAGCGACCCGCGCACTCCGCAAAGACCCCAACGCCCTGGTGGACGTGGCCAGTTTCCTCACGCCCGATGCGGACGAAGCCCCGATCCTGCGCCGCTACACGGTGGCCAGCGCGACCGTGGAAGCCTTGGCCGAGAAGCTCATCGAGAACCCGCGCGGCCTGCTGGTGGTCCGCGACGAGTTGCCAGGCTGGCTCGCCGGCCTGGACCGGGAAGACGCCGCCGAACTGCGCGCCTTCCTGATGACGGGCTGGAACGGCAAGGACGGCTGGACCTTCGACCGCATCGGCCGCGGCCATCGACGCGTGCCGGCGGTGTGCCTGGGTGTGATCGGTGGTGCCCAGCCCGGCCCCCTCGGGGAATACCTACGCGCCACGCTGCGTGGTGGGGCATCGGACGATGGCATGCTGGCCCGCTTCGGCCTGCTGGTGTGGCCGGAGACCGGCGGCACCTGGAAGAACGTGGACCGCTACCCGGACGGCCC
>NZ_MWUM01000075.1 GCF_002028455.1 Zoogloea sp. LCSB751 | reverse complement strand
CAGCAGTCGGAACTGGCGCTGGCCGCCTCGGCGGCGGTGGATGGCATGGCGGCCGGCATCGGCGCGGTGTCGACGGAGGCCGGGCAATTGCTCGGCATCGCCGCCGATGCCCATGCGCGGGCCTCGTCCGGCGGCGGCCGCGTGGCTGGGATGTCGGACAGCGTGCGCGAGCTGGCCGGCGTGGTTGGGGCGGTGGGGCAGGAGTTCGCCGGTGTGCACGCCCACATCGAGCAGATCGGCAAGATCGTGCAGATCATCCAGGGCATCGCCAGCCAGACCAACCTGCTGGCCCTCAACGCGGCCATCGAAGCGGCGCGGGCCGGCGAGCAGGGGCGCGGCTTCGCGGTGGTGGCCGACGAAGTGCGCAAGCTCGCCGAACGGACCAGCGAGGCGACGGTCAGCGTCGGCGAGATCATCGCCGCCATCGAGAGCGGCAGCGACGGGCTTAACGTGCTGCTGGCGAGGGTGAAGGAGCAGGCCGGCGCCAGCGCCGACAGCACCAGTGAGGCGGCCGAGACCTTGGCCGCGATCGCCGATGGGGCCAGCCAGACGATGACGGCGGTGGAGAACATCGTCAGCCGCGCCAACGGCGAGGCCGCCTCGGGTGGCAGGCTGGTGGACGAGATGGGCGGCGTGGCCGGCCTGGCGCGGGCCCTCGACGAGCGCGTCAATGGCTGCGACGCCGGCCTGCGCCAGCTGATGACCGGGCTGGTGGAACTCAACGGCCTCAGCGTGGCCATCGACGTACGCCGCGATGCGCTGGTGGCGCTGCTCGATGCCATCGAGGAGACCCGCACCAACAGCATCCTGGTGGTCAATTCCCGCAGCCGCGAGCAGGCGCTGCCGCACGTGGAGCGCATCGAGGCACTGGATGGGGTCGTCGA
>NZ_MWUM01000734.1 GCF_002028455.1 Zoogloea sp. LCSB751 | reverse complement strand
CCCAAGTACGCCGGCAACCTCGACATCATGACCGCCGCCGCCGCCCGCACCGCCGAGATGTTCGCCGAGGAAATCCTCGCAGGCCACCTGACCCTCCAACCCGTCACCGCCTAAGGAAAGCACCATGGAACTCAAAGGCAAGCAAATCCGCGTTCATGACATGACCCTGCGGGACGGCATGCACCCCAAGCGTCACCTGATGACGCT
>NZ_MWUM01000733.1 GCF_002028455.1 Zoogloea sp. LCSB751 | reverse complement strand
CCGGATCGTCAAGGCGGCACGCTGGAGGTCACGTGCGTGATCGCCACCGAGATCCAGGCTCCGGCAGGCTGCAAGCCGGTGTGCTGGCGACTCCTGACCAACCGGGCGGTGCCGGGGCTGGAAGAGGCGGTCGAGCTGCTCGACTGGTATCGCGCCCGCTGGGAGATCGAACTGTTCTTCCTGGTGCTCAAGGAAGGCTGCCGGGTCGAGCGCCTG
>NZ_MWUM01000732.1 GCF_002028455.1 Zoogloea sp. LCSB751 | reverse complement strand
GCCGCCCTCGCGCTATGCCTGGCGTTCCCCCTTTCGGCGGCAGAACCGCGCCAACAGCCCACAGAACGTGAACAGGCCCGTACGGTAAAAATTTTCCACCAGCCGATTGTGATGTTACAGGCGACCTTCGGCCAGACGACGCCCGAAGAGCGGGTGCTGCGGATTCGGAATACGCTACGTGCTTTTACCGAGGCGGATATCAGCCAGCCGCTGCAGGTTGTTCCGGTCA
>NZ_MWUM01000074.1 GCF_002028455.1 Zoogloea sp. LCSB751 | reverse complement strand
GATCATCGACGGCAAGGCCCTCTCGAAGCAGCTGCGCGAGGGCTTCCGCGAGCGTGTCGATCACCTCGCCGACCAGGGCGTGCAGCCCGGCCTGGCCGTCATCCTCGTCGGCGACAACCCCGCCTCCCGCGTCTATGTCGGCAACAAGATCAAGGCTTGCGAGGAGTGCGGCGTGCGCTCCTTCCACATCGCCCTGCCGGCCGATACGCCCCAGGCCGAGGTGCTCGCCACCATCGCCCGCCTCAACGCCGACCCGGCTGTGCATGGCATCCTGATCCAGCTGCCGCTGCCCCCGCACATCGAGCCGCGCGCCGTGCTCGAAGCCATCTCGGTGCATAAGGACGTGGACGGCTTCCACCTCTACAACGTCGGCGGTCTCGTCGTCGGCAACACCATCTTCCCGCCGTGTACGCCCTACGGCGTGCAGCTCTTGCTCGACACCACCGGCACCGATGTGGCCGGCAAGAACGTGGTGGTGGTGGGCGCCAGCAACATCGTCGGCAAGCCGATGGCCCTGATGCTGCTGCAGCGCGAGGCCACCGTGACGATCTGCCACGCGAAGACCCGCGACCTCGCCCAGCACACCATCCTCGCCGACATCCTGATCGTCGCCGCCGGCAAGCCGGGCCTGATCGTGCCGCAGATGGTCAAAGAGGGCGCCATCGTCATCGACGTGGGCATCAATCGCCTGACGGACGGGCCCAACGCCGGCAAGATCGTCGGCGATGTGGATTTCGACGGGGTCAAGGAGAAGGCCAGCTGGATCACTCCCGTCCCCGGCGGCGTCGGCCCGATGACCGTCACCATGCTCATCGAGAACACCCTGCGCTCCGCCGAACGCGCCCTGCGCATGCGACAGGCCGACGATTTTCAGGAATGGGAAGCACC
>NZ_MWUM01000731.1 GCF_002028455.1 Zoogloea sp. LCSB751 | reverse complement strand
CGCCAGTCGATGTGGCGCACCTCGTCCCCGGCCTGATAGAGGCGCAGCTCACGAAAATTCAGACCCGGCTGTCGCCCGAGCCGCCCTTGACGCGCCTGGTGAATGCGCGCCCGCTGACCCTGTCTCGCCCACAGCCGGATGGCCAGCAACTGGGACAGGGGCAGGGCGATGTCGGGATGGCCGCGGGGATCAGCGGATCTGGTCATGGGGGTTGCTCATCAGGGGCATG
>NZ_MWUM01000730.1 GCF_002028455.1 Zoogloea sp. LCSB751 | reverse complement strand
GATGCCGAGTTTGGTCTCGGGCAGGCCGATCCTGGCGGTGGTGTCAGCCAGACGGAAATCGGTGGAGAGTATGGTCTCGCAGCCGCCGCCCAGGGCGTGGCCCTTGATGGCGGACAGGGTCGGCACCGGCAGATCTTCGATGGCGCTGAAGATGTCGTTGGCCTTTTTCAGCCAGCCGAGCAGATCTTCTTGCGGCAGATCGAACAGTTCCAGGAATTCGGTGATGTCG
>NZ_MWUM01000729.1 GCF_002028455.1 Zoogloea sp. LCSB751 | reverse complement strand
CGCTTCCAAGGACAGCACGCCCAACATGTCGGGCGTGCTGTACTTGAAAGCGTCGATGACCGGTGAGCGAGGGCGCGCCTGCTGTTCTTTTTCTGCCGTGAAGGCGGGCGTCTCATGCACTTCGCGGCGCATCACGTAGCCTGCGATGATGACCACGAAACTCAGCACGAACGGAATGCGACAGCCCCAGGTGTTGAACTGTTCTGCGGGCATGTAGTGCGCCAGGGGC
>NZ_MWUM01000728.1 GCF_002028455.1 Zoogloea sp. LCSB751 | reverse complement strand
GACGCCAGAGGAACGCGGTGTTTTTGCTGACCCCACAGCGCCGCGCTGCCTGGCGGACGGTCAGTCCTTCGATGAGGGCTTGCGCGTAGTCTTCCCAGCACGATGCTTTACGCAATCTGGCCAGGGGCGTGTTGGTGAGGATGGAGCTGGTGCGCAGACACTGTTTGCAACGGTAGCGGCGCAGTCCCCGACTCCATCCCCAAGGCGCCAGCTCGGTGACACTGGCCTG
>NZ_MWUM01000727.1 GCF_002028455.1 Zoogloea sp. LCSB751 | reverse complement strand
GAAATACCAGATTGTCCAGATTCTTTTTTGAAGGTTTTAAAATCATTCTTATTTATGTTCTTAATTATTCTTTCACCAAAAGCTTTGCTGTAACCAAGTTTCTCCATGCCGCTACTATCTTCCTTAATTACTAAGTTCCAAAGAACTTCAGCACTTTCTTTTGGTGAGATACTTTCTTCATCAATATTAAGATTAGGATTATCTTTATTTACCGCTAATTCAACTAACT
>NZ_MWUM01000726.1 GCF_002028455.1 Zoogloea sp. LCSB751 | reverse complement strand
CGGCCGGGATGAGACTGGCCGGCCGGCACCTGCAACAGCTCCTTGAAGCCGATGGCATAGTGCTGAGGTTGGTGTTGCGGTTGGGCGGCGTTTTCCAGCGTGAACAGGGCGATCAACTGTTTGCCGAGGTGGCCGCGGGCCCCCTCGGCAAACAGGGTGTAGCGGCCATACAGTGCCATACCGGGCACGTGATCCGCCTTGGGATTGCCCGCTTTGTCGAGACCCAGAT
>NZ_MWUM01000725.1 GCF_002028455.1 Zoogloea sp. LCSB751 | reverse complement strand
TGTGTCTATCATGGGTGAAATCGCGAGGATTCCACGTGTGCAACTCAAGCAGACCGTTTTTCACGGCACGACCCGTAACCCCAAAGTCTGTTACGGCACGAAACATGTCTGGGAACAGGGTAATTACCCCTAACCACATATGTTGTACCTCGACTTAAAAGTCAGGATCCCAATCCACTAAAATCTGTTTACCTTGGACATCTACCTTTAAGATAAATTGCCCTGGGAC
>NZ_MWUM01000724.1 GCF_002028455.1 Zoogloea sp. LCSB751 | reverse complement strand
GATGCCTGCCGGCAATACATGGCAACCGCCCACCAGGGTGACGGCCAACCGCTGCTCTACGTCAAGGGCGACCTCGAACGCCTGCTGCCGCTCTGCCGCGACCAGCTCGACGCGCGTGGCCAGCCGGTGGCGCTCGATGCGGCGGCAGTCGAAGCCATCGCCGACGCCTATGCCGGACAGGGCATGCGCGTCCTGCTGCTGGCCCGGCGCATTTTTGCCGAAAATTCGG
>NZ_MWUM01000723.1 GCF_002028455.1 Zoogloea sp. LCSB751 | reverse complement strand
TGGCAATTCATCGTGGACAGACTTATCAGGAGTGGGCGGAACTCGGTAAGCCACTCAATGGCGTGTTGGTTATGGGTTATACAACTTCATCTAGCGCAGCGCTTGAAAATCAAGTTAAGCGTGGTGATAAAGGTGTGTTTGAACAAAATTTACGATTATCTGGTAATGTGCAAGGTCATAAGGTATTTGCTAAAGTACTTTCACCAAATGAAATTGAAATATGTACAGC
>NZ_MWUM01000722.1 GCF_002028455.1 Zoogloea sp. LCSB751 | reverse complement strand
TTCACCACGGTGGCGGCAACCAGGGCGGCCAACGACATGCTGATGCGCGGCTTCACCAGTGCCCGTGATCTCGGCGGCCCCGTGTTCGGCCTCAAGAAGGGGATCGACATGGGGTTGATCAATGGACCGCGTATCTGGCCGGCCGGCGCCATGATCTCCCAGTCCGGTGGCCACGGCGACTTCCGCCTGCCCAACGAACTGCCGGCGCTGGCGGGACAATACTCCTTCG
>NZ_MWUM01000073.1 GCF_002028455.1 Zoogloea sp. LCSB751 | reverse complement strand
GTCGATTGGTCAGACATCCGAGAGCATAAACGCATCATGGCTCTGCGCGCCTCAATAGCCTTCAATGGCCGCTCTATTACCCTGTATGAGAAGTCCTATCCCCTATCAGAACAATGCTCTAAGGCCTCCCACAACGGTTTTTTAGCGGACTTAGCCAAGATTTTACCTTTGCATGTTACCCCTCTCATCGTGACTGACGCGGGGTTCAAAGTGCCTTGGTACAAAGAGGTTGAGGCGCATGGTTGGTTTTGGCTAAGCCGTATTCGCGGTACAGTTCAATTTGCAGATATTGGCGCTGAAAATTGGCGTGCAGTTCGCAGTACACATGACTTGGCCAACGGTCAAGCGAAGAGCCTGGGTTGTAAGACCTTGACCAAAACTAACCCTATCAATTGCCATCTCACGCTTTATCGTAGCAAACCTAAGGGGCGTACAAATCAGCGTTCAACGAGGACTAATTGCCACCATCCATCGGCAAAAACGTACTCAACATCGGCGAAAGAGCCTTGGGTGTTAGCCAGCAATTTACCACCAGAATCTCGGAGCCCAAAGCAGCTGGTAAACCTGTACGCCAAACGTATGCAAATAGAGGAAACCTTTCGTGACCTCAAAAGCCCGGCATACGGCTTTGGCTTACGCCAAAGTCGTACCAACAGTCCAGAGCGATTCGACATCATCCTACTGATAGCGTTGATGGTTCAATGCCTGTTGTGGCTAGTTGGTTTACACGCACAGCAACAGGGCTGGGATAAGCATTTTCAGGCCAATACCATTGGGCATCGAACGGTACTCTCAACGATTCGCTTGGGATTGGAGGTACTCAGGCGGCCTGATTATCAAATCACGGAGAAAGAATTGCTGGCGGCCTGGGTATTATTCGCCAATCAGTTGCTCAAATATGGCTATGCTAT
>NZ_MWUM01000721.1 GCF_002028455.1 Zoogloea sp. LCSB751 | reverse complement strand
CAGTACGCAAATTTCTACTGTAAGCCGAGCCGCTATTGTGCTTGGTTTTGATGCAGTTCGTAATATTTGTATCACTGCACAATTATTATCTAGCTTGTTAGAAAGTAAAAACCTCTCGCCTTCAGTATATCAAAGATTAATCAAATTAATGGCTAAGGCATTTCAAGCTGCCATGTTAACTCGGATGATGCTGAGTCATTATGATGATGATATTCAAGAGGAGGCCTTT
>NZ_MWUM01000720.1 GCF_002028455.1 Zoogloea sp. LCSB751 | reverse complement strand
GGCAGCCTTTAGTAATGATGCGTTGTCATACCCATACGCAAAGATTGCCGCAGATACCCTGCGTCGATAGGCATCATTCCAGCGACCTCGATCATCCTATACTGGTTGAGTGTGTTTTCACCGATCGCCCTGGCAAATGCGTTAAGGAATGGCTCGTTGCTCATGGCTAGCAAGTCTCCACCCTCTGGAATGTTGAGCATGCCCATTAGCTTGTCATCAAGTTTTCCAG
>NZ_MWUM01000719.1 GCF_002028455.1 Zoogloea sp. LCSB751 | reverse complement strand
TGGCGTTGTTGCTGCTGGAGCGGGCCGTTGCTGACGGCCAGTTCGTCGATGGTCAGTTCACTCGCGCGGTTCAGGCCGTCGCTGAACGCCTCAAGACCAGTTGGCGCGGTGATGCGGTGACGCTGGAATTTTTGAAGGCCCTCATCAATCCTCAGAACGCTCACTTGGTCGAGCTGATGGAATTGGCCGAGGGGTTGGCACCGCTGCTCACGAGTTCGAGCAAGGTAAA
>NZ_MWUM01000718.1 GCF_002028455.1 Zoogloea sp. LCSB751 | reverse complement strand
CCTTCCCGCCCATGCGAACGCCATGACACTGTATGCCTACAGCAAAGGCGAATGTATTTTTGAGCGCACTTACTACTCTGTCGGTGGCGGATTTATCTTAGATGAAGATGAAATCAACCAACGTAATGCCTCACCAGCATCGCAAATTGAATCAGCACCTTATGATTTTAACAGCAGCGCCCAATTACTCGAACTTTGTACTGAACATGGCTTAAGCATTTCATCCTTA
>NZ_MWUM01000717.1 GCF_002028455.1 Zoogloea sp. LCSB751 | reverse complement strand
ACGCTCTTGATGTCGAGGATCACCTGGCGGGCGGTCTGGGCGTTGCCGGCACGCCGGGTCAGGCTGAGGTGGTGATACTTGCCAGTGCGGGCATTGTGCAGGGTCTCCAGCGAGGGGGTGGCCGAGCCAAGCAGGATGGGAATGCCGGCGCGATGGGCCCGCATCACGGCAAGATCCCGGGCGTGGTAACGGAAACCGTCCTGCTGCTTGAAGGAGCCGTCGTGTTCCT
>NZ_MWUM01000716.1 GCF_002028455.1 Zoogloea sp. LCSB751 | reverse complement strand
CATCATTGCCATTGATAGCCTCAGCTATGCCGCTAAAGCGCTCGAGAAAGGCAATGTGCTGGCACATAGGCCGACTTACAGCGCGCTTAATAGCGATAAACTGCGACAGACGCTGGATAAGCACCATCTTGCCGCTATGCAATGTCCTGAAGTTTGGCAGGATTGGCGAGTGCAACTTAACTGCATGCTTAACGCCCTTATAACACAAGGTGCAAAACCCTAAACAGAC
>NZ_MWUM01000715.1 GCF_002028455.1 Zoogloea sp. LCSB751 | reverse complement strand
GTCAGGATTTCGGTGAGCAGCTGGGTCAGTTCGAGATCGTCGTCGACCAGGAGTATTTTGTTCATTCGGGTCACTCCGTTGATTTTGCACGCCAAACTGACGTTCGGGTCAGGGTATAATAAGTTTTTACGCGTCAGAGGAAAGCCGGTTTTGAGCCACCAACACTATTCCCGCTGGGTCACCCTCGCCAGCACGGCGGCGGTCGTCACCGCCACCCTGCTGATCCTGGG
>NZ_MWUM01000714.1 GCF_002028455.1 Zoogloea sp. LCSB751 | reverse complement strand
AACGTGTATATGCACAAAGTTCACAGCGGGATTGATGCGACTCCGTTTGAAATGGTGAGCAATTTTAAAGGCGAAATCGCTCGCATCGATAACGAGCGCGCCCTGGATATGTTACTGTCCGTGCCGACGCAGGGCGGCACTCGTACGGTGAATAAAACTGGCATCAAAATCGACAATATCATCTATATTGCCGCTGAGCTTGGGCCTTATATCGGCCAACAGGTACGGAT
>NZ_MWUM01000713.1 GCF_002028455.1 Zoogloea sp. LCSB751 | reverse complement strand
GCGACAGGCCCAGCACGCGACGGGTCTGGGCCGGGTCGACCACGCCGTCGTCCCACAGCCGGGCGGTGGCGTAATACGGGTGGCCCTGATCTTCGTACTGCTGACGGATCGGGGCCTGGAAGGCTTCCTCATCTTCCGGGCTCCAGCTGCCGCCCTTGGTCTCGATGCCGTCACGGCGCACGGTGGCGAGCACGCTGGCGGCCTGCTCGCCGCCCATCACCGAGATGCGG
>NZ_MWUM01000072.1 GCF_002028455.1 Zoogloea sp. LCSB751 | reverse complement strand
CACCACGCGCTTGCCCGACTGCACGTACGCCCGCGCGGCCTTGACCGCGTCGTGCGCTCGCCTGCCGGGCCGGAACCCGTGGCTGTGTTCGCTGAAGGTGGGGTCGATCAGGGGTTGCAGCACTTGCAGCAGGGACTGCTGGATCAGCCGATCCAGCACCGTCGGGATGCCCAGTTCGCGCTGGCTGCCGTCTGGCTTCGGAATCAGCACCTTGCGTACCGGACTGGGCCGGTAGCGCCCCTGCAGCAGCGCCTGACGGATGTCCGACCAGCTCGTGCGCAGCACTTCGGCGGTTTGCTCGATGTCGAGCCCGTCCACCCCGGCTGCACCCTGGTTGGCCTTGACCCGTTTCCAGGCCGCTTGCAGGTTCTGTCTCGTCAGCGCCGCTTCCAGCAGGCCACCTGTGTCTGCCGACTGCTTTGCCGACCCTGTTTCCGAGTGCTCAAGAGGCGGGCCGCAGGCTTCGTCGCTGATGAGATCACGCACGGCTTCACCCTGCGCTACGCCCACCTGCCCAGCTCGCCCCGGCATCTGACGCATGGCCTTTGACATCCTCATGTCCTCGGTCACTCACTCTCGTTCGGTCCTTCACCGTCGCCTTCTGACCTACTCGGCCCCGGCTCTGGCTACTACGACCTCGGCTGACTTCTCGCTCCGGCATGGCCGTCGCCCTTTCAGGCACAAGGCGAGATCTCCCCAGGTAAGGGTCGCACACCTTCACCGCACAACCGCCGCATCTACGCCACCCCCGCCTTGGTCACAAGGGCTTTGCGGTTTCGTGCCCGCTCGCCCTGCTTGGCAGCGCCTTCTATGCGGTTCTTGTTCATCGGCTCGCGATTTATGCTCCACGCCTCCTCCCCACGCTCGGTCACCCTCACGCAGTTGCGCTTCACTTTGCTCACTGTGACCAGCTCGCAGCGGGACTTGCACCCGCAGGCGTGCGCCCATGCTGGGCGCACAC
>NZ_MWUM01000712.1 GCF_002028455.1 Zoogloea sp. LCSB751 | reverse complement strand
TCGCGTTCCAGGCCGGTGAAGAAGACCTCGATGTGGTCGCCGGTCTGGTAGTCGGGCAGATAGGGGACCAAGACCCGGATCCCGCCGAGAGAGATGTCCGAACTCTTGGCCTGCAGCTTCTCTCCGCTCGCCAGCTTGAGCACCATGGGTGAGCTGAAGTGCATCCGCTCCTCCTGCCGGCCGTAGTGGCTGGCGAAGGGAATGGCATTGACATCGAAGGGGCGGAACGG
>NZ_MWUM01000711.1 GCF_002028455.1 Zoogloea sp. LCSB751 | reverse complement strand
GGATCCGGGGTCAGGGTCACCTCCCCCGCCTCCACATCACCCAGCCCGCTCGGGCCGTGCACCACTGTCGTCGGCCCCACGGGCTCGCGCAGCAGCGGCGCGGCGGCGCCCTGGGCTACGTCCGCCTTCATGCCGTATTTCTGCTTGAGCCAGAGGGCGTTGCGGGTCCCGTTCTCTATGGTGGCGTTGCCAAACACTGTGGTGATGGCGAGCAAGTCGATGGCGGGGTG
>NZ_MWUM01000710.1 GCF_002028455.1 Zoogloea sp. LCSB751 | reverse complement strand
TATGTCGAATTGAAAACTTAGGAGACTGTCAAATGGCACGTTATTTCCGTCGTCGCAAGTTCTGCCGTTTCACCGCTGAAGGTGTTGCAGAAATTGATTACAAAGATATCGTTACTTTAAAGAACTACATCACTGAAAGCGGCAAAATCGTTCCAAGCCGTATCACTGGTACTAGTGCTAAATATCAGCGTCAACTAGCTCGCGCTATCAAGCGTGCTCGTTATCTTTCT
>NZ_MWUM01000709.1 GCF_002028455.1 Zoogloea sp. LCSB751 | reverse complement strand
AAGCTGTGCATAGGTTTAGTGCCACAGGAATTTAACTTCAACCAGTTTGAAACTGTGCTGCAAATTGTGGTGAATCAGGCGGGTTATTATGGTGTACCTAAGGTCGTGGCTCTTGAGCGAGCCCAAAAATACTTAAGTCAGCTGGATTTGTGGGAGAAACGTAATAGTCAGTCCCGCACCTTGTCGGGGGGGATGAAGCGGCGGTTAATGATTGCCCGCGCCCTGATGCA
>NZ_MWUM01000708.1 GCF_002028455.1 Zoogloea sp. LCSB751 | reverse complement strand
AAACCGCTGGTTATCCCCCCGTTCACGGCCCTGGGATCCAAGCTTTTCCACAAGCTGGGATCGTCTTTAAACGGATGATCTTTATGATCAAAAAGGGCTTATCAACAGAAATCGTGGATCCTAATAAAAGATCCAGTAAAAGATCGATCTAAAGATCCTTAAGATCTACTAACGGATCCTGCATCCATACTGATTCTGAAGTAGACGTTCCCCTCAAGAGGCGAAACGGA
>NZ_MWUM01000707.1 GCF_002028455.1 Zoogloea sp. LCSB751 | reverse complement strand
GTGATGGCTGCGGGACAACCAGCTATCCCTCGCGGCTTAAACAGCGAAGGTATGAAGCGCCGAGGTTTCTCTAAGGAAACTCAATTAGCGGTGCGCCGCGCTTATAAAACCTTATATCGTAGCAGCCTGACGGTTGAAGAAGCGGTTGAGGCACTTGCCGAAGATGCACAAAATGACGCGCAAGTTAAGTTGCTCGTTGAGTTTGTCAAATCTTCGGGTCGCGGCATTAT
>NZ_MWUM01000706.1 GCF_002028455.1 Zoogloea sp. LCSB751 | reverse complement strand
TCGTTAAAGCGTAAGTGCAGCTTAAGCTAGGAGAATTGCCACTATGGCTACAATGAAATTTTTGTGTGATACCAAGCGCTGCATCGAATGTAACGGCTGTGTCACCGCATGTAAAAACGAAAACGACTCCGCTCTCGAGTGGGGTATCCAACGCCGCCGCGTGGTAACCATCAACGATGGTCAACCAGGTGAGGCATCAATCTCTGTCGCCTGTATGCATTGCTCAGATG
>NZ_MWUM01000705.1 GCF_002028455.1 Zoogloea sp. LCSB751 | reverse complement strand
AATGCCTAACAAACGCCAGCACACCGCGCCTGCGGCCGCTGGACTCGCAACAAGTTGCTCGCCGTTAAGGCGCGCGTTATGTGTGAATGACTATGGATTGGCATCAAATGGAAGTATTCAACGGTATCGATCTCAATGATTCTTTCGTTTTAGATTGGAGCTATGAGAATAACAGCTTGTACTTTGAGCTGGAGGCCAGCATCTGGCCAGAGTCCAAATATTATGCTGAG
>NZ_MWUM01000704.1 GCF_002028455.1 Zoogloea sp. LCSB751 | reverse complement strand
ATGGGCCTCGACAGCCGTCGCCATCAGCTCGTGCTGCTCCATCAGGTCGGCCACAGCCGCGTATTTCAGGGGGTTCGTTTTGCTCATCGAAGATCCGCTCAAAGTTCAGGCAAATATGCAAAAATTATGGCCGAGATCCTAGCATTCTCCCCCTCCCAGAGCCAGCAAGGCCTTGAAACTTCTGCATCTGCGCTATATAGTCCCGCCCAGTTGTCCACGTGGATAAAAGC
>NZ_MWUM01000703.1 GCF_002028455.1 Zoogloea sp. LCSB751 | reverse complement strand
CAGGTTGGCGCCATCATGGACGTTGAAGATCCCATCACCGAGGAGTATTACCTCGAGGTTTCCTCCCCGGGCCTGGATCGTCCGCTGTTCAAGGTTGCCCAGTTCGAAAAATACGTTGGCCAAGAGGCGGCGGTTTCGCTTCGGATGGCAACAAACAACCGCCGCAAGTTCAAAGGCGTAATCAAAGCTGTGCAGGGGGACATGATCACCCTGACAGTAGATGGTAAGGA
>NZ_MWUM01000071.1 GCF_002028455.1 Zoogloea sp. LCSB751 | reverse complement strand
CTCAAAGGCAAGCAAATCCGCGTTCATGACATGACCCTGCGGGACGGCATGCACCCCAAGCGTCACCTGATGACGCTGGAGCAAATGAAGAGCATCGCCACCGGCCTCGACGCCGCCGGCGTGCCGCTGATCGAAGTCACCCACGGCGACGGCCTGGGCGGCAGCTCGGTGAACTACGGCTTCCCGGCCCACACCGACGAGGAATACCTGTCCACCGTCATCCCGCTGATGAAGCAGGCCAAGGTCTCGGCGCTGCTGCTGCCGGGCATAGGCACCGTCGATCACCTGAAGATGGCCAAGGAGCTGGGCGTGTCGACGATCCGCGTCGCCACCCACTGCACCGAGGCCGATGTGTCCGAACAGCACATCACGATGGCCCGCAAGCTCGACATGGACACCGTCGGCTTCCTGATGATGGCCCACATGAACAGCCCCGAAGGGCTGGTCAAGCAGGCCAAGCTGATGGAAGGCTACGGCGCCAACTGCATCTACATCACTGATTCGGCCGGCCACCTGCTGCCCGACACCGTCAAGGCCCGCCTCAGCGCGGTGCGTGAAGCGCTGAAGCCGGAGACCGAACTCGGTTTCCACGGCCACCACAACCTGGCGATGGGCGTCGCCAACAGCATCGCCGCCATCGAAGTAGGCGCCACGCGCATCGACGCGGCCGCTGCCGGCCTCGGCGCCGGGGCCGGCAATACCCCGATGGAAGTGCTGATCGCGGTGTGCAGCCTGATGGGCATCGAGACCGGCGTGGATGTCGCCAAGATCACCGACGTCGCCGAAGACCTGGTGGTGCCGATCATGGACTTCCCGATCCGCATCGACCGCGACGCGCTGACCCTTGGCTACGCCGGCGTGTATGGCTCCTTCCTGCTCTTTGCCAAGCGTGCTTCCAAGAAATACGGCGTGCCGGCCCGTGACATCCTGGTCGAGCTGGGCCGTCGCGGCATGGTCGGTGGCCAGGAGGACATGATCGAGGATACGGCCATCACTATGGCCCGCGAGCGGGGGCTG
>NZ_MWUM01000702.1 GCF_002028455.1 Zoogloea sp. LCSB751 | reverse complement strand
ATCGGCTACTACGCCCAGGATCACGCCGACGATTTCGACACCGACCTCAACGTGTTCGACTGGATGGCCCAGTGGAAACAGGCCAACGAAGACGAGCAGGCGGTGCGCTCGGTACTGGGTCGTCTGCTGTTCACCCAGGACGACATCAAGAAGCCGGTCAAGGTGCTCTCCGGTGGCGAACAGGGTCGCATGCTGTTCGGCAAGCTGATGATGCAGCGACCCAACATCCTG
>NZ_MWUM01000701.1 GCF_002028455.1 Zoogloea sp. LCSB751 | reverse complement strand
GTAGCAAAGACAAAGCGCTCCAGGTGCTGGGGAACATCAATAACGTGTTTGCGCTGCGGATTGTCGATGCGGAGACCCAAGAATACAGCGCCGAAAACCTGCGCAAAACCCGACTCAAATACGTCATGCGGACGCAAGGCCAGAACACGGACGGAAGTGAACCGATCATGCACGGAGGTAACCAGGGCGAACGGTTAATGGAAGAAGAGGCCGATCTGTTTCCAGCTCAGC
>NZ_MWUM01000700.1 GCF_002028455.1 Zoogloea sp. LCSB751 | reverse complement strand
AACCGGCGGACAGCGAGGCCACCTTCGTGCGCACCGCCGTCATCTTCGACCTTGAAAAGGCACCGGGTCAGCACCATCCAGAGGATCCCGACGGCGACGTGCTGGCCTGCCACTGGCTCACCCTGGCGGTGATCGCCGAGTGCAAGCCGGCCCTGCGCAGCCCCTTGGTGTGGCAGTGCATCCAGGACTACCTGGCCGGTACCCGCTTGCCGCTGTCGGCGCTCAAAGCCT
>NZ_MWUM01000699.1 GCF_002028455.1 Zoogloea sp. LCSB751 | reverse complement strand
GCTAGTGACTACGGCACCCCCACTATCCGCAAGCGCCTGTTCCTGATTGCTCGCCGGGATGGCGCCCCCATCGTGTGGCCCAAACCGACCCATGGCGATCCCGCCAGTAAAGAGGTGAAATCAGGCAAGCTACTGCCATGGCGCATTGCTGCCGACATCATCGACTGGTCGATCCCATGCCCCAGCATCTTCCTCACCCAGGAAGAAGCCAAAGCCCAGGGGCTCAACGTT
>NZ_MWUM01000698.1 GCF_002028455.1 Zoogloea sp. LCSB751 | reverse complement strand
TGCACCTAAAGAATTATTTCCATCAGAAAAGTTGGTGGAAAAATGTAAGGAAATAGCTCAGGAAGCTGGAGGTACGATAACTTTAACAGAAGATGTTAATAAAGGAACTAAAAATGCAGATGTGATCTATACTGATGTATGGGTATCAATGGGTGAACCAGATGAAGTTTGGGAGAGTAGACTAAAATTGTTGAGCCCATATCAAGTAAACAAGGATGTTATGAATAATGC
>NZ_MWUM01000697.1 GCF_002028455.1 Zoogloea sp. LCSB751 | reverse complement strand
GAGCATGCTTCCCTCCTTAGCCAGCGAATAATGTAGCAAGGTGAAGATGACGTATCGGTGATGGGAGTCAAAGATAAGCGGTTAGCGCTTCGCATATTTACTTCAGGAAGCGCTAACCATGATGAGTATCAGCTACGCAGGCCGCGACCGCGCTGAATTAACGACCAGCACAGCAGATAGAAGGCGACAATGAACACCACCAGCACGGCGAAGGTGGTCGCCAGCGGGACG
>NZ_MWUM01000696.1 GCF_002028455.1 Zoogloea sp. LCSB751 | reverse complement strand
TCGGCGTTGCCCATCTTGAAGCCGTGGGTCAGCATCCCCTTCAGGTCGATCAGCATGCAGTTGAACATGGGGAAGAAGGGAGAGTAGTCGAGATCGTGAAAGTGCAGATCACCGCTCTCATGAGCCTGCACCACGTCGCGGGGCAGCATGTGGCTGGTGGCGTAATGCTTGGTGACGATACCGGCCAGCAGATCGCGCTGGGTCGGGATCACCTTGGAATCCTTGTTGGCG
>NZ_MWUM01000695.1 GCF_002028455.1 Zoogloea sp. LCSB751 | reverse complement strand
CTAACTTCTTGCACTAGAACCAAAGCCTTCAGGACTTGTCACAGGAAGATCAAGAAAATTTTGTTAGGGACTCCGGTGTGGCTATTGCTGCCCCCAGGGAGCAAAAGACTGGCACTTTGTCAGACGATGAGAGGGTTTGAGCGACGGAGGCTTTGTAGGCGACGGAGACAAGGCACATAGAGTTTATTGGATGATACTGGCAATGCTATAATAATGACATGTATTGGTATA
>NZ_MWUM01000694.1 GCF_002028455.1 Zoogloea sp. LCSB751 | reverse complement strand
CAGGATACGATAACCGCAGGGCTGCAGCAGGTGGCGCAGTATGTGCAAATTGATGGGCTCATCGTCCACCACCAGGATGAGGGGGGCATCCTCGGGGGGAGGGGGCAGGTCATCGCTCTCCCAGTCCGGCAGGATCAGCGGCTGCTGGCGCACCAGCTGGTGTTCGATCTGGCGGCTGTCCAGGGTCAGGCTGCCCGCCTTGCCACTGGCGAGCGGCAGGGTGAAGGCGAA
>NZ_MWUM01000070.1 GCF_002028455.1 Zoogloea sp. LCSB751 | reverse complement strand
CAGAAGATTCGCTGGAAGAACGCAGTTGAGCTGCTGCACCTGGATCCGAGCAAGCTCGTCAAGGTCAACAAACCGGCCACGGTGGCGGCATGAAGATCGCTCGCTGCACAGACGGGGGCGCCCCCTTTTGGGCGCTGATCGATACGGGTACCCGTAGCTTTCAGCCCATTGCCGGCGCCTTCGCCGACTGGGGTCCAGCCCTGACCCGGGCTATCTCTGCCGGTCAGGTCGAGGCGGGCCGAGCTGCTCTTCCATTGGCCGGCGAAACCCGGCCGTTGGACACAGTGCGCCTACTCCCTCCGATCGAGCCAATCAATCGGGTGGTGGTGGCTGGGGCCAATTACGCCAAACATTTGGCCGATGACTTTGGCCTCAAGGCTCCGCCTCAGCCAATTGCCTTCCTGAAGGCCTATGGTGCCCTGATCGGCGCCCACGACCCGATCCGCTATCCACCGTTGACCAATGAACTCGACCATGAAGTTGAACTCGTGGTCGTAATTGGCTCTACACCCGAAGATGGGGCGGATCCGCTCGCCAGCGTGCTGGGTTACACCGTCGGCAACGACGTAAGCGCCCGTGACTTGCAGCGTAGCGGTCCGGCGGGGATCGGCATGGATCTATTCGCTGCCAAGAGCCAGGATCGTAGCACCGGCCTTGGCCCCTGGATTGTTACTCGCGATGAGTTCCCGGCCGGTAGTCCGAAGCTACGCCTCACTCTAAAGGTCAATGGCGAAACCCGGCAGGACGGAAACACCGCAGAGATGACCTGGGACGTAGCCCAGCTAGTGGCATTCGTCCAGGCTCGTTCGAGCTTTGTCGGTGGCGACGTGATGTTTACCGGCTCGCCGGCTGGCGTTGGACAAGGAACCGGACGTTTCCTGAACCCAGGTGATGTGGTCGAGGCCAGTGTTGAAGGCATCGGCACGATCAGCAACGTCGTCGGCCCCAAGGTCGTCGCCTGATAGGAGATCGCGCATGATCAGCCAAGAGCAGCGTGTTGTAGTGGTGGGGGCAGGCCTGATGGGGACGGGT
>NZ_MWUM01000693.1 GCF_002028455.1 Zoogloea sp. LCSB751 | reverse complement strand
GAACAGGGTTACCAGATCGAGCTGCTGGTGCGTCAGGCGACGGCCACTGTCTACAACTGATCCTTCGGCTTGGTCAGCAGGTGGATCTTGCCCGGTGACAGCTCCAGCCCCAGCAGATTCTCCTTGAGCCAGGCCTGGTTGGGATCCTTGTCGTCGAGCTTGTAGACGGGCTGGGTCTCCAGCCGCTTCTCCATGCTCTGCAGCAGCATCCTCAGCATGAAACCGAACTTC
>NZ_MWUM01000692.1 GCF_002028455.1 Zoogloea sp. LCSB751 | reverse complement strand
CGCCAAGGCGAATGCCGGATCGCTGCATTCGATGGAATGAAGCTCTTTTGAGAAGAGAACGTCTTCAGCGGTTCGTGCGGACAGGAGCAGCGCTGTCGGCACGACCTGGGCTAGTGCGCGGCGCTGCCGGATCATCGCCATCAACGGCACGAGGCCGGAGCCTGCCCCGATCAACAGCACTGGGTCTATGGCAGGTTCAGGCCATAGGAAATGGCCGCCGAGCGGACCACG
>NZ_MWUM01000691.1 GCF_002028455.1 Zoogloea sp. LCSB751 | reverse complement strand
ACCTTCGCTCCCGCCCTCATCTTCTTCCACGGCGTGGGGGTCTGGCAGGCGTCCAGGCTCAGCTTCAAGGGTTGCTTGAGCAATATGTGGCCCTTCCTTTGGTGGGGGCTGCTGGGGGCCGTGTTGATCTTCTTTGGTGCTCTGCTGATGCTGGTGGGCTTGCTGGTGGTGCTGCCGGCCATCAACTATTCCATCTACGCCGCCTATCGCGACATCTATGTGGACGAGGAGG
>NZ_MWUM01000690.1 GCF_002028455.1 Zoogloea sp. LCSB751 | reverse complement strand
GCTTGGAAAACGGAAATTATCCTACGCTAAGCCTGTTTTTTGTACATATTACTATTCACTGAGCGTAATGCGCGGTATTTACCCTGTCCCAGTTTGAGGTTCGTTCTCCAGACGTAACCCCCGCTCAGGTTGATATGTTCCCATCCCAGTGGTGACAGATGGTAATCAGTTGCTCATTAATCGGGATCCCTTTTCGTCTCAAAGAATCTATCGCTCTTTCTATATATACCGT
>NZ_MWUM01000689.1 GCF_002028455.1 Zoogloea sp. LCSB751 | reverse complement strand
GAACCGCTCTCGGTGGTCTCCCAGCGCTACAAGGTGGTACAGCCGCACGAGGTGCTGCATTTCTATCAGGATTTGGTCGAGGCTGGCGGCTTCGGGCTGGAGACCGCCGGTTCACTCAAGGGCGGCCGCAAGCTGTGGGCCTTAGCCAAAACAGGTCAGGACATGCGTCTCAAGGGCGGGGATGTGGTCAAATCCTACCTACTGCTGGCCACCAGCTGCGATGGCACCCTCT
>NZ_MWUM01000688.1 GCF_002028455.1 Zoogloea sp. LCSB751 | reverse complement strand
GACGAAGAAGGCCGTGCTCTGCTGGCTGCCTTTAACTTCCCATTCCGCAAGTAAGGTTAGGGTTATGGCTAAAACATCCATGAAAGCACGTGAAGCAAAGCGTGCGAAGCTGGCAGCCAAGTTCGCGACCAAGCGTACCGAGCTGAAAGCTATCATCGTTGATATGAACGCTTCTGAAGAAGCGCGTTGGGATGCTGTCTTGCAACTGCAACAGCTGCCCCGTGATTCCAGT
>NZ_MWUM01000687.1 GCF_002028455.1 Zoogloea sp. LCSB751 | reverse complement strand
CAATGTGCCGCGGGTTTTGTCTGAGGAGAACTGATCGGCGGCAATCAAAATACTGAACATGGGAAACAGATACAGCGCAAAGCACCAGAAGATAGCCATTTCCGCCACGGGCCAGTCAAACAGTACATTGAGAGCTTGGCTGCCTAAGAGACCATCGATCAGATCTTTAATATTGGGCTGCATTAATAGGGTCGAAGCGCCTTGGATGGGGTAGAGCAATAGCATGCCCCAC
>NZ_MWUM01000686.1 GCF_002028455.1 Zoogloea sp. LCSB751 | reverse complement strand
GGCGTTTTCCAGGCTTCCGCCCAGGGCCAGGTTCTGGGAACGCAGGTACTCGATGTCGCGCATGAAGCCGAAGGTACGGGCACGGCTGATCTCTTTCACGAAAGAAGCACCGGAGAAGTCCAGCACGCAACGCTGGTTGCGGCCTTCAAATACCGGATGCTGGATATCGATCTCGAGATCCATCTTGAAGCCGTTGCGATAGGGGTGGAATTCCGCCCACTTGTCGCCGTCT
>NZ_MWUM01000685.1 GCF_002028455.1 Zoogloea sp. LCSB751 | reverse complement strand
GGGGGCGAGATCCACCACCAGCTTCTCGGTGGCGAACAGCACGCGAGCCTGGGTGACACCTTCGACCCGGTTGACGGCCGTTTCTATCTTGCGGGCGCAGCTGGGGCAGTCCATCCCCAGCACCTGCCAGCTGTGGCGGCGACTGTCGCGGGTCGGGGTGGGCAGAGGCCCCTCGGTCACTGCTCCATGGGCGCGATGATCATGGTCGTGCGAATGGGAGGGCTTGGCTCCG
>NZ_MWUM01000684.1 GCF_002028455.1 Zoogloea sp. LCSB751 | reverse complement strand
GGGCGACCGTTATCTATCATCTGGGTTATTTTCTTAAGCCGCGTTTTATCCACTGATCCTCGCATTTGGGATTTCTTCTGCAATAAAAATGGGCGTGTATCGCCCATTTTTATCACTTATTGCTTAAGCACTCATAGTTTCAAGCATCGCTTAAATCATCATGGCCCAATGATTATGGCTGCGGTGGAAACTGCGCCAAAATCCGGCTTACCGCCTTAGCGGTGTCTTGGGC
>NZ_MWUM01000006.1 GCF_002028455.1 Zoogloea sp. LCSB751 | reverse complement strand
TCGTGATCCTGGAACGTCGCCAGACGGCACCAGCCTTCGCCCTTGGAATCGCGCACCAGGTGCGTGATCTCCAGCGGGGCGCATATGAACTGCTCGACCTGCTCCCAGCCCTCGCCACGCCGCTCCACCTTCAGCCGATAGACGCCGCGGCCTTCGTTGCCGTCGCGTAGTTCGAACAACTCGCCGCCTTGTGCAGGCGTCTGCACACCGCCGGCTTTGCCCTTGCCTTTGGTGCGGGCACGCTTCGCGGGCTTGGCGACGTCATCTGCTGGTGGCGCCGGAGCTGTCTCCGGGGCGCTGGCGACGCTTTCCACATCGGGGGCCGGCGTGGGCACATCGACGGGGGCATCATCACCCTGTAGGGCCGGGAGCGCAGCCGCTGCCGCTTCGAGGATGCGGCGCACAGCGGCCGGGCCTTCACCCTCGCGGGTACTGGTTGCCAAGTCGTTGAAGTCGGTCGGGGCCTTGCCAGATTCCTGGTAGCCCACCCAACGTCCTTCCGGGTCGGCAAACTCGGGGAGAGCGACAACGCCGCCGACTGCACGGGCCGCCTCATGCGCCCGGATCTGGCCGGCGTTGCGGCATTTGTGAGGCTGGCCGCAGCTCGGGCAGGTATCGCCATCGGCCACCCGGACCGGCGCCTTGCAGGCCTGGCAGTGTCCGAAGGCATCGTCGTCGGCACACAGGATGAAGCGGGCCTGCGGATAGGCCTCTTGCAGGGCGCGGGCAACCGGTTGAAGGCTGCCTGCATCGAATGCAACGGCGGTGGGCCAGTCGCTTACCTGGTGCAAGCTGGCCGCGGTGGCGTAGCCTTCGGCAATGCATAGGGGCTGATCGGGGATGATCTCGCCGATCAGGTGAAAGCAAGCTTGCTTAAGACCGTTGGATAGAAATTCTTTATCCCGATTGGATATCTTTTCGGGATATATGGCTTGCAGACTGTGCAAGGTGCCCTTTGAATTTCTCACTGGTACAAGGAGCGTGTTTGGGATGTGCACTTCCTTCCACTCGCCGGGGCGGATCTCCTCCCGCCTCGTCCAGGTGCACACCTTCAGTCCGAAAGATGCAACTCGCTTACGAACAAGGTAAGGATGATCGTCTGGGGCTGGCTTGGCACCGTTGAATATTCCATGGGCTTTTTTGCGAGCCTTCGAGCGACGGGCTTGAATTTCAGCTTCCCGCTCGGCGCGTTGAGCTTCCATGCGGGCGCGGTTGGCTGCGGCCTCGGCTGGTGTTAGCTGCCTGCTGATATCGGCATGCCATTGGCTCCAGCCGGCGGCGTCCTTATGGTTCTCAAAGCCCCCGGCAGGTATTCCATCCAGATGGAGTAGGTAGGCACCATCAAGCTTATTTCTCGGGCCGTCGATGAGGGGGCAACGGTGCAGCTTGCCATCACCTTGTGGCTGATCAGGGATGTCCAGACCGCGAGCTCTTGCCGCAGCCCGGAAGGCCTCGATGGCCGCAGCAATATCGACCATTTATCAGCCCCGCCCGCCCAGCTTTTGAGCGACACGATCACGCCACTTCTCCCAAGTTTCGCCGGGGCGAGAAGGAAGGCTGAGGGCCGTTGCTTTGGCTTCCAAGGCGGAATTGCTGGTCCGCCAGTCATCGCTGGAGATCGAGGGCGCTTCAGGCTCCTGGTGCTGCAGGCGGTTCACTGCAATCCATACCGCTGCGAGTAGCAGCATCCAAGGGCGCTTGGTGCAATAGGCCTCGCCGAACACTGGCGCCAGCAGGCAACGGGCTTCCTGCAGATCCTTGGCGAAGGAGGCTGCTTGAGAGGATTTGGCGGCGCTCATTGCCATGCATCCCCCTTCAGTACCTTGCGCAATTCACCGACGTTCCAAGCGGTTACGCCTTCGGAGAGCTTTCGGCCGGCTGGCAACGTGCCTTTTTTGACCCGGCGCCAAACAGTGACGGGAGAGCAGGCGAAGAGGGCGGCCACCACCGGCAGGCGCACGTTTGCAGCATCCGGCAGGGCGTCGAAGTGGCGGAGCGCGTCAGGGATGGGGGCGGCGGGGCCGGCCTGAGAGGGGGTCTTGAGAAGGGGGGAGTTGTTCATTCTATCGGCTCCTGTGTCGCTGCTTGTTGCGCGGTGAAGTCCCGCGATACGAAGCAGCGTAAGAAGCCGACAGACCCCTGTAACGGGTCAAAGGGATGAAGAGAAGGGGGTTAAAGGGTTGCCGGAAATCCTTCAAAACCCGCGCCAACAAAGGCTTTCAGGGGCTTACCCCTTTGACTGTTTCTTGTTGCCGCCGGCCCTTGCCCATTTAGGTCTGATAAGCAGATCAATGGCCTCTGCCTTCTTGTCAGAATCAACCCGCTCCCGAACCCAAGGGATGATTTCGCCATCTCCCTTAGGTGGTTTGGAGCGATCCGCATTCACCCAGAACTGCTTGATTGCCTCGATCATCACCTGCAGTTCATTTGTTAGTTCGTACCCAGGCACAGCAAGCTCAAACGTAACGGGGAATGTTGAGGCTTGCTTGGGATTGAGAAACTTCGGCGTCATGTCATGCCTGAGGCACCAATCCCTCAGGTGGTCCCGCTGGATATAAAACCTCTGATCGTCTGAATACTTGGTGTAATGAAGAGCGAACCGCGGATCAGTATCCTGCGCTGCGTCTTCCAGGCGATTTTTCCAGTCTATGTAGACGGCGCCCAAGGGGGTAAGAGCGTTCTCAAGTGGTGGCACATATTTCCCTGTGATGTCATGCACAAGCGCACGTGCAGCTTCCTCAAAGCTGAAAATCCTCATCGTGTCAAACGCTGTGCCGCTATGCCCGAACACATCGTTCGCCGATGGTTCGCTGAACTCGTCATCGTTCATCGTCGCGCTCCTTCCCGCGCCCTTCAATGAAAGGGGCCGCGCCGGCCGGGTGAAGGTGCCCGGTGTTCCCCCCGTCGAGGTAGGCGCGGCGTGCTGCTCGGTTGATCTTCAGGTCATGCGGCGCGACCCCGCAGAGGGACCACCTTGCCGCCAGGGGAAGCCCATTCCCGTCCTTGCTCGCAGGCGAGCAGGAAGGACGCCCACAGTTCGAGTGCCGCGCGGCGTTCCGTCAGGTAATCGTGCTGGTCATACACCGCCACCAGTCCGCCCAGGGAGTGGTTCAGGCAGCGTTCAGCCACCAGGATCGGTACGCCCAAGGCGGCCAGGTGGCTGCGGGCGGTGCTCCGCAGGTCGTGCGGGGTGAAGCGGCGCACCTTGTCGCCGAGGTGGTCGCACAGCTTGTGCAGCATGGCGTTCATGGTGCGCTGCTCGAAATGTGTTTCCTCGCCGGCACGCTTCCGGCGCTGCTGGCGGGCTGGCAGCACGTAGCGGGAACCGCAGGCGAAGGGCTGCAGAGCCCGGAACCATTCGACGGTGCTGGGGGGCAGGGGGATCACGATGCCCTGGCCGTTCTTGCTGTTCTCGTCGGGTACGAACCATTCGGCGCGATCCAGATCCACATCCGACCATTCGGCCCGTGTCAGTTCGCCGATGCGTGTGCAGGTCACCAGCAGGATCTTCACCGCCAAGGCGTTCTGCTCTCCGATGACAGGCAAGGCCGGCAGCATCGACCTCAATTCGGCTTCGGTCAGTTTCAGGCGCAGGCGGCGGGGCTCGGGACGGCCGCAGATGGCCGAGACGGAAATGCCCACGCAGGGGTTTGCAGTGACTACGTGGCGCGCCAGGCCGTGCTTGAAGATCTCGGAGACGGCGGAATAGACCATCTCGGCCACGTTGGCCGACTTGCTCCCGGTGCTTTCCAGTAGCGATACCACGTCGGCGGTGGTCACTTCCCTGGCCGGGATGGCCCCGAGCTTGGCGGCAATCGGCCCCTCGATGTAGCGGCGGCGCTGTTTGACGGTGCTCTCTGCCAGGCGTGGGAAGTTCTTCGCCATGTAGTCGTTGGCGAGTTCCCGGAAGGATCGTGCTGCCGCCCGCTCGATGCGGATCTGCTGCTTCTCGCGGGCGACGTCGGTCCCTTGCTGGATCTTGGCCCGCGCTTCCATTGCCAGGCCGCGGGCAACGGCCAGGGTGATTTCCGGGTAGCGCCCCAGGGTGAGTTCGCGGCCCTTGCCGTCGAAGCGGTAGCGAACAATCCACGAGCCGGCCCGTTCCCTGGCCTGGCTGACCGACATGGTGAAGTACAGGCCGCCGCCGTCGGACTTGACGACGGGCGCCCCTGCCTTGATCCACTTCCGGAGTTCGATATCGGTCAGCTTGCCCATGCCATCCCCTAGGGAACTTCTAATCGCTAGCTACAAACCTAGCTACACAGATTGTACGCGCTTGGGTGGTATTGGATGAAATGACCTGATGCGGTGTTTTTGAATAAGCTACTGAAAACAATGAGTTCAGGCGACCGCATGGGGTCGCCTGATACATCATTTGAATTTGTGGATGGCTGCGTTGATTTCGCGGATGGCGCGTTCGATTTCGTCTTCGCTGAGGTCTTCCTGGTCGCGCTTGCCGCGTCCGAAGCCCTCCATCTGCGTGGTGACGGCATCGAAGGGCATGGTGCGGGTGGATACCGTGTCGGGGATGTCGCCCAGGTGGTCGTCGTGCCAGGTCATGGCGATCAGGGACATGTTGTCGCACTGGGCGCCGCCGAGCTCTTCTGCTTCGTTCATGATGCGCGGCACGCTGTTCATGACCTTGCCGTCGGAGAGCCCCTTCACCAGCGTGTCGGTGTCGAGGGGGCCCCAGACGCCGTCGGAGCACATGGCGATCACGTCGCCATTGCCGAGGGGAACGCCGCGGGAGAACTCGATCTGCGGCGGGTGGCTGCCGCCCAGACAGGAGAAGATGCGATTGCGGCCCGGATGCACGGCGGCGCTCTCGGCATCCAGCAGGCCCTGGTCGAGCATCAGCTGGACACGGGAGTGGTCGCGGGTCTGGGTGATCAGGCGGCCCTTGCGGATCAGGTACAGGCGGGAGTCGCCGGCATGGGCCCAGTGGGCGATGCCGTCCTGGATCAGGCAGGCCACGATGGTCGTGCGCGGGATGTCCGACAGGTGCTTGTCGAAAGCGTAGTCGAGGATCGCGTGGTGGGCGTTGCTGAGCACCCGCGACAGGAACAGCACCGGGTCGGTGACCTTGGGCTTGGCTTCCTGCTGGAAGGACTGGGCGATGAACTGGACCGAGATCTGCGCCGCCAGCTCGCCGTAGAGGTGCCCGCCCATGCCGTCGGCGAGCAGCATCAGCAGCGCGTCCCGGGTGTAGGAGTAGGCAACCCGGTCCTGGTTGGTACGGCGCTTGCCGACCCGGCTCTCCTGGAAAATCGTGAATCTCATGAGCGGCCTATCATTGTTCTTAGTCTTGTACCCAGCCCTTCGAGCCAGGATTTCTGTTGCGGAGGGGCTTCCCGATGACGCTGGGCGAGCACCTTCTGAAGGGCGAAACAGCTTTGCGGGCGTTTCAGCGGGTCGAGCTGCAGGCACCAGTCGACGGTGGCCAGAAAGTGGGGCGAATACTGTCCGGCCCAGGCCTTGGTGGCGGGCACCATGGTGTCGTGCTTGAGGCGCTCGTCGGAGCGCTGAGGAGAGGTGCCGGCCAGACAGGCATACATGCTGGCGCCGACGCTGTAGATGTCGCTCCACGGACCGAGGGCATCCCGGTTGGTGAATTGCTCCGGCGATGCGAAGCCGGGCGTGTACATGGGCTTCAGGATCGGCGTGTCGGACATCAGGGTCTGGCGGGCCGCGCCGAAATCGAGCAGTACCGGCGTGCCGTCGGCGCGCAGATAGATGTTGGACGGCTTGATGTCCAGATGCAGCAGCTTGTGGGCGTGGACTTCGCGCAGGCCGTTGAGCATGCGCGTGAACACGCCGCGGATGAAGCGCTCGCGGACGTTGCCCTTGTTCTTCTGGACGTAGTCGTGGAGAGTCCGCCCGCGCTCGAACTGCATCACCATGTAGACGGTGCCGTTGGCGCGGAAGAAGTTGAGCACTCGCACCACGTTGGGGTGCACCAGCTTGGCCAGGGCCCGGCCTTCCTCGAAGAAGCACTTCATGCCGTAGCGGAAGGCGCCCTGATGGGCTTCGGTGACGTGCGGCGTGACCTCGCCCTCGGCTCGCAGTGCGAGGGAGTTGGGCAGGTATTCCTTGATGGCGACAGGCGTCCCATCCTGGTCGTAGGCCAGGTATACGATGGAGAAGCCGCCCAGGGACAGTTGGCGCTCGACCCGGTAGTGGTCGAGCTGGAATCCGGACGGCAGGGCGCAGTTTTGTTGAGTGGCCATCGGGCAGGGCGCTACACTTCGTCTTTTGTGGCGGTCGAAGGCGCTAGTTTAGCTTCGCTTCGCCGCGCTATCTCGGGAAAAACACGATGATCCACAGCATGACGGGTTATGCCGTCCAGGCCCGCGACCTGGGCCGCGTCGCCCTGCACCTGGAATTGCGCAGCGTCAATTCCCGCTATCTCGATCTTGCCTTCCGGATCAACGATGATCTGCGGCAGGCCGAGCCGATGCTGCGTGAAGCCATCACCGCCAAGCTGAGGCGGGGTAAGGTCGAATGCCGTTTCAATTTGCAGGCGAAGGATAGCGCACCTCGGGACCTTGCGATCAACAGCGTGCTGCTGACCCAGCTGAAGACCGCCCAGGCGGCGGTGCAGGCCGAGTTGCCGCAGGCTGCGCCCTTGTCGGTGGCCGAGGTGCTGCGTTGGCCTGGGATCCTGGCCGATGACGGCGTCACTTTCGAGGCGCTGCAGCCTGAGATTGCGGCGACCATCGCCGCGGCGCTGGATGAGCTGATCGCCACCCGCCGGCGCGAGGGCGAGAAGCTGGCCGAGATGATCCGCGGGCGCATCGCCCACATGCGGGGCCTGGTTGCCACGGTACAGCCGCGGGTGCCGGCGCTGGTCGCCGAGTACCAGGAAAAGCTCGCCACCCGCCTGCGCGATGCGGCGGCGACCCTCGACGACGACCGCATCCGCCTGGAAGTCGGCCTGTTCGCGCAGCGTGTCGATGTGGCCGAGGAACTGTCCCGCCTCAGCACTCACCTGGATGAAGTCGAGCGCATTCTCAAAGCCGGTGGTGCGGCCGGTAAGCGCCTGGACTTCCTGATGCAGGAGCTCAACCGCGAGGCCAACACTCTCGGCTCCAAGGCGATGGCTGCCGACATGACCGCGATTGCCGTCGAGCTCAAGCTGGCCATCGAGCAGATGCGCGAGCAGGTGCAGAACATCGAGTAAGGAGCGAGCATGCCCGGAACCCTGTTCATCGTCACCGCGCCGTCCGGCGCTGGCAAGACCACCCTCGTCAGTGGCTTGCTGGAGCGTGATCCGCTGGTCCGTCTGTCGGTGTCCTACACTACCCGTGCTCCACGTGCCGGCGAGGTGAATGGTCAGCACTACAATTTCGTCGATGTGCCGACCTTCCGCGCGCTGCGCGACAAGGGCGAGTTCCTCGAGTGGGCCGAGGTGCACAGCAATTATTACGCGACCTCCAAGACCTGGCTGGAATCCCAGATCAGCTCCGGCAAGGACATCCTGCTGGAGATCGACTGGCAGGGCGCCCAGCAGGTCCGCAAGGTGTTCCCGAAGGCGGTCGGGGTGTTCATCCTGCCGCCGTCGGTGGATGAACTGGAGCGCCGTTTGCGCGGTCGCGGCACCGACAGCGAGGATGTGATTGCCCGCCGTGTGCTGGCAGCCCGTGGCGAGATGCGCCATGTGGCAGAGTTCGACTACGTTATAATCAACGAAGACTTGCCTGCGGCCCTGGATGATCTGGTCGCCGTGGTGCGAGCCTCGCGGCTGCGTTACGCCAACCAGGAGGCACGCAAGCCGGAGTTTTTCCATTACCTGGAACAGGATTGATATGGCCCGCGTTACCGTCGACGACTGTCTGAAAAGAATCCCCAACCGCTTCCAGCTGACCCTGGCAGCGACTTACCGTGCCCGTCAGCTGACGGCCGGTGCCACCCCGCAGGTGGACCTGGACCGCCACGACAAGGACAAGCCCACCGTGATCGCGCTGCGTGAAATCGCTGCCGGCAAGGTTGGCACCGAAGTCCTCAACCGCGGTCAGGCCTGAGCGCCTTTCCGTCAGAGAGCAATGCCATGGAATCCGCCGCTCCGGTCCCCGTCAGTGGCAGCGGCGTTTTCCAGCCCCCTGCATCCTGTGTGCTGCCGCTCGATTTCGGCAGGCTGAAGAACATCGTCAGCGCCTACCTGCGTCCCGAGGACGTGGGGCGCATTGAGGCTGCCTATCACTTTTCCGCCGATGCCCATGAGGGGCAGATGCGGATCAGCGGCGAGCCCTACATTTCCCATCCAGTCGCCGTCGCCGAGATCCTCGCCGGCTGGAACCTGGACGCCCAGGCCCTGTGCGCGGCCCTCCTCCACGATGTGATGGAGGACACCCACATCACCAAGGCCGAGATCGCCGAGCGCTTCGGGCGGACCACGGCGGAACTGGTGGATGGGGTGTCGAAGCTCGACAAGATCGAGTTCCAGTCCCACGAAGAAGCCCAGGCGGAAAACTTCCGCAAGATGCTGCTGGCGATGGCCAGCGACCTGCGGGTGATCCTCATCAAGCTGGCCGACCGCCTGCACAACATGCGCACGCTCGACTGCGTGCGTCCCGACAAGCGTCGCCGCATTGCCCGCGAAACCCAGGAAATCCACGCGCCGATCGCCAACCGGCTGGGCCTCAACAGCCTGTACCGCGAGCTGCAGGAGCTGGCCTTCAAGCATCGCCATCCGATGCGCTACCGGGTGTTGTCGAAGGCCATCCTGGCGGCGCGGGGCAACCGGCGTGAAGTGGTCGGCAAGATCCTCGCGGCGATCGAGGAGCGCCTGCCCCAATGGGATATCCAGGCCGACGTGCGCGGCCGCGAAAAGCACCTCTACAGCATTTACCGCAAGATGGCGGAGAAGCGCCTGACCTTCTCGCAGGTGCTCGACATCTACGGCTTCCGCGTCATCGTGCCCGACGTGCAGACCTGTTACCGCGCCTTGGGTGCGCTGCATGCGCTGTACAAGCCGGTGCCTGGCAAGTTCAAGGACTACATCGCCATTCCCAAGGCGAATGGCTACCAGTCCCTGCATACCACCCTGATCGGCCCGTTCGGCACGCCGGTGGAAGTGCAGATCCGCACTCAGGAGATGAATCACATCGCCGAGAGCGGCGTGGCCTCCCACTGGCTGTACAAGGAAGACGAGAAGACCCTCACCGAACTCCAGCACAAGACCCACAGCTGGCTGCAGTCCCTGCTCGAACTGCAGTCCACCTCCGGTGACTCCAGCGAATTCCTGGAGCACGTCAAGGTCGATCTGTTTCCGGGCGAGGTGTACGCCTTCACGCCGAAGGGCAAGATCTTCGCGCTGCCGCGGGGCGCCACCGTGGTGGACTTCGCCTACGCGGTGCACACCGACGTCGGCAACCGCTGCGTGGCCGGCCGCATCAACGGCGAGCTGATGCCGCTGCGCACGGAGCTGCACAACGGGGATCAGATCGAGATCATCACCGCCGCCCACGCCAGCCCCAACCCGGCCTGGCTGTCCTATGTGCGGACCGGCAAGGCACGGGCGCAGATCCGCCACTTCCTGAAGAACGCCCAGCAGGAAGAAGCCTCGACCCTCGGCGAGCGCCTGCTCAACCAGGCCCTGCGCCTGCACGGCCTGACCCTCGGCCAGGTCAGCACCTTTGCGTGGGAGCGCTTCCTGAAGGAGTTCACGCTCAACAACCGCAAGGAACTGATGACCGACATCGGCCTCGGGCGGCGTCTCCCGGCCATCGTCGCGCGGCGCCTCGCCGAGATCCAGGACATGGAGTCCGGCCGCGCCGATGTGGTCAAGCCCAAGCCCGCCGGGGCGATCCTGATCCGCGGCACCGAAGGCGTCGCCGTCCAGCTGGCGCGTTGCTGCCGACCGATTCCGGGCGATCCCATCGTCGGCATCATCCGCAAGGGGCAGGGGCTGGAAGTGCATATGCACGACTGTCCGCAGGCCCGCAAGCTGCGCAGCGAGCGGGACCGCTGGATCGATGTGGAGTGGGAGGCCGCCACCGACCGCCTGTTCGACGTGACTTTGCGCCTGCTCACCCAGAACGTCCGCGGTGTGCTGGCCAAGGTGGCCAACGCGATCGCCGAGCAGGACTGCAACATCCAGAACGTCAGCACCGATGGCGAGCAGGGCGCCTATTCCACCATCTACATCACGGTGCAGGTGACCCATCGCCTGCATCTTGCCAAGGTCATCCGCGGGATACGCAACATTCCGGAGGTGGTCCGCATCAACCGCCTCAAGGGCGACCAGAAGGGCAGCTGAGGCTGCTAGAATCCACGCCGCTTATAAAGGGAGATCCACATGGCAGGTTACGAGTCCGAGCACACCAAGTTCATGCGCGAATGGATGGAGAAGCATCCGGAGCAGGTCGAGGAGCAGAAGAAGGGCCGCGCCCTGTGGTGGGACAAGCCGCAGGACCTGGAAACCCAGCGCGAGTACGCGGCCGGCCGCGTCGCTCAGAAGCCCTATCCATACTCCACTGAAGGCTGAGCGGGTATTGCTCGCTCCCAAACTTGCCTTCATCGACGTAGAGACCACCGGGGCCAACCCGGTGGAAGACCGGATAACCGAAATCGCGATCCTGCGGGTCGAAGACGGTGAACTGGTCGAGCGGTGGTCCACCCTGGTCAATCCCGGGCGGACCATTCCGCCGAACATCCAGAGTCTGGTCGGCATCACCGACGACATGGTGGCCGACGCGCCGCCTTTCGCCGAGGTGGCCGACCGGGTCCGTGCCCTCTTCGCGGACTGCATCTTCGTCGCCCACAACGCGCGTTTCGATTACGGCTTCATCAAGAACGAGTTCCAGCGCCTCGGCCAGTCCTTCGACTCGCCGGTGCTGTGCACCGTCAAGCTGTCGCGCGCCCTTTACCCCCAGCATCATCGCCACGGTCTCGACGCCCTGATCGAGCGCCACGGGCTCGTCTGTACGGCCCGGCATCGCGCCCTTGGCGATACGGAGGCGCTGTTCCAGTTCGTCGGCCAGGTGGCGGGGAGCTTCGAGCGTGACGTGCTCGATGCGGCGATCGTCAAGGCGATGAAGGCACCGAATCGCCCTGCTGGCCTGCCTGAAGGGGTGCTCGAAGGCCTGCCCGAGGGGCCGGGGGTCTACCTCTTCTACGGTGAGAGCGATGCGCCGCTGTATGTCGGGCGCAGCGTCAGTCTGCGCTCGCGGGTGATGAGTCACTTTGCGGGTGACAAGCTGAAGGGCCGGGAGGCCAAGATCGTCCAGCAGGTCCGCCGTGTGGACTGGCGGGTGACCGCCGGTGAGCTGGGCGCGCTGTTGCTCGAATCACATCTCGTCCGTACCGAGAGGCCGGCCGAGAACCGTCAGCCTGCGGATGCCGCCGCGGTCTTCGGCCTGCGTTTCGACACGGCCCGCAGGCGTGGTCCGGTGTTGCAGCGCGAGCTCCTGAATGGCGGCGATCCGGCGGGCTGGGAGAATCTCTACGGGACTTTCCGGACCAAGAAGGAAGCCGACAACGCGCTGCGGGAACTGGCCAGCCTCTACAAGCTGTGCCCGCGCCGCATCGGAACCGAGGCATGGAGCGAAGGGCCGTGTCTCGCACATCAGGCGCGCCGTTGCGCTGGCGTGTGTGCCGGCAAGGAAAGCCCCGCCCAGCACGACGAACGGTTGCTGAAGGTGCTCGAAAGCCTGCGCCTGCGGCGTTGGCCGTGGCCGGGGGCGGTGGTGGTGCGGGAGCACCACGCCGATACCGGGCGTACTGCGGCGCATGTGGTGGACCGGTGGTGCCTGCTGGGCAGCGTTGATGACGAAGCCGCTTTGGAAGGCTTGCTGGAGGCGTTGCCGGAACGCCGTTTCGACCCCGACATCTATCGTATCCTAGTCCGCTGGCTGGAGACGCCGGCGGGGCGGGCAATGGTGACGCCGCTGGGCTGAGATACGCCGGTTTGGGCATGGGCGGGCGAATGAGTTCGCCCCCACAGCTCTTCAGCCCCATGGATGAGGCTGAAGAGCTGTCATAGCTCAGGGCAGCGGGCGTTCGCCGGCGAGCAGGTGGGCGAGGGTTTCCCGGTCGCGGATGACGTGCACTTCCGTACCGTCCACCAGAATCTCGGCAGCACGCGGGCGGGTGTTGTAGTTGGAGCTCATCGTCATGCCGTAGGCGCCGGCCGACAGGATGGCCAGCAGGTCGCCGGTTTCCACCGACAGGTCGCGGTCGTGGCCGAGGAAGTCGCCGCTTTCGCAGATCGGGCCGACTACTTCGTAGCGGGTTGCCGGCAAGGAGCGGGGCGCTACCGCGACGATCTCGTGGTAGGCGTCGTACAGCGCGGGGCGGGCCAGGTCGTTCATTGCCGCATCGATGATCGCGAAGTTCTTCTCGACGCCGGGCTTGAGGTATTCGATGCGGGTCAGCAGCAGGCCGGCATTGCCGACCAGCGAGCGGCCGGGTTCGAAGCACAGGGCTTCTGCGCGACCGGCAAAGCGCTCGAGCAGGGGCTTGAGGTATTCGGTCGGCGTCGGCGGCTCTTCGTCGCGGTAGCGGATGCCGAGGCCGCCGCCCAGGTCGATGTGGTCGAGCGTGATGCCTTCGCGGGCCAGCTGGTCCACCAGGCCCAGGATCTTGTCGGCCGCTTCGGCCATCGGCGCCGGGTCGAGCAGTTGGGAGCCGATGTGGCAGTCGATGCCGCTGATTTCGATGTTCGGAAGCTTGGCTGCCTTGCGGTACAGGTCGAGGGCCTCGGTGAAGGCCACGCCGAACTTGTTGCTGCGGAGGCCCGTGGAGATGTACGGGTGAGTGTTCGGATTGACGTCCGGATTGACGCGGAAGGCGATCGGCGCGCGCTTGCCGAGGCTGCTAGCCACTTCATTCAGGCGGTCCAGTTCGGCGGCGGATTCGACGTTGAAACAGCCGATGCCCGACTCCAGCGCGTAACGCATTTCGGCGACGCTCTTGCCGACGCCCGAGAAGATCACCTTGCCGGGGTCGCCGCCGGCGGCGAGGACGCGGGCCAGCTCACCGCCGGACACGATGTCGAAACCGGCGCCCAGCTTGGCAAACACCGACAGGATGCCTAGGCTGGAGTTGGCCTTGACCGCGTAGCAGACGAGGGCCTTGCGCAGGCCCAGGGCCTGTTGGTAGGCCTCGAAGGCAGCGGTCAGCGCAGCGCGGGAATAGACGTAGGTCGGGGTGCCGAAGCGCTCGGCGATGTCGGCGAGGGCGACCCCTTCGAGGGTCAGGCCGGCGGGGCCGGCGGCGAGCGTCGGCACGGGCAGTGCGGTGGTCATTTGACTGAATCCTGGGGAGCGGGTTTGTTATGATCGCCGCCCGGCGCCGGGGTGGCGTCGGCGGGCTGCGGAGCCGGTCTGGCGGCCGGCTTGGGAACTTGCGGGAGATACAGCGGCCCCTTGATGCCGCAGCCGGCGAGGACGAGTAGGCCGCAGGTCGCGGCGGCAATGGCGATGGTTCGCATGGATTCCGCGCAAAAACGGGAATGTTAACAGAACAACGGAGGGGTCGATGGACGAAGCGGATTTCAATGCCTTGGCGGATGCTGAGCTGGAGCGCCTGGAGAGCCTGCTGGATGCCTGCGAGCTGGATTTCGACTATGAGGTGAAGCCGGGCGGGGTTTTCGAACTGGAGTTCGATAATGGAACCAAGATCATCGTCAACCGGCATAGCGCCGCGCGGGAAATCTGGCTGGCCGCCAAGTCGGGTGGCTTCCATTTCCGCCCGCAGGGCGGGCGCTGGCTGGGTACGCGGGATGGCGCGGATTTCTATGCCGTGCTGTCTCGCTGCATGACCGAGCAGGCCGGCGAGCCGGTCAGCCTGAAGGGCTGACCGGTCGATCGCCTCGCTAGTTGCGCGGGGCCTCCTCAGCTGGCGGGCTGGTGGGCTCCTGCGGGGCTTCCACAGGCGCGGCCGGCAGATTCTCCTTGTAGATCAGCTCTTCCGTGGCGCTCCCCTCCGGTTGGATACGGATCAGGCCGTCCGGCGGGGTCGGATAGCTCTCGGGTGTGCCGTCGAGGGCCTTGCGCATGTAGTTGATCCACATTGGCAGCGCAGCTGCTCCACCGGTTTCACCGCTGCCCAGTTTTCGCGGCTGGTCGAAGCCGATCCACGCCACGGCGACGACCGTCGGTTGGTAGCCGCAAAACCAGGCGTCCACGTATTCGTTGGTGGTGCCGGTCTTGCCGGCCAGATCACCGCGCTTGAGGACCAATGCCTTGGCGGCGGTGCCGCGACGGACCACGTCTTTCAGCATCGAGTCCATCAGGTAGGCATTGCGCTCGTCGATGGTCCGCTCGGCGGTCTCTCCGGCTACCGGTGGATCGACGCGGGCCAGTACCTTGCCGGTTTCGTCCTGGATCTCCTTCACCAGATAGGGTTCGACCCGGTATCCGCCGTTGGCGAAGACGGAGTAGCCGCGCAGCATCTGCCAGGGTGTGACGGAGCCGGCGCCGAGTGCCATGGTCAGATAAGCGGGATGGCGCTCGGCGTCGAAGCCGAATTTGGTGACGTAGTCCTGGGCGTAACGGGGGCCGATGGATTTCAGCAGGCGGATCGACACCATGTTCTTCGAGCGCGCCAGGGCAGAGCGCAGGGACATCGGTCCGTCGTATTTGCCGTCATAGTTCTTCGGCTCCCAGGCCTGGCTGCCGGTATCTCCGGCCGGGAAGGAGATCGGAGAGTCGTCGACGATGCTGTTGGGGCCATAGCCCTTCTCGAAGGCCGCCGAGTAGATGAAGGGCTTGAAGCTGGAGCCCGGCTGGCGCCATGCCTGGGTAACGTGGTTGAACTTGTTGCGGCTGAAGTCGAAGCCGCCGACCAGGGCCCGGATGGCTCCCGTGCGCGGGTCGGCGGCTGTCAGGGCGCCCTCGACCTCCGGCAACTGGCTTATTTCCCAGCGGGTATCCGTGTGCACTACGCGGACGATTGCACCTGGGCGGATGCGCTTGTTGGGGGGGGCTTTGTCGCTGAGCATGGCCGCAGCAAAGCGCAGGCCCTCGCCGCTGATGCGAATCGTCTCGCCGTAGCGGTAGGCGGTGACCGAGCCGTTGCCCGCCTGGGTCACGATGGCCGCCTGCAGGTCATCGTAGTCCGGCGTTTCGGCGAGGACCTCGTCCATTGCCTCTGTCTGCTCGGTGCTGGTCCGGGTTGGGTCCACGTAGCCTTCGGCGCCCCGGTAGCCGTGGCGACGGTCGTAATCCATGATGCCGCGGCGCAGCGCCCGGTAGGCGGCATCCTGTTCCGCCTTGTTGATCGTCGTGATGACCTTGATGCCGCGGGTGTAGGCCTCTTCCTTGAATTGTTCGTAGGCGATCTGGCGAGCCATCTCGGCCACGTAGTCGGCGCTGCCGCCGACGTCGGCCGGTCCGGTGACGACCTTCAGCGGAGCACTGGCCGCCTGCTGGTGCTCCGCCTCGGAGATGAAGCCGAGTTCGGTCATGCGGCGTAGCACGTATTGCTGGCGCAGGGCGGCACGCTTCGGGTTGACCACTGGGTTGTAGGCCGACGGCGCTTTCGGCAGGCCGGCCAGCATGGCCGCTTCGGGAACGTTAAGGTCGTGGATGGATTTGCCGAAATAGGTCTGAGCGGCAACGGCGAAGCCGTAGGCCCGGCGGCCCAGGTAGATCTGGTTGATGTAAACCTCGAGGATCTGATCCTTGGTGAGGTTCTGCTCGATCTTGAAGGCCAGCAGGATTTCGTAGAGCTTGCGGGAGTATGTTTTCTCGCGGGTCAGGAAGAAGTTGCGCGCCACCTGCATGGTGATCGTGGATGAACCCTGACGCTTGCTGCCGGTGACGAGGTTGGCGCCTGCCGCCCGCAATACGCCGGCGAAGTCGACGCCGGAGTGCTGGTAGAAGCGGTCGTCCTCGGCGGCCAGGATGGCATGCTTGAGAACCGGGGGGACATCCTGGATGCGGATGAAGGCACGGCGTTCCTCGCCGTATTCGCCGATCAGTGCGCCGTCGGCGGTGTAGACCCGCAGTGGAATCTTGGGATGGTAGTCGGTCAGCGCCTCCAGCGATGGGAGGGTTGGCCAAGCGAAGGCGACGGCCAGGGCTAGGATGGCGAGGCCGATGGCCAGAAGGCCGAGGAGTGCGATGAAGGGGTAGAGTACCCAACGCATGGCGGGAGCAGGGGGCTGTATAAAGTGCCGCATTATACGAGGAGGCCCGATTTGTCGCCCGATATGCAATCCGGTATTCTCCCGGGCCTTGCCTTTACACTTGTCATGGTTGTTGTTAGGATCTCAAGTAGTTTGTTGTTATTGCGTCTAACATAAAGAAAATTCAGGACTTTTTGTGATCGACATCTCCTTTTTGAGCCCTCGGGCGCGCCCTTTGGTCGGTGTCGACATCTCGTCGTCGTCGGTCAAGATGGTGGAGTTGTCCACCGTCTCGGGGGGCGGCTATCGGGTCGAGCGGTACGCCGTCGAAGCGCTTCCGCGGGAGGCAGTGTCCGATGGAAATATCGTCAATCTGGAAGCGGTCTCCGACGCCATCCGGCGCGGCTGGCGCCGGCTCGCAACGGCGACCCGCTTCGTGGCACTGGCGTTGCCTGCATCGGCGGTCATCACCAAGAAGATCATCCTGCCTGCCGGCTTGCGCGACCAGGAACTGGAGGTGCAGGTTGAGTCGGAGGCGAATCAGTACATTCCCTTCGCGCTTGACGAAGTGAACCTCGACTTCCAGGTGATTGGTCCGGCCGCCTCCAATGTCGACGAGGACGAGGTGCTGATCGCTGCGTCCCGCAAGGAAAAAGTCGAGGATCGCGTCGCTGCGGCGGAAGCTGCCGGCCTCAAGGCGCTGGTGATGGATGTCGAGTCCTATGCTGCGCTGGCAGCCTTTGAACTGGTCCAGGAGCAACTGCCCGACCGCGGGGAAGACAAGATCATCGCCTTGGTGGATGCGGGGGCCAATGTAATGAACGTGTCGGTGCTGCGCAACGGTAATCAGGTGTACGCCCGCGAGCAGGCTTTTGGCGGTTTTCTGCTGACCCAGGACATCATGCGTCATTTCGGCATGTCCCTCGAGGAGGCCGAGAGCGGCAAGCGTACCGGTTCGCTGCCGGAGAGCTACGAGTCCGACCTGCTGCGCCCCTTCATGGATGCGATGGCGCTGGAAGTGTCGCGCGCCCTGCAGTTTTTCTTTACCTCCACTCAGTTCAATCAAGTCGATCACATCGTCCTCGCAGGAGGCTGTGCGGTCATCCCGGGGCTCGCTGAAACCGTCGCGGGCCGCACTCAGGTAGACACCCTGGTGGCCAACCCGTTTGCAAATATGAGCCTTGGTCCCAAGGTGCGGCCGAAGAATCTCGCTGCGGATGCTCCGGCCTTGCTGGTTGCCTGCGGGCTGGCCCTGCGGAGGTTCGATTCGTGATCCGTATCAACCTGCTTCCCCACCGGGAAGAGAAGCGCAAGGCGCGTCGTCAGCAGTTCGCGCTGTTTTCGGCCCTGATAGCAGTGGCTGGGCTGGTGGTGTGGTTCATCGGGCACACGATCCTGGCAGGTTATGTGGATGGCCAGGATGCGAAGAACGTCTTTCTCAAGCAGGAAATCTCCGTGCTCGACAAGGAAATCGTGGAGATCAAGGGCTTGCGGGAACAGGCCGATGCGCTGCTGTCCCGCAAGCAGGTCATCGAGTCGCTGCAGACCAATCGCACGGAAACCGTGCAGCTGTTCAATGAGTTGGTCCGTCAGATGCCTGAAGGCGTGTACCTCAAGACCCTCAAGCAGTCCGGTCCCAAGATCAATCTGACTGGCTATGCGCAGTCGAATGCGCGGGTCTCCACCCTGATGCGCAATCTGGAGGCCTCCCCCCATCTCGAGCATGCCGATCTCGTCGAGGTCAAGGCCGCGGTGCTGAATACCCGCCGCGTCAGCGAATTCAATCTCAACGTAAGTATCGAGCGCGTCAAGATGGAGGATTCCGGCAAGCAGAAGCCCAGCGGGAGTGGGAATGCTCCGGGAGGCAAGCCATGAGTCTCAAGGAGTCGATCGAGAATCTCCGGACGATGGATGTCCAGACCCTGATTAGGGATTTTCAGGGGCTGGATCCCAATGATCCCGGGCAATGGCCGCTGCTTCCCCGGCTTGCGACGCTGTTGGCTATTTTTCTGGTCATCGTGGTCGGTGGCTGGTGGTTCGACTGGAGCGATCAACTGACTGCGTTGGATGCCAAGGAAAAGGAAGAGCTCACGCTGAAGGACGAATGGTTGTCCAAGAAGCGCCAGGCCGTGAATCTTCCTGAATACCGGCGGCAACTGGCTGAGATCGACCGCCAGTTCGGTGCCTTGCTGAAGCAGTTGCCGAATCGTTCCGAGATCGAGTCCCTGCTGGCTGACATCAACCAGGCGGGTTTGGGGCGCGGCTTGCTGTTCGAACTCTTCAAGCCGGGCTCCGAAGGATTGAAGGATTTTTACGCGGAGTTGCCGATTGCCGTGCGGGTGACCGGCAATTACCACGATCTCGGCGAGTTCGTCAGCGATGTGGCACAGATGCCCCGCATCGTGACATTGAACGATGTCGCGATTGAAACGCTCAAGGATGGCACCCTGAAATTCGATGCGACGGCGATTACCTATCGTTACCTGGACGATGAGGAAGTCGCCACCCTGCGCAGGGAAAAAGCCAAGGAAAAGGCGCGCAAGTGACGATCATGCGACTGACTCTGATGGTGTCCCTGGTGGGCTCGGTACTGCTCACTGGTTGCAGTGACCAGCAGCAGGATTTGCGCGACTGGATGGCGGATGCGTCGAAAGACCTCAAACCCAATCTGAAGCCTCTGCCACCGATCCGCCAAGCATCTGTCGTGAATTACCAGGGGAGCGGCCTGCTTGATCCATTCAAGGCAGCAAAGTTGGATCCGGACAAAAAGTCGGCCTTCGTGCCCGATGCGAATCGGCGCAGGGAGCCCCTGGAGGCCTATCCGCTCGAATCGCTCAAGATGGTGGGCGTCATGATGAAGAAGGGGCAGGCCCATGCCATCATCGTCGTGGACAAGACCCTCCATCAGGTCAAGGTCGGTAACTATCTTGGGCAGAATTACGGGAAGATCACTGCCATCAGTGAATCCGAAGTTACCTTGAAAGAACTTGTCGAGGATGTGGGCGGTGAATGGACCGAGCGCATCAGCACGCTCCAGTTGCAGGAGCAGGCGCCTCAGGAGGCGAAGAAATGAAAATGAGACCTTACGGGCTCAGGTTTGGCGCATGGGTGGTGGCGGCTTGTCTCGGGGGGCTGGTGCCTCCGGTGTCCGTGTTCGCGCAGGCTCCACAGGCTGCGGATGCAGCGCCGGCAAGCAACCGGATCGAGAAGATCATGGCCGTGGAGCAGGGGGGCAACATTGTCCTCAAGCTCACGCTGGCCAAGCCTCTTGCCGCCTCACCAGCAAGCTTCAGCGTGGCGAGTCCAGCCCGTATCGCGTTTGACTTCCCGGATACGGCGAACGGTTTGGGGCGTAACAGTCAGACGCTCAATGCCGGCGATCTGCGCAGCGTGAATGTCGTCCAGGTCGGAGACCAGACCCGCCTGGTCCTGAACCTGTCCCGGGTCTACCCCTATGAGACGCGCCAGGACGGCAATGACCTGCTGATCACGCTGGCGGTCGGGCAGATCCGAGAGGCTACGAGTTCGCTTGCGCAGCAGAGCTCCCAGTTCGCTCCTGCCGCCACGGGGGCGGCAGACCGGCATGCCATTCGCGATATCAATTTCCGGCGTGGCAAGGATGGTGAAGGACGCCTGGTGGTCGATCTGTCCGATCCGAATGCCGGCATCGATATCCGTCAGCAGGGTGAAAGCCTGGTCGTCGATTTCCTGAAGACCGATGCGCCGGAACAGTTGCGTCGCAAGCTCGACGTGATTGATTTCGGTACTCCCGTCTCTTCCGTTCTGACCCAGACTCAGGGCGGCAACGTGCGCATGACGGTGACGCCGCGGGGACTCTGGGAGCACAACGCCTATCAGAGTGACAGCCAGTTCGTTCTGGAGGTGAAGCCGGTCAAGGAAGATCCCAACAAGCTGACGCAAGGGACTGGCAAGGGGCGTTTCTCCGGCGAAAAGCTGTCCCTGAACTTCCAGAACATCGACGTGCGTTCCGTGCTGCAAGTCATCGCGGACTTCACGAACTTCAACATCATCACCAGCGACTCGGTGCAGGGCAATCTGACGCTGCGGCTCAAAGATGTGCCCTGGGACCAGGCCCTCGACATCATCCTGCAGGCGCGGGGCCTGGACATGCGCAAGAACGGCAACGTGATCTGGATTGCCCCGCGGGACGAACTCGCGGCCCGTGAGAAGCTCGATCTGGAGGCCAAGGCCCAGGTCGGTGATCTGGAGCCGTTGCGGACCGAGAGTTTCCAGATCAACTACCACAAGGCGAAGAGTGTTGCGGAGTTCCTGAAGAGCAAGGACCAGTCCGTGCTGTCCAAGCGGGGCAGCGTGCTGCCTGATGAGCGCAGCAACAAGATCTTCGTCAATGACGTGGCGTCCCGGCTCGAGGACATCCGGCGTCTGATCGCCGAGGTGGACGTCGAGGTGCGCCAGGTCTTGATTGAGGCGCAGATCGTCGAGGCCACAGATACGTTTGCCAGCAACCTGGGCGTACGTCTTGGTTTTGGAGCCAAAACCGGCGGCCAGATCGGCACCACCACCGGTGGCGTCCCGGTTTTCCGGAATACCTTCGGGACGGGCAATCTTTCGTCGACTGGCTACCAGGCCGGACAGATCACGACCATTCCCGATTTCAACAACAGCTTGGGCGTGAATCTGCCGGCGTCGTCAATCAACAATAAGTCTGCGGGAGCGTTCTCGTTTGCGTTGTGGAACAGCGCGGCCACCCGTTACATCGACCTCGAGGTTTCGGCGCTGGAGGCGGATGGGCGCGGCAAGGTCGTATCCCGCCCACGGGTGATGACGGCGGACAAGGCGGAGGCCATTATCGAGCAGGGCTCTGAAGTGCCTTATCAAACTCAGGCGGGAGGCGGGTCTACATTCCCGACCGTCAGTTTCAAGAAGGCCAACTTGACCTTGAAGGTCAAGCCGCAGATCACGCCCGATGGCAAGGTCATGATGGCACTCGAAGTCAACAAGGATCAGCCTCGTTACGATCAGCCGGTTGCCGGCGGCAACGTTCCGATCGACACCAAGCACGTCAAGACCGACGTGGTGGTCGAGAACGGCGGCACGGTGGTGATTGGCGGGATCTACATCCAGGAAGTCGGCAGCACCACGACGAAAATCCCGTTGCTGGGAGATGTGCCGGTTCTTGGCTATCTGTTCCGTAATACCGAGCGCAAGGACAACAAGACCGAACTGCTCGTGTTCATTACACCTCGAATCATCAACGATCAGCTTGGGCTGAGATAGTTTCGGCTTGAATGGGATTTCCAATGAGTAAATGCACTGTAGCGCGTCCATATTCGCGTTCTGCCCCCGTCGTTCCTGCGCTGCTCGCGCTGTTGCTCGCCGCCTGTGGTGGAGGTGGTGGAGGTGGCTCGGGAAGCAGCACGTGTCTTGCCTTTAATGCCAACGGCGCGTGTGTTACTGATTCGACCGCGCAGACTGCCACTCAACTGACTCTGACGGTGGATACTCCGTCTATCCAGACTGACGGCAGCTCTACGGTGTCCGTAAAGGCGGCCTTGAAAGACAGCGGAAATGCGGTGGTCAGCAGCGAGGTGGTCAATTTCTCGGTTGATTCCGGTACGCTTTCTGCGCCGAGCGCGACGACCGATAAAACTACTGGCGTAGCGACGGTTCAGTTCAACTCCGACGACAACAAGTCCAATCGGACGGTGACGATCACGGCGACCCACAAGTCGCTGACCAAGACGATTACGGTTGCCATCCAGGGAACTCGCCTCGGTTTTGGTGGCGACGCATCGGGTGTCGTCGGCAAGCAGGTTTCGATGTCGATCAGCGTACTGGATGGCGCTGGAAAGGCTATTGCCAATCAGGACGTGGCATTGACCTCCAAGCTTGGAAATTCGATCCCGGCGACGGTGAGGACCAATTCCGGCGGTCAAGCTACGGTAACTTTTACGCCGACGATCAGTGGGGCGGATACCATCACGGCGAGTGCGCTGGGTGCCATTGCATCTAAGGATGTGGCGATTTCCTCGGTTGATTTCTCGTTTGCCGCTCCTGCCTCGGGGGCGTCGCTGTCCATCAATACCTGCACTCCGGTTGCCGTGCAGTTGTCCGGAGGTGTTGCTGCGGACAGTGTAACTTTCACGTCGTCGCGTGGTTCGGTGTATGCGACTGCCGCTTGTTCGACCGCCGGCGCGACCCAGACAGTTGCCTTCTCGGGAACTACCGCAACCGCTTATGTCAAGTCCCCGGGGGCTGGGGCGGCAACGATCGCTGCGATCCTCAACGGCTCGTCGGCGTCCGGAACGACGGCCAAGCGGGATGTGAAGTTCGTGGCCCTGGTGCCGACTCAGATTGTCGTGCAGTCCGATCCGACTACGCTGTCGCCGAATGGCTCAGCTGCGGTCTACGCGGTGGTTCGGGATAACTCGGGCAATCCGATTTCGGGCAGTACCGTCATTTTCACTGCGCCGAATGGAGGCGGTACTGCCAATCCGTCGATTGCCTACACGGATGACTCTGGTGTGGCGTCGACGATTTTCAAAGCCGATCCGAACCTGAGCGGCAAGGATTCTGTGCAATTGGTCGCCACGGTAAATGGTACGAGCGTCACGGGTTCTTCTTCACTGACCGTGGCGGGCCAGGGCGTGAATATGGTGATCAGTACCGATAATTTGCTGGTGAAGGACTCCGATCCTCCTCGCTATCACTCGGTCTGGGGCGTTTTTGTCACCGACTCCGCCGGTAATCCGATCAAGAATCAAGCTGTGACGATCTCGTTACGCGGTGTTTCGTTCAGAAAGGGCCAGTTTGCTAGCGATGGCAAGAAGTGGTCAGTGACATCCGAAGTCTTGTGCCTGGCCGAAGATGCCAACAATGACGGATTCGTCCAGACGGGCGAACTCGGTGACTATGATGGTGACGGTATTCTTGAACCAAACGGTGCAGCAGCGGTGATGCCTCCGATCACGTCTGCTACGCAGGCGTCGAGTGTGACGGTCACTACCGACAATGGCGGTTCGGCGGCATTTTGGGTGGTATATCCGCCGAATTATGCGTATTGGACCAAGGTTGAGTTGAAGGCAACTGCTGCGGTTTCTGGTAAGAATAATTTTGCTGGCCGCAGCTTTGACCTGCCGTATCCCTCCAGCGAGGTGTTGAATCCTGATGTTTCACCGTCGTTCCAGTATTCTCCGTTCGGAACGGATGTGACGGGTGGGTGCCAGTCCCGCTATTGATATTTGACGATTCATGGCTTCCTGCCCCGCCCGGTGACGAGCGGGGCTTTTTCATGGTTAGATGGCGGCATGTCTGAAGTGAATTTGCAGCAGTCGAGATGTGTTGTTCTGGTGGGCATGCCCGGCTCCGGTAAAACCACCGTCGGCCGGGAGCTGGCCAAGCGCCTCGGGCTGCGGTTCGTGGATAGCGACCATGAGATCGAGGTGCGGACCGGGGTCAAGATTCCGACGATCTTCGAAATCGAAGGCGAAGATGGCTTCCGGCGTCGAGAGACCCAGACCCTGGATGAGCTGACCACCGAGTCGGACATGGTGCTCGCCACCGGGGGGGGGGCAGTGATCAATCCCATCAACCGCAACCTGTTGTCCGGGCGGGGTGTGGTCGTTTATCTCAATGTTCCGCCCCACGTCCTGTGGGAGCGCACCCGTCACGACAAGACGCGCCCTCTGCTGCAGGTACCGGACCCCAAGGGGCGGCTCCAGCAGTTGTATGTCGTCCGCGACCCGCTGTACCGCGAGGTTGCGCACATCATCGTCGAAGGGGGGCGCGGAACGCCGCACGCGATGGTGCGTCTGATCGAAAAGGAATTGCACGACTTATGCGCACATTGAACGTTGAATTGGCTGAACGCAGTTATCCGATCCGGATTGGAGGAGGGCTGCTGACAGATTCCGGTCTGCTTCTGCCGTATGTGAAATCGCGCCGTGTCGCGGTGATCACCAACGATGTGGTGGGGCCCCTCTATCTGCGCGGTTTTGTTGATGGTCTGAAGGCTCGCGGGCTGACCGTTACCGAGATCGTGCTGCCGGATGGTGAGGCGCACAAGGATTGGGAGACCCTCAACACGATATTCGATGGCCTGCTGTCCAGCCGCTGTGATCGCGGGACGACGCTGATCGCTCTCGGTGGCGGGGTTGTCGGCGACATGGTCGGGTTTGCTGCGGCGACCTACCAGCGCGGTGTGCCTTTCATTCAGGTGCCGACCACGTTGTTGTCGCAGGTGGATTCGTCCGTCGGTGGCAAGACCGCGATCAATCATCCCCTCGGCAAGAACATGATCGGTGCCTTCTACCAGCCCAGGCTGGTGCTGGCCGACACGTCGGTCCTCAATACCCTGCCTGACAGGGAGCTGAGAGCGGGGCTGGCCGAAGTCATCAAGTACGGGCTGATCCGGGATCTGCCTTTCCTGGAGTGGATCGAGGCCAATGTCGAGCGTCTGCTTGCGCGCGATGCGGAGGCGTTGGCCGAAGCGGTCGAGCGCTCCTGCCGCAACAAGGCGGAAGTCGTCGCTGCCGATGAGACGGAGCAGGGTGTGCGAGCAACGCTCAATCTGGGGCACACCTTCGGTCATGCCATCGAAACCGGGTTGGGCTATGGTACTTGGTTGCACGGTGAAGCCGTGGCTGCCGGGGCGATCATGGCTGCAGACCTTTCCCGGCGCCTCGGCTGGCTGTCCGACTCCGACGTGGAGCGCATCCGCTCCATTCATGAGCGGGCCGGTCTGCCGGTGAAGGGCGCGCCCTTGGGCGTGGACCGTTATCTCGAACTGATGGCTCACGACAAGAAGGTGGCGGACGGCACCCTGCGGCTGGTGCTGCTGAAGGCGGTGGGTGAGGCTGTCGTCACCGCCGAGGCCAGTCAGCACGACATTCGTGCCACCATTGAGGCTTGCTGCTGAGCGCCCGATAGATGGCAGACCTGGCATCCTATGCCGTTGTCGAGACCAACTCCCGGGGCCGCCGGGTGGCTGAGCCGCCACCGGTGGCGCGCGGCGAATTCCAGCGCGACCGGGACCGTATCGTGCATTGCACGGCCTTCCGGCGCCTCGAGTATAAGACCCAGGTCTTCGTCAATCACGAAGGCGATCTGTTCCGGACCCGCCTGACCCACAGTATCGAGGTTGCCCAGATCACCCGCTCCATCGCCCGGGCGTTGCACCTCAACGAGGACCTGGCAGAAGCGGTAGCCCTCGCCCACGACCTGGGGCACACCCCCTTCGGCCATGCCGGGCAGGACGCCTTGCACGCCTGCATGCAGGACTTCGGTGGCTTCGAGCACAATCTGCAGTCCCTGCGGACGGTGGACGTGCTTGAGGAGAGCTACGCCGGGTTCAACGGCCTCAACCTGATGCATGAGACCCGCGAAGGGATCCTCAAGCACTGCTCGCTGAAGAATGCCGCTCTCCTTGGCGACATCGGGCAGCGTTTCCTGCAGGGGCATCAACCCTCGCTGGAGGCGCAACTGGCCAACCTGGCCGACGAGATCGCCTACAACAACCACGACGTGGATGACGGGCTGCGTTCGGGGTTGATCACCCTCGAGCAACTCGATGCGGTGCCGATCTTCCGTCGCAACCGGGAGGCTGTCGAGGCTGCCTATCCGGGCCTCGCCGGGCGGCGGCTGATCCACGAAACCATCCGGCGCATGATCAACATGATGGCGGTGGACCTCATCGAGCAGACCCGCGCCAACATTGCCGCTGCCGGCGTGGTTTCCCTCGATGACGTACATGCCGCACCGCGCCTGGTGGCCTATAGCGACGCCGTGCTGCCCGAGTTGCGTGTCCTCAAGACCTTTCTGCGGGAAGCGCTGTACCACCACTTCCAGGTGCTGCGCATGACCGACAAGGCCCGGCGCATCATCCGGGATCTTTTTCGGGCCTTCATGGACGATCCCCGCTTGCTGCCGCCTCAGTACCAGCAAATGGCCCGTGCCGACAAGCCCCGCGCCATCGCCGACTATATTGCAGGGATGACGGATAGATATGCGATGCGTGAGCACCGGCGCCTGTTTGCCGTCGGTGAGATCCACTGAGCCCTGCAACGGCTTGCGGCAGCGCAAAAAATCCTTGAAAACAGGGCTCTTGGAGCGGTATATTCGACCCTCGCCCAATGTGTTTGAACGGTCTCCTCGTCGGGATCGAACGTAGCCGGCTGGCCGCGTGTCGCCGGCTTTTTCACGGTTCGGACGGGGCGATTTCCCGCAGTTTGAAGGTCCGGCGCGGTGCGCTACGCGGCGCCGGTGTGTGTTGTGTCGAGGAAAAACAAGATGGATCTTCCCCTGGAGCAGGGCCTTTACGACCCCGCCAACGAACATGACGCCTGTGGTGTTGGCTTCATTGCACATATCAAGGGCAACAAGACGCATGAGATCGTCAATCAGGGTCTCGAAATTCTGAAGAATCTGGACCACCGGGGTGCCGTGGGTGCCGACCCGCTGCAGGGTGACGGCGCCGGGATTCTGATCCAGATTCCGGATACGCTGTTCCGCGAAGAAATGGCCAAGCAGGGCGTCACCCTGCCGCCGGCCGGCGACTACGGTGTCGGCATGGTCTTCCTGCCGAAGGAGCACGCATCCCGTCTTGCCTGTGAGGACGAAATCGAGCGCGCAACCCGCGCCGAAGGTCAGGTCGTGCTCGGCTGGCGCGACGTGCCGACCGATCCGGCCATGCCGATGTCCCCGACCGTCAAGGCCAAGGAACCGGTGATCCGCCAGGTCTTCATCGGCCGTGGTCCCGACGTGATGGTCACCGACGCCCTCGAGCGCAAGCTGTACGTGATCCGTCGCCGTGCCGCCAACGCCATCGCCGCCCTCAAGCTGAAGCACTCCAAGGAGTTCTACACGCCGTCCATGTCGGCGCGGACCATCAACTACAAGGGCCTGCTGCTCGCCGACCAGGTCGGCCTGTACTACAGCGATCTGCAGGATCCGCGCTGTATCTCCGCGCTGGCTCTGGTGCACCAGCGCTTCTCGACCAACACCTTCCCGACCTGGCACCTGGCCCACCCGTTCCGTTACATCGCCCACAACGGCGAAATCAACACGGTGCGTGGCAACTACAACTGGATGCGTGCCCGCGAGAAGGGCACCCAGTCTCCGCTGCTCGGCGAAGACCTGCAGAAGCTGTGGCCGCTGATCTATCCGGGGCAGTCCGACTCCGCCGCCTTCGACAACGCGCTCGAACTGCTGGTGATGAGCGGCTATTCCCTGGCCCACGCGATGATGATGATGATTCCCGAAGCCTGGGAATCCCACACGCTGATGGACCAGAAGCGCCGTGCCTTCTACGAATATCACGCGGCCATGATGGAGCCGTGGGACGGCCCCGCCGCGGTGGCCTTCACCGACGGTCGCCAGATCGGCGCGACCCTCGACCGTAACGGCCTGCGTCCCGCCCGCTACCTGGTCACCGACGACGATTACGTCGTGATGGCTTCCGAGTCCGGCGTGCTGCCGATCCCCGACGAGAAGATCGTCAAGAAGTGGCGTCTGCAGCCGGGCAAGATGTTCCTGATCGACATGGAGCAGGGCCGCATCATCGACGACAAGGAAATCAAGGAATCCCTTGCCGCCGCCAAGCCCTACCAGGAATGGCTGTCCCGCATCAACATCAAGCTCGACACCTGTGCTGCGCCCGTCAGCGTTGCCGCCCCTGAGTGCGCAGCTTCCCTGCTGGATCGCCAGCAGGCTTTCGGCTTCACCCAGGAAGACGTCAAGTTCATCCTCGAGCCGATGGCCAAGACCGGCGAAGAGGGCACCGGCTCGATGGGCAACGACAGCCCGCTGGCTGTGCTGTCCGCCAAGGCCAAGCCGATCTACAGCTACTTCCGTCAGCTGTTCGCCCAGGTGACCAACCCGCCGATCGACCCGATCCGCGAACAACTGGTCATGTCCCTGGTGAGCTTCGTCGGCCCGCGCCCGAACCTGCTCGGCATCAACGAGATCAACCCCCCGTACCGCCTGGAAGTCACCCAGCCGGTGCTGACCTTCGCCGACATGGCGAAGCTGCGCGAGATCGCCCGTTACACCGAGAACAAGTTCCGCTCCGCCGAACTGGACATCTGCTACCCGCTGGCCTGGGGCAAGGAAGGCGTCGAAGCACGTCTGGCCTCCCTGTGCGCCGAAGCCGAGAACGCAGTGCTGGAAGGCTCCAACATCCTGATCGTCTCCGACCGCAAGGTCAGCGCCGAGCAGGTGGCGATCCCGGCCCTGCTGGCCACCTCCGCCATTCACCAGCACCTGGTCACCAAGGGCCTGCGTACCCGCACCGGCCTGGTGGTCGAAACCGGCTCCGCCCGTGAGACCCACCACTTTGCCGTGCTGGCCGGCTATGGCGCCGAGGCGGTGCACCCCTACCTGGCCCTCGAAACCCTCACCGAGATGGCCCACGGTGATGCCGAGACCGCCGAGAAGTACGTCAAGCACTTTATCAAGGCCGTCGGCAAGGGCCTCATGAAGGTCATGTCCAAGATGGGCATCTCGACCTTCATGTCCTACACCGGCGCGCAGATCTTCGAGGCCATCGGCCTGAAGAAGTCGCTGGTCGAGAAGTACTTCACCGGCACCGCTTCCCAGGTGGAAGGCATCGGCGTGTTCGAGGTGATGGAAGAAGCCATCCGCCTGCACCAGGCCGCCTTCAGTGCCGATCCGGTGCTGGCCAACGCCCTCGATGCCGGTGGCGAATATGCCTTCCGGATCCGTGGCGACGAGCACATGTGGACGCCGGACGCGATTGCCAAGCTGCAGCATTCCACCCGCAGCGGCAAGTTCGACACCTACAAGGAATACGCCAAGATCATCAACGATCAGAGCAAGCGCCACATGACCCTGCGCGGCCTGTTCGAGCTCAAGCCCATCGGTGCCCCGGTGCCGCTGGAAGAGGTCGAGCCCGCCAAGGAAATCGTCAAGCGCTTCGCCACCGGCGCGATGTCCCTCGGCTCCATCTCCACCGAGGCCCACACCACGCTGGCGATCGCCATGAACCGTATCGGCGGCAAGTCGAACACCGGCGAAGGCGGTGAAGATCCTAAGCGCTTCATCCCCATCTCCAAGCCCACCAAGCTGTCCGAGCTGATCGGCGCAAATCGTATCGAGCGCGACATCGAGCTGAAGGTCGGCGACAGCCTGCGTTCCTCGATCAAACAGGTGGCATCCGGTCGTTTCGGCGTGACCACCGAGTACCTGGTCAACGCCGATCAGATCCAGATCAAGATGGCCCAGGGCGCCAAGCCCGGCGAAGGCGGCCAGCTGCCCGGCCACAAGGTCTCCGAGTACATCGGCTTCCTGCGTCACTCCGTGCCGGGCGTCGGCCTGATCTCGCCCCCGCCGCACCACGACATCTACTCCATCGAGGATCTGGCCCAGCTGATCCACGACCTGAAGAACACCAACCCGAAGGCCGACATCTCCGTCAAGCTGGTGTCCGAAGTGGGCGTCGGTACCGTGGCGGCTGGTGTGGCCAAGGCCAAGGCCGACCACGTGGTGATCGCCGGTCACGATGGTGGTACCGGTGCGTCCCCACTGTCCTCGATCAAGTACGCCGGTTCTCCGTGGGAACTGGGCTTGGCTGAAACCCAGCAGACCCTGGTCCTCAACCGCCTGCGCAGCCGCATCCGCGTGCAGGTTGACGGCCAGATCAAGACTGGCCGCGACGTCGTCATCGGTGCGCTGCTGGGTGCCGACGAATTCGGTTTCGCCACCGCGCCGCTGGTCGTCGAAGGCTGCATCATGATGCGCAAGTGCCACCTCAACACCTGTCCGGTGGGTGTGGCGACGCAGGATCCGGCTCTGCGCAAGCGCTTCTCCGGCCAGCCCGAGTACGTGGTGAACTACTTCTTCTTCGTTGCCGAGGAAGTGCGCGAACTGATGGCCCAGTTGGGCGTCCGCAAGTTCGACGAGCTGATCGGTCGTGCCGACCTGCTCGACCTGAAGGCCGGCATCGAACACTGGAAGGCGCGCGGCCTGGACTACAGCCGCATCTTCCACCTGCCGAACGTGCCCGTCGACGTGCCGCGTCTGCACACCGAAGTTCAGGACCACAACCTGGTCAAGGCCCTCGACAACCAGCTCATCGAGCTGGCCAAGCCGGCCCTTGAAACCGGTGAGAAGGTTTCCTTCGAAGTGCCGGTGCGCAACATCAACCGCACCGTCGGCGCCATGCTGTCTGGCCGCTTTGCAGCCAAGTACGGTCACGCCGGCCTGCCCGACGACACCGTGCATATCCGCCTCAACGGCACCGCCGGCCAGAGCTTCGGGGCTTTCCTGTCCCGCGGCCTGACCCTCGAGCTGGTGGGTGAAGGCAACGACTACGTCGGCAAGGGCCTGTCCGGTGGCCGCATCATCGTGCGCCCGGCACCTGGCTTCAAGTGCGACACGCCGAGCAACATCATCATCGGCAATACCGTGCTGTACGGTGCGACCGAAGGTGAAGCCTACTTCGCCGGCGTCGGCGGTGAGCGTTTCGCGGTGCGTAACTCCGGCGCCACCACCGTAGTGGAAGGCGTGGGCGACCACGGCTGCGAGTACATGACCGGCGGTACCGTCGTGGTGCTCGGCATGACCGGTCGCAACTTCGCCGCGGGCATGTCCGGCGGCGTGGCTTACGTCTTCGACGAGGACGGCACTTTCGAAGGCCGCTGCAACATGGCCCAGGTGGCCCTGGAGCCGGTCGAGGAAGAACTCGCCGCCCGTCAGGGCTCCGAGGCCGGCGACGACCTCGAAGGCCACGGCCGTGTCGACGTACGTCACCTGGGCATGGCCGATGAAGCCCTGCTCAAGCTGCTGATCGAACGTCACGCCACCTACACCGGCAGCGAGCGTGCCAAGGCCATCCTGGCCGACTGGGCCGCCTACCGCTGCAAGTTCGTCAAGGTGATGCCGCACGAATACCGTCGCGCGCTGGCCGAGATGGCCGCGCAACAACAGAAAGAACTGGAGGCCGCGTAACAATGGGCAAGCCAACTGGATTTCTCGAGTACCAGCGTCTTTCCGAGGCCTATGCCCCGGTCGAGCAGCGTCTCAAGCACTACAAGGAATTCGTCGCTCACCTGAGCGACGAAGATGCAGCCAAGCAGGGCGCCCGTTGCATGGACTGCGGCATTCCGTTCTGCAACAACGGCTGTCCGGTGAACAACATCATTCCCGACTGGAATGACCTGGTTTACCGTGGCAACTGGAAGGAAGCGATCGAGGTTCTGCACTCGACCAACAACTTCCCGGACTTCACCGGCCGGATCTGCCCCGCTCCCTGCGAGGCGGCCTGCACGCTGAACATCAACACGGATGCGGTGGGTATCAAGTCGATCGAGCACGCAATCATCGACAAGGCCTGGGAAAACGGCTGGGTTGTACCCCAGCCCGCCGCCACCAAGACCGGCAAGAAGGTCGCCGTCGTCGGCTCCGGCCCGGCCGGCCTGGCTGCGGCCCAGCAACTGGCCCGCGTCGGCCACGACGTGACGGTCTTCGAGAAGAGCTCGCGCATCGGTGGTCTGCTGCGCTACGGCATCCCCGACTTCAAGCTGGAGAAGTCCGGCATCGATCGTCGCGTGGCCCAGCTGGAAGCCGAAGGCGTCACCTTCCGCACCAAGGTGTGCGTCGGCGCGAAGCCGGGTGCAACCGGCATCAACGATGACGCCGTCGAGGTGGTCTCCGCCGAGCAGCTCCAGTCCGAGTTCGACGCGGTGATCCTCGCCGCCGGTTCCGAAGTGCCCCGTGACCTGCCGGTTCCGGGACGCGAGCTGTCCGGCATCCACTTCGCACTGGAATTCCTGATTCCGCAGAACAAGGAAGTGGCGGGCGACGACAAGAACCCGATCTCCGCTACCGGCAAGCACGTCATCGTGATCGGCGGTGGCGACACCGGTTCCGACTGCGTCGGCACCTCCAACCGTCACGGCGCCACGTCCGTGACCCAGTTCGAAGTGATGCCCGAGCCGCCGAAGGAAGAGAACCGTCCGCTGACCTGGCCGTACTGGCCGATCAAGCTGCGCACCTCGTCTTCCCACGAAGAAGGCTGCAGCCGCGAGTTCGCCGTGTCCACCAAGGAGTTCATCGGTGAGAACGGCAAGGTCAAGGCCTTGAAGACTGTCGAACTCGAATGGAAGGACGGCAAGCCGACCGAAGTGCCGGGTTCCGAGCGTGAGCTGCCGGCTGATCTGGTGCTGTTCGCGATGGGCTTCACCAACCCGGTGGCGTCCCTGCTCGAAGCCTTCGGCGTCGACAAGGACGGCCGTGGCAACGCCAAGGCCACCACCGACGGTGAGGGCTGCTACGCCACCAACGTGCCGAAGGTCTTCGCTGCCGGTGACGTGCGCCGTGGCCAGTCCCTGGTGGTGTGGGCGATCCGCGAAGGCCGTCAGGCCGCCCGCGAGGTCGACACCTTCCTGATGGGCAGCAGCGTCCTGCCGCGCTGATCCGCAAGGCATCAAGCAAAAAGCCTGGGGTGACCCGGGCTTTTTGCATTTCTGGGGAGCGCTTTCCTGCCGGAGCGCGCGCCTGTGGGGGCGAATTCATTCGCCCACGGACGCTGTTCAACCGACTGCGGGCGAATGAATTCGCCCCCACAAGAGAAAGGAGAGAGCCCTGCTGATGGGCTCCCTGTCCCGATATTTCTGCTGTTTCAGTTCAGCCCCAGCAGATTCACCGTGTGGTGGCCGATCATCCATTCCTCGTTGGTCGGCACCACCAGCACCTCCACCTTGCTGTCCTTGGCGTGGATGCGCGTCGCGTGGCGCTGGTTGGCGGCCGTGTAGAGGCGCAGGCCGGTCCATTCCAGCCATTCGGCGATGCGCGCGCGCACCGGTGCAGCGTGTTCGCCGATGCCGCCGGTGAACACCAGTGCATCCAGCCCGCCAGCGGCCATCGACAGGTGGCCGATCATGCAGGCGGCGCGATAGCAGAACAGCTCGACGGCTTCCTTCGCCGATTCCTCGTCGGAGTCGAGCAGGGCCCGCATGTCCTGGCTGAGGCCGGACACGCCGAGCAGGCCGGACTGCTTGTAGAACAGGTTGCTGAGGGCCTTGGCGTCCATGCCCTTCTGCTCGATCAGATGCAGGATCACGCCGGGATCGAGCGAGCCGGTGCGGGTGCCCATCATCAGGCCGTCCACCGCGGTGAAGCCCATGCTGGTGTCGCGGCTGACCCCGTCGCGCAGCGCGCACATGCTGGCGCCGTTGCCCAGGTGGGCGATGAGGATCGGTCCGCAGGCCTTTTCCTCACCCAGCAGGTCGGGCAGCTGGCGGGATACGAACTCGTAGGACAGGCCGTGGAAGCCATAGCGCTTCACCCCTTCGTTGTAGTACGAGCGGGGCAGCGGGAAGCGGGAGGCGACCGGCAGGCGGGTGCGGTGGAAGGCCGTGTCGAAGCAGCCGACCTGGCGCACGTTGGGCATCAGCGTGAACAGGGACTTGATGGCCCGCAGGTTGTGGGGCTGGTGCAGCGGGGCGAGGGGGATCAGGGTTTCCAGTTCGCTGACGACGTCAGGTGTCAGCACGACCGGTGCGCCGTAGTGGTCGCCGCCATGCACGATACGGTGACCCGCGGCGATGATGTCCACTCCGGGCGTGTGGCGGTTGATCCACTCGAATAGGAATTCCAGCGCCAGGCGGTGCTGGCCGTTCTGATCGGTGCCGTCCGGCACCGTCAGGCCTTCGGCGAAGCGCTCGCCGGTGCTGCTGTCCACCGCATGCATCAGCGGTTCGGCGCCGATGCCTTCCACCTGGCCGGACAGGCGTGGCCGGTCGGCCAGCTCGGGGATCATCGGGAAAAGGGCGAACTTCAGGCTCGACGAGCCGGCATTGAGAATCAGGATGGCTTTCACAGGCGGACTCCCTGGCGGCGTTTATGGGCCATCAGCTGCGCGATGGCGCAGGAGGCGGTACGGGTTTCGGCGGTATCGGCACGGCTGGTCAGCACGATGGGTACCCGGGCGCCCAGCACCACACCGGCCATCAGAGCATCGGCGAGGTATTCGAGCTGCTTGGCCATCATGTTGCCGGATTCCAGGTCGGGCACGATGAGGATATCGGCCTGGCCGGCCACCGCGGAGCGGATGCCCTTGGTCTTGGCGGCGACCAGCGATACGGCATTGTCGAAGGCCAGCGGGCCGTCGAGCAAGCCCCCCTTGATCTGCCCGCGGTCGGCCATTTTGCACAGGGCGGCGGCGTCGATGGTGGAGCGGATCTTTACATTGACGGTCTCGACGGCAGACAGGATGGCCACCTTGGGTTCGGGCACGCCCATCATGATCGCCAGTTCGATAGCGTTCTGGATGATGTGTACCTTGTCCTCGAGGCTGGGTTCGATGTTGATTGCGGCGTCGGTGATCAGCAGTGGGTGCGGGTAGGTCGGCACGTCGGCCATGAAGACATGGGAGATGCGCCGCGAAGTGCGCAGTCCGGTCTCCTTGGCAACGACCTCGCCCATCAGTTCATCCGTGTGCAGGGATCCCTTCATCAGCGCCTCGACCTCGCCGCAGCGGGCCAGGCGGACGGCGATCTCGGCCGAGGCGTGGCTGTGGGGCGCATCGACGATGCGAACGCCGTGCAGGTCGAGACCTTCCTGTTCGGCCACCTCGCGGATCTTGCTCTCGGGGCCGACTAGCACCGGAATGACCAGCCCGGCGTCCCTGGCCTGCAGCGGGCCGCGCAGGGATTCCGTATCACAGGGGTGGGCCACTGCGATGGGAATCGGCTCCATGCCCTTGGTCAGCTCAAGCACGTGGAGGTAGCGCTGCTGGCGGTCGGAGATGGTGATCTCCGGCATGGCCATGCGCGGACGCTTGATCTTTTCGGTGGGGGCCATCACCTCGGCGGTGCCGTCGATGACCTTCAGGCCGTCCTGGTTGACGCACTGGCAGTCGAGAAGCAGGTGATGGTTGTGCTCGAAGCGCTGGGTACAGGTGATGGTGACGGTCAGCGTGTCGCCGATGGTGATCGGCCGCCAGAACTTGAGGGTCTGCGCCACATACACGGTACCGGGGCCCGGGAACTCGGTGCCGAGGATGGACGAAATCAGCACGCTGCCCCACATGGAATGCCCGACCACCTCGCGGAACTGGCTGGAGCGGGCGAACTCGGGGTCCACGTGGGTCGGATTCACGTCCCCCGACATCACGGCGAACAGGTGGATGTCTTCGGGGCGGAGTGTGCGGACCAGCTGGGCGGAATCGCCCACGGCAATTTCGTCAAACGTCCGGTTCTGGATGAAATCACGAGCGTCGATCATGGCGATATCCTGGTTTTTTGCATTGCAGCGCCTTGATTCTAACGAATGCGCATTGAAGAACTTTAGTATTAGATCAAAGGAATGTTGCGTCGCGTCAGTTGAAGGGCCAACGCTATCGGAGCATCCGAGAACTGCGCCGCAAAGCGGCAAATTTGAGCATGCTAGAATCCGCTCCAGCTTACATTCAAACTGCATCAGGAAACTCCATGGAAGTGATCGTTCTCGCCGCCGGACAAGGCAAGCGCATGCGTTCGGTGCTGCCCAAGGTGCTGCAGCCGCTGGCCGCCAAGCCTTTGTTGGCCCATGTGCTGGATACCGCGCGCACGCTGGAGGCGCGGCGCATCGTGGTGGTGTATGGCCATGGCGGCGAAGTGGTGCGCGAGGCACTCGATGCTCCGGATCTGGCCTGGGCGCGCCAGGATCCGCCCCAGGGCACCGGTCATGCCGTGCAGCAGGCAATGCCGCTGGTGGAGGACGGTGATGTTGCGCTGATCCTCTACGGCGATGTGCCGCTGATCGGCGTTCCGACGCTGCAGCGCCTGATCCAGGCCGCCGGTGCCGAGCGCCTGGCCCTGCTCACCGTCACGATGGACGACCCCACCGGCTACGGCCGCATCCTGCGCAACGCCGCTGGGCAGGTCACCCGCATCGTCGAGGAGAAGGACGCGACGCCCGCCGAGCGCACCGTCCGCGAAGTGAACACTGGCATCCTGGTTGCCCCCGTTGCCCGTCTGCGCGGCTGGCTGGCGGCCCTGAAGAACGACAATGCCCAGGGCGAGTACTACCTCACCGACATCATCGCGATGGCCGTTGCCGACGGCCTCGAGGTCGTCACCACCCAGCCCGATGCCTTCGAGGAAACCCTCGGCGTCAATAACAAGACCCAGCTTGCCGAGCTGGAACGCATCCACCAGCGCGGCATCGCCCGCCGTCTCACCGACGCCGGCGTCACCGTCATCGACCCGGCCCGCCTCGACGTGCGCGGCGAGCTGATCTGCGGCCGCGACGTGGAGATCGACATCAACTGCATCTTCGAAGGCCGTGTCGAGCTCGGCGACGGCGTGCGTATCGGTGCCAACTGCGTCGTCAAAAACGCGAAGATCGGCGCCGGCACCAGGATCGCCGCCTTCTCCCAGATCGAGGATACCGAGATGGGCGAGGTCTGCGTCATCGGCCCCTATGCGCGCACCCGCCCGGGCACTGTGCTCGGCAAGGACGTGCATCTGGGCAACTTCGTCGAGGTCAAGAACAGCGTGATCGCCGATCACTCCAAGGCCAACCACCTGGCCTACGTCGGCGACGCCGACATCGGCCGGCGGGTTAACGTCGGCGCCGGCACCATCACCTGCAACTACGACGGCGCCAACAAGTTCCGCACCATCATCGAGGACGACGTCTTCATCGGCTCCGACACTCAGCTGGTGGCGCCGGTCCGCGTCGGGCGCGGTGCCACCCTCGGCGCTGGTACTACGCTGGCAAAGGATGCGCCGCCCGAGCAGCTCACCGTGTCGCGCGCCAGGCAGCTGTCGATCCCCGGTTGGAAGCGCCCGGTCAAGATCAAGAAGGCCTGATGCCGTCCCTCATTTTCGGTCCGGCCACGCAGGCCGGGCAACTCTGAAAGGTTTCCGCTCATGTGTGGCATCGTCACCGCCATCGCCCGTCGCAACATCGTTCCCGTCCTGCTCGAAGGCCTGCGCAAGCTCGAATACCGCGGCTACGACTCCGCCGGCCTGGCTGTCCTTAAGCAAAACGGCACGCCCACGCTGCAGCGCCTGCGCGCGGTCGGGCGCGTCGCCGAGCTGGCGGCTCAGGCCGATGCCACTGGTCTTTCTGCCGAAATCGGCATCGCCCACACCCGCTGGGCCACCCACGGCGTACCCAGCGAGCGCAATGCCCACCCGCACATCTCCGGTGGCCTGGCAGTGGTGCATAACGGCATCATCGAGAACTTCGAGGAGTTGCGCGATGCGCTGCGCGCCAAGGGCTACGCGTTCACGTCCGAGACCGACACCGAAGCCATCGCCCACCTGCTGCACGACAAGCTGAAGACTCATCCCGACCTGTTCGATGCGGTGCGCGCCACCCTCGCCGATCTGGTCGGCGCCTACGCCATCGGCGTCATCAGCGAGATCGACCAGGGCCGCGCCATCGTCGCCCGCAAGGGCTCGCCGCTGCTGCTCGGCATCGGCGAAGACGGTCATTACGCCGCCTCCGACACCGCCGCGCTGCTGCAGGTCACCCGCAAGGTGGTGTACCTCGAAGACGGCGACGTGGCCGAGCTGCGCCTCGACGGCTACCGCGTCACGCGCCAGGACGGCACGCCGGTGGACCGCCCGGTACATATTTCCAGCCTGTCCGCCGATGCGGTCGAGCTCGGGAAGTACCGCCACTACATGCAGAAGGAAATCTTCGAGCAGCCCCAGGCGCTGGCCAACACGCTGGAGATCATCGCCGGCGGCGGCAGCGTGTCGCCGCAGCTGTTCGGCAGCGACGCGGTGGACGTCTTCGCCGCCACCCGCCGGGTGCTGATCCTCGCCTGCGGCACCAGCTATCACGCCGGCCTGGTGGCCCGTTACTGGCTCGAAGCCATCGCCAAGCTGCCGTGCTCGGTCGAGATCGCCAGCGAATACCGCTACCGCGAATCGGTGCCCGACCCCGAAACCCTGGTGGTCGTCATCTCTCAGTCCGGCGAGACCGCCGATACCCTGGCCGCCCTCAAGTTCGCCAAGGGCCTGGGCATGACCAAGACCCTGGCGATCTGCAACGTGCCGGAGTCCGCCATCGTGCGCGAGGCCGCGCTGCGTTTCATCACCCGCGCCGGTCCCGAGATCGGTGTCGCCTCCACCAAGGCCTTCACCACCCAGCTGGCCGCCCTGGCCCTGCTGACGCTGGCCCTCGCCAAGGTGAACAACCGCCTCTCCGAAGCCGATGAGGCCAGCCACCTGGCCCTGCTGCGCCACCTGCCGGTGGCCGTCGCCAAGGTCGTCGAGCTGGAGCCCGAGATCGAACGCTGGGCCCAGCGCTTCGCCGGCAAGCACCACGCCCTGTTCCTCGGCCGTGGCATGCACTACCCGATCGCCCTCGAAGGTGCGCTCAAGCTCAAGGAAATCTCCTACATCCACGCCGAAGCCTACCCGGCCGGCGAGCTCAAGCACGGTCCGCTGGCCCTGGTGGACAAGGAGATGCCAGTCATCGCGGTGGCGCCCAACGACAGCCTGCTCGAAAAGCTCAAGTCCAACCTGCAGGAAGTCCGTGCCCGCGGCGGTGAGCTCTACGTGTTTGCCGACGTCGGCTGCGAGATCGCCGAGTCGGAAGGCGTGCACATCCTCCACCTGCCTGAACACTACGGCCTGCTGTCCCCCATCCTCCACGTCGTGCCGCTGCAACTGCTCAGCTACCACGCCGCGCTGGTGAAGGGCACCGATGTAGACAAGCCGCGCAACCTGGCCAAATCGGTGACGGTGGAGTAAGGGGCGGGGATTATTCCGCGGCTCCGCCGGAGCTTTCACTCCTATGACAAAAACTTTTTCTTTCGCGAAAAAGATCTTTTGTCATATGAAAAACCCATTTTGCACATGAAGGAAAGATCCGGTGATATGGAAAAATCAGTCTTCCATGTGCCGGATTGATTCGGTGGCGCTACCAGATCGTTCATTCATGCCTCCAGCTGCTGCGGTGGCATGAATGAATGCTTATGTCGCATCACCCAATCTTCTCGTGGTGTGAAAAAAGATGTTTGTCATATGAAAAAAGGGATTTGTCACATGGCAAATCCTTTTTTTCATATGAAGGAATGAATCTCCAGTCACCTGGATTTACGGTATTCCGAGACCAGAACCCTTGCCTTGAGTCGCATGATGTCTTTCAGCATGCGTATTTTTCGACCATGCTCCTGATGCGCCAGATCATAGATCTGCTTTTTTAGCGTTTCATCGCAGGCTTCAGGAAAGCTCAAGGACCATTGAGTGAAATATGCGTCATAGCTGTCAATCGTCCTGATCAGCTCGAAGCGGAGCTTTTCCCGGCTTTTCGGTGGGATGGATGCCAGTATTTCTTCAATGTCGGCATCGTAATCATGGTTTCGCTGATTGTTCGGAACGGGGAAGTCGATGATCTGAGTCATGGGGCGTTCACCTGTTTATCGATTCGAGCAAGACAGAGCGCGCTTTCGTGATGCGTACGAACTGCTCGTGACTGCCGCCGACGTCGGGGTGCGCTTTCTGGGCAAGCTTTCTGAAAGCGGCATTGACCTGACTTGGCTCGAGCGTCCCCTCCGCAGGCAGATTCAGTACCGCGCGATGTTCCCGCTCGTCCACGGGGTGGCGCTGGCCATGGTTTCTGCCGTGCCGCCCGGAGAAGCGCGCAAATTCCTCGTTCATGCGTTGCTGGGCGGCACGGCGCATGTTCAGCGATGCGTACCGCAATGCCGCCTGGTCGTCTTGCCAACGCTGGCGTGACATGACGATGCAGGCCGCAAAGGCGATTCTGCCGTGGGTCTCGAGCTCGTCCAGGCTGAATGGCCCGACCATGTCGAACGGTTCGTCCAGCCATGCCTTGCGGCCAGTGGTGTTGACCTCGACGCGACCGAGCGTTGCCGTGGTGACCAGGCCGTGCTCCCCATTCCAGATGACCCATTCGTCGTCACCTGTCGTGCTGTAGGCGTCATGCATGCCTGGCCTCCCGGACATGGCTGTCGCGATATCGATAGGGCCGCGCGCTGCTGCAAGACGCGCGTTTGCCCCATGCGGCTGTGCCGGAGGTAGCCGGATATGTGGGGTGAATTGAAGGAAACACGACAAAAACCGCCCGTTTGAACCTTGTTTCCAACGGGATTGCAAATAGCGCACCAAGCATTGCCTGCCGCGTCGGTGTGCGCAGCGAGGTCGGGCACGGCAGCCAGTTCTGGGTCGAGATTCCGTTGATCGCGGCGGACCCGGCCGCCCTGCCGCAGTCCGACGCGAAGCTGGACATCGCTGCTTTCCAGTGGCTGAGCGGCGTGCGGGCGCTGGTGGTGGACGACAGCGAGATGAATCTCGACGTCGCCTTCAACATCCTGCAACGCCAGGGCGCCGAGGTGAGCCTGTGCATGAACGGGCAGCAGGCGCTGGACTGGCTGGCAACGCACGCCCCGGCGGTCGATATCGTGCTGATGGACATGCAGATGCCGGTGATGGACGGTTTCACGGCTACCCGGCACATGCGGGAAGACGCCCGGCTGAACCGGATCCCGGTCATCGCCTTCACGGCCGGGGCGCTGGCCAGCCAGAAGGAGCAGGCGCTGGCGTCCGGAGCTTCGGCCTTCCTGACCAAGCCTGTCGATCCGCAACAATTGATCGCCACCATGCGGGCCGAACTGGAGCGCCGTACCGGCGTGCCGCCGCAAGCCCGGCTGCTCGACGCGCAGGACTTCGCGGCTGGGCAGTGCTTCGACGCGCTGGCGCCGGCCTTGCGCGCCCATATCGGCGCTACACTATTCGACGAGTTGGCCGGCCGCATGGCCGAGCTGGACTTCAAGGGCGCCGGCCTGTTGCTCGGGCCCTATGGAGCCGGGGAAAAAGACCTGCCGCCATGACCACCAAGCCGTTGATCCTGATCGTCGACGATGCGCCGAGCAATGTGCAGGTGCTGGCCCATATCCTGTCCGACCGCTGCAAGGTCAGCTTTGCGTTGTCCGGCGAACAGGCGCTGGACATCGTCACCCGGAACCTGCCCGAACTGATCCTCCTCGATGTGCAGATGCCCGGCATGGATGGGTACGAGGTCCTGCGTCATCTGAAGGGCGATCCCGCCACCCGCGACATCCCGGTCATCTTCGTGACGGCGATGAACGACTCGGCCAGCGAATCCGCGGCCCTCGCCGCCGGCGCGATGGATTTCATCCACAAGCCGATCAACCCGGACGTGGTGCGCGCGCGGGTTGACGTGCAGCTGGCCCTGCGCGTCAAGGAACGGGCCCTGAAGCTCTACAACGACAACCTGGAGGCCCTGGTCGCCGAGCGCACCAAGGAACTCCGCAAGGCCCAGCTGGCGGCCGAGGCCGCCAGCGTCGCCAAGACCCACTTCCTCGGCAACATGTCCCACGAGCTGCGCACGCCGCTGCATCAGCTGTCGGCGATGATCCATCTGCTGCAACGGACCGAGCTGTCGGACAAGCAGAAAAATCTGGCGGACAAGATGGTGCCCATCCACAAGCGGCTCATCGATCTGGTGGACGGCATTCTCAAGCTGACCGAACTGGAGTCGCGGGCCATCGTGCTGCGCGAAGATCCGTTCGATGCGGGCGCCGTGGTGGAGGAGGTCGTCGCGGTGAATCAGGAACGGGCAATGGCCAAGCAGTTGCAGCTCGTTGCCGATGCGGAGGCGCTGCGCGATCTGGTGGTGATCGGCGATGCCGGCAACCTGCGCCTGGCGCTGCAATGCTACGTCCACAATGCCCTCACCTTCACCGAAAAGGGCTCGGTCTGTGTCGTCGCGACGCTGGAGGCCGAAGCGCAGGACGCGGCAGGCGGGCCGGCCGCCGTCACCTTGCGTTTCGAGGTGCGCGACACCGGCATCGGCATTCCGGCCCCGGCCGTGCCACGACTGTTCAGCATCTTCGAGCAGGTGGACAACTCCCCGACCCGGCGCTTCGGCGGCAGCGGCATCGGCCTCGCGACGGTGAAAAAGCTCGCCGAAGCGATGGGCGGCAGTGCCGGCTGCAGCAGCGAGGAAGGGCAGGGGAGCACCTTCTGGTGCACGATCCGGGTCCGGCGTGCCGCCGGGGTCATTCGTCCTGGTTCTGTTTGACGTCCTTGCCCAGCAGGTATCCCGCGATGGCTCCGAACAGGCCGACGATGGGCGTGAGTTGCTCGTTGCTGTAGCCGGTAACGAGCAACAGGGCCGAGAAGCCGAGGATGGTGATGATGCCGAAGACGCGCAGGATTTGTGGCGCACTGGCGGCGGAGCGCCATAGCAGCACGGATGCCATGATGAGCGCGAAGCAGCAGAAGCCCAGCACGCCGATGACCAGAAACTTCACCAGCTCCGTGGACCATGGCTGCATCCACTGCGCTTGCTGGGCCTGAGCAGGAATATGCATGGTCACGCCGGCCGGGGCGAGCGGGATGATCCGTTTCATGACCTGAGAACAGACAGTCGTTACGGAGGCACAAGTCCGGAGCGACGGCGGCCTGCCCTGTCTGGATGGCTTGCCCGGATATCAACAGATATGCCTCACTGTTGCGCGCAAACCAACAGCGGGTGGGGAGCATGTGGTGCCGCCGTGCCTGCGGGCAGACCCGGGTGGCTGCAGTCTTGCCCGCTGCCCGGCGGAAACCCCGGGGCAGGCGTGCGTCGTGCTGGGGGAGACGTATGGGTGGCGCGAATTTTGCGCTGACAACGGGCTGTTTTCCGTCAGTCAGAACAAGACAAGGTCTCCGCCCATGATGCCTCGCGCGCGCCGCTTTCCGTTCAGCCTCCTCGCCCTCAGTCTCGCCTCGGCCTTTGCCGGCTCCGCCGCTGCCCAGCAGGCTCCGTCCAAGGGGGACGGTGCCGTCGATCTCGACACCGTCATCGTCACCGGTACCCGCGCCAAGGGCCGCACCGTTGCCGCCTCCCTGTCGCCGATCGACCAACTGAGTGTCAGGGACCTGGAGGGCACCGGCTCATCCGAACTGGCGACCGCGCTGGCCCGCCTGCTGCCGTCGCTGAATTTCCCGCGTCCGTCGGTCACCGACGCCACCGACTCGGTGCGTCCGGCCCAGCTGCGCGGTCTGTCGCCCGACCAGACCCTGGTGCTGGTCAATGGCAAGCGCCGCCACACCACCTCCATTCTCAATTCCAGCGGAACCCAGGGCCGCGGTTCGGCGCCGGTGGATCTCAACGCGATCCCGCTGTCGGCGGTCGAGCGCATCGAGGTGCTGCGCGACGGTGCGGCCGCCCAGTACGGCTCCGACGCCATCGCCGGCGTCATCAACATCGTCCTCAAGCGCGGTGCCGAAGGCGGTGGGGTGGAAGCGTCCTACGGCAAGTACAAGGAAGGCGACGGCATCCAGAACAAGCAGAGCGTCAATTTCGGCGTGCCGCTGTCCGACCGTGGCTGGCTGCGCGTCAGTGCCGAGAAGCGCGAGCAGAACTCCACCAACCGCGCTCTGCCCGACTACCGCAACCCGCTCGAGCCCCTGTACGGCCAAGTCAGCCAGCGCTTTGGCGACCCGGACAGCGAGCAGTCCTCGGTCTTCCTGAACGGCCAGCTGACCATCAACGACGACGTGGAGGCCTACGTCTTCGGCAACTATGCCAGCCGCGATACCCATGCCGCCGGTTTCTACCGCCCGGCGCTGGACAGCCGCAACATCCGGGCCATCTACCCCAACGGCTACCTGCCGATCGAGGCCAGCAACAGCCTCGACCAGTCCTTGGTGGCCGGCCTGCGCGGCACCACCGACGGCGGCTGGCGCTGGGATGTGAGCGTCAATCACGGCACCAACCGCTATCGCCTCAACATCGAGAACTCCCTCAACACCAGCCTCGGCGCCGCCACGCCGACCCGCTTCTTCGACGGCGAGCTGGAAAACACCCAGACCCTGATCAACGCCGACTTCGCCAAGGAGTACGTGCTCGGCTGGCTGGCCGGCCCGTTGACGGTGGCCTGGGGCGCCGAGTCGCGCAATGAGAAATACGCCATCTCGGCCGGCGATCCGGATTCCTACTTCGGCACCGGCGCCCAGGTCTTCTCCGGCTTCCGGCCGGCCGATGCGGGCACCCACAAGCGCGACAGCAAGGCGCTGTACCTGAACCTGGAAGCCGACATCACTAAAAAGTTCAGTGGCTCGGTGGCCCTGCGCGGCGAGAACTACTCCGACTTCGGTGACGCCACCTCGGCCAAGCTGGCCGGCCGCTATGCCGTGACGCCAGCGCTGGCCGTGCGTGGCACCGCCTCCAACGGCTTCCGCGCGCCGTCCCTGGTGCAGCAGTACTACTCGACCACCACCACCAGCTTCATCAGCAGCGTGCCCTACGACGTGCGCACTTTCGCGGTCAGCGATCCGGTGGCGCGCCAGCTCGGCGCCGAAAAGCTGAAGGCCGAGAAGTCCAACAACTTCAGCCTGGGCCTGCTGTTCCAGCCGAGCAAGGTCTTCACCACCTCCATCGACGCCTACCAGATCGACGTCAAGGACCGCATCGCGCTGTCGGAAAACTTGACCGGCGTGGCGGTGCGCAACTTCCTCGCCGCCAACGGCTATCCCAACACCGACGGCGGCCGCTACTTCACCAATGCCATCGACACCCGCACCCGCGGCATCGACCTGGTCAGCACCTACCGCCTCGACCTGGCCAGCCGCGGCCGCGTCGATCTGAGCCTGGGCTACAACTACAACACCACCGACATCACCCACATCGCCGCCAACCCGGCGATCCTCGCCCAGAACGGGCTGGCCGTGCAGCGCGTCGGCCGTGCCGAAGTCGGCCGCATCACCAAGGGCTCACCCAACGACAAACTGACCCTTGGCGCCGACTACGCCTGGAATGCCTGGGGCCTGCGCGGCCAGCTGACCCGCTACGGCGAATTCACCGCCTACCATGCCAGCAACCCGGCCCTCGACCAGACCTTCAGCGCCAGTTGGGTACTCGACGTGGCGGCCAGCTACAAGCTCAAGCAATGGACCTTCACGGCCGGCGTGGACAACCTCACCGACAAGTACCCCGACCGCCTGACCGCCGCCACTACGCCGAACACCGTGCTGCCCTACAGCCAGAGCTCGCCCTTCGGCTTCAACGGCCGCTTCACCTACGTGAAGGCCGGCTACAGCTGGTAAGCCGGCCGGAGGAAGTCCTGCGGGTCCGGCCCGACCCTGTGGGGGCGAATCCACTCGCCCTCTGTCCCTTCAATGATGTTTGCGGGCGAATGAATTCGCCCCAACGGATCACCGCCATGTGCCAGCTGCTTGGCCTGAACAGCAACCTGCCCACCGACATCTGTTTCTCCTTCACGGGTTTCCGGGCCCGTGGCGGAGAAACGGACAAACATGCCGACGGCTGGGGCATCGCCTTCTTCGAGGAGGGCGGCGTGCGCGTGCTGCACGACCCGCAGCCGGCCTGCTCGTCGCGGCTGGCGGCGCTGGTGGCGGATCACCCGCTGCACGCCACCACCATCATCGCCCACATCCGCAAGGCCACCATCGGGGCGATCCGGCTGGAGAACACCCATCCCTTCTCGCGCGAACTGTGGGGCCGCCAGTGGGTGTTCGCCCACAACGGCACGCTGCTCGATTTTTCGCCGGCCCTCGAAGGGCGTTTCCGGCCGGCCGGCACCACCGACAGCGAACTCGCCTTCTGCTGGCTGATGGAAGGGCTGCTGCGCCGCTTCGGCGACACCCCACCGGAACGGCTGGCCCTTTTCGAATGGCTGCAAGGGGCAGCCGTCGCACTGACCCGCTTCGGCGTCATCAACTTCCTGCTGTCCGACGGCGATCTGCTGTTCGCCCATAGTTCCACCCGCCTGAGCCACGTGACGCGGCAGGCACCGTTCGGTGACGTGCACCTGGTGGATGCCGACCTTGGCGTCGACCTCGGCCGCAGTCTCGATCCGGCGACCCGCACCGTCATCGTCGCCACCGTGCCGCTCACCGACAACGAGAACTGGGTGGCGATGCCGGCTGGCAGTCTGTGGTGCTTCCAGGCCGGCGAACTGGTCGCGATGGCCCCGACGCGGGCCGGCAAGGTGCCGCTGGCCACCGACGATTGCGTGTAAGCCTTTCTTCCAACGACTCCCCTGCGAGGATCCATGCCCCCCTATCTACCCCCGCCCGGCCTCGATGCCGGCGCTGACCTGGTTGCCGACAAAGGCAAGAAGGCGCCCACTGACCGCCGCCGTTTCCTGCAGGGCAGCTCGGCGCTGGCTGGTGGTGCCGTGGCCGCCACGCTGGCCGGACCCGCCCGTGCCGCCGGTGAAGCGCTGCCGGTGCCGGCCTGGACGCGTACCCAGGGGCGGCCGGCGGCCGGTCCCTACGGCCAGCCGTCGGGCTTCGAGGGGCGGGTGATCCGCCGGGTCCGCGAGGGGGCCCAGCCGCCGTTTCCCACTGCCGCGTCGAGCCTGACGCCGCTGGCCGACATCTTTGGCACCATCACGCCCAACGGGCTGGTTTTCGAGCGCCATCACGCCGGCATTCCGGACATCGACCCGGAGCAGCACCGGCTGGTGATCCACGGTCTGGTCGAACGGCCGCTGTCCTTCAGCCTCAACGACCTGCTGCGTTTCCCGGCGGTGTCGCGGGTGCATTTCCTGGAGTGTGCGGGTAACAGCGGCAGCGAATGGCGGCCGGCGCGCAAGCTCACCGTGCAGTCCCTGCACGGCCTGCTGAGCTGCTGCGAATGGACCGGCGTGTCGCTCGGCACCCTGCTGCAGGAAGTCGGCGTCGCGCCGGAGGCCAAGTGGCTGCTCGCCGAGGGCGCCGACGCGGCGGCGATGACGCGCAGCGTGCCCCTCGACAAGGCCCTCGACGACGCCTTGATCGTCTACGCCCAGAACGGCGAGATGCTGCGCCCGGAGCAGGGCTACCCGCTGCGCCTGCTGCTGCCGGGCTGGGAGGGCAACATCAGCGTCAAATGGCTGCGCCGCCTCAAGCTCGGCACCGCGCCGTGGCAGAGCCGCCAGGAAACCTCCAAATACACCGACCTGCTGCCGGACGGCACGTCGCGCCAGTTCTCCTTCGTGCTCGACGTGAAGTCGGTGATCACCGGGCCGTCTGGTGGGCAGACCCTGAAGAGCCGCGGCCGCCAGCAGATCACCGGTCTGGCCTGGTCCGGCCACGGGCGCATCCGCCGGGTGGATGTATCCATCGACGGTGGCCGCAACTGGGAGGAGGCGGTGCTGCAGACGCCGGTGCTCGACCGCGCGCTGACCCGCTTCAGCCTGCCCTGGCTGTGGGACGGTAGTCCGGCGGTGCTGCAGAGCCGTGCGGTGGACAGCCGCGGCAACGTGCAGCCGACCCGCAGCCAGCTCATTGCCGCCCGCGGCACCGAGTCAGCCTATCACTACAACGGCATTCAGAGCTGGCAGGTCCTGCCCAGCGGAGAGGTGCACAATGTCCACATCTGAACGCAAGCCGCTGGCGGCCCTCATCGGCGCGCTGCTTCTGTCGTCCGTTCTGTCCGCCTGCCACAACCTGCCCGCGCGGACTCGTGAGCCCCTCGGCCTCGGCACGCCCGTCGACGCGGCCCAACTGGCGGCCTGGAATATCGACATCGATGCCGACGGTCGAGGCCTGCCCCCCGGCAGCGGCACGGTGGCCGCCGGCCAGCGTATCTATGAGACCCGCTGCATCGCCTGCCACGGGGTCGGCGGCCAGAACGGCATCGCCGATCGTCTGGCCGGCGGGCAGGGCAGTCTCGCCAGCAAGACGCCGGTGCGCACCGTCGGCAGCTTCTGGCCCTACGCCACCACGCTGTTCGACTACGTGCGGCGGGCGATGCCTTTCGACAGCCCCCAGTCCTTGTCGCCGGACGAGGTGTATGCGGTGAGCGCCTACGTGCTGCATCTCAACGGCCTGCTGCCGGCCGATGGGCGCCTCGACGCGGCCAGCCTGCCGCGCATCGTGATGCCCAACCGGGACGGTTTCAAGGTGGACGACCGGCCGGACGTGGTCGGCACCCGTTGCCTGAAGGATTGCGTGCCGGGGTCCTGAGGGGCCTCTCGACCGAGTCGGTCAGCACCTTTCCGTGCGGGCCGGGCAGCAGCGCTGTAACGGCGCTGCCCGGCCCGCAGCAGCAGGCGGGCCTCGGGTTTTCTTCAGGCGGTGGCGCCTTCTGCCACGTCGCCCTGGGTTTGCAGGAAGGCGCGTCGATAACTCGACGGGCTGACCCTGGCGACGCGCCGGAAATGGTGGCGGAAGGACTCCTCGGAGCCGAAACCGGCTTGCTCGCAGATCGCCGCGATCGGCACGTGGGGGGTTTCCAGCAGCTGCTTGGCCAGCGCCACCCTTTCCTGCAGCAGCCATTCGTAGGGCGATAGGCCGGTGGATTCTCGGAACTGGCGCTGCAGCGTGCGCGGACTCATGGCCGCCCGGTCGGCCAGCGAGGCCACCGTGTGCGGGCGATCCAGGTGCTGGCGGACCCAGTCGATGAGACGCGACAGGCGGCCGGATTCGTCGGCCGGCATCGGTCGTGACACGAACTGGGCCTGGCCGCCTTCCCGGTGCGGCGGCACGATCAGGCGCTGGGCGACGCGATTGGCCACCCGGCTACCGTAATCCCGTGCGACCAAGTACAGCATCATGTCCAGCCCGGCCGCCGAGCCTGCCGAGGTGAGGATCTGTCCGGCGTCTACATACAGGGAGTCGGCCTCGACCTGGATGGTCGGGAAGCGCCGCTTCATCTTGTCCGTGAAGCGCCAGTGGGTGGTGGCCCGCTTGCCGTCCAGCAGGCCCGACCAGGCCAGCACAAAGGCTCCCGAGCAGATCGAGCAGATGCGCGCGCCGCGCGCGTAGGCGGCGCGCAGCCCGTCCTGCAGCGCGTCGGGCGGTGGTTCGTCCGGGTCGCGCCAGCCGGGGATGATGATGGTATGCGCCTGGTCGAGAATCTCCAGCCCGTTGGGCGCCTCGAAGCGGATCCCGCCGCTGGCGCGCAGGGTCCCGCCCTCCGCCGAGCAGACCGCGAAGCGGTACCAGTCCACGTCCAGTTCAGGGCGTTGCAGATCGAATATCTCGGTCACGCAGCCGAATTCGAAGGTCCCCAGCCGGTCGTAGGCGACGGATACGACGAGTTTGTTTTTATCTTTTATTTTCATATGGATATGAGCAAGGCAGTGGCGCGATGTTGAGGTTAATTGTCCATTCCACCAATGCCATGCAGGAATCCTGCCAGGGATAATTCGGGCTTGTTTCGTTCGTCTCCAACGGATCTCCGTCAGCACCCCAAGAGGAATCAATGAGCCACAGCCTCCGTCAAACGACCGCCCTGCTGACCCTGTTGTCGTCCAGCTATGCACTGGCCCAGACTCCGGCCGCCGACCCTGGCGCTACCGATCCGGCCCAGTCCTTCGACACCGTCATCATCACCGGTACCCGCCAGGCCGGCCTGAAGGCTGCCGACAGCCCGGCGCCGATCCAGATCCTCGATGCCGCCACCCTCAAGCGCAGCGGCCAGCCCGACCTGATCCAGGCCCTCACGCAGAACGTGCCGGCCTTCACCTCCGACGCCAAGGGCGGCGATGCCGCGGCGCTGACCACCGCGGCCCGCCTGCGCGGCCTCAATCCAAACCACACGCTGATCCTCATCAACGGCAAGCGCCGCCACGGCACCTCCAACGTCAATGTCACCGGCGGCGCCTTCTCAGGCGGCGCGTCGGCGGACCTGGGCCTGATCCCGCTGTCCGCCATCGACCACATCGAGGTGCTGCAGGACGGCGCCGCTGCCCAGTACGGTTCCGACGCCATCGCCGGCGTCATCAACATCATCCTCAAGCGCAACGACCAGGGCGGTACCGTCAGCATCGGCGGTGGCCAGTACTACGACGGCGACGGCACCAGCGGCAACCTGTCCGCCAACATCGGTCTCAAGCCCCACGAGGACGCCTTCCTGAACCTCAGCGTCGAGACCAAGTACCACGGCCACAGTGACCGCAGCGACTACGACGCGCGCTTCGTGCCGCCTTACCTGAGCGCCGCCAACGCCAACGTGAAGAACGCGCCGGGTTATCCCTACGTGAACCGCACTTTTGGCGATGCGGCTGTGCGTCAGACCATCCTGTCCGCCAACGGCGGCATCGAGCTGGCCGGCGGTACCGAGCTGTACGGCTTCGCCACCTATGGCGCCAAGCACGCCGAGGCGATCCAGAACTACCGCGGCACCTCCACCGCTCCGGGCGTTTATCCCCTCGGCTTCAGCCCGATCGAGGTCCACGACGAAGAGGATTTCGCCTTCACCGTTGGCGTGAAGGGCGAGGCGCTGGCCGGCTGGCGCTACGACCTGGCCACCACCTACGGGCGCGACTACGCGTCGGTGGGCAACATCGATTCGCTCAACGTGCAGCTGTGGAAGGACACCGGCAGCACCCAGAGCCGCTTCTACGAGGGCTACCTGAAGGCCAACCAGACCACCACCAACCTGGATCTCAACCGGGATTTCAACGTGGGTTGGGCCTCGCCGCTCAACGTGGCCTTCGGTGTCGAGCACCGGGTGGACGAATACGCCATCGGTGCCGGTGAGCCGGCTTCCATCTACCGCGGCGGCGCCGCGGCCTTCCCCGGCTACACCGCATCCGACGCCGGCAACCACACCCGCCGCAGCAACGCGCTCTACGTGGACGTGGCCGGCTCGCCGATTGACAAGCTGAAGCTCGACGCCGCCCTGCGCACCGAGCGCTACAGCGACTTCGGCAGCGCCACCGTCGGCAAGCTGACCGGCCGCTACGACGTGGCGCCGAGCTTCGCCGTGCGCGGCACCGTCAGCAACGGCTTCCGTGCGCCGACGCTGGCCGAGCAGAGCTATTCCGCCACCTCGGTGTCGCCGACTACTGCCTCGGTGATCCTGCCGACCTCGGCCGCTGCCGCGCGCCTGCTCGGTATCGACGAGCTGAAGGCCGAGAAGTCGCGCAACTTCAGCATCGGCATCGTCGCCAAGCCGGCGCCGAAGGTGACCGCCACGCTGGATGTCTATCAGATCAACATCAAGGACCGCATCCTGCAGAGCGGCTCCCTGTACGGCACCCTCAACGGCGCGGTGCGCGCCGAGGCGGTCAATGCGGCGATCGTCGCCAACGGCAACAGCATCCCGGCCGGCATGTCGTCCACCGGCGTGGTGGTCTTCTCGAATGCCGGCGACACCCGCAACACCGGTGCCGACGCGGTGATCACCTATGCCGACGACTACGGCGGCTTCGGCCGGGTGGACTGGAGCCTGGGGGCCAACATCAATCAGGTGAAGGTCACCAAGATCAAGGGCGCGCCGAGCCAGCTCAATGGCCAGCAGTTCCTCGACCAGACGGCGATCAGCTACATCGAGGATTCCTCGCCTGCCTTCCGCCTCAACCTGGGTGCCCTGTGGCGCAAGAACGACTGGACGGTGAACCTGCGCGAGAACGTCTTCGGGTCGTCGTCCTTCTACTCGTCGGTTAATAACGTCACCTACTACGAGAACAAGACCTCCACCAAGTTCATCACCGATCTGGACGTGACGCGGCAGATCACCAAGGCCTGGGCCGTGACGGTGGGCGCCAACAACCTGTTCAACGTCTATCCGGACAAGCTCAACAGCGACTACCGCCAGGCCCTCAACGCCCTCGGCCGGCAGAACGTGGCCCAGTACGCGTCCTTCTCGCCGATCGGCATCAACGGCGGCTACTACTACTTCAAGGCGAACTACCGCTTCTGAGCGCGCCCTTTACGGAATCACTGTCATGAATCCCCAACTCTCCCGCCGGACCCTGTTGAAGGGCTCCCTCGGCCTCGCCGTGGCCGCTGCCTCTGCCCTGCGCGGGGCGCCGGCCCTGGCCCAGTCGGCGGCTGTCCCGGCCGTCGCACTGCCCGCCGTGCCGGGCGGCGATGCGCTGACGGTGGCCCGCAACGAGGCCTACTGGACGCAGATCGCCGCGCTGTATCGCCAGTCGCCGGATTTCGTCAATCTGGAGCACGGCTTCTACGGCATCATGCCGCGCCCGGTGCTGGTCGAACTGCAGCGCAACATCGAGCGCCTCAACGAGCGCAACTCTTACTTCCTGCGCCAGGAATACAGCCGCGAGACGGACGCCGTGCGTGGCCGTATCGCCGCGCTGCTGGGCGTGCAGGCCGACGAGATCGCACTGACCCGCGGCGCCACCGAGGCGCTGCAGAACCTGATCACCAACTACCGCGGCCTCAAGCCCGGCGACACGGTGATGTACGCCGACCTGGACTACGACAGCGCGCAGAGCGTCTTCGACTACCTGCCGGAGCGGCGCGGTGTGAAGGTGGCGCGCATCGTGCTGCCGGAGCCGGCCACCGAGGCCGGCATCCTCGATGCCTACGCCAAGGGGCTGGCGGCCAACCCGGGCACGCGCCTGTTGCTGCTGACCCATATCAACCACAAGACCGGGCTGATCCTGCCGGTGGCGGAGATCACCCGGCTGGCCAAGGCCCGCGGGGTGGATGTGATTCTCGACGCGGCCCACTCGTGGGGCCACATCGACTTCCGCCTGCCAGAACTGGGCGGCGTCGACTTCGCCGCGTTCAATCTGCACAAGTGGGTCGGTGCGCCGCTGGGCGTGGGCTTCCTGTACATCCGCAAGAGCCGCCTGGACGACATCGCGCCGCACCTCAGCGCGGCCGGGGAGGGCACCGGCGACATCCGTTCGCGGGTCCATTCCGGCACTACGGCCACCGCCAACGTGATGACGGTGCCCACCGCGCTGGACTTCCAGGCCGCCATCGGGGTGCCCAACAAGGAGGCCCGCTTGCGCTACCTGCGCGACTACTGGGTGGAGCGGGTGAGGGATGTGAAGGGCGTGCAGATCCTCACTCCGGACGCGCCGCGCCTGCACGGGGCGATCAGCGCGCTGCGCATCGGCGGCCGCAGCAGCCTGGCCGACAGCCAGGCCCTGGCGCGCCGCCTGCGCGAGCAGTACGGCATCTTCACGGTGGCCCGCGGTGGGCTCGCCTCGGGGGCCGTAGTGCGCATCACGCCGGCCATCTTCACCCGCCCGGCCGACCTGGACCGGCTGGTGACGGCGGTGCGGGAGATCGCCCGCGGTTGAGCGCGCCGGGCAGTAAGAGGCCCGGCGCGTGGTCCTTCAAGCAAGTCGTGGGGGCGAATTCATTCGCCCACCCCGGCCTCAGCCGTGCAGCGCCGCCGCGTGGTGGCGCAGGTGCTCTTCGATGAAGCTGGCGATGAAGTAGTAGCTGTGGTCATAGCCCGGCTGGCGGCGCAGGGTCAGCGGGTGGCCGGCGGCGGCGCAGGCGCGGGCGAGGGCATCCGGCTTGAGCTGTTCGGCGAGGAAGCTGTCGGCCTCGCCCTGGTCCACCAGCAGCGGCAGGCGTTCGCCGGCGCCGGCGATCAGCTCGCAGGCGTCCCACGCGCGCCAGGCCTCCCGGTCTTCGCCGAGGTAGCGGGACAAGGCCTTGTGCCCCCACGGGCAGTCCATCGGGTTGCTGATCGGCGCGAAGGCCGACACCGACAGGTAGCGGCCGGGGTTGCGTAGTGCGCACACCAGCGCGCCGTGGCCACCCATCGAATGGCCGGAAATGGCGCGGCGCGGGCTTATCGGCAGGTTCGCCTCGACGAGGGCCAGCAGCTCATGTACCACGTAGTCGTGCATGCGGTAGTGGGCCTTCCACGGGGCCTGGGTGGCGTTCACGTAGAAGCCGGCACCGTGGCCGAAATCCCACGCGCCATCCGGGTCGCCGGGGACGTTGGCGCCGCGCGGGCTGGTGTCGGGGGCGACGATGGCGATGCCCAGTTCGGCGGCCACCCGGTGGGCGCCGGCTTTCTGCATGAAATTCTCGTCGGTGCAGGTGAGGCCGGACAGCCAGTACAGCACCGGCACCGGGCCGTTCTCGGCCTGCGGTGGCAGGAACACGGCGAAGGTCATGTCGCAGCCGGTGCTGGTGGCGGCATGCCGGTAGCGGCGGTGCCAGCCGCCGAAGCTGCGGTTCTCGGAAACGAGGGTGAGGGGAGAGGTCATGGGTCGGGCTCCGGGCGAGTCCGACGGCCGGGCCCGGATGAACCCGCCCGTCGGGCTGCGCCGCTTACTTGTCGAAGTGGATGACGGTGCGGATGCTCTTGCCTTCGTGCATCAGGTCGAAGGCCTTGTTGATGTCCTCGAGGCCCATGGTGTGGGTGATGAAGGTGTCGAGCGGGATTTCACCGCGCTGGGCCTTCTCCACATAGCCCGGCAGCTCGGAGCGGCCACGCACGCCGCCGAAGGCGGAGCCGCGCCAGACGCGGCCGGTGACCAGCTGGAAGGGGCGGGTGGAGATCTCTTCGCCGGCGCCGGCGACGCCGATGATGATCGATTCGCCCCAGCCCTTGTGGCAGCACTCCAGCGCCGAGCGCATGACCTTGGTGTTGCCGATGCACTCGAAGGAGTAATCGACGCCGCCGTCGGTGAGGTCGACGATGACTTCCTGGATCGGCTTGTCGTAGTCGAGCGGGTTGATGCAGTCGGTGGCGCCGAGCTGCTTGGCGATCTCGAACTTGGCCGGGTTCACGTCGATGGCGACGATGCGCGAGGCCTTGGCCATCACCGCGCCGATCACCGCCGACAGGCCGATGCCGCCGAGGCCGAAGATCGCCACGGTGGCGCCCGGCTCGACCTTGGCGGTGTTCATCACCGCGCCGATGCCGGTGGTCACGCCGCAGCCGAGCAGGCACACCTTCTCGAGGGGGGCGTCCTTGCTGATCTTGGCCACCGAGATTTCCGGCAGCACGGTGTATTCGGAGAAGGTCGAGGTGCCCATGTAGTGGAAGATGGTCTTGCCGTCCTTGCTGAAGCGGCTGGTGCCATCGGGCATCAGGCCCTTGCCCTGGGTGGCGCGGATGGCCTGGCACAGGTTGGTCTTGCCGGAAAGGCAGAACTTGCACTTGCCACATTCCGGCGTGTAGAGCGGGATCACGTGGTCGCCGACGGCGACGGAGGTGACGCCTTCGCCGATCGCCTCGACGATGCCGCCGCCTTCATGGCCGAGGATGGCCGGGAAGATGCCTTCCGGATCGGCGCCGGACAGGGTGTAGGCGTCGGTGTGGCAGACGCCGGTGGCCACGATGCGCACCAGCACCTCGCCGGCTTTTGGCGGGGCCACGTCCACTTCGGTGATTTCGAGGGGCTGCTTGGCGGCCCAGGCGACGGCGGCGCGGGATTTGATCATCGGTGTCTCCGGTGGAAGGCTGAAGGAAAGCCGGCAGTGTAATTTATGGACTGCTGGCGGATAATCCGGTGCTTCGTCAAAACATTGTTGCTGTTCGGCAATAATAGATCGTCGCGTGCCGTCATGAGCCGTTGGGAAGGGTTGGAAGAGTTCGTTGCCGTTGCCGAGACCGGGGGCTTTTCGGCGGCGGCGCGCCGCCTGGGCCTGTCGGCGTCCCACGTGAGCCGCCAGGTGCAGCGCCTCGAGGAGCGCATGCAGACCCGCCTGTTCCACCGCAGCACGCGGCTGGTGCGCCTCACCGAGGCCGGGCAGGCTTTCTTCCAGCACTGCCGCCAGCTGCAGGACGGCTTCGACGAGGCGTTGCGTTCGGTGCTCGACCTGGAACAGAGCCCCAAGGGCCTGCTGCGCATCACCAGCTCGGCGGTGTACGGCGAGCGCTACATCGTGCCGCTGATCAACGAGCTGGTGGCCGAGCATCCGCAGCTGCAGGTCGAGATCGAGCTCGACAACACGCCCCGCGACCTGGTGCAGGAGGGCTACGACATCGCGATCCGCCTCGGCCGCCTGAGCGACACCCGGCTGGTGGCGGTGCGCCTCGCGCCGCGGGTGATGTACGTGTGCGCGACGCCCGACTACCTGGCCCGCCATGGCACGCCCACCAGCCTGGCCGACCTGGAGCGCCACAACTGCCTGCTCGGCATCTCAGACAGCTGGCTGTTCCAGGCCGACGGCCGCGAGCTGTCCCAGCGGGTGGCCGGCAACTGGCGCTGCAACAGCGGCCTGGCGGTGCTCGATGCGGCCCTGTGCGGCATCGGCGTGTGCCAGCTGCCCGACTATTACGTGCTGCCGCACCTGCACAGCGGCGCGTTGGTGGCGCTGCTGCCGGACTTCCAGTTGCACAGTCAGGCCCACGGGGTGTGGGCGCTGATCCCGCCGCGGCGCAACCTGTCGCCGAAGGTGCGCATCGTCGTCGAGCGCCTGCGCCAGCGCCTCGCCGCGCGGCCGGAGTACGCCGGCGGCGCCTTCGCCTGACCCCCTGCCGGCCGGAAAGCCGCAACCGGCGGTCTTTTCCACGGAGGGGGCGGAAATCGCGCGGGGCGCTGCAAACGCGATCCGGAGCGTGGTGGAGTACCGCAAGGTGCCTGAAGGCTTGTGTTAACCTGCGTTGCAATGATGGTGTCCGGCCCGCCGGCGAGGCTTGTCCGCGCCGGGGGGAACGGCCCGATCTTGCAGTGCAGGTGCAGGGCTGTTGAGCCCCGGGCAGTCGGACCCTTTCGAAGCGCATGGACGTACTCGCGAACATCAATCTCTCCATCGCCGTGGCGATGACCCTGCTGAGCGTGTCGACGGTGGGCGGCGCTTGCGCCGCAGTCGCCCGGTTCCGCCGCGCGAAGGAGGAGATGCGCCTCAGCAAGGAGTTCTTCCAGAGCACCTTCGATTCCGCCGCGGTCGGCATGGCGGTGGCCGACTTCGAGGGGCGCTACATCAAGGTCAACCAGGCCATGTGCGAGTTCGTCGGCTATTCCGAGGCCGAATTGCTGGGCATGTCCTACCACGACATCACCCATCCCGACGATCTGGCCGACAACGTCAGTGCGCGGGCCCGCATGCTCGACGGCACGCTGCCCAAGTTCCAGATGGAAAAGCGCTACGTACGCAAGGATGGCCGCGTGGTGTGGGCGCTGATGGTGGTCTCCGAGATCCTCGACAAGAACGGCCGGATGATCGCCTCGGTCGGGCAGATGCTCGACATCGATACCCAGAAGCAGGCGGAACGGGCCCTGCTCGAATCGCGGCGGGAACTGCGCGAACTGTCCCATCACCAGAAGACCCTGCTCGAGCAGGAGCGCAAGCACATCGCCCGCGAGATCCACGACGAACTGGGCCAGCGCCTGACCGCGCTGAAGATGGACATCTCCCTGCTGCGCATCGGCTTCGGCCACAACCCCGAGCTGTTCCGCATGGCCGAGCGCATGCGCGAACTGGCCGAAGGGACCATCGACGTGGTGCGCCAGATCGCCAGCAACCTGCGCCCGGCGGCCCTCGACCTGGGCCTGGTGCCGGCCATCGAATGGCTGCTGGAGGACCTCCAGCGCCGCTCCGAGATCCGCTGCCGTTTCTACGTGTGCGACGACGAGCTGGCGATGGACGAAGCTCGCGCGACGGTGGTGTTCCGCCTGGTGCAGGAGTCGCTGACCAATATCGCCCGCCATGCCCGCGCCCGTCACGTAGAGGTGTCACTGGCGCGGGAGGGCGACCGCCTGCGCCTGCGCATTGCCGATGACGGCTGCGGCTTCGACCCGCAGGCCACCGACAAGCTGCACAGCTTCGGCCTGCTCGGCATGCGTGAGCGGGTGCTGGCCCTCGACGGAAACCTGCTCTTCGACAGCAGTCCGGGGCGCGGAACCACGGTGTCCATCGAGCTCCCGCTGCTGGAGAAAGCCCGGCCGTGATCAACCTGATGATCGCCGACGACCATGCCATCGTCCGCAGCGGCCTCAAGCAGATCATCGCCACGACCATCGATATCGCGGTGGTGGCCGAGGCAACCCGCGGCGAGGACATCTTCGCGCAGTTGCAGCGGCGCGCCGTCGAGCTGCTGCTGCTCGACATGTCGATGCCCGGCCTGGCCGGCCTGGCGCTCATCGGCCGATTGCAGGTCGAGCATCCGCAACTGCCCATCCTGGTCCTGTCGATGCACAACGAGGGGCAGATCGTGGCCCGTGCTCTGCGCGCCGGGGCCAGCGGCTACGTGACCAAGGACAGCGAGCCGGAGGTACTGCTGGCGGCGATCCGCAAGGTGGCCCATGGCGGCCGCTTCATCGATCCGGCGCTGGTGGACCTGATGGTCTTCGATCGCGGGCCGTCCCGCCCGCTGGCCCACGAAGCCCTGTCCGAGCGGGAGCGTCAGGTGCTCGAAGGCATTGCTGCCGGGCTACCCCTGGGAGAGATCGCCGACCAGCTGCACCTCAGTCCGAAGACCGTCAGCACCCACAAGATGCGCCTGATGGAAAAGCTGCAGGTGGACAACAATGCGGACCTGATCCGCTATGCGATCCGCCACGGCCTGACCGTCGCCTGAGGAGAGCGCAAGGGCCGCTTTCGGAGGTCGGTTGGGAGACCATTGGCGAATCAGGGTTTTCTGCGCACGTTTCAGGAAAACCTGACATACACCCCCATGAAAGATTGCTATCGTCGGGCGCGAGGCCATCGAATTCGTGGCTGACGTTGATGCCGGGCACCATACAAAGAACATAGCCCGGGCATCCTGGAAAACAGCACGCGTCTCCCCGGTTACCGAGCCGCCAGATCGACCGGAGGGCATACACACCAAAGACAACCCGTGAAGGTCAACCTACCTGTTACACAGACCGAAGTGCCTTTCCCCCCGGGGCGCTACCTGGTCTCCAAAACCGATCTGAAAGGCATCATCACCCACGCCAACGATGCGTTCGTAGACATCAGCGGCTTCCAGCGCGACGAGCTGATCGGGCGCCCCCACAGTCTGGTGCGTCATCCCGACATGCCACTGCAAGCCTTTGCCGACCTGTGGCAGACGGTCAGGAGCGGTCTGCCGTGGCATGGCCTGGTCAAGAACCGCTGCAAGAACGGCGACTACTACGGGGTCAGGGCCTTCGTGGTGCCGGTTCGCAAGAACGGCCAGGCGGTGGGCTACATGTCGGTGCGCACCGAGCCGGCCCGCGACGCGGTGCGCGCTGCCGAGCACCTGTACGCCCAGGTCCGGGAGGGGCGGGCCCGCTTCCCGGGCGTCAATGCCGGCTTGCTGGGGCGTTTTTCCTTCAGCACCCGCTTGTGGGCCATAATGGGCGCCATGGCCATGTTATCAGCAGGGATAATGGTGGCGAGCTTTGCCGGCGAGCTGACGCCGGCGCGTACTGCGTTCGTCGGTACGGCCGCGCTCGTATCCACCCTCGTCTCCATCTCCGTCGGCATCTATTTCTCGCTGCGCGTCGATCGTCCGCTGGCGAGGGTGATTCGATTCTTCGACCAGATCGCCGAGGGCAACCTGCAGGCTTCCCGTGACGCCAAGCGGGCGGCGGGCGAGCTTCTCGCCACGTCGGGAAACCTCAAGGCCATGATCGGCGAGTTCAGAATTCACAAGGTGTGAAAACGGTGAATCCGTCACCGCCCCCCGCCTGAGACAGGCATAGAAGGATTTTAGGAAGCAGCATGCGCAACATCCCCCTGTTCAATACTGACGATCACAAGTTCATCCTGTTGAATGAGAGCGAGCCGGGCGAAGAGGACGGCATCCGTTCCAACCAGTATCTGGTTGTCCATGGCGACGACGGCGTGCTGCTCGATCCGGGCGGCTTCGGCGTGATGCCGCGGGTGCTGTCCGAGCTGCTGCGCTACGTGAGCCCGGACCGGCTGAAGGCCATCATGCTGTCCCACCAGGACCCGGACATCGTCGGCGGCCTGGCCACCTGGCTGGAAATCTCCGAGGCGCCGGTTTACGTGTCGAGCATCTGGATGCGCTTCCTGCCGCACTACGGCATCTCGTCGATGCGCCGCTTCATCGGCGTGCCCGACGAGGGCATGCAGGTCGAACTGGCCGAGGGCTTCAGGCTGGACCTGGTGCCGGCGCACTTCCTGCACTCGGAAGGGCAGATCAACGTCTACGACCCGATCTCGAAAGTGCTGTTCACCGGCGACATCGGGGCGGCGATGATGCCCGACGGCGAGGACGAGCCCTATGTGGACGACTTTGCCGCCCATCTGCCCTACATCGAAGGCTTCCACCGCCGCTACATGGCCTCCAACAAGGCTGCGCGCCTGTGGGTGGAGGCGGTGTCGCAGCTCGACATCGACTTCATCGCACCCCAGCACGGCCCCATCTACCGGGGCGCTGCGGTGCCCGCTTTCCTCGACTGGTTCCGCAACCTGGAGTGCGGCGTGGACCTGATGGTGGAGGCCGGGCGTTTCAGGAGGGTTCCGTGAATCCGAGATCCCACCGCTTGCCGGTCATTCCGCAGCGACAGGAGGGCATGCGCCAGCGGGTGCTGGAGAGCTTCGCGGCCCTGTTCGAGAGCCAGACGCGCAGCAGCCTGTTTGCGGCCAGCATCACCGAACTGACGCAGAGCGTGCGTGCCGAGATCCTGCAGGGGCTGCAGGCCTCCATCGGACAGGTCGAAGGCCTGCCGATGAGTGACGCCCAGCGGGTCGAGCTGACCCGCGGCCTCGATCGGGCGGTGGCGCGCTGCGAGCGCCTCGACAAAACCCTAGAACTGCTGGTCGGCGAGCGGCGCCGCCAGCTCGGCAACAACTCCCGCGACCTGCAGCAGGTCATGCTGGAGTTCAACCGGGTCTCCAAGGACCTGGCCGGCACGCTGATCGAGAAGGACCTGCTCGAACGCCAGAGCCGGGTGCTCGAAACCATCGTGCTGTCCCATGAGAAGGTCACCCAGTGGAAGGCCTTCGTGCAGGAGGTGCTGCTCGGTTTCCACGCCTTCTTCCCCTTCGACGTGTTCTTCATCGCCTTCTCCGAAGACAATGCGCTGTCCCTGTATATCTACTACATGGGCGAGTATCCGGAGGAGGTGAAGACGTCCGCCCGCCACAAGCTGTCGCGGGACATGATCGAGCACCTCGACCTGCCGTCCGACGTGCCGCTGGACATCGAGGAATTCCAGGTCGTCCGCAACCGCAACCGCAAGGCCGTCGACGCCAACAACATCCGCATGATCACCGTGCCGGTGCCGGACATGGATTCGTCCAATCTGTCCGGCCTGCTCGGCATCGCCTACGCGTCCCTCGACAGGCTGACGCCGCAGGAAAGCAGCGTGATCCATTCCATCCTCGCCGTGATGGTGATGGTGGTCGGGTCCAGCAAGGCCCTCAGCCGCACATTGTCGGAGCTCGAATACTATTCGACCCACGATCCGCTGACCGGCCTGCCCAACCGGCGCTACTTCAACGAGATGCTCGGCTACGAGCTCGGCCGCTCCGAACGCCACGCGCACGAGTTCTCGATCCTGATGCTCGACCTGGACGATTTCAAGGATGTGAACGACACCTACGGCCACCCGCGCGGCGACATGGTGCTGCAGCAGGTCGCCGAGAAGATGCGCACGGTGATGCGGCGCGGTGATCTGGCCACCCGCATCGGTGGCGACGAGTTCGCGATCATCCTCGTCGAGACCGGGCTGGAGGGCGCGATGGTCGTTGCCGAGAAGCTGCGCACCGAACTGCGCCAGATGAGCTTCGAGGGTGACGACGGCAAGATCTTCCACGTCACCACCTCGATCGGCATCGTCGCCTATCCGAACGACGCCAACAGCCTCACCGACCTGATGGCGGGCGTGGACATCGGCCTGTACCGGGCCAAGGAGCTCGGCAAGGACACCATCGGCACCTTCGAGTCGGTGAAGGACCGGGTCCATGCCAGCCGCCTGACCCGCGACTACGCCGAGAAGCTGCGCGTGTCCCTGCGCGAGAAGCGGGTGGTGCCGTACTTCCAGACCATCTTCGACTGCCGCACCGGCCAGCCCTTCGCCTACGAGACGCTGGCGCGCATCATCGAGCCGGACGGCACCACGCTGTCGGCCGGGGCCTTCATCGAGACCATCGAGAAATACGGTCTCGGCCGCGATCTCGACCGGACCATCATCGAGCAGGCCTTCGCCGCGGCGCGGGAGCGGCTGGATACCCCGGACACGCCGCCGTTCCGCCTGTTCATCAACCTGTCGGCGCAGGAGATCCAGGGCCGCGGCATCCTCGGCTATGCCGAACAGCTGTGCGCCAAGCTCGACATCCCGCCCAATGTCATCGTCTTCGAGATCCTCGAGCGGGACGCCATCGGCGACATGACCCACATGCGCAAATTCCTCAGCGACCTGCGCAAGAAGGGCTTCCTGTTCGCGCTGGACGACTTTGGCAGCGGTTACAACTCCTTCCACTACCTGCGCGAGCTGACCTTCGACTACGTGAAGATCGATGGCGCCTTCGTGAAGAACATCGTCAAGTCGAAGGTGGACCGCACGCTGGTCCGCAATCTCACCCGCCTGTGCCAGGAGCTGGGCATCCTGACCATCGCCGAGTTCGTCGAATCGGAGGACATCCTCGACGAATTGCGCAGCATGGGCGTGGATTACGCGCAGGGCTTCCACCTCTCCATGCCGGTCTCGCAGATGGCCTGACGCCGCCCGCCGGGCGGCGCCTCAACTGCCCGGCTTGATCTGCTTGCCGCAGTCGGCGAGCAGGCGGCGGATCCAGCGGTGGGCCGGCGACAGGTGGTTGCGCTCGTGCCACAGCTGGTAGAAGCGCATCGCCGGAAAGGGGATCGGCGAAGGCAGGATCACCAGCGGCAGCAGGTCGGCATAGAACTGCGCGAAATGCCGCGTGGTGGTGAACACCAGGTCGCTGTGCTGCAGCAGATACGGCGCCATCGTGAACGACTGCACCACCACCCGCTCGTCCCGGTTCAGGCGGTGCGTTGCCAGCACCGTGTCGATCACCCCGCGCTGGCTCATCGAATAAGGCATCGGCACCACATGCACCGCCCGCTGGTAGTCGTCGGCGGTGAATCCCTTGCGGGCCAGCGGATGGTTCGCCCCCACCAGGCACACGATTTCGTCCTCCAGCAGCATCGACAGGTGCATGCGGTGGGGCGGTTCCGGCCAGTTGCCGATCACCACGTCCAGATCTCCCTCGGCAAGAGAGCGCTCGAAATCGAAGTTGGGCCCCAGCGACTGCAGGCTCAGGCGCAGGTGCGGGGCTTCCTGGCGGATCCGCTCGACCACGCTTGAAATGAACATTGGCGCCAGGTAGTCCGGCGCGCCGACGCGGAACTCGTAACGGCTGGTCTGCGGCTCGAAGGATTCCGGCGCGAAGGTCATCCGGTCGATCTCCGCCAGTGCCCCCTTGGCGTGGGACAGCAGCGCCAGTGCCCGCTCGGTGGGCACCATGCCGCTCTTTTCCCGCACCAGCAGCGGGTCGCCGAGGATCGTACGGAGGCGCTTCAGCGCGAGGCTCACCGCCGGCTGGGACTGGTTCAGGCGCAGCGCCGTGCGCGACACGCTGCGCTCGGTGATCAGCAGGCAAAAGATCCGCAGCAGATAGGTGTCGAGCTGGTCGTCGCTTCGTCGGGTGCTCATGGGGGCGGGGGCAGGAAGATATTGAAAAGTATATATAGCTTATAAGCTCATATCCATTTCCTTAATCCCCGGCGGCTCTAAACTGCACAGCACATCCCCAACACCAACAACTGGAGACACAAGCATGGGACGCCTCACCACCCACGTGCTGGACACCGCCAGCGGCAAGCCGGGTAGCGGCATTGCCGTGACCCTTTACCGCCTGGACGGCGGCCGCCGCGAGATCCGCCGCGCCGTCACCAACCATGACGGCCGCTGCGACAGTCCGCTGCTCGACGGCGAGGCCTTCGAGTGCGGCAGCTACGAGCTCGTCTTCGCCGCCGGCGACTATTTCCGCGCCCAGGGCCAGGCCCTGCCGGAACCCCTGTTCGTGGACGAAGTGGTGCTGCGCTTCGGCATCGCCGACCCGGCCCAGCACTACCACGTGCCGCTGCTGGTGTCCCCGTGGAGCTATTCGACCTACCGCGGCAGCTGAGGCCCGACCTGCGCACCGTTTCGCACGAGAGACTGAAGAAACATGGAAACCTATCTCCTCGACTGGGCCAACCTGCTGCTGCGCTGGCTCCATCTGATCACCGGCATCGCCTGGATCGGCGCGTCGTTCTACTTCGTGATGCTCGACAATTCCCTGCGTCCGCCGAAGAAGCCCGAGGACGCCAGGCGTGGCGTGTTCGGCGAGCTGTGGGCGGTGCATGGCGGCGGCTTCTACTGCAGCCAGAAATTCCTCACCGGCCCGCAGGGCGAGCCCCTGACCCACGACCTCCACTGGTCCAAGTGGGAGGCCTACACCACCTGGCTGTCGGGCATGAGCCTGCTGGCGGTGGTGTACTGGATCGGCGCCTCCAGCTACCTGATCGACGCCAAGGTGATGGCGCTGACGCCGCCCGCCGCGGTCGGCATCTCCATCGCCTTCCTGGCTGCCGGCTGGGTGGTGTATGACCTGCTGTGCCGTAGGCTGATGGGCCGCGACGGCCTGCTGGCGGTGCTGCTGTTCGGCTTCGTGGTGCTGGCCGACTGGTTGCTGCACCAGCTGTTCTCGGCCCGCGGCGCCTACATGCATGTGGGGGCGATGCTCGGCACGATGATGGTGGCCAACGTGTTCATCCACATCATCCCCGGCCAGAAGCGTATGGTCGAGCAGATCCGCGCCGGCCAGCCGGTGGACCCGCGCCCCGGCCAGATCGGCAAGCAGCGCTCGGTGCACAACACCTACTTCACGCTGCCGGTGCTGTTCGTGATGATCAGCAACCACTACCCGATGACCTATTCCCACCCCAATGGCTGGCTGGTGCTGGTGGTCATGATGCTGGCCGGCGTGCTGATCCGTCAGTTCTTCGTGTTGCGCCACCGCGGCCAGGTGAAGTGGTGGCTGCCCGCCGCCGGTGTCGCGCTGCTGGCCCTGCTGATGGTGTTGATGGCGCCCGCGCCGGTGAAGAGCGATGGCGAGAAGGTGAGCTTCGCCGCCGTCAAGCAGGTGGTCGATACCCGTTGCACCGCCTGTCACGCCGAGCATCCGACCCAGGCCGGCTTCGCCCAGCCGCCCAAGGGCGTCGTGCTGCAGAGTGCCGAAGGCATCGCCCAGCACGCCGCCAAGATGGCCGAGACGGTGGCCAGCGGCTACATGCCCCTCGGCAACCTGACCGGCATCAGCGCCGCCGAGCGCCAGCTGATCGCCCGCTGGTACGCCCAGGGCGCCAGGCTCGCCGACTGAGATTCAGCCCCCGACCCCAGCACGACCTTGAGGACTTGAAAAAATGAATGCGCTCACCTCCGTCGCCGCCCTGTCGGCGCTGCCGCGGGACGAGTTCGTCGCCCGCCTGGCCGACATCTTCGAACACTCCCCGTGGATCCCCGAGCGGGCCTGGGCGGCCCGTCCCTTCGCCGACGTCGAGGCGCTGCACACTGCGATGCTGGCCGTGCTCGACGCCGCCACGGACGACGAAAAGCTCGGCCTGATCCGCGCCCACCCGGAGCTGGCTGGCAAGGAAGCCGCCGCCGGCACGCTGACCGTGGCCTCCACCGGCGAGCAGCGCGGTGCCGGCCTCGACCAGTGCAGCGCCGACGAACTGGCCCGCCTGCGCAAGCTGAATGCCGCCTACCGGGAACGTTTCGGCTTCCCCTTCGTCATCGCGGTGAAGGGCCTGTCGCGCTACCAGATCATGGACGCGGTGGAGGCCCGCCTCGCCAACGATGCGGCCACCGAGTTCCGCAGCTGCCTGGCGCAGATCGGCCGCATCGCCCGTTTCCGCCTCGACGCGCTGCTCGGCTGAGCGCAAGGAGACCCGCCATGAGCAAGATCGATCCCGCCTATCCCCGCGACCTGATCGGCTACAGCCGCAAGCCGCCCTTCGCCGACTGGCCGGGGCAGGCCCGGGTGGCCGTCCAGTTCGTCCTCAACTACGAGGAGGGCGGTGAGAACTGCGTGCTGCACGGCGACCCCGGCAGCGAGCAGTTCCTGTCCGAGCTGTTCAACCCGGCCAGCTACCCGGACCGCCACCTGTCGATGGAGGGCGTCTATGAGTACGGCTCGCGCGTCGGCGTGTGGCGCTTCCTGCGCGAGTTCGAACGGCGCGGCCTGCCGATGACCATCTTCGGCGTGGCTATGGCGCTGCAACGCCACCCCGAACTCACCGCCGCCTTCAAGGAACTCGGCCACGAGATCGCCTGCCACGGCTGGCGCTGGATCCACTACCAGAACGTGGACGAGGCCACCGAGCGCGAGCACATGCGGATCGGCATGGAGATCATCGAGCAGCTCACCGGCGAGCGGCCGCTGGGCTGGTACACCGGGCGGGACTCCCCCAACACGCGGCGCCTCGTCGCCGACTACGGCGGCTTCCTGTACGACTCGGACTACTACGGCGACGACCTGCCGTTCTGGTCCGAGGTGCACAAGAGCGACGGCAGCACCGCGCCGCACCTGATCGTGCCCTACACCCTCGACACCAACGACATGCGCTTCTCGCTGCCGCAGGGCTTTTCCCACGGGGACGAGTTCTTCGAATACCTGCGCGACGCTTTCGACGTGATGTACGAAGAAGGGGACGAGCGGCCGGCGATGCTCAGCGTCGGCATGCACTGCCGCCTGCTCGGCCGGCCCGGGCGTTTCCGCGCGCTGCAGCGCTTTCTCGACCATATTGAAAAGCACGACCGGGTGTGGGTGTGCCGGCGGGTGGATATCGCCCGCCACTGGATCGCCAGGCACCCCTACCGCCCCCAAGCCTGACAGAGAACATACAAGGAGACTCATCCATGGCCAGCCACACTCCCGGCGCCCCCGTTTTCGCCGCTCCCGCCGAGCTGCCCGACTGGGCGCTGCGTTCGGTGGATCTCGCCAACCCGCGCCTCGGTGCGCAGGCGCTCTACGCCTCCGACGACTTCTTTGCCGAAGTGTCGCGCATGCTCAACCCCGAACCGGCCCAGTTCGTGCCGGGCAAGTTCGACACCAACGGCAAGTGGATGGACGGCTGGGAATCCCGCCGCAAGCGCGTCGCCGGCCACGACTGGGCGTTGGTCAAGCTCGGCGTGAAGGGCGTGATCCGCGGCTTCGACGTGGACACCAGCCACTTCACCGGCAACTACCCGCCGGCAGTGTCCATCGAAGCCACCGTGTCGGTCTCTGACGACGTGGAGACCCTGAAGGCCGCCAGCTGGACCGAGATCCTGGCGGCCACGCCCCTCGGCCCCAACAGCCATCACATTCTCGAATGCGCCAGCGACGCGGCGTGGACCCACCTGCGCGTCAACATCTACCCGGACGGCGGCATCGCCCGCCTGCGCGTCTATGGCCGCCCGGTCGGCGCGCTGGAAAGCCTGACCGGCGATGAGACCATCGACCTCGTGGCGATGGAGAACGGCGGCCGCGCGGTGTCGTGGAACGACGCCAGTTTCGGCTCCACCGTCGCCGCGCTGCTGCTGCCCGGCCGCGGCCAGAACATGGGCGACGGCTGGGAAACCCGCCGCCGCCGCGAACCTGGCAACGACTGGTGCGTGCTCGAACTGGGCGCCGCCGGCACGGTCGAAAGGATCGAAGTGGACACCGCCTTCTTCAAGGGCAACTTCCCGGACCGCTGCTCGATCCAGGCGGCCTTCGTGAGCGGTGGCACCGACCGTTCCATCACCACCCAGAGCATGTTCTGGCAGACCCTGCTGCCCGAGCAGAAGCTCACGATGGATGCGGTGCATACCTTCACCGAACAGATCGCCAAGCTCGGGCCGATCACCCATGTGCGCTTCAACATCTTCCCCGACGGCGGCGTGTCGCGCCTGCGCCTGTGGGGCAAGGTGGCCAATACGGCGGTCAAATAAGGAGCGGCGATGAGCAGCCTCCGCCTGACCCCGCAGCCGCTCACCCGCGAAGCCTTCGCCCCCTTCGGCGATGTCATCGAGGCGAGCGACGCGGTGCGCCATTTCACCATCAACGCCGGCAACACCGAGCGCTACCACGACCTCGCGCAGATCGAGGCCGGCCCGGACGGCAAGGTGATCGTCTCCATCTTCCGCGGCCAGCCGCGCACGCTGCCTTTCAGCGTCGAGATGATGGAGCGCCACCCGCTGGCTAGCCAGGCCTTCATCCCGATGTCCGGCAAGCCCTACCTGATTGTGGTGGCACCGGCCGGCGCGGCGCCGAAGGCGGAAGACCTGCGCGTCTTCCTGGCCCGCGGCGACCAGGGCGTCAACTACGCCACCGGCGTGTGGCACCACCCGTTGCTGGCGCTGGAGACGGTGTGCGACTTCCTCGTCGTGGATCGCAGTGGCAACACCCCCAACTGCGACGAGGTGATCCTTGCTCCCGGCGCGGTGATCCCGGCCCCCTGAAAAAACAAGGAAGGAGCCCCTCATGCCGGTCGCTGTGCAGGAACGCGGTGCCCCACCGGTCGATGCGGTCGACGAGCACCTGCCTGCCGGCCGTCTCATCGCGCTGGGCTTGCAGCATGTGCTGGTCATGTACGCCGGCGCCATCGCGGTGCCGCTGATCGTCGGCGGCGCCCTCCGTTTGCCGAAGGAGCAGATCGCGCTGCTGATCAATTCCGATCTGCTGTGCAGTGGCCTCGTGACCATCATCCAGGCCTTCGGTTTCGGCAGGTTCGGCATCCGTCTGCCGGTGATGATGGGCGTCACCTTCGCCGCCGTCGGCCCGATGGTGGCGATGGCCGGCAATCCCGAGCTGGGCATCAACGCGATTTTCGGGGCCGGCATCGCGGCGGGTGTCTTTGGCATTTTCTTCGCGCCGCTGGTATCCCGCTGCCTGCCGCTGTTTCCGCCCGTCGTCACCGGCACCCTCATCTCGGTGATAGGCATTTCACTGATGCGCGTGGCGGTCAACTGGGCAGCCGGCGGCAACCCCACGATCCAGGAGGCGGCAACCGGCAAGCTGATCGACAACCCGGCCTACGGCGCGCCAGAGCACCTCGCTATTGCCGCCATCGTGCTGCTCACTGTGCTGCTGATCGCCAAATATGGGCGCGGCTTCCTGTCCAGCGTGTCGGTGTTGCTGGGCATGGTGGCCGGTTTCCTGGTCTCTATGGTCCTCGGCAAGGTCAGCTTCGCCGGCCTGGACGAGGCGCCATGGGTCGCCCTCGTCACTCCGCTGCAGTTCGGTATGCCGACTTTCGAGCCGGTGTCGGTGGCGACCATGTGCCTGGTGATGGTAGTGGTGATGGTCGAATCCCTCGGCATGTTCCTGGCCCTTGGCGAGCTGACCGGGCGCCGCCTGAGCCGCGACGACCTGACCCGCGGCCTGCGCACAGACGGTCTAGGCACGCTGATTGGCGGTTTCCTCAACACCTTCCCGCACACCTCCTTCTCCCAGAACATCGGCCTGGTGGGGGTCACCGGCGTGAGGAGCCGCTGGGTGTGCATCGTCGGCGGGGGGATCCTGATGGCCTTCGGCCTGTTCCCGAAGATGGCGGTGGTGATCGCCTCCGTGCCCCTGTTCGTGCTTGGCGGCGCCGGCATCGTGATGTTCGGCATGGTCGTCGCGACGGGTGTCAAGATCCTGGCCGGCGCCGACCTGGGCGGCAACCGCAACAACCTCTATGTGGTGGCGGTCAGCATCGGCCTGGGTATGATCCCGCTGGTGGCCCCGACTTTCTTTCAGCGCATGCCGGCGGCTCTGGGCCCGCTGCTGCACAGCGGCATCCTGCTTGCCACCGTGTCGGCGGTACTGCTCAATGCCTGTCTCAATGGAACCGGCCGCCGCTGAACGACAAGGACAATCTACATGCACACCGCCCCCCGCGATCTCCTCACCGCAATGTTCACCGCCGCGGTCAATGCCGCCCAGCCCGAGCACTGCATTCCCCGCTTCCTGCCCGAGCTGCCCAGGGGGCGGACCCTCGTCATCGGCGCCGGCAAGGCGTCGGCGGCGATGGCCCAGGCCCTGGAACGCCACTGGCCGGGGCCGCTGTCCGGCCTGGTGGTCACCCGCTACGGCTACGCGGTGCCTTGCGAGCGCATCGAGATCGTCGAGGCGGCCCACCCGGTGCCCGACGCGGCGGGCCGCGAGGCGGCCGCGCGGATGCTCGAGCTGGTGCGCGGCCTGAGCGCCGACGACCTTGTGATCTGCCTGATCTCGGGCGGCGGTTCGGCGCTGCTGCCGCTGCCCGGCGGGGGCGTCACGCTGGAGGACAAGCAAGCCATCAACCGGGCGCTGCTCAAGTCCGGTGCGACGATCTCCGAGATGAACTGCGTGCGCCGCCATCTCTCGGCGATCAAGGGCGGCCGGCTGGCGGCGGCCTGCCACCCGGCGCGGGTGGTGAACCTGCTGATCTCCGACGTGCCCGGCGACAACCCGATGGACATCGCCTCCGGGCCCACGGTGGCCGACCCGACGAGTTGCGCCGGTGCGCTGGAGATCGTCCGCCGCTACGGCATCGCGCTGCCGGCCGGCGCCCGCGCGCTGCTCGAGAGCGGTGCCGGCGAGACCGTAAAGTCGGGCGATCCGCGCCTGGCGGGCGTGTCCACGCACCTCATCGCCACCCCGCAGATGGCCCTGGAGGCCGCCGCCGACGTGGCCCGCACTGCCGGGGTGACGCCGCTGCTGCTCGGCGACAGCATCGAGGGCGAGGCCCGCGACGTGGGCAAGGTGATGGCCGCCATCGCTTTGCAGGTGAAGCGCCACGGCCAGCCCATCGCGGCACCCTGCGTGCTGCTGTCAGGTGGCGAAACCACCGTCACCGTGCGTGGCAACGGGCGCGGCGGGCGCAACGTGGAGTTCCTGCTGTCCCTGGCAGTGGCCCTCGATGGGGCATCCGGCATCCACGCGGTGGCCGGCGACACGGACGGCGTGGACGGACTGGAGGAGATCGCCGGGGCGCTGGTCTTCCCCGACACGCTGGAGCGGGCCTGGGCGGGGGGCATCCGTCCCCGCGACAGCCTCGACAACAACGACGGCCACGGCTTTTTCGAGGCCCTCGGCGATTCGCTGATCACCGGCCCGACCCTCACCAACGTGAACGACTTCCGGGCGATCCTGGTGACGCGATCCGCAGGTGAGTGACTGCGCCCCCACCGCAGCACACCAAACGATAACGAGGATGCACATGATGAAGAACATCAAGGCACTCACGATCGACGACGTGAAGCGTTTTGCCGCTGCCGCCGAGGCCGAGGCGTGGGCCCAGGCAATCCGGATACGCATGGTCATGCCCCTTGTGTCGATGCTGTCGGGCTGATCTTAGGGGAGCGGAGCGGTGGCGATAAGCGCCGCTGGAGGCACTTCTGTGCATACCGCCGGTATCGGCCCGGCGGCACCCGTCATGCGTTTTCAGCCAACTCGTTTGTACTTTCCGACGATCTGCGCGGGCCCGCGCTACGGGGCGTGGCGGGCCGGCTACACTGGCTGCGTGCATTCAACGCCATGACATAACAAGACTCCAGGAGACAAGCCATGTCCGATCTGCCGATCAGCCGCTACCCCGTTCCCGAACTCGCCGACCTGCCCGAGGACGTGCGCACCCGCATCCTTGGCGTGCAGGAAAAAGCCGGTTTCGTGCCCAACGTGTTTCTCGCGCTGGCTCACCGCCCGGAGGAGTTCCGCGCCTTCTTCGCCTACCACGACGCGCTGATGGAGAAGGACGTCGGCCTCAGCAAGGCCGAGCGGGAGATGATTGTCGTCGCTACCTCCGGCGCCAACCAGTGCCTGTACTGTGTGGTCGCCCACGGGGCGATCCTGCGCATCCGCGCCAAGAACCCGCGGGTCGCCGACCAGCTGGCCACCAACTACCGCAAGGCCGAGATCAGCCCGCGCCAGCAGGCCATGCTCGATTTCGCGCTGAAGCTGGCGCTCGACTCGGCTTCCGTCGGCGACGCCGACATCGCCGTCCTCAAGGCCCACGGCTTCGACGACGAGGCGATCTGGGACATCGGCGCGATCACCGCTTTCTTCGCGATGAGCAACCGGCTCGCCAACCTGATCTCCCTGCGCCCCAACGACGAGTTTTACCTGATGGGTCGCCTGCCGAAGAGCTGAGTGCCCGACACCGCTTTTTCCTTTCCCTCTCGGCCGCTAGTCCGGCCCTTTCATCGCCGGCACATGCCGGCGTTTTTTTGCTTGTGCTGCGGTGGAAGCTCCTGTGGGGGCGAATGAATTCACTCCCACAGATTCACTCCTACGAAATGCTGGCCGTGCAGCACGGCGAATTTTTTTCATCGGGCATGTAAGAACACCGGGGGCATTTCCGTCCAATCGCCAAGCCCTGATAATCCGGTGCGCCATGCCGGCCTCCGGCAGGGCCGATTTTCCAACCCATCAAGGAGATGCACCATGAAGAAGACCGCCGCCCTGACCGCCGCCCTCGCCGCTTCCGTTGCCTTCGGCGCCGCCCATGCCGCCGACAACCCCTTTGCCGCCAAGCCGCTGGAGGGGGGCTACCAGCTGGCCCAGGCCGACACCAAGATGCAGGACGGCAAGTGCGGCGAAGGCAAGTGCGGCGCCGACAAGAAAGCCGCCAAGAAGACTGCCTCGAAGGCGCACAAGAAGGTCGTGGCCGACAAGAAAGCCGATGGTTCCTGCGGTGCCGACAAAAAGGCCGACGGCAGCTGCGGCGCCGACAAGAAGAAGTAATCAAGTGGAATGGCCGGGGCGGGTGGAAGGCCTTCCCCGGTCCACACGGGAGGATTCGACATGCCAGCACGCATGCCCCACGGGGCCGGGCTCGGTTTTCGCCGCGAACTGCTGGCGGAGATGGAGGCCGGCGTGCCCGATGCGGTGGACTTTTTCGAGCTGGCGCCGGAGAACTGGGCCGCCATGGGCGGCCGTTCGGCCCGCCAGCTGCGCGCCTTCACCGAGCGTTACCCCTTTGTCTGCCACGGTCTGTCGCTGAATCTCGGCGGCCCGCAGCCCCTCGACCGGGAACTGCTGGCGCGCATCCGCGCCTTCATGGCCGAACACGGCATCGGCCTGTATACCGAGCACCTGTCCTGGTGCGGCGATGCCGGCCAGCTCTACGACCTGCTGCCGCTGCCGTGTACCGGCGAGGCGGTGCGCTGGGTTGCGGCGCGTATCCGCCAGGCCCAGGACGCGCTGGGCATGGCCATCGGCATCGAAAACGCCTCCTACTATGTGGCCCCGCCGGGCGCCGAGATGGGCGAGGCGGACTTCATCCGCGCGGTGGTGGAGGAGGCCGGCTGCCTGCTCCACCTGGACGTGAACAACATCGTGGTCAATGCCACCAACTTCGGTTTCGACCCTCACGATTTCCTGCACGCGCTGCCGCTGGAGCGCTGCTGCTACATCCATGTGGCGGGGCATGAGGTGGAGCCCGACGGATTGCGCCTCGACACCCACGGTGCCGATGTGATCGACCCGGTGTGGGCCCTGCTCGATGCCGCCTATGGGCGCACCGGGCCGCTGCCGACCTGCCTGGAGCGGGATTTCAACTTTCCGTCGCTGGCAGCGCTGGGCTCCGAGGTGGCGCAGATCGCCGCCCGCCAGGCCCGTGTGAAGTGCGCCTCCGAGGTGGCGGCGTGAACCGGCCGGGCGACCGGGCTGTACCCGCCGGGCTGCAGGCCTGGCAGAGTGCCTTCGGCCTGCGCCTGCGCCACGGCCGCCGCGCCCCCTGTCCGGCGGGGGTGCCGGCCGGGCGCATGGCGGTCTATGAGGGGCTGGTTTTCCAGCGCCTGCGCGGCTTCCTCGACCGCTGCTTTCCGGTGGCCCGGGCGACGCTGGGCGAAGCCCGGTGGACCCGCCTGTGCCGCGTCTTCCTGCGCGACTGGCCGTGCGCGACGCCGTGGTTCCGCGAGATCCCGCAGGAGTTCCTGGCCTACCTCGACAGCGGTGCCTGCCGCCAGCCGCTGCCACGCTGGTTCGGCGAACTGGCGCGCTACGAATGGGCGGAGCTGGCGGTGGATGTGATGGACGTGGCGGTGCCACCGCACCGGCCCGACGGCGACCTGCTCGACGGTGTGCCGCTGGCCAATCCGGCGCTGCTGTCGCTGGCCTTCGCGTGGCCGGTGCAGCGCATCGGGCCGGACTGCCGGCCGCGCCAGCCCGAGCCGGTCCATCTGGTCGTGTATCGGGATGTACAGGACACGGTGCGCTTCATGGCGGTGAGCCCGGCCAGCGCGCGCCTGCTGGCTTTGCTCGACGGCAGGTGCAGTGGGCGGGCGGCCCTCGAAATCCTGGCGGCGGAGCTGGGGCGTCCGGCCGACGCCGCCTTCATCGACTTCGGCCGCCACAGCCTGGCCGAGCTGCGCCTGCATGGCGTCCTGCTGGGAGAACTGACATGACGGCGCTCCGCCTTCGCGCTTCGGCCTGGCTGGCCGGCGCCCTGCTGCACCTGGACACTCTCGGCCAGTGGGCCGCGCTGCTCGGCTTGCGGGCGCTGCTGGGCTGGGAGTTCTTCGAGTCGGGGCGGGAAAAGTTCTTCGGCCACAACTGGTTCGCCGACATCCAGGAGCAGTTCCCATTTCCGTTCGACCTGGTGCCGCCGGAGATCAGCTGGCAGCTTGCGACATGGATCGAGCTGATCGGCGGCGTCGCGCTGCTGCTGGGGTTGGCGACGCGCTTCTTCTGCGTGGCGCTGGCGGTGCTGACGGTGGTGGCGATTGCTGCCGTGCATTGGCCGGCGGAGTGGGCGGGGTTCGGCGAGCTGTGGCTGGGCTATGCGATTACCGACGACGGCCACGGCAATTTCAAGTTGCCGCTGCTCTTCCTTGCTATGCTCATGCCACTGATCCTGCTCGGGCCGGGGCGGCTGAGTATGGATGCGTGGATCCGTCGGCGGTTGCTGGCCGGACCGCCAGGGAGCGCCGCCCCGCAGCTCATCCGCCAGACATGATCGACTCCGGCAATGCCGACCTTATTTCGGGCTTCCGCCCGCAGATGCTGAAATTCGCGCGTCTCCAGCTGCAGGACGAGGCGGCCGCCGACGACGCCGTGCAGGAGGCCATCGAGTCGGCGTTGATCGGCCTCGACCGCTTTGCCGGACGCTCGGCGCTGAAGACCTGGATCTTCACGATCCTGCGCCACAAGATCATCGACACCCTGCGGGAGCGCGGGCGCACGGTGCAGATTTCCAGCTTCGGGCGCGATGAGGGCGAACTCGACGAGGCCTTCGACATGCTGTTCAAGGAAAACGAGCACTGGAGTCCACAGGGGCGCCCGCAGGCGTGGGGCGACCCGGAGGAGGCGCTGGCTCAGCGCCAGTTCTGGCAGGTCTTCGAGACCTGTCTGGAAGTGCTGCCGGCGCGTACCGCGCGGGTCTTCATGATGCGCGAGTTCCTCGGCTTCGAGACCGACGAGATCTGCGCCACGCTGGTGCTGACGACCAGCAACTGCAATGTGATCCTGCACCGGGCCCGGGCGGCCCTGAGGCAGTGTCTTACCCACGGCTGGTTCGGCGCGGAGGCCCGGGCATGATGAAGTGCAAGGATGCGACCCACCTGATGTCCGAGGCGCTGGACCGCCCGCTGAGCCGCGGCGAGCGCCTGAACCTGCGCCTGCACCTGCTGTTCTGCGGCGGTTGCCGGGCTTTCCGCCAGCAGATGGATTTCCTGCGCCTGGCAAGCCGCCGCTTCCTCGAACGTAACGATTAGTGCGTCATTGCGTCCGAGGAGGTGCAGCCCCAGGTTTCCTTGCGCCCTCGGTGGACGGGCTGGGCCTAGCCCGGCCCTGGGGTGCTCAATGGCGGCTCTGGATTTCCTCGATGTAGCCGAGCATGCCGGTGCGGATGTTGGCGGCGTTGCCCTCGTCGGTGTCGATGTGCATCGCCAGCCGGTAGCTCGGGCTGACCCGCACGATCACGTCGCCGAAGATCAGCTCGCGTTCGCCCTCGACCCGCACGCGCACCACGTACTTGTCGCGCACCCGCAGGCGGCGTGCGTCTTCCGGCGTCATGTGGATGTGGCGCTGGGCGCAGATCACGCCGCGTTCGATGGTGGTGCTGCCGGCCGGGCCTTCGAGGGTGATGCCCGGGGTGTTGGCGAGGTCGCCGGATTCGCGGATCGGCGGCTGCAGGCCGACCTTGAACTGCTCGGTCATGGCGATCTCGACCTGGGTCTCCTTGCGGGTCGGGCCGAGCACGCGCACGTTGGCGATGCGCCCCTTGGGGCCGACCAGATGCACCTTCTCGGCACAGGCAAACTGGCCGGGCTGGGACAGCTCGTGTTCCGGCGTGAGCTGGTGGCCGGGGCCGAACAGTTTTTCCACGTCGGCCTGGGAGAGGTGCACGTGGTGGGCCGAGATTTCGATGGGGATCGGCATCGGCGCCTTTTCCTCGGCCTTGGCCTCGCGGATCAGCTCGTCCCTTTCGATGGCGCGCAGGGTTTCCCAGGCCACCAGGCGCTCGTCGTCGTTGTTGATGACGAGGATGGTCACCGGCGAGTCGTCGGTGGACACGATCGCGAAGTCGTCCACCTTGCCGAGGTTGCGGTTCTTTTCCTCGTCCAGCTTGATGCCCATGTAGCCGAGGCCCTGGCAGGCCAGGCTGCGCACCGCGGCGCTGGTCTCGCCGATGTCGCCGGTAAAGGCCAGCACGTCGATGCCGCCCATCGCCGCCACGTAGGCGCCGATGTTCTTGCGCACCTGGTAGCAGAAGGCCTTGTGGGCCAGCAGGGCGCGGTGGTGGCCGTTGCCGGCGGCGGTCTCGATGTCGTGGATGTTGCTGGAGATGCCGGAGATGCCCTTCAGGCCGCTCTCGGTATTGATCAGGTTGGACAGGGCCTCCGGCGACATCTGCTGGTGCTCTATCAGGTGAACTATGACGGCCGGGTCGATGCTGCCGGAGCGGCTGGGCATGATCAGCCCGTCGGTGGGCGTCATGCCCATCGAGGTGTCCACCGAGCGGCCGTGGTCGATGGCGCACAAGGAAGCGCCGATGCCCAGGTGACAGGAGACGATTTCCAGCTCGCCGAGGGGGCGCTTCAGCACCTCGGCCGACTTCAGCGACACGTAGCGGTGGGAGGTGCCGTGGAAGCCGTAGCGGCGGATGCCGTCCTGCTTGTAGAGGTCGTAGGGCAGGCCGTAGAGGTAGGCGTAGGGCGGCAGGGTCTGGTGAAAGGCGGTGTCGAAGACCGCCACGTGGGGCACGTCGGGCAGCCGCTTGAGGGCTTCGCGGATGCCGGCCACGTTCACCGGGTTGTGCAGCGGGGCGAACACCGACAGGGCCTCGATGTCGGCGATGACGGCCGGCGTGATGACCGCTGCGGCGGCGAAGCGGTTGCCGCCATGGACGACCCGGTGGCCGACCGCGCAGACCTCGTCCAGCTCGAAGGCGAAGGCGTCGCCGAGCTGGCGGGTGGAGTCCTGCATGACCTGGAGCAGCTCGGACAGCGGGAAGGGGTCGCGGGTGATGGTCTTGACCTGCGGGCCGACCATCACGCTGATGCGCGATACGTATTCGTCGGCGTTGTCGATGATGCCGTGGACGTCGGAGCCGAGGTCGCGGGTGTCGTAGATGCCGAAATGGATCTGGCTGAGGCCCACGTTGAGGGCGATCACCTTGCCCGGGCGGTCGGCGTGCAGCGACAGCACCGAGGCCGCGGAGGACTTGGCGGACACGATGTCCAGCGACATGCTGCGCATGCGCTCGAGCAGCATCCGCGACAGGTAGCCGATGGCCTTCGGGTTGGTGAGGATGTGGGTGTTGAAAGTCTCCAGCGGGATCAGCAGCACGTAGCAGCGGTTGCCGGCGATCACGTCGGCGGTGACCCGGTCGCCGGTGAGGGTGGACATCACGCCGAACACGTCGCCCGGTCCGAGCTGGGTCAGCACCGTGCGGGTGCCGGTGTTGTCGGTGATCGAGATCTCGGCGTGGCCGGTGATCAGCACGCCGAGGTACTGGCCCTCGTCGCCGGTTTCCAGAATGGCCTCGTTGCCTTCGTAGGTGGCCAGCCGGCCACTGGCCACGATTTCCTCGACCTTGTCGGCCGGGAAATGCTCGAACAGGCGTACCTGTTCCAGGAAAAAGCGTTTCAGATCGATGTCGCTCACGCTGTGTCTCGCTTGAAAGAGTGGAGCCTAATGAAAGGATAGCGACAGGATAGCCTTCCTGCTGCATTGCATCAAAGGCCAATTGCCCTGGGGGCGTGTCGCGGTTCCGCTGACAGGATAGCCGTGTCCGGCGTCAGCCGGATGACGCGGCGGGAGAAGGGCGGGGGAGGCAGAAAGCACAAAGGCCGACGCGGAGGTCGGCCTTTGTGGCAAGTGCTGGTGCTCATGGGCAGGATTGAACTGCCGACCTCTCCCTTACCAAGGGAGTGCTCTACCACTGAGCTACATGAGCCGGAACCGGCATGTCGCAGGCCAGGAGGCCCGGTGACAACGTAACGCCTGGTGAAGTGCGCTGCGCTTTTGACTGGAGCGGCAGAAGAGTCTCGAACTCTCGACCTCAACCTTGGCAAGGTTGCGCTCTACCAACTGAGCTACTGCCGCGTACTACCTGAAAACAAAGAGTCCAACCGGAAGATTGGACTCTTTGCGAAATCGGGTGGGTTGCGCATGAATCGGCAACTGCAAAAAGCGGGCGCATAGTACCAACCGGATTTGGGGTTGGCAAGTTTTTTTGTGCTTTTCGCTGCATTTCGTCGCACATGTCGGGGGGGGACGAAATGCCGGCGGGGCGGGCGATCCTCTGCACTTCTTGTCGTTCATCAATGATTGCCCATGTTCCGCGGCCGATGATGGGCCGGAATTCAACGCATCACAGGTGTCACCATGAACACGTTTCTCGCGCCGGCCGTGGCCTTTCTCAACCGTCTGGGGTTTCGCGGCAAGTTCGCGGTGATCAGCGCCTGCGTGGTCTGTGCGCTGGCCGGTCTGGGAGGCTTGTTGGGCTTCACCCTGTGGAGCCAGGTCGAGGCGACCCGTAATGAGCAGACCGGGGTCCGCGTCCTGACCCCGGCGCTGCATGCCCTGCAGGACGTGCAGCGGCATCGCGGTCTGATGACGAAGGTGCTGTCCGGGCAGGATGGGGCCAGGGCCAGGGCCAGTGCGGAGGAGGCTGCAGCCCAGGCCGCGCGCGGGATGGACCAGGTGGACGCGGTGCTGCAGGCTGCGCCGGTTCTGCAGCCGACGGCGCAGAAGTGGCGGGCCGTGCGGGAGGAGTGGGCGCGCCTGGTCGCCACCGGCGGCAGCATGGATGCCACCGCCAACCGCCTGGCGCACCGGGAGTTGATCGAGCACCTGCTGGACTACGTGGACGATGTGATCGGCGTGTCGGGCCTGCTGCTGGATACGGAAGCCGCCGGTTTCTATCTGGTGGATGCCACCTTGGCCCGCCTGCCGGACGTGATCGAGCGCATCGGCAAGATGCGGGCGATGGGCAATCAGCTGCTGACCCAGAAGACGGCGACGGACCGGGACCGGGAGGACCTGGCTGCGCTGCTGGCGGTCAGCGAGGCGCGCTACCTCAGCGTCGTCAAGGAGTTGAAGAAGGCCGGTGTGGCCCGTCCTGAGCTGGCGGCGGCGGTCGTGCGCCTGGAGAGCGAGGCGGGTCCGCAATTGAAGGCGCTGACCGTGGTCGTTCGCCAGGACATCCTGGGTGGCCGTTACGAGACCCCCGCAGCGGACTGGTTCTCGCGTACGACGGCGACTATCGACGGGCTTTACGACCACGCCTTCAAGGCGTTCATTCCCAGCCTGGAGAACCTGCTGGCGGCGCGCCAGGCACGCCTGCTGCAGACTTTCGCGGTCACGGTGGGCGTTGCGGTCGGGGTGTCGCTGCTGATCGTCTACCTGCTGGCGGCGGTGTCGTCGGCGATCGGCGGCGCGGTGGCGAGCCTGGCGGCCAGCGCCGAGCGGGTTGCCGACGGCGATCTGACGGTGAAGGTGGATCTGGCCTGCCGGGACGAACTGCAGCGGGTCGCCGGTGCCTTCAACCGCATGAGCGCGTCGATTGCCGTGCTGTTGCGCGGGGCGCGTCAGACGGCCGACGATCTGTCGACGGCGGCCGATCGCCTGGTGGCGGCATCCGGTGAGGTGGCGGCGAGCTCGTCCGGCCAGAGCGATGCGGCCTCGGCGATGGCGGCGGCCGTCGAGCAGATGACGGTGGGCATCAATCACATCGCCTCGAATGCCCAGGACGCCCAGGGCGAGGCCACCCATGCCGGCCGGCTGGCAGTGGAGGGCGGCGAAGTGGTGAGCCGGACCATCGACGACATCAACCGGATTTCCGAAGTGGTGCAGCGCACCGCCGGCATCGTCGGCAGCCTCGGCGAGCGCTCGACGCAGATCTCGGCGATCGTCGGGACGATCAAGGAGATCGCCGATCAGACCAATCTGCTGGCCCTCAACGCGGCCATCGAGGCAGCCCGTGCCGGCGAGCAGGGCCGCGGTTTTGCCGTCGTTGCCGATGAGGTACGCAAGCTGGCCGAGCGCACCGGGCAATCGACGCAGGAGATCGCCGCGATGGTCAAGGCCATCCAGGACAGCACGCAGGATGCGGTGCAGGCCATGGAGCAGGGCGTTGGCCGGGTCGGCGAGGGCGTCGAGCGGGCCGGCCAGGCCGGCGGTGCGATCGCCGAGATCCGCGACGGCTCGGGGCGGACCGTGCAGGCCATCAACGAGATCAGCGACGCCCTGCGCGAGCAGAGCGCTGCCAGTACCGAGATCGCCCGCCGGGTGGAGGGCATTGCCCAGATGGCCGAACGCAACAGCCTCAGTTCCAGCGAGACGGCCCAGACCGCTCATCAGCTGAAGGCGCTGGCCGGCCACCTGGAGCAGGACATCGACCGCTTCCGCCTGCCCTGAGCGGGGCTGCCGCCGTCAGGCGGCGGCCAGCTTGCGGGCCACCGGCGCTTCGCGGATCGGCAGATTGACCAGCGCGGCGAACACCGCCAGCGCCATGTCGGCGTACCACATCCAGCTGTAGTCGCCGAAGCGGGCCACGGCCAGGCCGCCCAGCCAGGCGCCGAGGAAGCCGCCGACCTGGTGGGACAACAGGGTCAGCCCGAACAGGGTGGCCAGATAGCGGACACCGAACAGCTTGCCGACGATGCCGGCAGTGGGGGGCACGGTGGCCAGCCAGGTGAAGCCGAGCCCGGCGGCGAACAGGTAGAAGGTCATCTCGGTATGCGGCGCCAGCAGGTACCAGCCGATCAGCGCTGCGCGCGACGCATACATCACCGCCAGCACGTGCTTGCTGCGATAACGGGAGATGCAGGCGCCGGCATACAGGCTGCCGAACACGTTTGACAGGCCGATGATCGCCAGCGACCAGCTCGCCACCGACGCGGGCAGGCCGCACAGGCTCACCTCGCCGGGCAGGTGGGTGACCAGGAAGGCGATGTGGAAGCCGCAGGTGAAGAAGCCGGCGTGCAGCAGCAGGTAGTCCCGGTTGCGCAGCGCCGTGGCGATGGCCTGGCGCAGGCTGCCGTCGGAACCCGCATCGGCGTGGTGGACCTGCGTGACCGGCCGGTTGGTGAGCTTGTTCACCAGCGGCAGCGCGCCGAGGGTCATCACCGCCAGCGACCACATGGCCCCCATCCAGCCGAGGGCCTGGATCAGGCCCTGCAGCACCGGTGCGAAAACGAACTGGCCGAAGGAACCGCCGGCATTGATGACCCCGGATGCCGCGCCGCGGGCCTCGGCCGGCATGCGCTGGGCGGCGGCGCCGATCAGCACCGAGAAACTGCCGGCCCCGGAGCCCATCGCCGACAGCAGGCCGAGGGTCAGCACCAGACCGAAGGCGGAATCCACGAAGGGCGTCAGCGCGCTGCCGACGGCCAGCAGCAGCACGCCGCCGATCAGCACCGGGCGCGGCCCGTAGCGGTCGGCGATGGCGCCGGCAACCGGTTGGATGGCGCCCCAGCTGAACTGCCCGATCGCCAGCGCCAGGCTGATGGTGGCGATACCCAGGCCGGTGGAGGTGTTGAGCGGGCTGACGAACAGCCCGATGGACTGGCGGGCGCCCATGGTGACCAGCAGGATGCCGGCTGCCGCCAGGGTGGTGAGCAGGACATCGGGCTTGCGTAAGCTATGGAACATGATGGCGATCCGGATGAGCGGGGATGACTCGACTATAGGTTTTGCATGCGTGCTGAAAAAGACGATAATTGGCTTCGTTGCGTCAACGAATCATTGACAAATGCGCTGGCTGGCCAGTTGGGAGAGTTTCGTCCGCGTCGTCGAGGAGGGCAGCATGGCTGCCGCCGCACGCCGCCTGGACTGCACGCGGGCCCAGGTCAGCAAGCAGATCGGCGAGCTGGAGCAGGCCTTCGGCGTGCGTCTGTTCGAGCGTTCCACCCGCAAGCTGGTGTTGACGCCATCCGGTGAGATCTTCTACCGCCATGCTTTGCAGGCCCTCGACGCGGTGGATGGCGCCGATCTGGCCGTGCGCAATGTGGACCAGGTGCCGCGCGGCGTGTTGCGCATCGGCGCCTCGACGGTGTTCGGACGCCAATGCGTGGCGCCCTTCGTGCCGCGGTTGCTGGCGCGTTATCCGGAGCTGGAGTGCGAGCTGATCCTCAGCGACGAGCAGGTCGATCTCGCCGATGCGCGCATCGACCTGGCCCTGCGCATGACCAAGTCGCCGCCGGAGGATGCGGTGTCGCGCCTGCTGCTGGTGTTGCGGCGGGTGATCTGCGCGTCGCCGGCCTACCTGGCCGCTCATGGCCGGCCACTGCGGCCGGACGACCTGGCGGCGCACCAGTGCTTCAGCCACCTGCTCAGCGACGGCGGCGTGTGGCGTCTGCGGGACGGTCGGGGGGATGAAGTCAGTCTGGCGGTGCATAGCCGCCTGCGCTTCAACGACATCGGCAGCACGCTGGATGCGGTGCGTGCCGACCAGGGCATCGCGATCCTGCCGACCTATCTGTGCGGCGACGCACTGGCGCGGGCTGAGCTGGAAACGCTGCTCGATGCCTACGAGCCGCAAGTGGATTTCGGTCGCAATCTGTACGCCTGCTACCTGCCGAGCCGCGGGCGGTTGCCGGCGGTGCGGGCTTTTCTGGGCGAGTTTCAGGCCTGGCTGAGTCCCGAGCCGCCGTGGGAGCGTTACGGCCGGGGGCGCTGACGGCTGCTGCAATGAGTATGCTGCTGGCAAGGCGGCTGACAGCTTGGGGTGGCAGACTGCGGCCAGTCGTCGCAAACTGTCCGTGTCATGCCGCACCTGATGAATCGTCTCCTTCCCTTCGTCCCGGGCCTCGTCCTGCTGGCCACGTCGCCTGCGGTTCTGGCCGCAGGGCCGGCCGTGCTCGACCAGGATGTGCGGGTGGCGCGTGCTGACGGCGGTTTCGTCGTCGATGTGGTGATGCATGCTCCGGTGAGGCCGGCCCAGGCCTGGGCCGTGCTGACCGACTTCGAACACATGGCGTCCTTCGTGCCCAACCTGAAGATCAGCCGTGTCCTCGAACGCAGCGACAGCGTGCTCAAGGTGCAGCAGCAGGGCGTGGCGCGCTACGGCTTGTTCTCGGCGAGCTTCGAGTCCCTGCGGGAAATCCGCCTGACGCCTTACAGCGAGATCCGCGCCCACGGCCTGGGCGGCAACATCCAGCGCATGGAGAGCCTGATGCGCCTGGAGCCGGAGGGCAATGGCACCCGCCTGAGCTATCACGCCGAGGCCCTGCCGGGTTTCTGGTTCCCGCCGATGATCGGCCCGGCGCTGGTGCGCCACGAAACGGCCGAGCAGTTCTCGGCGATGCTCGAGGAGATGCAGCGCCGCAGGGAGTGACCCGGGTGGTCGATCAGGCAGGCTATTCGGTGGTGCTGGGGCTCCAGAAAGCCTGGCTGATGCCGGGCTGTTCGGCCAGCCGGCGGGTCAGCCGGTCCAGCTCGTCGCCATCCACGGCGGTGGCCATCAGGACTGCCTCGATTTCCACCGCATCGTCGCCGAAGGCGTGTACCACGAGGTCGCGGGCCGTGTGGTCGGCCGCCTCGAGCGCCGCTTCGAGCAGGTGCAGGGCTTCCTTCTGGCGCTCGCGGGGGGCGATTACATAAACGGTGTTGGTGACCTCCACTGCGAGGGTGTCGATGGGCTCCCGGTTGATGCGGTCCACCACCGGTCGCAGCAGTGTGTTGGCGGCCAGTACGAACAGGGCGCCGAGGACGGCTTCGGGTAGCAGGTCGGCACCGGCGCAGGCCCCGACTGCTGCAGAGCCCCACAGCGTGGCGGCAGTGTTGAGGCCGCGCACGTTGCCTTCCTCGCGCATGATCACGCCGGCGCCGAGAAAACCGATCCCCGATACGACGTAGGCCACCACGTGTTCGGCGCCCTCATGGCCGCCCAGGTGGTTGGCCATGTCCACGAAGATTGCCGCACCCACCGCGACCAGCACATTGGTGCGTAGGCCAGCCGTGCGCTGCCGGTACTGGCGCTCGTAGCCGATCAGGCCGCCGAGCGCGAAGGCTGTTACCAGGCTGAGCAGGGTGTCCAGTAGGGACACGAGGTTGATGTTTTCAATGGCTTGCAGGGTCATGTTTCCGTCTCCGAACGACTGGCGGGCGTACCCGCCATGGGAGAAAGGTAGAGGCTCCGCGTTACGCGGCTCGTGGGGTTCAGAAGCCCAGGCTTTCGCCGGCACCGAGCAGGGTGGCGACGCCGAGGATCGCGAAGATCGCCGCAGCGATGCCATGCACCAGGCGCACCGGGATCGCATGGGCGATGCGGTCGCCGAGCAGCACCGCCGGCACATTGGCGATCATCATGCCGAGGGTGGTGCCGGCCACGACGACGGCCAGGTTCTGGTACTGGGCGGCCAGCGCGATGGTCGCCACCTGGGTCTTGTCGCCCATCTCGGCGAGGAAGAAGGCCACCAGCGTGGTGCCGAAGACGCCGAAGTGGGCCAGTTTGGCGTCCTCCTCGTCGAACTTGTCGGGGATCAGTGTCCAGATCGCCATCGCGACGAAGGACACGCCGAGGACCCAGCGCAGAGTGGTCGGCCCGAGAAGGGTCGTGACCCAGGTGCCGACGGCACCGGCGAAACCGTGATTGACCAGCGTGGCGACGAGGATGCCGATGATGATCGGCACCGGTTTGCGGAACTTGGCGGCCAGGATGAAGGCCAGCAGCTGGGTCTTGTCGCCGATTTCGGCGAGGGCGACGATGCCCGTGGAGACGAGGAAAGCTTCCATGTGAAATCCCTTGGCCGGATACAGACGAATGACCACGCGCCTCTCCGGCCAAATCCGGAGGCGGGTGGTCAAAGGTCTTGCCAAGTTCGGGACCGCCTGCGCCATGGCCGCATGGCCAAGTATGTTGACGCAGGCCCTTTCGAAAGAAAGGAGGCTACTCCCCAATGACGGCGGCGATGCTACGCGAGGCGGGGGAGCCTGTCCATCCGCAACGGAAGGAGGCCCCAGTCGTTCTCGGAGGCGGCTGGTTGCGGATATTCCGATTTCAAACGGCAATGGGATGAAGCTATGGGAGAGGAATGGGATGGGGATAGAATCGAGGCCTTGGATTTCTGGAGCGGAAGGGTTGGGTCGATGGCGGAGGATGGATTGGATGCAGGACAACATGCGGAGCGTCGCAAGCGTCAGCGTTTCGTGGCGCGGCGTGGGGGCAGTACCTGCTTCTGGGTTTCGATCGATGGACTCCGGCTGCCGCTGAACGATTTGTCCCTGGAAGGCTTCGGCGTGCCGGCGAACGCACGGCCGGCGGCGCCGCGCAGCTTTCCCTTCGTGCTGCACCTGGACGGCATCCCCGATCAGATCCGTGGTGAGGCGACGACGGTGAACTTCCTCGCCGCTCCCGAGGGCGGGCAGCTCGGTTGCCGCTTCACGTCCTTCGAAGACGATGGCGCCCTGCGCCTGCACGACTGGCTGACCGTGCATGTGATTGCCACCGCCTCGGTGCGCATTTCGGAGCAGGAGGCGGCGGCCATCGTCGCCGGTCCCTCGCTGGTCTGAGCGCCAGGGCGAGATATTTGCCCAGGTACTTGAAACATCGGTAAAATTTGCAGCAGCTTCGCCGGCCGCTGGCCGGCGTTTTCCTTTTCCGTTTTGCTGTCTGCCGCGCCTGCGGCGGACTCAGGGAATACCTGCCGTGCTCATCGCCAATAACATCACCATGCAGTTCGGGGCCAAGCCCCTGTTCGAGAACGTCTCCGTCAAGTTCGGCGACGGCAACCGCTACGGCCTGATCGGCGCCAACGGCGCCGGCAAGTCCACCTTCATGAAGATCCTGGCCGGGGTGCTCGAACCGACCGCCGGCAACGTCGCCATCGACAGCGGCGAGCGCATGGCTTTCCTGAAGCAGGACCAGTTCGCCTATGAAGACGTGCGGGTGATCGACGTGGTGATGATGGGGCATGCCGAGATGTGGGCGTGCATGCAGGAGAAGGACGCCATCTACGCCAACCCGGAAGCCACCGAAGATGACTACATGAAGGCGGCCGAGCTGGAAGGCCACTTCGCCGAGTACGACGGCTACACCGCCGAGGCTCGTGCCGGCGAGCTGCTGCACGGCGTCGGCATCCCCACCGAGCAGCACAACGGCCCGATGCGCGAAGTCGCTCCTGGCTGGAAGCTGCGGGTGCTGCTGGCCCAGGCCCTGTTCGCCAACCCGGACATCCTGCTGCTCGACGAACCGACCAACAACCTCGACATCAACACCATCCGCTGGCTGGAGAACGTGCTCAACGAGCGCAACTCCACGATGATCATCATCTCCCACGACCGGCACTTCCTGAACCAGGTGTGCACCCACATGGCCGACCTCGACTACGGCCGCATCCAGGTCTGGCCGGGCACCTGGGACGACTACATCGAGGCCTCCACCCAGGCCCGTGAGCGCCAGTCGGCGGCCAACCAGAAGGCCAAGGAAAAGGTCCAGGAGCTGCAGGAGTTCGTGCGCCGCTTCTCGGCCAACAAGTCCAAGGCCCGCCAGGCGACCAGTCGCGCCAAGCAGATCGAGAAGATCAAGATCGACGAATTCAAGCCGTCCAGCCGCCAGTACCCGTGGATCCGCTTCGACTACGACGAGAAGGAGAAGCTGCACCGCCAGGCCGTCGAGATCGAGAACCTCACCTTTGGCTACGATCCGGCCAAGCCGATCATCAAGAACTTCACCTTCACCGCCGACGCCAACGACCGCATCGCCATCATCGGCGAGAACGGCATCGGCAAGACGACGCTGCTGAAGCTGCTGGTCGGTTCCGAGCTGCATGGCCTGACGCCCCAGTTCGGCACCATCAAGTGGGCCGAGAAGGCCAAGCTCGGTTACTACGCCCAGGACCACGCCGACGACTTCGCCAGCGGCGAAAACCTTACCGACTGGATCAGCGGCTACGTGCGCGAGGGCGGCTACGAGGGCGACGACGCCGAAACCCTGATCCGCGGTACGCTGGGACGCCTGCTGTTCAAGGGCGACGACGTGAAGAAGTCGGTCAAGGTGATCTCGGGCGGCGAACAGGGCCGCATGCTGTTCGGCAAGCTGATGCTGCAGCGCAAGAATGTGTTGCTCCTCGACGAACCGACGAACCACATGGACATGGAGTCCATCGAGTCCCTCAACTCGGGCATTGCGGACTTCTCGGGCACGCTGTTCTTCGTGTCCCACGACCGCGCCTTCGTGTCCTCCATCGCCACCCGCATCCTCGAGATCCGCGGGCCGGGCGAGATCATCGACTACCGCGGAACCTACGAGGAATACCTGGCCAGCCAGGGCATCGAATAAGCAACGCGGGCCACGCGCGGGTTTCCGGCATGCACTCCGCCTCGCGTCTGGCCTTGCTGATCGTCGTCACCATTGTCGGTGGCCTGCTGGCGGACAGTCGTGCCGGCAGCTGGGGCCAGCCGCTGGTCAGCGTGTGGGTGTGGGGGCTGTTCGGCTGGCTGCTGTGGCGTGAACGGGACCTGCGGCCACGCCTCGTCGCCTGTCTGCTGATCGCCACCGGCGGGGAGGCGGTGCTGTCCCTGTGGTGGGGGCTGTACGACTACCGCCTCGGCAATCTGCCGCTGTTCGTGCCGCCGGGCCATGTCCTGCTGTACTGGTTGGGCCTCCATCTCGCGGTTCGCCTGCCTGCCTGGCTGCTGAACTGGGGGCCGCGGCTGGCGGTGGTGGCCGTATCGGCGCTGGCCCTGGCTGAGCTGGACTGGTTGGGGCCGCCGCTGCTGCTGCTGTTCCTGCTGTGCGTGCGCCGCGGTCCGGCGCCGCCGCTGTACGTGACGATGTTCCTGCTGTCGCTGCTGATGGAGCTGTGGGGAACCTGGCTGGGCTGCTGGAGCTGGCGTGCTTTCGCACCCGGCCTGGGCTGGCCGGTGGCCAATCCGCCGCTGGCCGCCGGCGCCTTTTATTGCGTTCTCGATCTGCTCAGCGATGCCGTGCAACCCCGCCGGCGTTTGCGTACGGCATAATCCGGATCGTTATCCGTTTGCGCCCATGCATGAAGCTCAGCAAGCTTTCCCTCCTGTTCTCGGCTGCACTGCTGTTGATCGTCGGCATCAATGGCTCGATCTCCATGCTCGTGCTGCGTGCCTTCGACCAGGCTCAAGCCGTCCAGGATCATCGCGTCGAAGCCCTGCGGGTGGTCGAGGAGCTGCGCCGCGAGACGGATACCCTGTCGCGCCTCGTGCGCGCCTATGCGGCGACCGGCGAAACCCGTTACCTCACCTACTATTACGCGATCCTGGCCATCCGTGAGGGTGAGGCGCCGGCCATTCAGGACGATGACGGTGCCACCTTCTGGGACCGGGTGATCGCCGGCCAGGCCCGTTTCGTACCCGGAGGATTCGGGCCGCGCCTGTCGATGCGTTCCCGCATGGTGGCACTCGGTTTCCAGGGGCCGGAACTTGCGGCGCTGGAAAAGGTACTGGCTGAAACGGAAGCCTTGAAAGCCATCGAGCAGGTGGCCTTTGCGGCGACGCAGGGGCTGTATGACCCCGGCACCCGGATGATCGTCTCGGAGGGAGTGCCACAGCCCGAAGTGGCCATGAAGCTGGTATTCGGGCGGGACTACGACCGCCAGCGGCTCCGCGTGGCGACGGCGGTTACCGATCTGATGCAGCGCGTTGACCAGCGTACCGGAAGCGAAGTCACCGAGGCCCGCAACCGGCTGGGTGCCTGGATCATCGCGTCGGTGGTCAGCATGGGCATGACGGCGCTGCTGGTCCTGCTGGCCTTCCGGACCACCCACCGGAGAGTCCTGCGGCCCCTGGCCGACATGTGCGCCCTGACCGGCCAGCTGGCCCGCGGTCAATACGACGTGCGGCTCGGCGGCGAAGACGGGGTCGAGGAGGTGCAGGCGTTGAGCACGACCCTCAATTCGATGGCCCGCGCCATCGAAACCGATATCCGCGAGCGCGAGGCGATCGGCCGCGAACTGCAGGAGGCCCGCGCCCGCGCCGAGCAGGCCACGCAGGCCAAGTCGATGTTCCTTGCCAATATGAGCCACGAGATCCGCACGCCCCTCAACGCGGTGATCGGCATGGCCGAGCTGATCCTGCACAGCCGCCTGCTGCCGCGCCAGCGCGAGTACGCCGAAAAGATCCGCAGTGCCGGCCGCTCCTTGCTCGATACTCTCAACGACATTCTCGACTTCTCCAAGATCGAGGCCGGTCGCCTGGAGCTGGAGGACATTCCGTTCCGCCTCGAGCAGGTGGTCGCCGATGCCCTGCAGCTGGTCGAGGGGGCCGCGCGTGAGAAGGGCGTGGAGCTGATCTTCGAGGCGCGCTCCGGCTGCATGCAGGCGCTCGACGCGCCGCTGATCGGCGATCCGCTGCGCATCGGCCAGATCCTGGGCAATCTGCTCTCCAATGCCGTCAAGTTCACTCCGGCCGGGCATGTCTCCCTGCGTGTCGGGGCTGAACCCCCCGGCGACGGGGTCCTGCTGCTCAGCTTCAGCGTCGAGGACACCGGTATCGGCATGCGCGCCGGGCAGATCGAGCACCTGTTCGAGGATTTCGTCCAGGCCGACGGCGCCACCACCCGCCAGTACGGCGGCACCGGCCTGGGCCTGGCCATCGTGCGTCGCCTGGTGGAGGCGATGGGCGGCGAAGTGCGGGTCAGCAGCGAACCCCGGCGCGGCAGCGTCTTCCATGTACGCCTGCCGCTGGTGCTTGGCGATGTCCACCAGAGCGCACCGGCGGCACTGCTGCCGTGGGACGGGTTGCGTGTGCTGGTGGCCGACGACTACCCGGACGTGCGGTTGTCCCTGATCGATCTGCTGAATCTGCAGGGCATCGAGGAGGTGGATGCGGCGACCAGCGGTGCCGAGGTGCTCGAATGCCTGCAGGCGGCCCGCCGGGAGGCTGCGCCCTACGATCTGCTGTTCCTCGACTGGACGCTGCCCGACCGGGATGGCGGCGCCCTGCTGGAGTGGTTGCGCGCCCGGCCGGAACTGGCGCCCCGGCATATCGCACTGATGTCGATGCCCCGCGCGCTGGATGCGCACATTCACGCGATCTTTCCGGACGGCCTGCACTTCTGCGAGAAGCCCTTGCTGCCTGCCGCGCTGAAACGTCTCGGCGACGTGATTTTCGGCCGCAGCGAGGCGATGCACGGCGAGAAGAGCCCGGAGGCCGGCTCGCTGGATGGCATGCGCGTGTTGCTGGTCGAGGACAACTCCACCAGTCGCGACGTGGCCGTCGCGCTGATGGGCCGCTGGGGCGTGGAGGCGGACAGTGCCGCCGACGGCCGCGATGCGCTGGCCCAGCTGGCCGCCCAGCCTGCCGATTGTTATGACCTGGTGTTCATGGACCTGCAGATGCCGATGATGGATGGTTACGAGGCGGTACGCCGCATCCGGGTGCAGCCCGCCTTCGACGGCCTGCCGATCTATGCCCTGTCGGCCCACAGCGGACGCAGCGTATTGACCCGCTGTCTGGCGGTCGGCATGAACGGTTGCCTGGCCAAGCCTTATGAGCCCAGCTCGCTCTATGCCGTGCTGCGCAAACATCACCATGGCCCGGCGCGGCCTGCTCCGGCACCGCTGTTCCAGTCCGGACGGGAGGCCGTGACAGGGTTGGCCGGCATTCCCGGCATCGATCCGCTGTGTGCGATCAACGACACCGGGGTCAGCCCGAGCTTGTACCCCCGCCTGCTGGCCAAATTTCGCGATCAGTTCGCCGACGGTCCCCAGCGTCTGCGCGCCGACGTCGAAAGCCGGGCCTGGGAGCGGGTCGTACCCTTTGCGCATACCCTCAAGGGGCGGGCCGGTCTGCTGGGCATGAGCGAGATTTCCGCCATCGCCGGACGCCTGGAGACGGCCGCGCGGGCCCGTGACAGCGGGCGGGCGCGGGCGGCACTCCGATCCCTGGAGGAACAACTGCGGCCGATCGTCGAGGGGCTGGGCCGGGTCCTGCCAGCCGATGCTGCTACCGATTCCCTTCCCGCGTCGCCTACTGCCGGCGCGGATGTGCCGGAGCTGATTCAATGAAGCGTCTGTTGCCGATTATTGCCGGATGTGCCGTATTCGCGGCGTCGCTACCCGCTGCCGCCCAGGAGTTCAGCCTGTCCGGCTTCGGCACGGTGGGGTATGCCCAGTCCAATCGCTCGTACCGCTACCAGCGCTTCATCGACAGCGGCGGCACCTTCCAGCGGGATTCGCGCCTTGGGGTGCAGCTCGATGCAAGCCTGACGCCGGCCTGGAGCGCTACCGTGCAAGCCACCCTCGCACCGGCGCCGGACAATGACCGGAACTGGGAGCTGGCTCTGCCCTGGGCTTTCCTGTCCTGGCGACCGGACAACGACTGGTTGGTGCGGGCCGGCAAGCTGCGCCTGCCGCTGCTCCGGTTCTCGGAAACCCTGGATGTGGGCACCACTTTCAATTTTGCCCGCCTGCCGGTCGAGGTCTATTCGCTGGCCCCTACCGCCGACGTGACCGGCATGGCCGTGGCGCGCAGCTGGCTGGGGGAGGAGAGGGACGTGAGCCTGGAGGGCTATCTGGGGTCCGCCGAATCCTACTGGCGCTTCTTCCGGCGCGATGCGATTCCCGGGTCGCGCCCTCGCGGGGCCTGGTTCGAGCACATCGAAATGTGGCTGACCGGCGTGCTGCTGACGGTGCGGGAGGGGGACAACCGGCTGCGCCTCAGCGTTCATCGCGGTGACGTGAAGCGCGCCGATGCCCCGATCCCGGTGACCTATCCCTTCGTGCCGGTGGCGGGCGGAGTGGGCTACTACCAGGTCACCGACGTGCTGCCTGGCCCCGGTGTGCCGACCGTCGAGCGGGTGCTGAACTACACCTTCACGGCCAGCGCCGAATTTGCCCTGCCCCACGACTTCACGTTGACCGGCGAGGCGGTACGCCGGCGGGTCACGCGGGCTACCCTCGGCACCGATTCGTGGGCGGCCTACGTGGCCTTGCAACGGCGCATCGGGGCGTGGACGCCCTATGTCTACGCGGCGCGGATACTGTCGTCGTCAGCCTCCAGACGGCTCTACTCCGACGTGAACGGCAACATGCTGCCGGTCACGTCTGCCGGTGCGGAGCTCCTCAACCTCACTCAGCGGGCCGGGGTCGATTCCCTCAACGTCTTCGACCAGTGCTCGGTCGCGGTGGGGACATCCTACACACTGACGCCGCAGCAGAAGCTGAAGGTCGAGTGGCTGCACAGCCGTACTGGCAGCGCGTCGGATTTTCTCGATGCGCCGGCCGGCGAGAACAATGGACATCGTGCAGTGGATGTCCTGTCCTTGTCCTACAGCTTCACCTTCTGAGGCGCGTCATGGGAATCCGTGGTGCCGGCCTGATCCTGTTCCTGTGGGGGTGCCTGACGGCAGGCCATGCGCATGCCGGCGATGTGGTGGTGATCGCACATCCCTCGGTGCCACGTCTGGATGGCGTGACGGTCGAGCGCATCTACACCGGCAAGGTGGTGGAAGTGGGCGGCGTGCGCGTGATGCCCTTCGACCTCGCGACGGGGCATCCCCTGCGGGGGCGTTTCCTGGTCCGCTGGCTGGACCGGGACGAGGAGCGCTATCTCGCCTACTGGACCGTGCGCCGCTACGTGGGCAAGGGCGTGCCGCCATCCCAGGTGCCGACCACTGCCGAGATGATCCGGCTGGTCAGCGGAACGCCCGGCGCGGTCGGGTACGTGGACGAGGCCGACGTGAAGCCCGGCGTGAACGTGCTCGTGCGCTGAGCGGCGCGCCCCACCTGGCGCTCAATCTGGTGCCAAGGCTGGATTCGATCACGGGAGTGCGGCGCTGTGGGCGCTAAAATTGGAATGTGCCCAGTGTTTCATCGTTCCGCATCATGAATTCCCTCTCCGCTCCGCAGCCTGTTCCCCTTGCCCAGGCCCATCGACTGCTCAATCACGGCCCCACGGTGCTGGTGTCCTCGGCCCACGGAAAGCGCCGCAACATCATGGCGGCGTCCTGGAGCATGCCGCTCGATTTCGATCCCCCCAAGGTGGCGGTGGTGCTCGACAAGGCGACGCTGACCCGTGAGTTGGTCGATGCCTCCGGCGAGTTCGTGCTGGCCGTGCCGTGTCGCGCCATTGCCGAGCAAACCCTGGCCGCCGGCAGCTTGAGCGGCCGTGACGGCGACAAGTTCGCCGCCCTTGAATTCGAAACCTTCCCGGCCAGCCGGGTGGCGGCCCCGCTGCCGGCGGGCTGCATCGCCTGGCTGGAATGCCGGGTCATCGACGAGCCCCAGGTTCAGCACACCTACGATCTGTTCCTTGGCGAGGTGCTGGCCGCCTGGGCCGATCCTGCCGAGTTTTCCGATGGGCGCTGGCACTTTTCGGCGGAAGGGCGCCGCTCCATCCATTACGTGGCCGGTGGGCAGTTCTTCAGCACCGGCGAGGCTTTCGAGGTTTCCGTCACGGGGTGACAGGGGGGTGTCCCTGGACCGGTCCAGGCGCAAAAAAGAAATTTTTGTTGCGTCGCACAAAACCGCTTGCATTCTCTCGTTGTGCAATGCAACATAGCGCCATACCGAAATTCTTTCGGTGACCGTAACCCCCATTCGAGGAGATCACCATGTCCGTTAGCCCCGAACAGTTCGTTGCCACTTCCAAGGCCAACATCGAAGCCGGTCTGAAGACTGCAACCAGCTTTGCCACCACCCTGTTCACCGCCGTCGAGCGCGTTGCCAGCCTGAACCTGGCGTCTGCCCGCGGTGCTTTCGATGACAGCCTGGCCTTCTCGAAGGCCGTCATCTCCGCCAAGGACCCGCAGGCTCTGGCCGCCCTGTACCTGGGCGCCGTCACCCCGGCCGTCGAGAAGTCCGTGGCCTACGGCCGCAGCCTGTCCGACATCGGCGGCGACACCCAGGAAGAGCTGACCAAGCTGATCGAAGCCGAAGCCGCTGTTCTGTCCAAGAACATCGACGTTGCGCTGGACGGCATTTTCAAGAACGCCCCGGCCGGCTCCGAGCCCGCCATCAAGGCCGTGAAGACCGCCCTGGCCAACGCCAGCAGCGCTTACGAAGGCGCCACCAAGGCTGCCAAGCAAGTTGCCGCTGCCGCTCAGGCCAGCGTCGAGAAGGCCACCCTGGTTGCCGTCGAGAGCGTCGACAAGGGCACCAAGGCTGCTGCCTCCGCTCTGAAGGTCGCCTGATCGCCCGCGGCTTGCGCCGCGCGTTCAAGCAGTCCTGCGAAAAGGCCCTTCGGGGCCTTTTCGTCGTTTACCCTTCGTCGACCGGGCCGTTCTTCTTGGGGTGGGTGAAGGCCTGGCGCAGGTGGGCCAGTTCCTGCAGTCCGCTGGCGATGCGCGCATTGACGGTGCCTGCCGGCCAGGTGTCGTCGGGGCCGGCCTGGCCGGCAGGCAAGCCGCTGAGCAGGGCCAGCGCCTCGTCCACGCTGTTCACCGCCCAGATGTGGAAGCGTCCGGCACGCACCGCGTCCACCACCTCGCTGGCGAGCATCAGGTGGTACACATTGGCGCGGGGAATCAGGACGCCCTGTTCGCCGGTCAGGCCGCGGGCTGCACAGAGCTCGAAGAAGCCCTCGATCTTTTCGTTGATACCGCCGACCGGCTGCACGATGCCGAACTGGTTCACCGAGCCGCTGAGGGCCAGCGACTGGTTCAGCGGCAGCCTGGCCACCGCCGACAGCAGCGCGCACAGCTCGGCCAGCGACGCGCTGTCGCCCTCCACGCCGCCGTAGGATTGCTCGAAGACCAGGCTGGCCTTCAGGGACAGCGGGCTGCCCAGGCCGAAGCGGGCGCCGACGAAGGATGACAGGATCAGCACGCCTTTGGAGTGGATCGGTCCGCCGAGCTTCACTTCACGCTCGATGTCGATCACTTCCCCGTCGCCGACCCTCACCGTGGCGGTGATGCGGGCCGGATGCGCAAACGTGCCTTCCCCCAGCTGGATCACCGCCAGACCATTGACCTGGCCGACGTGCTGGCCGGCCGTGGCGATCAGCAACTGGTTGCGCAGCATCTCGTCGCGGTAGCGCAGGCGCAGGCGCTCGTTGCGCCGCCGCTGGGCCGCGAGTGCCGCTTCCACGTGCTCGCGGCCGATGCTGCCGGCTTCGGCGCGGGCCGCGAAATGGTCGGCCTGGCGCAACAGGTCGTCGATGGGCTGGGTGTGGGTACTCAGGCGTTTGGCATCCCCGGCCAGCCGTGCCGCATGCTCGATGACCCGCGCTACCGCCGGGGCCGACAGCGGGCGCAGTTTGGCCTGGCGAGCCAGCGTGGCGATCAGGCGGGCATAGGTCGCGGTGTTTTCCGGTGTGCGGACGATCTCGCTTTCCATGTCGGCGTTGATCTTGAACAGCGCCGGAAACTCCGCGTCGTACTGGGACAGCAGGTAATACACCAGGCGTTCGCCGACCAGCACGATCTTCAGATCGAGCGGCATCGGTTCGGGCTCGAGCTGGACCGTGCTGCCCAGGCCGATCAGGTCGGACAGGGACTCGATGCGTACCGCGCCGGCCTTCAGGCAGCGCTTGAGGCCTTCCCAGGCATAGGGCTGGTTCAGCACACGCAGTGCGTCGAGCACCAGGAAGCCGCCGTTGGCTCGCTGCAGCGCCCCGGCGCGGATCAGCGTGAAATTGCTCATCAGCGTGCCCATGTGGACCATGTGCTCGATGCGCCCGACCAGGTTCTGCAGGGTCGGATGGTCCTCGTACACCACTGGGCGCCGGCCGCCGGAGGGGTTTTCCACCAGCAGGTTCACCAGATAGCGCTGCACGGTGATCATGCCGGAGTAGGTGGTGGTCTCGCTCTCTTCGTCGCTGCGGGTGGATTCGCGCAGGGATTCGCCGCCTTCGGTGATGTCGCGCAGCAGGTCGTCGAAGTAGGCGATGACGTCCGGCAGGTCGGCGTAGTCCGGTTTGAGGTCGTCCACCAGGTGGGTCACGGTGAGCTGCAGGGCCTCGCTGCCGGCCTGCTTGATACGGGTCTGCAGTTCCCGGTGCCAGCGCGGGAAGTCGCTCATCAGCCTGTGCAGGCGTTCGCGCAGGCCCTTGATGTGTTCCTCCAGCTCGTGCTGGCGGGCCTCCGGCAGTTCGGCGAATTCTTCCGGCGTCAGCGTGGCCTCGGCGTTCTTCATCGGTACGAAGGCAAAACCATGGGGGGTGCGCAGCAGGGCTACGCCCAGTTCGCCGGCGTCGCGGCCGAGGGTCTGCAGCGCAGTCTCCTCGCGGAGTTTTTCTTCTTCCTGCATGGCCTCCAGGCGGCTCCGGTAGTCGTCGCTCTGGAAGGCTGCGTTGATGGCCGGGATCAGCTCCTCGACAAAGTGCTGCATGTCGTCCCGCAAGCGGGCGCCGCGGCCGCAGGGCAGGCGCAGCAGGCGGGGCCGGTCGGCGTCGTGGAAGTTGAAGACGTAGCACCAGTCGGCGGGTGCGTCGCCGCCGTGGCTCTCGGTTTCCAGCAGCTGGCGGATGATCGCGTGGCGGCCGCTGCCGGTCTCGCCGAGCAGGAACAGGTTGTAGCCGGCGTGGTGGATGTCCAGCCCGAGATGGATGGCTTCGATGGCCCGTCCGTGGATCTGCGTGGCGTCCAGGTCGGGGAGTTCGGCGCTGGTTTCGAAGGGGAGATCGGCCGGAGCGCAGGCGGTGTAGAGGGCTTCCGGCGGCAGGGAGGGTAGCGAAGTCATGGGCGGGCCTTGTGTCATGCGCTGCCGCTAGCATAATCACTCCATTGCATGCCGACCATGGCCGAACCGCCCGCGGTTCGTTTTTCCCGGCATCCGAATGATCTGCGTCAATCCTTCCGGAGGTTCGCATGTCCGCCCTATCCCTGCAGGATCGTGCCGTCGGTGCCCTGATGGGCGCTTTCATCGGCGATGCGCTGGCCCTTGGCCCCCACTGGTACTACGACCTGGATGCGCTGCACGCCGATTACGGCGACTGGATCGATACCTACACCACGCCGCGCCCCGGTCGCTACCATGCCGGCCTGAAGGCCGGCCAGTCGTCCCAGGCCGGCATCCTGCTGGCCCTGACCGTGGACTCGCTGGTGGCGCGGGGCGGTTATGACGAGGCCGATTTCTGCCGGCGCCTGGACGAGGATTTCTTCCCGCTGATCGACGGTACGCCGATGCACGGCCCGGGGGGCTACACCAGCCAGTCGATCCGCGAGGCGTGGCGCCGGCGTGTCGAGCAGGGACTGGCGTGGGGCCACTGCGGCGGCAACGCGGACACCACCGAGGCCGCCGAGCGGACCCTGGCGATTGCCGTGCGCTATGCGCTGCGGCCTGCCGAGTTGGCGGCGGCCGTCACGCGCAACACCGTGTTGACCCAGACCGACGGTACCGTGGTGGCGATGACGGTGGCTTTCGGGGCGGTGCTTGGCATGCTCATCGAAGGACATGCGCTGGACGAGCAGCTATCGGGCCGTTTGATGGCACGTGTAAAAAACGGGGAACTGCCTTTCCATTCGGTGACCCGCGGCGCCTTGCAGGCGCCCCACCCGGATGCGGAGGAAGCCCCGCTGGCCGGACGCTTCCCGTCGCCGGATGCGCTGCTCGGGCCGTCCGACACGGCCCGGGCGGCCCGTGACCCGTCCATCCGCATCGAGCCGGCCTGGAAGGTGTCGCTGGTCTACGGCCTGCCCTGCGCGGTGTATCACCAGTTCCCGGCCGCCTATTACCTGGCGGCCCGCTTTCCCGACGATTTCGAGTCGGCCGTGCTGCACGCGGTCAATGGCGGTGGCCAGAACCAGGCCCGGGCCATCCTCACCGGTGCGCTGGCCGGTGCCCAGAGCGGGTTGGCGGGCATTCCCCGGCGTTTCATCGACGGACTGGAAAACGGCACGGAGCTGCTGGAGCAGGCACGCCGGCTGGCAGTCCAGGTGGTGGTGGGCGTCTAGCCGCGCGCGCTTCCGGCCCACCCTGGCTGACGGTGGCGCCTCCACCTGGGGTTTCGGCTGCCCGCCGCATTCCAATGTCGTTACAATGCGGCGCGGACGGAACAAGAAGGCCCGGGTTACGCGGGCCATGTGGAGGAGTTAGGGATGAGCGTCATTTTTGCCAAGACCCTGAAAGGGTATGAGGAGATCGACCGCCGGGCTGCCGGCTTCAGCCCGCGGGTGCGCCGCGTGCTGATCTTCGTGGACGGCAAGCGCACGGTCGAGGACCTGCGTGGCCTGCTGCAGTCGGATGATCTCGAACACACCCTCGGCATGCTCGAGGAAGAGGGCTACATCGGCATGGTGGAGGCCATCGGCTCTGACGGGGTGCGTCGCGCGTCGCCGCCTCAGCAACCCGCGCTGACGGCCTTCCGCCTGCACCCGCCGGGGGATGACCCGCAGCGCCTGCGCAAGGCCCGCAATTTCATGGTCAACACCCTCAATACCTTCATCGGCGCGGTGGGGACCAGTTCCCTCCAGAACCGTATCGAGGCGGCCACCAGTCCGGCCGCACTGCGCGAGCTGTTCGACGAGTGGTATCACGCCATCGTCAGTTCCCGCGACGGCCGGCGGGAGGCCGAACAGTTGCGTCGGCTGCTGCTCGAGGTGATCTGAGGCGGTAGCACCGCGTACTTGCGCCGCATCAAGTACGCGGCGCCAACGGATGGCTAAGCTGGGGGCGTCATGGCCACTTCAGAGCTCGATTTCGACGTTCCCGGCCGCGAGATCGCCGTCGCGGCGGAAGCCCTGTACCTGGCCAATCTGATGATCGTGCCGGGCATCGCCTTCATTGCGCTGCTGGTGCTGTGGTTGCGCGAGCACCGGCGGGCGCCGGATCTGGCCCGGGGGCACCTGCGCCAGACCGTCGCCGTCAGCCTGTGGGCCGGCGTGCTGCTGGTGGTCGCCAACGCGGCGATCATCTTCACCGGCGGCTACGCTTCGCCATATACGTGGGTGATCGTGATCCTCTACTTCACGACCTGCCATTCCACGCTGATCTTCTGCGGTGCCATCGGCCTCGCCAAGGCGCTGGCCGGCAAGCCCTTCCGTTATCCCTTGATCGGACCCCGTTGATGGCAACACCCCGTGTGATCCCGATCCGCCCGGTCACCACGGCGCGGCCCGACGGCGGCCGCCAGCGCCTGCGGCGCTGGGCCCAGGGCGGTTTCTTCGTGCTGTTCGTGCTGGCGCCGGTGTTCGATCTGTTGCGCTACGACCTGGTGGCGGGCCACGCCTGGCTGCTCGGCTTCGAGTGGCACGCCGGCCTGGAGGACTTCTCGGCCGGCCACATCGACGCGCTGGGGGCGGTGCTGCGGGTCATCGGGCGGGTGCTGCTGCCGATCCTCGCGGTCGGCGCCGTGCTGATCGGCGTCGCCTGGCGCTGGGGGCGGCTGTATTGCGGCTGGCTGTGCCCGCATTTCTCGGTGGTGGAAACCATCAACGGCTTCATGCGCCGGGCCATCGGCCGCCCCAGCGTGTGGGAGGCTCGTGAGCTGCCGCCGTGGGAGCCGGACGGCACGCCGGTCCGCTACGACCGCCTGTGGTGGCTCGTCACCGTGCCGCTGGCGGTGGGCTTCGCCTTCGTGTGGGCGGTGGTGCTGCTCACCTATCTGCTGCCGCCTTTCCAGGTATACGGGCACCTGCAGGCGCTGGCGCCGACCCGCAACGAATTCATCTTCATCACCGCGGGTACGCTGGTGCTGTCGGCGGAGTTCCTCTTCGCGCGCCATCTGTTCTGCCGCTATGCCTGCGCAGTGGGCCTGTTCCAGAGCCTGGCCTGGATGGGCAACAAGTCGGCGATGGTGGTCGGCTTCGCGCGTGAGCGGGCCGCCGACTGCGCGAGCTGCTACAGCGCCTGCGATCATGTCTGCCCGATGCGCCTCAAGCCGCGCAACATCAAGCGCGCGATGTTCACCTGCACCCAGTGCGCCCAGTGTGTCAGCGCCTGCGAGACGACCCAGCGCGACAATCCCCGCGGCCCCTTGCTGCAATGGGTCAGCGGCGAGGCGGCACGGCATAACGAGGCGGCCTTCAGCGCGCCGAAACCGGAAAGGAAGAGTCAGTGAGTGGTTTCAATGATTTCGCCATCGCCCGTGCGCTGCACGTGCTGGCGGTACTGCTGTGGATCGGCGGCGTGGCCTTTGTGACGCTGGTGTTGCTGCCGGCCTGCCGGGCACTGGCCGAACCGCAGGCCCAGCTTGATCTGTTCGAGCGGCTGGAACACCGTTTCGCCGGGATCGCCCGCTGGAGCGTGCTGCTGGCCGGTGCCTCGGGGGCCTGGCTGGTGTGGCGGCTGGGCGTCGGTTCGCGCTTCGCCGATCCGGCCAGCTGGTGGTGGATGCACGGCATGGTGATCGTGTGGACCCTGTTCGCGACGATGCTCTTCATCCTCGAACCCTTCGTGCTGCACAAGGCCTTCCAGGCCAGCGCGCGGCGCGATCCGCTCGGCACGATGGCGCGCATCCAGCGCGTGCACGTGGTGCTGCTGAGCCTGAGCCTGATTGTGGTGGCTGGCGCCGTGGCGGGTAGCCACGGCGGCTGGGCTTTCGGCTGAGGGCGCCGCCGGGCTCAGGCGGTGAGGCTTCTTTCGGTGAGGTTCTGCAGCACGGCGATCAGGCCGCGGGCCTGGGCTTCCATCGAGAAGCGTTCGATCACGCTGCTCCGTGCCGCCTGGCCGACTTGCCGGCGGTGCTCCGGATCGCGCAGGGCGTCGAGGGCGTCGAGCCACTCGGCGCGGCTGCGGGCGATATAACCATTCACGCCCTGTTCGATAATCGGCAGATAGGACGGCACCGGGCTGGCCACGACCGGCAGGCCGAGGGCCATGTTCAGCGTCAGGCGGTTCTCGGACTTGACCTCCCAGTACGAGACATCCCGGCCGGGGAGCGGATCGAAGCGCATGTCCACCGGAATGATGCCGACGTCGGCCTGCATGAGATCTTGGTAGACCCGTTCGGGATGCCAGGCGCGGGTCCTGAAACCGGGGCCGAAGAGCGGCGCCAGGCGTGGTCCGCCGGGGGCTCGCAGGGCCTTCTTGAGACGTTCGTAAGCGATCCGCAGCGGGCTGAGGTCGTCCCGGTAGCGGCCGATGACCGTCAGGTCGAGGAAGCGCGGCAGCGGGGAGAGGGGGGGGATCGATTCGAGCTCGGAGGACGTCACCAGCGCGGCGCGGAGGCGGCCGTCACGGCTGGGGGGCAGTTCGGAACGCTGCAGCTCGGGCGCTTCGATGCCGTCATGGACCACGTGGATGCGCGGCTGCAATTCCGGTGCGTGCAGCTGTTTCAGGAACTCGGTGACGATCACCGTGGCATCGGTGGCGCGCACGATCTCCTCATCGACCCGGTCGCAGACGCCATAGATCGTCGGGATACCCATGCTGCGCAGGGCGGCCATTGCGGCGCGCACGCTCGGTCCGTGGACTTTCTGGAAGAACACCGCATCGACACCCTCCGCCCGTGCCCGCTCGGCGACGCCGTCCACGTTGGGCGTTTCCGCGCCGGCGGGGGGCTCGAAGAGGATGACGGGTTCGTAACCGGCGGTGCGCAGATAAGGGAACATGTTGAGCACCGCAATGCGCGTGCTCGGTTGCGGATGGGCCGAATTCGACAGCAGCACGAATCCGATCCGCTTGCCGGCGCATCTCATCGGGCGTGCGTCCACGAGCGGGAGGAGGGCTGGGCGTTGTCGAGGGGCAGGACGGCGGATTGGCGGCGCATGGATTCCGGATGCATCGGTGAGGCCGCCGATGGTTTCAGATCGGCCCGGGGGCGTCAACGCCGCGACGTCTCCGGGCCCGGGTTCAGCTTGAGCAGCTCACCGCCAGCCCTTCCGCCCAGTCCGGCGGTGGCGCGGCGAAGCGCTCGTATTCCGGCTGGGCGTCGAAGGGCCGCGACAGGCAGGTCTGCACGGCCTGCACCTCGCTGAAGTCTCCACCCTGGGCGGCGCGGATCGCCGCTTCGGCGATCCAGTTGCGCAGCACGTATTTCGGATTGACGGCGTCCATGGCGGCCTGGCGTTCGGCGTCGGAGCGTCCCTCGGCGGCGATGCGCGCCCGCCATTGGGCAATCCATGCGTCGCCGGCGTCCCGGTCGATCAGCAGGTCGCGCAGGGGTGCGTCGGCGGTGGCCCGCCCGGCTTCGTCCACCTGCGCCGGCAGGCGGCCCAGGTTGCGGAAGAACAGCGTGAAGTCCGGGTGCTGCTGCTGGAGCAGCTGGAAGGTGTCGCCGATGAAATCTTCGTCGCCCGGGCGGACTTCGGTGAAGCCCAGCTTGGCGCCGAACAGCGCGAAGAACTGCTGCTCGAAGACCGGCGCGTAGCTCTCCTCGATGGCGGCCTGCACCGCGGCAGCCTCGCCGATCAGCGGGGCCAGCGCGCGGCCGAGGGCATACAGGTTCCAGTGGCCGATCTGCGGCTGGGCCTTGTAGCTGTAGCGGCCGTGGTCGTCGGAATGATTGCAGATGTGGCCGGCGTCGAAGGCGTCCATGAAGCCGAAGGGGCCGTAGTCGAGGGTCAGGCCAAGGATGGACATGTTGTCGGTGTTCATCACCCCGTGCATGAAGCCCACCGCCTGCCAGCGGGCGATCAGCTCGGCGGTGCGCCGGCCGACGTCGCGCAGCAGGGCTTCGTAGGGATTGGCGGCGTCCCGGCATTCCGGGCGGAAGCGCTCGATCACGTAGTCGGCGAGCTGGCGCAGCTCGTCCAGCTTGCGGTTGGCGGCCCAGTGCTCGAAGGAGCCGAAGCGGATGAAGCTCGGCGCCAGCCGCGTCACCACGGCGGCGGTTTCGATGCTTTCCCGGCGCACCGGCGCGTTCGAGCCGACCACCGCCAGCGCGCGGGTGGTGGGGATGCCGAGGCCGGCCATGGCTTCCGAACAGAGGAATTCGCGGATGCTCGAACGCAGCACCGCGCGCCCGTCGGCGAAGCGCGAGTAGGGCGTCTGGCCGGCGCCCTTGAGCTGGATCTCCCAGCCGCTGGCCGGGTCGTCGAGGCCGATCGCCACCTCGCCGAGCAGATGGGCGCGGCCGTCGCCGAGCTGGCCGGCCCACACGCCGAACTGGTGGCCGGAATACACCGCGGCCAGGGGCTCACTGCCGGGCAGCAGGCGGTTGCCGGCGAAGAACTCGGCGAACTCGGGGCGCGCCAGTTCGGCCGCAGGCAAGCCGATCAGTGCGGCGGCGGCGGGGCTGGCGGCGACCAGGTAGGGATCGGGCAGCGGCTGCGGCGGCAGGCGCGTATAGAAGGCGGCGGGCAGCCGCGCGAAGGCGTTGTCGAAGGGCAGGGTTTCGAGGGTGTGCATGGTCTCTGTTCGGGCAATTTGCCCACGGGGGTTCGGGTAATCTGCGGGACCGCGGCTCGGGCCGCGTGTTTTATAAAATCCGACTGTTTCACTATGGTATGGCTGCGCAGGCCTGAGGGGAAGGATGGAGATGCATGACAGCGGGCCAGCCGGAGCGGTGGACGAGGGGCGCGAACGCAGCGTGGATCTGAAGCGCACGCTGTTGCTGCGGGTCAGCCTGTTCGCGGTGGCGATCGGGCTCGTGGCCAGCGCGGTGGTGCTGCAACGCGCCGAGGCGCGCATGCGGGCCCACATCGAACGGGCCGGTGGTGCGGTGGAGCGCCTGCTGGCCAGCGAAGCGGCACAGCCGCGCGACGTGTTCCGGCGCAGCCTGGACGGCCTGGACCTGTCATCCCTCGACGGCATCGGGCCGCTGCTGGGCATCTGCGTGGCGGTGGAGGACATCTACAAGCGGCCGGCGGTGCGCCGCTGCTTCGGCGACGGGGCGGAGGCGCCGGCTCTGCTGCGCGGCCTGCTGGCGGCCCTCACCGGGCCGGACATCGCCTTCCGTGGGGTGATCGGCCAGTATCCGGGCGTCAAGGTCGGCGAGTTCGTCGTTACGCCCAATCTGGACAGCGAGGCCAACGCGGTGTGGGACCAGATCCGCACCGTGCTTGGCATGACCGTCGGCATCCTGGTGCTGAACCTGCTGGTCTATCTGCCGGTGCGCCGTGCGCTGGGGCCGGCGCAGGAGATCCTGGCGGTGCTCGGGCGTCTGCAGGCCGGCGATCTGGCGGCGCGCATGCCGCGCCCGCGGCTGGTGGAGCTGCGCCTCATCGCCAGCGGTTTCGACCACCTGGTGGCGCGGCTGCAGCAGACCCTGGCCGGCCAGCGCCAGCTCGCCCTGCGCCTGCTGACGGTACGGGAAGAGGAGCGCCGCCACCTGGCGAGGGAACTCCACGACGAGTTCGGCCAGTGCCTGGCCTCCATCGGTGCCGAGGCCGCCTATGTCAGCGCTGCGGTGGAGCACGCGCGCCCCGACCTGCTGCCGGCCGCCCAGGCCATCGCATCGGTCACCGGCCACATGATGGAGAGCCTGCAGGGCATCCTGCACCAGCTGCGCCCGGTGGGGCTGGAGGAGTTCGGTCTGCACGCCGCGCTGGAGCAGTTGCTGGCGGGCTGGCGGCGCCGACGGCCGGACTGTGCCTTTACGCTGGACATCGACGGTACGGTGGACGACCTGCCGGACGGCCTGACCGTCAGCCTGTACCGCATCGCGCAGGAGAGCCTTACCAATGCGCTGCGCCACGGCGAGCCGGAAACGGTGGCAGTGCGCCTGCAGCGGGACGCGGCCGGCTGCCGCCTGTGGGTGGCGGATGACGGTGCGCCGCGCCACGGGGATACGACCGGCAGCGGCCTTGGCGTGCTGGGCATGCATGAGCGGGTCGAGGCGCTCGGTGGGTGTTTCGCGCTGGAGCCGGTCACGCCGCGCGGCATGCGGGTGAGCGCGATCTTCCCGCCCGATGCCTGCCACGAGGAGGGCGCGGTCCATGTCTGACATCACTCGCCTGCTGCTGGTGGACGATCACGCCATCGTGCGCGAAGGCTACCGCCGTCTGCTCGAGATGCGGCCGGACCTGCGCATCGTCGGCGAGGCCGGTACGGCCCGCGACGCGCTGGAGCAGTTCCGGGTGCTGGAGCCCGACGTGCTGGTCCTCGATCTGGGCTTGCCCGACATGGGCGGCGTGGAGTTGATCCGCCGCCTCGTGCAGCGCGATGCCCGCGTGCGCATCCTGGTATTCACGATGCACCGGGAGCCCTTGTTCGCGACCCAGGCGCTGCGTGCCGGCGCCCTCGGCTACGTGACCAAGAGCAGCCCGCCGGCGGTGCTGGTGGAGGCGGTTTACACGGTGGCAGCGCGGCGCCAAGTGATCAGCCCCGACATCGCACCGGAGCTGGCCCTGGCCCTCGTCGACCGCCCGCGGGAGCCGCTCGCCGAGCTGGCGCCGCGGGAGTTCGAGATCCTGCGCCTTCTGCTCGACGGCTGCAGCGCCGAGGAGATCGGCGAGCGCCTGTCGATCTCCTCGAAAACGGTGCAGAACTGCCACTACCAGATCAAGAGCAAGCTCGGCGTGCGCAGCGACATCGAGCTGACCCGGCTGGCGCTGCGCCTTGGGCTGATCTGAGCTTCAGGCGGCTTCCGCGGCTGGTTCGGCGGAGGTGCTGGCTTCAAACAGGGCCTGCAGGGTTTCCAGGCTCAGTTCGGCGATCGTCCCGCCAGCGTCGTCGAGGATCTCGTAGAGCAACTCGCCGGGCTGCGGGCGCATGCTGAACAGCACGATGCAGTCTTCAGTGCCGCCGCCTTCCCGGTGCGGTGTTTCGCTGGGCGGCGACACCGTGTAGCTGCCGGTCGGGCGCACTTCCCGCAGGCGGCCGTCCAGTTCGTAGAGGCGATGCTCGCCCTGCACGACGAAGGTGTGGTTGAGGGCCTTGTGGCGGTGCAGGACGATCTGCTGGCCGGCGGCGAACTTGAACAGCACGTCGGCGATGCGCTGCTGCATGTCCACCTGCAGGATCGCAAAGACGAAATGGGGAAAGTCGCCGAAGGGCTGCCAGCGGATGAGGCGTTCGTCGAAATGGTGGGGCATGGGTCTGTCTCCTGGTTGTCGAGGCCGGATGGCCGCTGCCAGTAGACCCTGGCGGGCCGCGCTGCCGTGAGGTCAGCCTGCCCGCAAAAGGCTGGGCAATCTTCCCGATGCACATGACGTCTGGCGGTCGGGCAATTTGCCCGTCGGCGTCCGGGCAGGATGCCGATGCCGTGGTCGGGCGGCAGGCCTAAAGTCGGTGTGAGGCGGGGCATGGGTTCCCGCAATGACTCGACGGGGATGCCGATGCGCAGATCGACCGGGGCCGCCATGCTGGCCCTGTTTTTCACCACCGCCGCAGTGGCGGCGGACAACCGCTTCTGCGGTGGGCCGGTGCCGCAGACCGGCAAGCCCACCGACCTCGCCCACGTGGTCGGCGATCAGACCCTCGAATACATCGTGGATCAGCCGGCCAGCCTGATGGTGTGCAGCAAGGGTTATCTGCTGGAGAAGTGCGGCGACCACGACAACGCCCGCAAGGTCTTCGACAAGTGCATCGCCGCCGGTTACATCGGCGCGATGATCTGGAAGGCCCTGATGCTGCAGGACGGGGCGGGCGGCGTGCCGCCGGATCTGCCGGCCGCCGCCGAGCTGATGCGCCGGGCGGCGCTGGCCGGCGATTCCCCGTACGCGATCCTTGGCAAGCTCCATTACGCCAGTGCCCTGCAGGAGGGGCGCGGTGTGCCGAAGGATGAGGCGGAGGCGCGCAAGTGGTTCGAGGCGGCGGCGCGCGACGGTAATCCGGATGCCATCGAGTTCCTGCGCGCCGGCTATCACGTGGGCGACCGGGACGGACAGGCGCGGGGCACGGGCACACCGCCGCCGCCAGTGCTGGCGGGCCCAACGCCGCCTTTGCCGGGGGAGCTGTTCGAGGCCGCGCAAGCAAAGATTGCCGCTCGGCCTGCCCAGGAGGTGCGTGGGGCCAGCGCACGGCGTCTGCTGGATGCGCCGCCGAGCACGCCGCCCGTCAGTCCGCCTTCGCCCGCCGACGCTTCCGTATCGGCTCCCGTCGCCGGGCAGCATCTGGCGAAGCTGGCCGAACCGGTGGCGCAACCCGTGGGTTCCGCGTCGAGTGGGCTGGCCGCACTGTTCGGCGTACTGCTCCTGTCGGGCGCCCTGCACCAGTCCCTGCGTGCGCCGACGGCGCGCCGCTCACTTTCCCTTTCCCGGGCCTGAAACGATGAATGCCAATCTCGAAATCCTGATGTACGACGCCAGTCAGCTCTTCCTGGCGCCGGTGCTGCTCGCCATTGCGGCGCTGTTCCTGTACGCCTTCCACGCCTGCGGGGCCTTCCTGTGGCAGGCCTGGCAACGGCGGCTGGGCGCGGATGCCGGCTTCGAGCTGGTCGAAATGCACCGCGCCAATCCTGCGCTCGATATCGCCGAGCTGGAGGCGCTGGCCAGCCAGCGCCTGGAAGTCTCCCGCATCGCCACGCGGGTGGCGCCGATGCTCGGCCTGGTAGCGACGATGATCCCGATGGGGCCGGCCCTCAAGGCGCTTGGCGACGGGCAGCTGGCCGACGTGTCACGCAGCCTGATGGTGGCCTTCTCGGCGGTGATCCTGGCCCTCATCGCGGCGGCGCTCACCTTCTGGGCGCACAGCGTGCGGCGGCGCTGGTATGCGACGGATCTGCTGGCCGTCGAGAAGGGTTTGCCGGCGGCCAGCCCTGCGACCATGGAGGGCGCGCGATGAAATGGCGTCTGCACGATGCCGGCGAGGACGACGATCCGCTGCTGTCGGTGGTTAATCTGGTGGACGTCTTTCTGGTGCTGATCGCCGCGCTGCTGCTGGCGGTGGCGCGCAGTCCGGTGAACGTCTTCGATGCCGGGCAGGTGACGGTGATCCGCGATGCCGGTACGCCGGACATGGAGATCGTCGTCAAGAACGGGAAGAAGATCGAGCGTTTCCGCGGCGATGGTGCCGCGGCGTCGACCGGCCAGGGGGTCAAGGCCGGCATTGCCTACCGGATGCCGGATGGTTCGCTGGTGTACGTTCCGGAATGACTGGCTGATCTGTGCGCTCCCGCTGGCGGGGGCGCTTTTTTTCGTCCCGCTTTCAGTCGGTGCTGACGGGGCGCACGCTGGGCAGCTCGTCGTCGGTGAACGGGCGGGAGTGGGTGAAGAAGGCCTTGCCGCGGCCGCAGTCGAGGGAGAAGTCGCCGCCGTTGCCCGGCTGCACGTCGAGGGTCAGCTGGCTGTTCTCGTAGTACTGGAATTCCTGGTGTCCCAGGTAGAAATCCGCGCCATTGACCGCGCCCAGCTTGAGCATGGTCTGGCCGGGGACGACCTCGCCGACCTTGTAGCAGTTGGGCACGCTGCCGTCACAGCAGCCGCCGGACAGCAGGAACATCAGCGGACCATGTTCTGCGCGCAGTTCGTCGATGTATTGATTGGCGGCGTCGGTGGCCACGATGCGTTCGGTCATGTTCGTGCTTTCCTGAGGGCGAAAAAAACGGGGCGAGAGATCCGCCCCGTAACACCTTGCCTTACTCGTGAAGCTCTGGAATCAGAAGAAGCCCAGCGCGTTCGGGCTGTAGCTGACCAGCAGGTTCTTGGTCTGCTGATAGTGGTCGAGCATCATCTTGTGGGTTTCGCGGCCGATGCCGGATTCCTTGTAGCCGCCGAAGGTGGCGTGGGCCGGGTAGGCGTGGTAGCAGTTGGTCCATACGCGACCGGCCTTGATGTTGCGGCCCATGCGGTAGGCACGGCTGCCGTCACGGCTCCACACGCCGGCGCCAAGGCCGTAGGGGGTGTCGTTGGCGATTTCGAGGGCTTCGGCTTCGTCCTTGAAGGTGGTCACGGCCAGCACCGGTCCGAAGATCTCTTCCTGGAACACGCGCATCTTGTTGTGGCCCTTGAAGAGGGTCGGCTGGATGTAGTAGCCGCCGGCCAGGTCCCCGTTCATGTGGGTGCGATCGCCGCCGACCAGGCACTCGGCGCCTTCTTGGCGACCGATTTCCATGTAGGACATGATCTTGTTCAGCTGGTCCTGGGAGGCCTGGGCGCCCATCATGCTGTCGGTATCCAGCGGGCTGAGCTGCTTGATGGCCTTGACGCGGGCCAGCACCTTTTCCATGAAGCGGTCGTAGATCGACTCCTGGATCAGCGCGCGGGACGGGCAGGTACACACTTCGCCCTGGTTGAAGGCGAACAGCACCATGCCTTCGACAGCTTTGTCGAGGAAGGCATCGTCGGCCGCCATGATGTCTTCGAAGAAGATGTTGGGGGACTTGCCGCCCAGCTCCAGGGTGGCGGGAATCAGGCTGGTGGCGGCGGCCTGGGCGATCACGCGGCCGGTGGCGGTGGAGCCGGTGAAGGCGATCTTGGCGATGCGGCGGCTGGTGGCCAGCGGCATGCCGGCTTCGCGGCCGTAGCCATTGACGATGTTCAGTACGCCCGGGGGCAGCAGGTCGGCGATCAGCTCGGCCAGGATCAGGATGGAGATCGGGGTGGACTCGGCCGGCTTCAGGACCACGCAGTTGCCGGCGCCGATGGCGGGGGCCAGCTTCCAGGCGGCCATCAGGATCGGGAAGTTCCAGGGGATGATCTGGCCGACGACGCCCAGGGGCTCATGGAAGTGGTAGGCGACGGTGTTTTCGTCGATCTCGGAGATGCCGCCTTCCTGGGCGCGCAGGCAACCGGCGAAGTAGCGGAAGTGGTCGACAGCCAGCGGGATGTCGGCGTTCAGGGTTTCGCGGATGGCCTTGCCGTTATCGACGGTTTCGGCGTAAGCCAGCTTCTCGATGTTGGCTTCCAGGCGGTCGGCGATCTTCAGCAGCAGGTTGGCGCGATCGGCGGCCGGGGTGCGGCCGAACTTGTCGGCGGCAGCGTGGGCGGCGTCCAGGGCCAGTTCCACGTCTTCGGCGCCGGAGCGGGCTGCCTGGGTGTAGGCCTTGCCGGTGATCGGGGTGATGACATCGAAGTATTCGCCCCTGACCGGAGCGACCCACTTGCCGCCGATGAAGTTGTCGTACTTGGACTTGTATTGGACCTTGGCGTCGGCAGAGCCGGGCAGTGCGTACAGCATGGGTATCTCCTCCTGGTGTCGGTTCGAAAACGCTTCGTGCAGCGCTGAACCTTATTCAGCAGGGGTCATGCCAGCACCGGATCAGTCCCGGTTATGAGGTCAAACGCCTTGTTTATCAGTGGCTTGGTGGATCTGTTTAATTTTTGTGCAGTGCGATGGGCAGGCTGGCGAAGTGTTCATATTCGATACAGGTGCTCCATGCAATGTGCACGCTGGAGCACCCGCTGTTCCATCAGGCGATCCGGAAGCGTCCCGACACTACTTCCAGCTGGCGCGACAGTTCGGCCAGTTCGCCCGCCGCACGGGTCAGCGTGGCAGCACTGGCCGCATTGGATTCGGAGGCGCCGGCGATGCGCTCGACCCGCTGGGCAATGTCCCGCGCGGCGGTCGATTGCTCCTCGAGGCCCAGGGTGATGCCGGCCACCGAGGCGAGCACCCTCTGGGTGCTGTCCTGGATGCTGCCGACGGTGGCACCGGCCTCGTCGGCGAGGGAAACGCCGCGGGCCACCCGCGTGACGCCGGCCTCCATGTCGTCGGCCGCACCGCGGGTCGCACTCTGGATGCGCTCGATCATGGAGGTGATCTCGGCGGTGGAGTTGGCGGTGCGCTCGGCCAGCTTGCGCACTTCGTCGGCCACCACCGCGAAGCCGCGCCCCGATTCACCGGCCCGGGCGGCCTCGATGGCCGCATTGAGGGCGAGCAGGTTGGTCTGGTCGGCGATGTCGCGGATGACGCCGACGATCATCGAGATGTCGCCGGACAGGCTTTCGAGGTCGCGCACCGAACTGGCCGACACGTTCACCGATTCGGCAATCGCCCGCATCTCGCCGGCCGCGGCGGCGATGACGCCGGCGCCGCTGCTGGCCTGGCTGCCGGAGCCTTCCGAGAGTTCCCGCGATTCGCGGGCGTGGTCGCCGATGTGGTCGATGGAGACCGACAGTTCCTCCACGGCGGCGGCCATCGCCGAGGCCGATTCGGATTGTTCTTCGGCGAGCCGGTGGGTGTCACCGGCGGTCTGGCTGAGCTGGCGGGCGTTGGTGAGCAGGGCGTTGACCTGGTTGCGGATCGAGGCGATCAGCTCGTGCAGGTTGTTGCGCATGACGGCCAGATGGACGATCAAGGCGCCCAGTTCGTCGTTGCCGGCGTGGGGCAATGGCTGCAGCAGGTTGCCGGCGGCGATGGCCTCGGCAACGCCCTTGCCGGCCTCGATGGACTGACGCAGGCGGCGGGTCAGCGCGGTGGCGCCCAGCACGGCGGCCACCAGACCGACGGCACCGAGGCCGACGAACAGTTGCAGGAAGGTCTGGTAGCGGGCTTCGGCGCGGGTGACTTCGGCTTGGGACGTCTCGCCTTGGCGTCGCAGGGCCACGTCCAGTTGATCCAGTGGTCCGGTATCGGCGCTGCCGCCGGCGCGTAGTTGAGCGCCCAGGGCCGATACCTGTTGTGCAATGTCGGCGTGAGCGGCCTGGCTGCCCTTCTGCGCATCGCGGGCCTGAGCCGCATGGTTGAGCCCGACGGTGCCGAAACCGGCGCCGATGGCTGCCACGAAGGCGGTGAGCAGATAGATGCGGGTGCTGATGCCGAGGGCCGGTACGACCCGCTGCGCCAGTGCGCCCAGGCCGTGGGGGGCGAGGCGTCCTTCCTGCAGCCGGATGGAGGGGTCGCGCCGCATCTGAACGTAGAGGGCTTCGGCGCCCGAGATTTCGCTGCGGGTGGCCTTGATGCGCACGGACATGTAGCCGGAGCCATCGGCGAGCGGCGTGGCGGTGGCCTTGACCCAGTAGAAGTCGCCGTTCTTGCGGCGGTTCTTGACGATGCCGCTCCACGGGCGGCCGCGGAGCAGGGTGTCCCACATGTCTCGATAAGCCTCGGAGGGCATGTCGGGGTGACGGACGATGTTGTGCGGCTGACCGATGAGCTCAGCGTAGCTGAAGCCGCTGGCGGCGAGGAACTCGCCGTTGCAGTCGGTGATCTTGCCGTCCCGGTCGGTGCGGCTGATGATCGCCGCTCCATCGGGGATGGCGTATTCGTTCTGTGTGACAGGCTGGTTGTTGCGCACGGGGGGCTCCGGGGCAGGGACAGTGCGCGTTTATAACGGATCTGGGTTGCAATGCTGAAGGGCTATCGTCACATGATGGCCGATTTTTCCAAAAAAACCATTTCCTTCATATAGCTTTATCCCTATCCACGTACCTCGGTGCTGCGGCTGGTACCGGTCACGACGCCATGCTGGTCGAAATGGATATTGAAAAAAATCGCCGCATTGAATTCCGGAGGCAGGCGCCAATCCCAGACTTCTTCCTTCTTCAGCGCGAATTTCTGGATGCTGCGCGGCTTGCCGAGCAGGCGGCGGACCTGGTCGCGGGTCCAGCCGGGTTGCACTCGCGCGAAGTTCTCCGGGGTCAGCACGTTCTCGAGGCTGCGCAGGATGTTGTCCGGGCCGATGGTGGCCATGAAGCACTCGGTGCCCTCGGGCTGGCGGGTGTATTCCCAGGTCACGCTGCCGTCCTCGTTGCGCCACTCGATGCCGGGCTGCCCCAGCTTGGCCCGCACGTCGTAGCCGGTGGACACGCCGGGCTTGAGGTCTGTCATGTTGGCGGCGTCGCAGCCGGCCAGGCCGAGAGCGGCCAGGGTTCCGAGCAAAAGGGCGATCAGTTGGCGCATCGGGGGCTCCATATCTGCCCGTTTCCGGTTAAAGCGGCCGGGCTTGGTTACAATCCTTCCCCAGTGCGACCGGGGCTTGCCGGTCGATTCTGGCACGAAGAACTTGGCGGAGGATGGACTGTTGAAACGGAACGCGATGATGTGGGTCCTGGCTGGTCTGGCGATGTCGGCCGGTACGGGGGCATGGGCCGACACGGTCGTGAAGATCGGTTTCGCCGGCCCGCTGACCGGGCCGATCGCCCATGTGGGCAAGGACGAGCAGTACGGCGCCCAGCTGGCCCTCGATGACGCCAACGCCAGGGGTGTGGTGCTCGGTGGGCAGAAGGTGCGTTTCGAGCTGCTTGCCGAGGACGATCAGGGCGATCCGCGTACCGCCACCACGGTGGCCCAGCGCCTCGCCGATGCCGGCGTGAAGGGGGTGGTCGGGCACGTTACCTCGGGAGCATCGATTCCCGCCTCGCGCATCTACGAACAGGCCGGTATCCCGGCGATCACACCGTCGTCCACCAGTCCCAAGCTGACCCAGCAAGGCTACCGCACGACTTACCGGGTTATCGCCAACGATCTCCAGCAGGGGGCGGCGATGGTCGGTTTCGCTGCCGATGTGCTGAAGGCGAAGCGCATTGCCGTCATCGACGATCGTACCGCCTACGGCCAGGGGCTGGCCGATGCGGTGGTGGACAGCCTCAAGCGCCGTGGCCTGGCGCTGGTGGGGCGGGAGTTCACGACCGACAAGGCGACCGATTTTGCGTCCATCCTGACAAAGCTGAAGGCGGCCCAACCCGATGCGATCTTCTACGGCGGTATGGACGCCCAGGGGGCGCCGCTCCTCAAGCAGATGAAGCAGCTCGGCATCAACGCCAAGTACCTCGGCGGCGACGGTGTGTGTACTGCCGAGATGATCAAGATCTCCGGTGCGGCGGTCAGTGAGGACGTGTATTGCACCAAGGCCGGCATCCCGATGGAGCGGATGCCCGGTGGCAAGCAGTTCAACGAGCGCTTCAAGGCGCGCTTCAATATTCCGGTCCAGTTGTACGCGCCCTACAGCTACGATGCCACGATCGCACTGGTCGAAGCGATGAAGCAGGCCAATTCCGCGGAGCCGGCGCGTTACCTGCCGCAATTGCAGAAGATCGCTTTCAAGGGAGTCACCGGCAATGTCGCCTTCGACGCCAGCGGCGACAGCCGCGAAGGCGGTGTGACCCTGTACCAGTTCAAGTCGGGGCGCTGGGAGCCCCGCAACTGATCGGCCCCGAAGTTGCTTGTTTTTGCACACCAGATAAATCAGAGGAGAAAACCGCATGAAACACACCCTTGTCGCCCTTGCCGTGCTCGGTCTTGGTGCATCCGGTGCCTACGCCCAGGAAGTCGTCAAGCTCGGCACCGCTGCGCCGCTGACCGGCACCCAGGCCCACCTGGGCAAAGACATCGAGAACGGCGTGCGCCTGGCCATCGAGGAGTACAACGCCAAGGGCGTTACCTTGGGCGGCAAGAAGGTGAAGTTCGAGGTGCAGGCCGAGGACGACCAGGCCGACCCGAAGACCGCCACCACGGTGGCCCAGCGCCTGGCAGACAGCGGTGTGAAGGGCGTCATCGGCCACCTGAATTCCGGTGCTTCCATCCCCGCCTCGCGGATCTACAACGAAGCCGGCCTGCCGCAGGTGTCGCCGGCCTCCACCAACCCCAAGCTGACCCAGCAGGGCTTCAAGGGCGCCTTCCGCACCATCGCCAACGATGTGCAGCAGGGCCAGGCCATCGGCCGCTACGCCGCCACCAAGCTGGGCAAGCGGGTCGCCTTGATCGACGACCGCACGGCCTACGGTCAGGGCCTCGCCGACGAAGTGGACAAGGCCGTCAAGGCGGCGGGGGGCACGCTGACCGGGCGTGAATTTACCAGCGACAAGGCCACCGACTTCCTGGCCATCCTGACCCGCATCAAGGCCCAGAACCCGGACGTGATCGTCTATAGCGGCATGGACACCCAGGGTGGTCCGATGCTCAAGCAGATCAAGCAGCTTGGCATCACCGCCAGGTTCATCACCGGCGACGGCGGCTGTACCGGCGAGATCATCAAGCTGGCCGGCGGGGCGATCGGCAGCCACGCCTACTGCACCCAGCCCGGTCTGCCGCTGGACAAGATGCCGGGCGGCAAGGACTTCAATGCCCGCTTCAAGAAGCGCTTCAACACCGACGTGCAGATCTACGCGCCGTATTCCTACGACGCCACCGCGGCGATCATCGAGGCGATGAAGGCTGCCAACAGCGCTGACCCGGCCAAGTACGGTGCCTTCATCTCGAAGGTGAATTTCCCCGGCGTGATCGGCACCGTCGCCTTTGATGCCAAGGGCGACATCAAGGACGGTGCGGTCACCGTCTACCAGTTCAAGGCCGGCAAGTGGGAGGCCGTGCAGTAATCCGCTTCGGCACCAGCCCCGTGGGGGCGAGTCCGTGCGGGGGCATATGTGTGGGGGCGAATTCATTCGCCCTGCGCGCTGTGTTTGACCACTCCGCGCCGGTACTGCGTTTCACGTCTGGGGGCGAATGAATTCGCCCCCATGGGGGGCTTTCCCTTTCTTCACTTTGCTGTGCATCACCTTTAATGGAAACCCTCCTTCAACAAACCGTGAATGGCCTCGTCGTGGGCAGCGTGTATGCGCTGGTCGCCCTCGGCTACACGATGGTCTATGGCATTCTCGGGCTGATCAATTTTGCCCACGGCGACGTGCTGATGGTCGGCGCGCTGGTCGCCCTCGAGGCGATCCGCCTGATCCAGACCCACGCGCCCGAACTCGGCCTGGTGCCGACGCTGCTCGCGGGCCTCTCGGTCTCCGTGCTGGTGTGCATGGTGCTCGGCTACACCATCGAACGTACCGCCTACCGCCGCCTGCGCAACGCGCCGCGGCTGGCTCCGCTGATCACCGCCATCGGCGTCTCCTTCCTGCTGCAGACGATCGCGATGATCATCTGGGGCCGCAACTACCATACCTTTCCGCAACTGGTGTCCACCACGCCGCTGGAGCCGGTGGCCGGGGTCTTCATCACGCCGGTGCAGATCGCCATCCTGGTGGTGTCGGCCCTGCTGATGATGGCGTTGATGCTGCTCGTCAACAAAACCCGCCTCGGCCGCGCGATGCGCGCCACTGCCGAGAACCACAAGGTGGCCAGCCTGATGGGCGTGGACACCAACAAGATCATCGCTGCCACCTTCATCATCGGTTCCGCGTTGGCGGCAGTGGCCGGTGTGATGTTCTCGTCCAACTACGGCATCGCCCACTACGCGATGGGCTTCATGCCCGGCCTCAAGGCCTTCACCGCGGCGGTGCTCGGCGGCATCGGCAACCTGGGCGGAGCGATGCTCGGCGGACTGGTGCTGGGCCTGGTGGAGTCCATTGGCGCCGGCTACATCGAGGACATGAGCTTCGGCTTCCTGAATTCCAGTTACCAGGACATCTTCGCCTTCATGATCCTCGGCATCGTGCTCATCTTCCGGCCTACCGGCCTGTTGGGCGAGCGGGTCGCTGATCGAGCCTGAGATGACGACCCCCACGCTCACTGCGTTCGCTGCCCCCCGAGGGGGCGCGGGCCTGCCTTGGGACGGCCCGGCGGCTGGCCCGGGGGCTCTCCCAGCGCGCATTGCTTACTAGGATTCCTTTGCATGAACGAACTCGCCCTCGCCATTCCCTGGCTCGGGAAGCGCAACCCGGCGGCAGCCCGTGGGGTGGTGATCCTGCTGGCCTTTGTCGCACCGCTGATTGCCATGCTGTTCGGCAAGACCTGGGTGCGCATCCTCGATTTCGCGATGCTCTACGTGATGCTCGCCATCGGCCTCAACCTGGTGGTGGGTTTCGCCGGCCTGCTCGACTTGGGCTACATCGCGTTTTACGCCGTCGGCGCCTACGCCTTCGCCCTCCTGGCCTCGCCTCATTTCGATCTGCACCTGCCGTTCTGGCTGGTGCTGCCGCTCGGGGCCGGCTTCGCGGCGCTGGCCGGTATCATCCTCGGCCTGCCCACGCTGCGCCTGCGCGGCGACTATCTGGCCATCGTGACGCTGGGTTTTGGGGAGATCGTGCGGATCTTCATGAACAACCTGAACCAGCCGATCAACATCACCAACGGGCCCCAGGGCATCAACATGATCGACCCGCTGGTGCTGTTCGGCTGGGATGTTTCCAAGCCCTTGAAGATCGGCGAAGAAATCACGGTCAACTCCCTGTTCCAGTACTACTACATCTTCCTGGCCTTCGTCGCGCTGTCGGTGGTGCTGGTGCAACGCCTGCAGGTGTCGCGGGTCGGCCGGGCGTGGGCGGCGATCCGCGACGACGAGCTGGCGGCCAAGGCGATCGGCATCAATACCCGCAACATGAAGCTGCTGGCCTTCTCCTTGGGTGCCACTTTCGGCGGCGTGTCCGGTGGGTTGTTTGCCGCCTTCCAGGGCTTCGTGTCGCCGGAGAGCTTCTCGCTGATGGAGTCCATCGCGGTGCTGACGATGATCGTCTTCGGTGGCATGGGTAACCTGGCCGGGGTCATCGTTGGCGCGCTGGCCCTCACCGCGCTGCCGGAAGTGCTGCGCTACGTGGCGATCCCGGTGCAGCAGGCGCTGTTCGACAAGGTCATCCTCGATCCCGAAGTGCTGCGCATGCTGCTGCTGTCGCTGGCGATGATCTTCATGATGCTGCTGCGCCCGGCCGGGCTGATCCCCGCCTACAGCCGCTATTCCCGCCCCGAGCTGGTGGTCGGCAAGGAGGCTGGCAAGTGATCACCCTGCTCGAAGCCCGTGGCATCACCAAGCGCTTCGGCGGCCTGACGGCGCTGTCCGACGTGTCGCTGACCATCCGCAAGGGCGAGGTCTATGGCCTGATCGGCCCCAATGGCGCCGGCAAGACGACCTTCTTCAACGTGCTCACCGGCGCCTACGTGCCGGACGGCGGCGAGCTGGTCTTCAGCGGCACCGAGTTGCCCACCGGCAAGCCGCACAAGGTCGTCGAGGCCGGCATCGCCCGCACCTTCCAGAACATCCGCCTGTTCCGCGACATGACTGCGCTGGAGAACGTGATGGCGGGCCACCACATCCGCTCCCGCGCCAATCCTTTTTCGATTCTGCTGCAGACCCGCCAGGCCAGGGAGGAGGAGCGCCTGATCACCGAGCGCGCCTATGAACTCCTGCGCTACGTCGGCATCGAGCGCTTCGCCGACACGGTTTCGAAGAACCTTTCCTACGGCGACCAGCGCCGTCTGGAGATCGCCCGCGCACTGGCCACCGAGCCGCAGCTGCTGGCCCTCGACGAGCCGGCAGCGGGCATGAACGCCACCGAGACCGCCAAGCTGCGCGAACTGGTGCAGACGATCCGCCACGACGGCGTTACCGTGCTGCTCATCGAGCACGACGTGAAGCTGGTGATGGGCCTGTGCGACCGCCTCGCGGTGCTCGATTTCGGCAAGAAGATCGCCGAGGACGTGCCCGCCGAGGTGCAGAAGAACGAGGCCGTGATTTCCGCCTACCTCGGCGGCCATGGCACCCACAAGGCAGGAGCGGCGGCATGAGCGACGCGAACACGCCGATCCTCCAGCTGTGCGACACCAAGGTCGCCTACGGTGCCATCGAGGCGGTGAAGGGCATCAGCCTGGAACTGGCGAAGGGCGAGCTGGTGTCGCTGATCGGGGCCAACGGCGCCGGCAAGACCACCACGCTGAACGCCATCGCCGGCACCCTCGGCACCGCCGGCGGCGAGATCCGCTATGCCGGCGAGGCCATCGACAAGCTGCCGGCCCACAAGCGCCTGCGCAAGGGCCTGGCCCTGGTGCCGGAGGGGCGCGGCATCTTCACGCGCCTGACCGTCGAGGAAAACCTGCGCATGGGCGCCTACTGCCGGCGCGACACGGACGCCGTCGAGGCCGACATGGAGCGCATCTTCGGCATGCTGCCGCGGGTCAAGGAGCGCCTGGCCCAGGTGGCCGGCACGCTGTCCGGCGGCGAACAGCAGATGGTGGCTATCGGCCGTGCGCTGCTGTCGCGGCCCAGGCTGCTGCTCCTCGACGAACCGTCGATGGGCCTCGCGCCGCTGGTGGTGGAGAAGATCTTCGAGGTGATCCGCTCGGTGGCCGCCGAGGGGGTGACGATCCTGCTGGTCGAGCAGAACGCCAACCTGGCGCTGGAGTTCTCGCGGCGGGCCTACGTGATGGAGTCCGGGCGCATCACCCTCAGCGGTTCGGGCGCCGATCTGCTGGCCGATCCCAAGGTGCGCGCTGCCTATCTGGGAGAGTGAAGGATAGGGGCTGACGCAGAGGGTTTTGCCGTCTAGTCTTCAAGGACGGGATTCCCTTTGCATTACCCATGTCCGTTCCGTCCATCGGCACGTCCTCTCTTGCTGTCCTCAGTCAGGCTTTGGCCGCGCAGGCCAAGGAACGGGTTGCCGTGTCTTCCGCGCAAAAGCAGGTTGCGGCGAGCGGCAGGCTGAGCGAGTCGGACCAGCGTGTCGTCGCCAGGCTGCAGGAACGGGACCGGGCGGTGTGGGCCCACGAACTGGCCCATATCGCGGCCGGTGGCGGGGTCGTCACCAGCGGTGCCAGCTACACTTATGAAACCGGCCCGGACGGCAAGCGCTACGCCAACGGTGGGGAGGTCGGCATCGACGTCTCACCGGGGCGTACGCCCCAGGACACGCTGCGCAAGGCCCAGCAGATCCGCGCCTCGGCGCTGGCGCCGGCCGACCCGTCCGCCCAGGACCGCAGCATCGCGGCGCGGGCCGACCAGATGGCGAGCGAGGCGCGCGTCGATCTGGCGGATGCGTCCAGCCAGCAGGTCGGTGCTCCGCCTACCCGCGGTGGCAACGACGACCCGGCCAGCGTCCTTTACCTGAGCGTCGCCGGTGGGCGGGATTCGTCGGGGAGCAGGGTCAATACCTGGGCCTGATCCTGAGCCTGATGGACGGCCCATTCGACCAGTTGCCAGCGTGATCCGTCGATCGGCCACGGAGCGTAGGCAAAGGGGCCGCTGCCGCCGAGGCGGAAGGTGGCGTGGTCCGTCACCGTGATGGCCTGGCCCGGCCAGAAGCGCGCCAGTGTCGCCTCCAGGTTTTCCGTTTCCATGATGGTCAGTGCGTCCCGTCGGCCTGGCGTGGCGAGGGTCGATACCACGTCGTGGTAGCTCGCCCAGTTGCGTCCGGCCAGATGGCGCTGGAGCAGCGTGGACCAGTCCTCCGTCGGGGCGGCGAGTTGACCGAGCACGTTGGAGAACAGGAAGGCCGCGTCCGGAAAGCGCTTGGCGAGTAACTCCAGTCCGTCCCGTGTGCGCAGGCAGTCCAGCCGGTCGAAGCGCAGCGCGGCGGCATCGCGGCGGCGGGCCAGCAGATGGCGGGCGACGGGGTCGGGTTCCAGTGCGACGATGCGATCGAAGCGGGCCAGAAAGCCGTCCGGCAGCGCGTAGCCCGCATTGGGGCCGATGATGACCAGCGCCTTCTCCGCAACCTGCCAGGCATCGAGCCATGCGGCTACCGCAGCATGAAACGCTGCCCAGCGGCCGTGGCGCTGGCGCAATGCGCGCAGGTGATACACCAGGCCGCCGCTGGGGTCGAGCAGGTGGTCGCGCAGGTGGGGAAAGTCAGCGGGCACGGGGACGGTGCGATGAAGGTTGAAGCCCGATTATGCCGGATGGGCTGGTCAGCCCCAGGTCCGGGATGCCATGCTTCGGCCTTTATCAATCTGCTTGGCAAGAAGGAGAATGGGATGACGGATCCCCTGCACGAGGCGCAGTTGTCGTCGGAAGTGGTGTTCGAAGGGCGCCTGCTGAAGGTTTACCGGGACCAGGTCAGGCTCCCCGATGGCAAGGACGGGGTGCGCGAGTACATCAAGCATCCGGGCGCGGTGGTGGTGATCCCGGTGCTGGCGGACGGCCGCCTGGTCTTCGAGCGGCAGTTCCGTTATCCGGTCGGGCGGGCTTTCCTCGAACTGCCGGCTGGCAAGCTCGACCCCGACGAGGACATCCTCGACTGCGCGCGCCGCGAACTGCAGGAGGAGACCGGTTACGTTACCGAGCAGTGGTGCTACCTGGGCGTGATGCACCCGTGCATCGGCTACTCCAACGAACGCATCGAAATCTTCCTCGCGACCGCTCTGGAGCACGTCGGCCATGCCTGGGACGACGGCGAGTTTCTCGAGATCCTGACCCTCAGCCTGGAAGAGGCCCGCGAGGCGGTCTTCGACGGCCGCATCACCGACGCCAAGACCATCACCGCGCTGTTCTGGGCCGAGCGGGCGTTGGCGAAGGGCTGAAGAGGCGTCTTTCTTCCGGTCGATGAGTCTGTGCGGTGGCAGGACGGCGAACCCTTGGCTAAGCTGCGAGAGTGGTTATAACCACTTACGGATGTCAACTTTTCGGCGTAGTCCGGCGTGAAAGATGACTTCCCCGTTGAAAACAGCGTAAGGGGTAGAGGGAGAGACATGAACAGAAGCGTTTTGTCGGCTTTGGGCCTGGCTGCCGTTGCAGCAGCCGGGCTGCCCGCAGGGGCCCATGCCGGGGTGATCGGCATGCTCGGCAATTTCGATGTGATCAACGATACCGGCAAGACTGCGCATGGTTTCGAGATCGAGCTGGAGGGGCTGCATGCCTCGCAGATCACCGACACCTTTGGCGGGGCGGGGCGGGGCTTCCCGACCGGGCGCGGTTTCGATCCGGCCAGCAGCGTCGTGCGTTACGGTTCGCCGACCATCACGGAATATTCAATCGGTGCCATTTTCGGCACTCGTGTCAGCTACCGGGGTGTCTTCGACGGCAGCAACTGGGACTACGGGACGCCCAGCGGCACCTTCATCACACCGGGTGACAACTGCTGGTCGGGCGGTGGCGTGGGCTACTCGGCCAGTACGCCCTGCGATCATTTCGGGGTGGGGACCAGCGCCAATCCGGTGAATGTCACCTACAACTGGTTGCTCGAAACGGCCGTCGCCGGCGTGCTGGCCAATGGCTCGGTGACCTTGCCGGCGCCGACCTGGAACGTGGTGCAGCCCCCGCCAGCGCCGATTGGCCAACCGCCTGCACCGCCGGTGGTGGAGGCGAAGATCGTGGCGCCGGACCCCGTCGATCCAGAGCGTTTCGGGCCGGCGATCTGGGTCAAGGTGTTTACGACGGAACTCGAGGAGGCTGTCGGCCTCGAGGAACTAGTTGCCGACAATGCGAAGGTCAAACAGGCGGAAACGGAGGTCGAGTGGCAGTTGCTGCAGCGGGATCCGGGAAATCCCGACTCCGGCAAGCTGGAGAGCGGCTACGGGGTGCCGGTTGGCCCGAATGCTGCCTCCATCCTCAGGCGTTACGAATTTTTCAAATACGCCGGTCTTTACGACCCCGAAACCAACGAGGCTCTGGTCGGCAGCGATTCAAATCCGACCCCCGAGGAGATCGGTATTTATCTCGGTGCCCAGAACGCGGCCCTGAACCTGGACGTCGCGCAGATCCCGAATCCCCCAGGCGGACGGGTTCCCGAGCCAGCTTCGGCGGCCTTGCTGCTGGCCGGGCTGGGGGCGCTGCGCTTCAGTCGTCGGCGCTGAAAGGGCTGTTTGCTACGTTGTTGCCGCGGTGGAAGTGATGCCACCACAGGCCGAAACAGGCCAACCCGAGCAACAGGCAGCCGGCTGCGCCGGCGGCCAGCCCTGGCACCGTGTCCCATAGGGCCGGGGCCAGGGCGCCGGCGGCGACGGCGCCGACCAGCATCTGCAGAAAGCTCTGGCAGCTCGACGCAACGCCGCGCTGGACCGGGAAGTGATCCAGCGCCAGCAGGGTCAGGCTGGGCATCGCGATGGCCATGCCGAAGTTGTAGAGGGCGATCGGTACGACCGAATGGGGCAGCCCGGCCGGCATCAGGAAGGACAGCCCCAGGTTGAGTGCGGTGGCGATTAGCATCAGCCCGTAGCCGAGGCCGATGGTGCGTGCCTGCGACAGCCGGCCGGCCAGCCGCGCCGACAGGGCCGAGCCGCCCATCATGCCCAGCACGCAGGGGATGAAGAACCAGCCGAAGCCGGTTTCGGGCAAATGCAGGTGGCGCATCAGGAACACCGGTGCCGACAGCACATAGATGAAGAAGCCGTTGAAGTTGAGCCCGACGGCGAAGGTCAGCAGCAGGAAGCCCGGCGTGCGGAAGACCTGCGCGTAGCGTCGCGCCAGCGGGCCGGGGTGGAGCGGATGGCGAGCCGCTGGCGGGTGGGTTTCCGGCAGCTTCCAGGCGCACAGGCTGGCCAGCACAAGGCCCAGCAGGGCCAGGAAGACGAACACCGCGCGCCAGCCGAACACGCTGAAGATCCAGCCGCCCAGGATGGGGGCGATGGCGGGGCCGAGGGCAAAGGCCATGCTGACGTGGCTCATCATGCGCTGGGCGCGGGGGCCTTCCATCAGATCGCGCACCACGGCGCGGCCGACCACCATGCCGGCGCCGGCGCTGATGCCCTGCAGGCCGCGGCCGACCAGCAGGGTCTGGATGCCGCCGGCGAATACGCAGACCAGCGAGGCCAGCGTGAACAGCAGCATCGAGATGACGATCACCCGTTTGCGTCCGTAGGCATCGGACAGGGCGCCGTGCCAGAGCACCATCGCGCCCATCGGCAGCATGTAGGCGGTGAGGGTCTGCTGGACTTCCACCTGGCTGACGCGCAGGTCGGTACCGATGGCTTGCAGGGCTGGGAGATAGGTGTCGATCGAGAACGGACCGACAGTGGCGAGCGCCGCGAGCAGCGCTGCCAGCTGGGCATAGGGCATGGGGTGTCCGGAAAAGAGGGGCGATGCAGCGGGGGAATCCCTGTTGGGGCGAATTCATTCGCCCTCAGTCGCTTGCGTTGGGTCCGAGGGCGGATGAATTCGCCCCAACGGGAGCGGCCCTCACCGTGGGGCTACTCGACCGGGTGGATGCGGGTCACGTAATAGCCGGTTTCGCCGAAGCAGGTGGAGGGAATGCCCACGTGCTGTTCGTAGGACAGGGCGACCCGCTTGCCCATGTCGGTGTTGATGGCGGCGGCGACCTTGTCGTCCCGCACCGTGAATTTGAAGATCTCCGGCAGGCTGCCGGGAATCGCGACGATGGCCAGTTCGCCTTCCCAGGTCTTGCACAGCCAGCCCTTCTGGGAGAACTTCTGTATGTAGCCGGCCCGTTCGCCGGACGAGTAGCTCCAGCTGAGCGTCAGCCAGGTGTAGCCGGCTGCCAGGGCTGCGATCAGGACGAGGAAGCCGGCCAGCCACAGACGCCAGTTCCTGGCACGGGGGATGCCGGACGAGAGGGGTGATGCCACGTGAAACTCCTGTGCGTGTTTAGGTGAATTCCCCCGGGCCGCGGCGGCTCTGTACTGCTTCGGCCACATGGGGGGCGCCGATATTGTCGGTGCCGTTCATGTCGGCGATTGTACGCGCCACTTTCAGGATGCGATGGTAGGCGCGTGCCGACAGGCCGAGGCGTTCGATGGCAGTGCGCAGCAAGGCATCGCCGGCGGCGTCCGGTCGGCACCAGCGCTCCACACCGGCCGCGTCGAGGCGCGCGTTGGGCATGCTCTGGCGGGCCTGCTGGATAGACCACGCGCGGGCGACCCGTTCCCGCACCACCGCCGAGCTCTCGCCGCCGGTGCTGGCCTGTAGTTCGGCGACCGACAGGGCCGGCACTTCCAGTACCAGATCGATGCGGTCGAGAAGTGGGCCGGACAGGCGCTGGCGATAGCGCCTGACCTGCTCGGGCGTACACCGGCAGCGCCCATCCGGGTGGCCGTGATAGCCACAGGGGCAGGGGTTCATGGCCGCCACCAGCTGGAAGCGGGCCGGGAACTCGGCGCGGCGGGCTGCACGGGAAATCGTGATGTGGCCGCTTTCCAGCGGCTCGCGCAGGGCCTCGAGCACACGTCGGTCGAATTCGGACTGGGATTCTCCAATATTCCTTAGCGCTTCCAATAATCCTTTACCAGGCACGGCTCACTACTGATCTTCATGATTAATTAAGTTTGCATCATATCCGGCTTTAACAAAGAACTTAACCTGGGCTCGGATTGGCGAAGCCAAACGAGCCAGGAGGCAAGCGAAGCGCGGCAGGTTCTTAGCAGAGTCAATCTGCTCCGCTGGGTCCTTTTACGGCAATTAGGATGGAGGTGAGCTTGTCTTCTCCGCCGCGGGATTTCCTTCTATTGGTTCTGCTTTAGAGCTGGAACTACACTTTCGCGAAACCTTCTTTGGATGTGCCGGATATGCTTGTGCCGAAGAATTCCGCTGTGAGACCAGCTTCCTCCCTTCAAGTTGAGCCTTCAAGGCTGCGACAGTCTTGAGGTTTGCAGCCAATTCGGCTTTGAGTTCACCTGCGGCCTTCCCTTCGGCAGCGAGTTGCAGGCTCAAGTTGGCATTCGAGTTCAAACAGCTTGCAATGCTGGAGCTCAGAACTGCGCTCTCTTGAGCGCCAAAAGCATCCATCATTCCGGTCGGGTTGGCTTGGGCCTTCGGGTATGCGATAGCGAAGATCCCAAGCAAAAGACCGCCAACGCTCGCTGCGACCACGCCCCGTAAAAACGTCTTCTCGGCCAAGTACAACTGATTTGCCTTGAGAATGAGCAACGGTTCGTTCCGACGGGCGAGATCGATGAGATGCAAAGCCCACTGTCGACGGAAATCTGTTGCGGTCAGTGCAAAAGATTCAAGGCTGGCAGAATTGAGAACATAGTGTGGAGCTCGGGCCCGCACCTTTACTGCATAGATAGCGGCAACCACCAGATATCCGACTGCGATCATGAAGATGGTTAACATCATCACCTTCAGATAGAGCGGGGCATTGATTTTTTCGGTCAATACTGCCGGAAGCGCGATCAAGATGCTCGAGGATATGCCCACGCCTGCAAGGAAGTTTCCTGCTTTGTCCTCAATATTTTTCTTGCGATCAATCTCGCTCTTATAAATAGCTTCCGCGATCGCCATGTGGCTTTGCTGTACGTCCTGAGCAACTGACTTCTTGCCCCGAAACAGCATATCAGTGGACTCCTCAGGCTCTAAGTCGCCAGTTGGACCATAACGAAGTAGCTCGTAGGGGGGATACAAGAACTCCCAGGCTCGTCGCAGGAACATGCGCCAATTCATTGCTCCATCCCATCGACGAGTACGTCACAAAGTGCAGAGCTGATAGGCACGCCCACAGTTTTCTCTAGCCAGCCCCATTCTCCGTTTGGATTAATCTCAAGGAAGAAAAACCTGCCAGCATGCTCGACCAAGTCGATCGCACCAAACACGAGTCCCGCCCGAGTAACAAAATCCCTGCATAGCTGTTCGATCGGCTTGGGGATATCGGAGGTTTCGAACTTGACGTTTGCTTCTCGAGTGCGCCAGTCTAAAGTGGCTTCTCCTCGGGCGTCATCAATCGGGACAATCCTAACCGCGATTACATTGTCACCAATCACAGTAACGCGGTAGTCAATCTTGGGTGATAGCATCTGTTGGAAGATACTAGGTGCTAGAGAGAGAGCATCGTTGTCCAGCAGGTCCGCTGACGTGACGACGTTTGAGAAGACGAAGAAGTCTTGCTCCGGCTCCTCAATGAGCGGCGCGTAGAGCGCTTTGGCAACGATCCGGCCTCCTTCAGATTTGCAGAAGGCGCGGATTTCGTCACCTCGGTTTGAGACCATAGTTCTGGGTATGTCAAAACCCAATTCAGAGGCGAGTTGAAGTTGGCGGAGCTTACTTTCCATCTGATCGCTCGCCGCTTGAGGGTTCACCCAGCGAACATTGCTTAGAAGCTCCAGAGCCTCTAAACAAGCGAACCACTGGTCACTCGCGAATTTCTGAATTGCATCCGAGGGCCTGTGTTCCCTGGGAACGAAGTCAAATGGCTTTCCGGGACGCCTACACCAAATCGCAGTTACCCGTGATAGATCCAGGACCTTTGTACCTTTGCCAATCAAGAGGCTTGGTCCTGGAAAACGAAATACGATTCCGTCTTGGGTCAGGTCTTCCGTGTTGATCCGTACGAATTCGGCATGACGGGCTTTGAGCTCACGGACGACGAAGTCAACGGTGATGTCCCATTTGTTTGAGAGGATGAGGATCATCAGTCTTGCCTAGCGCCACATCCGTCGGTCCTTATTATCTTCGCCCTTCTCGACGTCGGCTTTCTTAGTCATTGGGCCAGCCGTACCTGCTTGGTCGATGGCAAACGGGGCCTCAGCATGTCCGGTCCATCGGACCATGTCTTCAGTTTTGTCATAAACGTAGTCGGTATTCACACTGGGGCGCCCGGGAGAGAGGCAAGGCTTAGCAAAGCTAATCAGAAACGGAATTGTCGTCATTTCAACTTCTCCTGGAGTTTATCGATTGATGGTGCGAATCCACCAATAACTGCAATGCCCTGCAAATTATGGCGTTATCTTAATGGGTTCCAGAATCAAAGTAATTCACGTCCCAGCAGACGTTGTCGCGCTACTTGGAAATCCAGTCCCATAGCCTCTCGAACCACCCCTTTTTCTCTGGAGGTCGTCGGTACGAGCTCTGGTAGGCCGGTTGCGTGAGTTGAGGCTGTGGTCGTTGGGGCTGAGGTGCTGGTCTTGGACTCGGACTCGGCGGAGAGGGGGCTGCAGTTGGCTGAGATTGCACACTGCGCTGTGCCTTGCGGATATTGTCCAGAACGTTTTTGTTCGGTGAAGAAGGGGCGGCAGGTGCATTACTCGGCGGGCGCGCCGTCGTCTGCTGCCCCTTGATCTTGCCGAGCGCTTCCTGGTTGGAGCTCCTGGCCGGCGCGCTCTTCGTTGACCAGGGCGTTAATCGGAATTTGGCCTCGGCTTCCGTAATGACGGTCATCTGGCCATTGGTCGTCACGTTGACGGAGAGGTGCGAGTATTTGAGCTTCTTGTTCACGTAGGGCGGCTCCATCAGCCCGACCACACTGATCCATTTGCCGGCCCACGAGTCATCGGGTTTTCTGGATAGCGCCGCAAGCCCTTCGGACCAAATCGAGACCTTGAATATCGATCCCTGCCATAGCCCGAAATTGAGGAAGATGTATGGCTTTCCCTTGGTCGTTTTGGCCTGCCTGACCTCAACGATGCTGCCGACCACCTCCACCTTGTCACCGACGCGGCGCAGGCAAGCCTCGTAGCTTGCCCCCGACAGGACGTCGTAAGCGCCCATATACCCGGGCTTCGGCCGACCTTCCTGCGGTTTGGCACCGATCTGGACGGCACCAGCAGGAATGTTCTTCCCGGCAAGGAAGTCCTCGAGGCTAGGTATTTTCTCGATAGGCGCCAGGCACACCGCAGCGAAATGCTGGGCATGCTTGGCCAGCGCCGGCCTGCGCATCAGTTCCGAGAAGACAGACGACGAGGACGGGTCGATGTAGTCGCTCGCCCGGAACACGATCGCGTCCATCTCAGATTGGGTTTTGTCCCAGAGCCCCGCTTCTTCATTTAGGGCCTTGAGCGCCAGCCAGAGGGCGATGAGCGAGAACCGGTCCATCGTCGGCCCAAACGGATTTTTAGACTTCCGGTCCGGGTGCTGGAAGTTGATGTGGCCGAGTTCGGCGCTGCCGAGGTCGCGAATGTCCTCGACGAACATACCATCATAGTCGATGAGCTGGATCGCGCCGGTAGTACCCGAGACCATCATGTTGCCGGTCTGGATATCGCCGTGCGCCAGACGCTCCGTTTCGAGGAATTGGGAGAGCGCCAGGAGCGAATTTGGCAGATTCGCCAGAGCGCCTTTCTTCCCGTGGTTGTCCTCTAGGAATTCGCCGAGGGTCACCCCTTGCGCCCAGGCCATCTTGACGATGGGGTAAGGAGCGCCGTCGACGCGGATGCCTTGGGGCTGAAACTGGAAGCCGAGGAAATACGGCGAATTGAGCTGCGCGAGACGGCGCGCGATCGCCTGGTAGCGTCGCTCAAGGCCCGGCGCCTCACGGTGGAAGCACCGTACTGCATATTTCTTGGGTCCGGTCTTGATCGTGTAGGTCAGGGCGAAGCCGCCGCTGATGGCCAGCGGCGTGCCCAGGCCGGTCGTGGTGACGATCCCCTTTTGCAGCTCCGGATCGGAGAGCAACTGCTGATGGGCAGTGAAGGCGTTGTTGTACTGCTCAAACGAGGGGTAGGCCATCGGGCTCCCCTCCCTGATCGAACGCTACGATGAGCAAGGTTGAGTCATCGACGCGCATGCGGCCGGCGGCCCGTTCCTCGACGACCAAAGCAATCAGATCTTCTTCCGTCGCCAGGGCGAGCAGCTTGGCTAGCCCGTCGCCGCCTGACTGTGTTTGTCGCAGCAGCCATTCCCCCAGGGCATCGGTGACGCAAACCAGGTACGGATTGGTCAGCATACCGAGCTCGAAGTGCCTTCCTCGCATCGTCCAGAAATCCGCATCGGACACGAACCCATTGTGCTCGGGAAGGGTCGCAAATAGTGTCGGGCGTTCCTTGAAGCGTTCCGGATCGGAGAATGGCCAGCTGGCCACAAGTTTGTCGCCGTCGGCTAGCACCGCGAGGCTGTCGCCGACGGCCAGGACTTCGATGGTTTGATTCCCGGGGATGTGCTGAATGCCAAGCAGCGTCGAGAAGCTGCCCCGCTCGTAGGAGGCTTGCCGAGACCAGGACATGGACTCGAAATCGTGGCGCGAAACATAGTCGGCTACGGCTCCGGCGAGCCAGTCGGGCGTTACGGCGGGATCGGCGACGAACTTATCCGCCAGGATCTGTGCCCAGACCGACGAGTTGAACGACTCGCTGGCGCCGTCGCACAGTGCCAGCGCACCGCGCGCCGCATCGAACACGCGCCGGTCTTCGTTGATGTCGCTACCGAGCGGATCCTTGGGGCAACTGCCCTCGAACAGCAGTCTCATAGAGGGCTCAGCGCAGCTGCGAAGCCCTCGTTCCGATGTCGAAGAAGTCGACGATTTCCGGCGCCTCGGCGTTGAACATGAACCCGCGCGACTCGTTACCGACCGTGTGACCCTTTTGTTGAGCGAACCCGATGAGATGTGCGGGAAGTTGGCTGGACATGCGGAAAAGCATCTTGGCGTAGGCGTCAGGCAGGCCAGATTCGCCAGCCGGGAAGCGGATGGCATCGGTACCGAGACTGCTGACGTGGATGTTGAGGATTAGCACCTCGCCATCATTAGTACGGATCTGGCCCAAGTGCGTGGCGATTTCCTCCGGGTCCCCGTCGGTCGATTCGCCGTCGGTCACGTGCAGGACCGTGGGCGGGTAGCAGTCGGGATGGGCATCGCACCAGACGACGAGCTCTTCGGCTGCTCGGGTCAGGGCCTCACGCATCGGCGTGCCGCCGCTGGCCTTGGGCTCGAACCACACGGGAAATTTGACGGAGGTCTCCAGGATGCCGCCGGCGCCGTCGTCCATCTTCCTCTTGCGGTCTTCGACGCGCACCGGGTTCTGCTCGATGGCGGAGATGGGGTTGAGGACCGTCGTACCGAGGGCACCGGAGAAGCCGTTTCCAACCTCGTTGCCGCCATAGCCGAGAACACCAATTTCGAAATAGTCGCGGACGCCTTCGGCCTTGGTGCAGCGGGTGACGAGATTCATCAGTGTCCGGTTGAGGGCATCGGCGACGAACTCGGCCTTGCTCTTACCGGATGACATCTTGTCGGACATCGAGCCGGATTGATCCACAACGAACAGGAATGCCGTCGGATTACCGCGGCTGATCTGCGCTTCATAGGTCATCGTTTCCACTCCCCCTCTAGTTTGTCGGCTACCCAGGTGGGTCGCACGAATGTCGGATGTTGTCGCTTTGCACTGTCTTTTGAGCCGATCCAGTCTCTGCAAAGCGCGAGTGGGGTCCAAATGGCATACAGTTTGCACAACGTCATAGAGCGGAAACTTTACCAGAATTGCCCTGCGCGAGCCGCATCGGAGCAGGCCTCAGCCAAAAGTAATAGCAAGATGACATGCTGCTGGCGAATCTCTTCTGCACGTGTTGCAAGCTATTGAAGCGTTAGGTAGCCCTTGGCTGCTTTGAAGTTACACGAGCAGATTACAGGTTGTCTATCTCATGCGCCCTGGCGTCGATCTCCAATGGGGCTTGGTCGTAGCCGATAGTGAAGATTTGCCGAAGGTATTCCGACAGAAAGCCGGCAATGGAGCCAGCCTGCTCGTATTGGAAGACGTGACGGAACTCGTGAGAAAGGAGTCTCACTGTTGCCCGTTCCTCGCGGATATAGATTCCATGGCCGAGCGTCAGGCCATTAAAGCGCTCGCTGAGGAACCCTGCAGCGGCGCAAGCCGCTTGTAGTGCAGGATCATCTGGTAAAGGAATACTCTGAACCAGGGAGACGCGAATAAGCTCTGGGCGCTGTACTCCGACACGTCTCCCTACGTCGAGCAGTGTTTTGTCGAGCGCCAAACCACCCTTGGCAATCACCAGCGATTGTTCCTCGGCCCACTGGGTCGCCTTCGGAAGCAGCACCGGCAAGTCGGCCATGAGATCAACTGTCACAACACCTCCCTCTCTTCCTGTGCCCCCATACTACGCGTTGGTCCATAAAGTACCGCCACGATCTGCTCTTCAAACCAACCCGCAAACTTTTCTGCCTCGCCAATTGCTGCAAGCAGTTGCTCTTCCGAAATATGCACGGTTGGAAGTAAAAATCGAGGCGAGTCCTCGCTGTCGTCCAACAAAAGACCGGCCTCCCTTTCGTTAAGGAAAAAGGGTTTTCGGAGCTTCTGAAGATCATCGTCGGAATAGCAGGTCCAGTTACTTGTAATCGACGGTGGGTGCTGCACCACGTTCCTTGCGAGGATGATTTCCTCAAGCAGCTTGAGGTCCGCCGGGCACGAGCTAAAGTCGATCCCGAACTGCTGCTCGAAGTGGGCCCCGTACCCGGCAATCTTCCCTTGCTTTTTGAAGACCTTCTTCTTCAGTTCCACATCGACTTGCCTCCCGCTTTGGTGCACCCAGGACTCGAAATAGAGGTGCAGCGACCCGGCAAGCATGGATACGCACGAGTACGCGAGCACATGTAGAGACTCGTCCGCTTCGATCCACTCAGCAAGGAAGGCCGGTTCGCCGTCTTCGCTGTACGGCGGTTCAAATGGTTCTTCTTGGTCGTCGATCTTTCGCTTCCGCTCGACGAAAGACCCGGCAGCCATCCCATAAAACTGGCGCAAGAACCGGGTACGCTCACTGAAAAAGAAAAGGACATCCACCATCGCCTCCCGCCCGATGGGGCAGCATTTGTGTCAATCAGTCGATTTTACGATGGCATAACGTCAGTGCCGACGATCATGGGCATCGGGGTGTCGTTCGATAGTATGATTTAATGCGGTTGTCACACCCCTGGAGTGAAGCTCACATGGCACCGAGGAAACCGTATTGGGTAGGAGAGCACCCTTCTACAGCAAAGCGCTGGCAAGGCTTCGAATCGGGCGCGCTACTCAACCTTGGAGCCTACGGTGAGCGCCTATTCCGCTTATATCGACGCTACGTCAAGCAGTGGAACGACATCGAGCTTGATCACTCCCGCAGCCTTGCTGAACATACTCACCGAGTCTGCGACGCAGGTGTGGTTGGCTCCAGCGAGAAATTTATCCTTCAGTTCAGCCAGGAACGCGATCATGGCTGGCTGCTAGAAATTCCCTTTGCTCGGGGGTTCAAAAAATATTATCCGGGCGGGTCGACTGGCCTTAATTCCTTGCGTTCAGTAGCTGACATCAAGCACTCCCTCATTCACTGGCGCGGCAATGGCCGTGAACAATTTGATCAGTGGCTTGTGCGGGAAGAGTCAGAAAATCAGGCTAAGGGCGAGTGGACGGAGTACAAGGCATAGCCATCGCCCCCTCTTCCCGGCCAGCCGAGGCGCTAGGAATTTATGGCCCCTTCCTTCTCGCCTGCTTTCCGAGAAGTGCGCCTTTTTTACTAGAGGACGGAGGATATACGGTCACTCGGCCAGAATTCCAGTGCAACGACCGTTGACCGACTGCCTGCGGCCGTTGGTAGCCACCTCTTAGTAGGCTGATTGTTCCGGAGTCCACTCGACGTCGACAGCGGCATTAATGGTCAGAGCTGGCCTAAGGAATGGAAAATTCCACTAGCTTTTATTGATTTCCGTCTTCAGCCCTGTGACGACGAATGGCTGGCAACGATCGAAACCGTGTTCGCCATGAGCCGGCAACGCATCGCTTCATGGAACGTCTGGTTGAAAAAAGGCGTGAGGGGCCGCCGCTCAAAGCGCTCATGCTCCTTGATGACCTCATCGTGATCGGCGCCACCGAGATGGAGATGATAGTGGAGGTAACCATATAGCCGCGGGGTAGTCTCGACCTGCAGGCCCAATCGGTCTCTGGCGTAGTTCCTGGCCAGTTTCTCATCGGTCATCACTGCAATGCTTCGGATGCGATAGGCCGTCGCAATACACGAAAGCTCGCCTGAACTGAGCCGACCAGGCGCTTTGGAGGAAATCGCAAGCAGGTCATCCAAGCTGCATTCCTGGACGGGGAAGCGGCCTGCGGCGCGCTCGTTGCGCAGCCGCGTCATAAGGGTTTGTTGTTCTGTCGTGATGTTGGAGCGAGGTTTTTGCAAGCACTCGTACAGCACAACAGGCGTCACACAAAAGTGAAGTTTGGCCTGGATAGCTGCCTGGTTGATTCGTAAGGAGGACAGCATGTTCCAGATGGCGCAGGTATCGACGACTGAGACAGACGCAAAACGGGCCGGGTCATAGCTCATTGACGATGCTCCGGCCGTAAAGAATGGAGATTTCGCGTGTCTCCCTGTGGTCAGCAAGCAAGGCCTCGCCCAAGCGGCCGGCCGAGATCAGGCCCCGCTGATGCGCCTCGAAGCAAAGGCCGACGTAGTAGTCTGACAAGCCTCGTTCGAGTAGTTGCTTGCGCCTGTTGACCTGCACTTCAGTGAGGTAGTCCGGCGCTTCTGGATCAACCTTGTCAGCCATGGGAACCCGTACCGAACGAATCAGTTTGGCAGTATCCTGGTTGATACGCTGTGCGGTCAGAAGCGCGAATGATAGGGCTTCCGTGCTGACCTTCAGTGCCTGCGCCCAGTGCACCGCCTGCTGTGTGTCCCAGCGATGAACGTTTGGCAGATGCTCCGGAGGCATCAAGTAGCAGGAGGCGAATCGGTTTGCCCGAAGTTCTTTCAGGTCCTGTTGGTCATATCTTGAGCTGCCACGCAGGTAGGACACGCTGGCTGCGTCGGACGAGTCAAAAATGGCATGAGCTGCCTCGTGGCTGACAGAGAAACGTTGCCTGTAAATATCATCGTCATAATTCACCAGGATGCAATGCCCGGCGATTGGGTGCTCAATGTACAGGCCTGAAATCTCGGAGGTCGCTAGCCGACGCCGAAAGATGTGAAGCCCTATCCGGCGGAAATCTGCATAGACGTCCAAAGGGATCTGGGCTCCGTGATGGCCTAATGCTTGTCGCAGTGCTGCTGCGGCCTTCGGCCCTTGGATTTTGTGGAGGTCGTTGGGGGAAGGCTCAAAAGCGAATGGCGTGTGCTGAAAGCCCATCTCCTTTTGGAGCGTGGCCTCGATCTCACATAGAAAACAGAACTCCTGAATAGCCCGCCGGTCGTTGGGCGTGAAGGTCTCACCGTGCCTGCGGTAGAGGATGTCGGTCTGCTTGAACGGCTCAGGTCGTGATGGGTCTATGAAATCCCGAAAATCCCTGGCGTAGTAGTTGGCCAGGATCAGCAATTCATCACCGGAAGGCGCTTCCGATCCGTTCTCGAGGATGGCTAATCGCTCAGGCGCAATGCCTGTATCCGCACTGACAGTCTCGACTGATAAGGCTTGTAGGTTTCTTGCCTGTGCCAGGCGAGAAGCGATGAGCTTCGGATTAATGCTGCTCATGGCAGGCCAAAGAACTTAGCGATAAGGAAGCGCACGATAATGACATCGTGAAGTCTCTGCTGCAACAGATGCGGAGCGGCATCCCTCCGAACCATTGTCCATCAATACCTGCAAGGCTATAGTTCCCAATCCACCGCTAGGTTCCCGTTCGGCCGCAGTAACGCGAACGGGACCCATGCTTGCGTCACTGAGATTTACCTTCGCCGACTTCCCTGATCAGCGCGCCCACTGCCCGATCCAGCGCGTCAATTCGCTCTCGGCGGATATCTTCGGGGGCGTCGCCCGCCTTGTCGAGTTCCGCCTTCGCATCGTTGATCGCCTGCTTCAACATAATCAGCCGCGGGTTGCCGAGTTCGCCCTGGAGCACCCGGCGGGTCATCCAGCGGTGCATCTCGTATGCCGCGCGATCCTGGTCAGGAACCTGGCGCTCACTTTCCCAGCGCTCTGCTGCGCGAATCACATGTTTGTTCGCGGCGACGCGGAACAACTGCCGATGAAGACGTGGCTGGTTAGTTTGGCGGTCGATCGCGTATGACGCGATGAGCGCAGTTTGTCCGTCATCGGCGATCGCCAGTCCCGCGTAATTTGCGTCGGAAACCACGTCGATCGGCGTTACTTCGTCCTCTGCGACGACGACGACCATTTGTGGAATCCGATTGACCTCGTTGATGACTTCGTAGACGAAGAGTCGCCACCGGGCATCCGGCATTGGCTGGACGCCTGTTTCCCAGAGGCCAATGGTGCGAGGACCCACGTCGAGCAGCTTGGCAACCTTTGCCGAATCCCACCCGAGCGTGGTCCGCCACCTGTATACTTGCATGCCCCGCTCGCTGGCGGGCAATGTTTTCTGGTGTTCCATTTCCGAACTCTCATTCAATTTCTGTTGCGGAAATTGAATGCTATCACAGCAATTTTATAAATTGTTGGAAAATTCCGTAGCGCCCGGAAATTGGCTTCTGGCCGTGCGGCCTCACGTGCGACAGGAGCCCGCGGCTCTGCCGCCGCTTACGTTGCCGAGACGGTCTTCTGGCAATCCATGCAATAGATGTTGCCGCCGAATTTCGGCTTGTTGAACCAGCAGAACTTCGCCACGTTGTAGCCCACGGACGCGCCGCAGGCATGGCAAATCAGCTTCTGCTTGGGCTTTTCCTCGGCGGCGGCCGGCTTTGCGCTCTCGGGCGCCGGCGCCTCCACAGCGGCTTCGGCTTTGGGTGCCGCTGAAACGGGCCCTGGTTTCGCCGCCGGCGGTACGGGAGTCTCCTTCGGCAGCCCGAATTTTGCCGTCCAATCGAAGGCAATCGGCTTGTGTAGCCGCGCGATCTCCCGCGCCAAGGCTTCGAGGGTGTCCTGCCCGATGATCTTCGCCATCAGCAGCGGGTTGTTGTTCTGGTCAATCGACTTGTCGATGTATTTGAAGACCTGATCATTCTTGATGATGGCCTCCAAACCATCGATTTTCGCCTTCGGCCGGCTGATGCGGGCACCCTTCGAGACGAGGACGAGGCTCTTCAGGTCGGGTTTGATGGTGAAACCAAGCCGGGTCGGCAGCTTGACTGTGCCGGAGTCGAAGAGCTTTCTGAGAATCAGGATGTGCTTGGCATTCTGCTCGATGGGGGATGGCACGCCGTAGGGTTTGCTCCCAAAGAAGGCAGCAAATTCGCCGTGCTCGTTGATGGCGATCCCCTCCGAGAAGTGCTTGCTCTCGCAGACCCAGATCTCCATGAAACGGTTGATGAGCAGGTGGTCGATTTGGGCGACCAGGCCGCTGACCTCGATTCTCAGGTCGTGGATGACCATCCAATTCTTGGACTCACCCCAATGGACCCGCATCTCGTAGGCAGCTTCCTCCTCGCCGCGGATGCCGGCCTGGATGTTACGAATTTCCTGTTCGATACGCTTCCTGGTGTCGGTGCCGCAGTCGGGGCGGGACAGTAGGGCTTGCAGCGTCTGAATTGCGGGCTTCTTGTCGTCGGCTTCTTTGATGATCATCGATGGGGTGAAGGGCGTCGCAGAGGCTTGAAAGGGTAGCACGCCAGTACTGCTGATCCAATGCCAATCGAATGGACTGTCAGGTGCGAGAGCACTCGGCAACGTTACCCGTGGCCATACCATGGCTGCAACATGTCGATGATCGCCCCTGAAACGTCACCAAGACCACTATCAAAGAATCTCTTCAAAAGCAGGGGATGCTACCGGGCACTTGGGAAGTGTCGGTGACGCTGATTAGAACTCCGGCAGGTTCCCCAAGTTGTCCCGCTTGGTACTGTTTCTGTCGGTCGTCAGGTAAATCTCTTCAATGAGGTGGACTGGAGCACCAAGCTTCCACTTGCCTTCAGGGGTTTTCGTCCTAGTTTGGAACGTTGCTTTACCGAGTCGGATGAGGTCTGCCACGAACGCTCGCGAAACCGTTCGGTTTGTCCCGATTTTTTCCGGTTTTTCTTCGTTCACGCGCACATATTCAATGTGGCTGCGATCTTCGTTGTACCTGACTGCTGTGATGCAAAAATCTGCCATGGTCATTTCCTTTGAGGTTGGGAATTGCCTTGGTCATAATGGGGTGTCATCTACAGTTTTCAAGGGGGGCGTTCATCCCGACTTGCTCCACGCTTGAACTTCCTTGGTCCCCCGGTGACAGGCGCAAGCTTCACCATGTGCTGCCGCCACGAGTTCATGCAGGATGCCGCACTCCGAGGCGCTATGAGGGGCCGAACACTGACCGCGTAAGGCAACCAGTTGGCGTTCCAGGGCCTGCATGCTGGCCAGACGGGCTCTAACCTTGGCAAGTTGCGCGTCAATGAGCAGGTCGATTTCCCCGCAATCAGATTGCGGACTGTCGACGAAGGACAGCAAACGCTGCACGTCAGCCAAGGGAATGTCGAGCGCCCGGCAATGGCGAATGAAAGCGAGGCGTTCCAAATGGGCTTGGGTGTAGGTGCGGTAGCCGTTGTCGCTGCGCGTTGGAGCGCTCAGTAACTGTGCCTTCTCGTAGTAGCGGATGGTTTCGACATCCACCCCGGTCGCCTTGGATAGTTCACCAATACGCATCTCGGTCTCCTGCTTGAAACATGTCTGTATTCTAGGCTTGACCCTGTAGCCACTCCAGGGATTTTAATGGGGGTATCAATACTGGCAACTTGCCACGGGAGACTGCAGATGTCTGCTCAACACGAAGCAAAAAACTTGAACGCGCATCCTGATGAACACAGCTGCGGCTGTAACCACGCCTGCAATGCCTCTGCCAAGCCAGCGGACGGTTCTGGTCCGCAGCAAAGGGCCGCTTTAGGGCAACTTCTTCTACGGGTTCCTGCGATGGACTGCCCGACGGAAGAAGCGCAAATTCGTCGTGCGCTGGAGCAATTTCCCGCTATCCGTCGCTTGTCGTTTGACCTGGCGGCTCGAACCCTGAGCCTCGATGTGCCGACGGATGCATGGTCGGATATTCAAGCAGCCCTCAAGAAGGCCGGTTTCGATTCGGAACTCCCTACGGAAGAACCAAGCGTTGATTCGGCGGCACAGAGCCGTAATCAGTTCGTGCAACCCATCGCGGCTCTCCTGGTCGCCATTGTTGCCGAGGCGGTCGCTTACGTTGCTCCCGAAACCCTTGTCTGGAAGCTGCTGGGTATGGGCATTGCGGGAGTAGCCATCGCGTTGTCGGGGCTTTCCGTCTTCAAGAAGGGACTGGCGGCTATCCTGCGTGGGCAGCTCAATATCAACGCACTGATGTCGGTCGCCGTGGCAGGTGCCTTCGTGATTGGCGAATGGCCGGAAGCGGCGATGGTGATGGCGCTTTACGCGATTGCCGAACTCATTGAAGCCCGTGCAGTGGACCGCGCTCGCAACGCTATCAAGAGCCTCCTCGAGTTATCGCCACAGCAGGCTGAGGTGCGTCAACCGAATGGCTCGTGGCTTCAAATTCTGGCCAAGGAAATCCAGGTGGGCCAGATAGTCCGTGTCCGTCCTGGTGAGCGTTTTGCACTGGACGGCAAAGTTACCTTAGGCAACAGCGCGGTCGACCAGTCCCCGGTGACCGGCGAAAGTATGCCTATTGAGAAGGGACCGGGCGACGAGGTATTTGCTGGCACCATCAATCAAAGCAGCGCATTGGAGTTTGAGGTGACGGCCCCGGCGAGCGATACCGTGCTGGCCCGCATCATTCATGCCGTTGAGGAAGCCCAGGGTTCGCGCGCACCCACGCAGCGGTTTGTTGACCGTTTTGCTGCCATCTACACGCCTGGCGTCTTTGTCCTGGCCGTAGGCGTCGCACTTGTCGGTCCCTTGGCGTTGGGTTGGACCTGGATGGCCAGCCTCTACAAGGCACTGGTCATGCTGGTCATTGCCTGTCCTTGCGCCCTCGTCATTTCGACCCCGGTTACGGTGGTCAGCGGCTTGGCTGCTGCGGCGCGACGCGGCATTCTGATTAAGGGTGGCGCGTACCTGGAGGAGGCCCGGAAACTCAAGGCGGTGGCGCTGGATAAGACTGGCACGGTTACTGAAGGTCGCCCCAAACTCGTCGCTCAAGTCATTCTCTCCAAGGCTCTCCCCGAACCCGATGTCTTGCGCATTGCGTTCGCCTTGGCCGGACGCTCTGACCATCCGGTGTCCAAGGCTGTGGCCACTGGGCTGGCACTGCCCGAGCAAATGGACGTGCAAGACTTTGGCGCTGAGGCTGGGCGTGGTGTCTTTGGGACGATCGCCGGACACGATTACGTGCTGGGTAACCATCGCTGGATTCATGACCGAGATCAGTGTTCTCCGGAACTTGAAGCGCTCCTGTTCGAGCATGAGCGTCAGGGACGTACCGTCGCCATATTGGCCAACCGGGAAACAGTCTTGGTCATGTTCGCTGTTGCGGACACCATCAAGGCGAGTTCTCAGGAAGCCATCGGGGAGATGCTGAAGCTCGGCGTGACCCCTGTCATGCTGACCGGAGATAACCCCGCCACTGCATCCAGCATTGCCGCCCAGGCTGGCATCCAAGATGTGCGCGCGAATCTGTTGCCAGAAGAAAAGCTGGATGCCATCCGTGCGCTGGCCAGCGTCGGCGACCCCGTCGCCATGGTGGGGGACGGTATCAACGATGCGCCTGCACTTGCAACGGCGGATATCGGTTTTGCGATGGGCAGCGCTGGCACCCATACCGCCATGGAGGCGGCCGACGTGGTTATCATGAACGACGATCTGCGGCGTGTGCCGGAGACTATCCGCCTGTCCATGCAAACGCATTCCGTGCTCTGGCAGAACATCACCCTGGCCCTGGGCATCAAATTCGTTTTCCTGCTGCTGGCCCTCTTCGATCACGCCACGATGTGGATGGCGGTATTTGCCGACATGGGGGCCAGCTTGCTGGTGGTGTTCAACGGGCTGCGGCTGTTACGAGATCGCAAACCCTGACGTAGTCGCGGGGGCCGAACCTAAGCTGAAGTTGGCGCCAGTCAGAAGCTGGCGTTCAACGTCAGAACTAGGCTTCATAACTTCTAGTCGCGCTCAAACCTTGTGGCTTGGATGGAGTGCATCGTAGCGAACGAGAAAGGCTCGCCCAGCACTGCGATGCCGATTTCGAGATCCTTCAGTCCTTCATTCTTGAAGTTCATCTCCGGTACAAACCCATACTGCTTGTGCGGAACCCACGTGACGTCGGTGATTTCAATGGCTGTCCCCCATTCGTGGAGCGCTGGCCAAGAAGTCGTTTTGTAGTTTCCGCCAACGAGATAGACTGGACCACCTCGTGCGAGCTGGTATCGCCCCGTGGAAAGGTCGGCTGCATGTGAGGCAACGCAGATAGATGCGTGAAGATGGTGCATCGCGGCAAGGAGGGCTTTATGGGGCCGGTCAGCTAGCTTCTCTGGGTCGGCCAAGCCGTGCATAAGATCGTTGCGGAGCGAATTGATCAATTTCCAATCTGCTTTCCGGCCCGCTTCAGCCGATTCCGGGTCGATGCTATCCAAAACGAACGCGCGAACACCGACTAGAGATGTTCTCTTTCTTGTGAACTGATGTCCGCATGACTCACAGGAACCTTTCACCTCTTCCGTACCTGGCGGTAGCCCTGCCGCTTTAGCAAGCGGTGGCTCCATCGATTCAAGGCCAATGTAGGCTTCCTGGAATGCGGTAGTGTCGTCCAGGTTTCCAATCGCCTCTCGATATTGCAGAGCGGCCCTTCGAAGTCTATGCCCAGATTCCAAGCCATCCCAGTGCGCCAGGAGGTGTTTTGCCTTTGCAACGGTTTGCTGCGTAATTGGCTTACTCCAATGCTTCAGCGGCAGTCGCTTAAACATTAGGAATTCGCATTCATCAACCTTCTCCGCCCCTAAGCGTGCCACTTGTAGCGGTTCAGTAGTCTGGAATGTCGATCCGTGTACCAGAGCGATCGCTGAGAGGAAATCCTCTAGTAGCGAGAGACCTCGTCGGGCAGCGGCGACAAGGTCGAAGTTAGGCTCAGCCTCAAATTCAATTGCCAAGATAGATCCACCGGTTTGAAGCTGCACGGCGGTTTCTGATTGAGCACTTCGGATAGAGATATTGCACGGCGTTTTCTGGATTGACAGTCCCTTCAGGGTTTGCGCCACCATATCCACTGATAGAGGCTGATACCCAAGTACGCGATAAAGGCACGTACTCGTGGAGCTAGCCTTCTGCTTTCCGGGTTTCTGAGCGGACTTCTTATGAGAATTTTTATTGGACATCACGTGAACTCCATCGAATTTTTTTGCCTGCGACCCTGCAAGACACCAACCTTAGTTCTCTAACACGATTATTTATTTCAGTGATTGAAATAACTCTTTCATGTCCTTGAACTCACCACCAACCCGATCAAGGGAGAATTGATACATCAATGAATTCTCCGCGAACTTCTGGCGCTCGACATCCATTTCGACGGTATTTCCGTCAACCGCGGCCTGAGAGGGGACATGGTACTTAAGGCTGACGGCTGGCGACTGCCAAGAAGAATTTCCCTTCAAATGCCCTGGCGAAGAAGTGTTCAACTGAAGAGGAGGGGATTGATCGGCACTGGCGGCCTCGGTAATTTCAATATCCATCGCTTTGTAGTCTGGCGTGTCAGCGTTGGCGATATTGGACGCAAGAATCTGCTGCCTATAGGCCCTTATTCCGAGCATTTTCTGTTGAAAATCTCTGTTTTTGTTGTTTGAACCGTTCTCGTTCGCTGGTAAATGAGATGAATGGGTAGTGCCAAGAGTCAATTTTCCGGCGGGGTCGAAATTGTCACTTGAGGCAGTATTGGCAGCCGCCGAACGTGAGACGGCGTTTTCAAGGATGCTTGAAAACGCCGTTGAGCTTGGAATTTCACCTGTCCCGGACACACGAGGCGCAGTAGTTCCGATAAGTTCCACCTGTCTCGCCGGGAACAGCGATGAAGGCTCAGGCATCGGACCTCGTTGGATGAAATACGGCGGTGGTGGCGATCGGCCGTGGAAAAGCATCGCCCACGCTGTGCACTGCAGGCCTTGCCTCGGCTGTCAGCGAACGAATGGGCGGTGCAGTGACCATCGTCTAATTCAGGATGAAACGAACACTCTGGCCGGACATGTCGCCGAGTTTGACCAAGGCGACAGCTTTTGTGCCGGCTTGGATCTTGAAGGTCCCCTGGGCACGCAACTGGTTACCTCCGGCTGGCAGCAATTTGACTTCGATCTTGTCTGATGCGGACAGGAGCGTTACGGTAGCTGACGCATTCCGGGTGTCGACAGGCTGATTGTGATCAGTCACGTAGAGGGTGAGGGAATCAACCTTCGCCACCAGCTCGTAGTTGATGTCTTTGACGACCGATACGACGCCATCGTGCTGGGGCTTGGCATCATGGGTATGCGCCTGGCCCGGCTTTTCGTTGTGGGCATGGCCCTTATGATCGTCCGCAGCGGATGCCAGATTGACGAAGCAAGCGAATAGAAAAGCGGAAAGTACCGTGGAAGGTTTCATGGGAGCTCCATGTCAGTTGGTAAATTGGTTAATGAAAATTAGGGTTGTCGCCGTGCTCGGATGTGCTGTCGGCGATGGTGCAGCCTTGCGGTTGGCGCGCACAGGGTTTGGTTTCGCACTGCAACGTCGTGTGGACTACCCTGAAGCGGTTGGCCAACACCGTCTGTAAGGCGGGCATCAAAGCGTCTTCGGGGGAGTAAGTCTGGTCATAGACCACATGCGCGGTCAGGCTGGTCTTGCCGGTCGTCAGCGCCCAGACGTGCAGGTCATGGACGCCGAGTACGCCTGGCACAGCCAGCATGGCCTGCTCCACCTCTTCTAAGTCGATGCCTTCGGGCACGCCTTCGAGCAGGATATTCAGACTGTCCTTCAGCAAGATCCAGGTGCGTGGCAAAACCCAGAGGCCAATGGCGACAGCCACAAGCGGATCTACCCAGGACCAGCCGGTTAGCTGAATCACCACCGCGCCCACGATCACGCCAATCGACCCCAGAAGGTCGCTCCACACTTCGAGATAGGCACCCTTTACGTTGAGGCTATCTGACTGTCCTCTGCTCAGCAGGCGGATGCTGATCAGATTGACGATGAGGCCGATACTGGCGATCACGAGCATCCCAACCGAATGGATTTCGGGCGGGGAGGTGAATCGCCGGTAAGCCTCAACCAGGATGTAGAGCGCCACGGCAAACAGCAGCATGGCATTGAAGGCAGCTGCCAGAATCTCAAAGCGGTGGTAGCCATAGGTTCGTCGGCGATCGGCCGGGCGCCGGGCAATGCGGATGGCCGCCAATGCGATGGCGAGCGCGGCAGCATCGGTCAACATGTGCGCGGCATCCGAGATGAGAGCTAAGCTGCCGGTCAGTACGCCGCCAATGACTTCGGCAACCAGGAAACTGCCGGTCAGCGCCAGAGCAAAGCGCAGGGCACGCTCGTTTTCGGTGCTCGGGAGCGCGTGGGTGTGGCTCGCACTCATGCGGCCCCTCCTTGATCATCGTGGCGTCGCTTCCATTTCTGCTTCGTCATCTGGAGACGACGCCGAAGGTTTTCCGAAAATTTGGGTGCCTTGCCGCGCCTACCTTCCCGCCAGCAAACCCATCCGTAAAGTGCCAGAAGGGTGAGCATCATCCCTAAGGTGACCATGAGTAGTCGAAACTCAAGGTGGCTGTGGATCATGTGCTTAAGCATGAAATGTCGGCACCAAGCTCATGGCTGCTGCGCCTTGCCGCAATTCGGACAAAACTTCGTCCCCGGGGCGAGGTTCGCATTGCAGGCCGCACAATTGCCGGGAACCAAGGCTGTGCCGCATTGGGCGCAGTAGCGACCCCCAGGGGTGGTCGCGGAGCCGCACTTCGGGCATGAGAGGCTACCAGCAGCGCTATTGGTGGGTGGCGCTGAATTTGAGGGATAACTGTTCCCCCAGCCATGATGGCCGCTGTTCCGGTCACCGCCATGATGACCTCCGCCATGCGAACCAGCGGCTCCTCGCAAGAGTTTTTCAAAGAATCCCATATCAACCTCCGTAGGTGAGTGGATTAAAGTGTGACCGACAGCTTTTGCCGCATCTGGCGCCATACCACCGGTCACACCTGGAAAACGCTATGCCTCGCTCGGCCCGGGCACTGGGTCGGTGGTGAAGTCTTCCTCATCGGCATCCTTGCCGTGGGCGAGGCGATAGAGAATGGGCAAGACGAGCAAGGTGAGCGCAGTCGAAGACAGGATCCCGCCGATCACCACCGTCGCCAGCGGCCGCTGGACTTCGGCACCGGTGCCGGTCGCGATGGCCATCGGTACGAAACCGAGAGAGGCCACCAACGCTGTCATCAATACCGGTCGCAGGCGGGTGAGCGCGCCTTCCCGGATGGCGGCATCGAGCGGCCGGCCTTCCTCACGCAGGTTGCGGATGAAAGAGATCATGACCAAGCCGTTCAACACCGCGACGCCCGAGAGGGCGATAAAGCCAACTGCCGCGGAGATCGACAATGGAATACCTCGCAGCCATAGTGCGATAAAGCCGCCAGTCAGCGCGAAGGGAATGCCGCTGAAGACGAGTAAGCCGTCCTTGACGTTACCGAACATGGCGAAAAGCAGCGTGAAGACCAGCAATAGCGCGACGGGAACAACGATCTGCAGCCGCCGGGTGGCCGACTCCAACTGCTCGAACGTCCCGCCCCAGGCAGTCCAATAGCCGGCAGGCGCCTTCACCTCCTCCAAACGACGCTGCGCCTCCGCCACGAAGGAGCCGATATCGCGGCCTCGCACATTGGCGCTGACTACAACCCGGCGCTTGCCGTTTTCGCGACTAACCTGGTTCGGTCCGGGGGCCAGTTGGAGGCTGGCAACCTCGCCCAAGGGAATGTAGGTCGTGCGGCCCTCGCTTTTTCCGTTCGTACGCGGCAACGCGATCGGCAGGCGTTGTAAGGCATCGAGATCGGCACGCAAGGTTTCAGGCAAACGCACCACGATGTCGAAACGACGGTCGCCTTCGAACATCGTGCCCGCCTCCCGTCCCCCGATCGCCGTGGAGATGGTTTCCTGCACATCGCCGACGTTGAGGCCGTAACGGGCGGTCTTGTCACGATCGATGTCCACCGTGAGCATGGGCAGACCCGTGGTTTGCTCGATCTTGACTTCTGAAGCGCCGGGGATCTTTTCCAGGATGGCGGCGATGCGAGCTGCAGTGTCGTTCATGACATTCATGTCATCGCCAAAGACCTTCACCGCCACGTCGCTGCGCACGCCGGAGATCAATTCGTTGAAGCGCAGCTGGATAGGCTGGGAGAACTCGTAATTGTTGCCCGGCAAACTGCCAACCACTTCCTGCACAGCGGCCAGCAACTCGTCCCGGGATTTCTTGGGCTCCGGCCATTGATCCTGCGGCTTCAGCATGATGTAGCCGTCGGAGATATTCGGCGGCATCGGATCGGAGGCAATTTCGGCGGTCCCGGTGCGAGCAAAGACGCGATCGATTTCCGGGAAATCCGTCTTCAGCCGTTTTTCCAGTTGCTGCTGCATCGTGATCGACTGCGACAGACTGGTGCCAGGGATGCGCAGGGCCTGGATAGCGAAATCCCCTTCGTTCAGGCTGGGAACGAATTCACTCCCCATGCGCGTCGCCAACAAACCGGACAAAAGGATCATGACAGTCGCGAAGACGAGTACGACCGGCTGGTTGGACATGACACGATCCAGCGTGGGTTCGTACCAGCGCTTGGCAGCCAACATCAGCCTGTTCTCCTTCTCGGCAACCGGGGCACTCATGAAGAGCGCAACGGCTGCTGGAATGAAGGTCACCGACAGGATCATGGCGCCAACCAGGGCCGTCACGACGGTAAAGGCCATCGGATGGAACATCTTTCCTTCCACACCGGTCAGGGCGAAGATGGGCAGATAGACAATCATGATGATGAGTTGGCCGAAGAGCAGTGCCCGGCGTGCCTCCTGCGAGGCGGCGAAGACTTCGTGGAAGCGTTCTGTCCGGGTTAGTGCCCGCCCATGGTGGGCTTGGGCGTGGGCCAGACGGCGCACGCAGTTCTCGACGATGACGACCGCGCCGTCGATGATGATCCCGAAGTCGAGGGCGCCCAGGCTCATCAGGTTGGCGCTGACCTGGTAGGTCACCATGCCGGTGAAGGTGAACAGCATGGAGAGGGGAATCACCATGGCAGTGATGACCGCCGCCCGTAGATTGCCCAGGAACAAGAAGAGAATGGCGATGACCAGGATCGCTCCTTCGAGGAGGTTCTTCTTGACCGTGTTGATGGCCTTATCCACCAGTACGGTCCGGTCGTAGACCGTCACAGCATGAATGCCCTCCGGCAGGCTGCGGTTGATCTCGACCATCTTCGCGTCAACTGCCCGGGAGACGGTTCGGCTGTTCTGGCCGATCAACATGAAGACGGTCCCCAGCACCACCTCGCGGCCATTGTCGGTGGCAGCGCCGGTACGCAATTCGCGGCCGATGCTGACTTCCGCTACGTCGCGGATACGGATGGGTACGCCCTGGACATTGCCGAGAATGACATTACGGATATCTTCCATTGAATGCACCTGGCCTGGGGCGCGAACCAGGTATTGCTCACCGCGCTTCTCGATGTAGCCGGCACCGACATTGTTGTTGTTGCGGTCGATGGCGGTCACCAGCTCCTGCAAGGTCAGGCCATAGGACGCGAGCTTTTCCGGGCTGGGCGCCACTTGGTATTCCTTGGCGTAGCCGCCGATGGAATTGATCTCGGTGACCCCGGGTACATTGCGCAACTGGGGCTTGATGATCCAGTCCTGGATTTCGCGCAGATCGGTCGGCGTGTAGGGCGTGCCGTCGGGCTTCTTGGCGCCTTCCTTGGCTTCGACGGTCCACAAGTAGATTTCCCCAAGTCCGGTCGAGATCGGCCCCATCGCTGGAGCAATTCCGGCCGGCAGCTTTTCACGGGCCTCCTGGATGCGCTGATTGACGAGTTGGCGGGCAAAGTAGATGTCCGTGCCGTCCTTGAAAATCACCGTCACCTGGGAGAGCCCGTAGCGTGAGAGCGAGCGGGTCTGTTCCAGATTCGGGAGACCCGCCATCACCGTTTCTACGGGATAGGTGACCCGCTGCTCCACCTCGAGTGGGGAATAGCCGGGCGCAGCGGTGTTGATCTGGACCTGGACATTGGTGATGTCCGGCACAGCATCGATGGGCAGGCGCTGGTAGTTGTAAATGCCCAGCCCGGCCATACCGATGACGGTGAGCAGTACCAGCCAGCGATGCTCGATGGCCAGACGGATAATGCGTTCAAACATAATCGGCTCCCTCGCTTAGTGGCTGTGCTCGGCACTGCCCTTGCCCAGCTCCGACTTGACGACGAAGCTTCCCGCGGCTGCGTAGGACATGCCCGGTTTCAGGCCACGGGCCACTTCGACGATCTTTCCGTCGGATCGCCCCAGAGTGACCGGTTGAGCGACAAAGCCGCCGGGTACTCGGGTGAAGATCACGGGCTTGTCATTGACGGTCTGGATGGCATCGGCTGCTACGGCGACCGGGACATCTGCTTCGCCCGACTGCACCTCAACGTTGACGAAGAGTCCGGGGCGCCATGCCATCTGCGGATTGGGAAGCGTCACTCGCGCTCGGGCAGTACGGGTTTCCTGGCCAAGGAGCGCGCCGACATAGGAGACCTTGCCTTCCGCCTTCGAGTCGAAGGCAGTGGCCTTCACGATGGCCGGTTCGCCGACCCTGACCGTGTTCAAATCCTTGGCGGGTACGATGATCTCGGCCCAGACCGAGGACAGGTCGGAGACGGTGAAGATGCTGGCGTCCTCTTTCACGGCCTCGCCCAGGGCTATATGTTTTTCCACCACCATGCCGTCGAATGGAGCCCGGATTTCATAGCGGTTGAGGGCTCCCGTCGCTTGCGGGGAAGCGCCGAGGGCAACGAGTTTTTGCTGGGCGTTAGCCATGGCGATTTCGGCTTCCTGCAGGACCTGCTTCGCTTGGAGGTAGTCCTGCTCGGCGGAAATCTTTTCCTCCCAGAGCCTCTTTTCGCGTTCATAAGTCGACTTCGCGAGGGCAAGGCGCTTCTGGGCAGAAAGCAATTCACTGCGCTGTTCAGACAGACCCGTGCTGGCAATCACAGCCAGAATCTGGCCCTTCTTCACCGTTTGCCCCAGGTTGGCCGGAACGCTTTCCACCACGCCGGCCAGCCGAGGGACGACGTGGGCCGTCCGATCTTCATTGAAGCGAATCTCTCCCGGCAACTGCACGGCGGTTCGAATTCGGGCCGGCGCTGCTTTCTGAATGGTGATAGCGGCGGCCTGAACCTGCGCATCACTCAGTTCCACCTTGCCTTCCTCCTGGGCAAAGGTGAAGAGATAGGGGGCATTTGCCATCCGCGCCGCGACGGTCGCGTCGAAGACATGGGGCTCCTCAATCGCCACGACGCTCTTCAGATAGTCCTTTTCCACGGCGAAGGCGATTTCCTGCTTGTCCCCACCGGGCCGAGCAAGCGAAACGGAAACCTTGGCGGTGCTGGGCGATACCGGCTTGCCCTGCTGGAAGAGCCAGACCCGGAAGCGGGGTTCGCCGCCTTCTTCTGCCAGCAGGATTTCGAGGCCGAAGCCGTCTTCGGCAAAAAGCTTCCCGCCGTGAGGGCCGGTTTGTGGCCCCTCTTCATGATGTTCGGCATCGCCGTGCTCCTTGGCGTGTTCATGGCCATCGGTTGCTTGCCCGCCATGGTGCTCGGTATCGGCGTGTCCCTTTGACTCGGCATGGCTGCCGTGGCCATGGCCGTCGCCGGCGGGTTGGGATGTCCCCGTGCCGAGGATCGCGGCGCTGATCGCCAAACCTGCGACCAGGATGATGGCGATGGCGATGCTCTGCTTCTTGTTGAGTTGGGAGCGGAGTTTGTTCAAATTTGTTTTCATGATGAATTCCTAGAGTTGTCCACCGCCGATTGGGGATGACGCAGCTACGGCGCCAAGCACGCGGTCGATGTCGGCCGCTGCCCGATGGGCGTCAGCCAGCGCTCGCAGGTATTGGGACCGTGCCTGGAAAAAGGTGCGCTGTGCATCCAGCACCTCTAGGAAGCTGAATTTGCCCAGCTCGTACCCCTTGCTGGCTGCCTCATAGGCACTCTGGGCGCCCGGCAGAATTTCCTTCTGCAAGGTCCCGACTTCCAGGCTGAGCGCCTTGAGCCGTTCGTGGGCCTGGGCGATTTCGGTGGAGAGGCGGACTTCCGTCGCGGCCAGTTCGTCCCGTGCCTTGTCGGCACGGCGCAAGGCTTCCAGCAGATTGCCCTGGTTACGATCAAACAGTGGGAGTGGAATCGACAAGCCCACAACGGCTTGGTCACGCCCCAACTCTTCGGCACGTTTGGCGCCTAGACTCACCGTTACGTTAGGTATCCGGCGCGTCCGCTCGACCTCCGCTAGCGCAGAGCGGCGATCGACTTCGAGGCGAGCACGAGCGAGGGCGGGGGACGCCGCCAGACGATTGGTAATCTCTTCCGACGTTGGTACGGCAGGCAATGTCTCGGCTCGTCCATCGGCCCGCTCAAAACGCGGTGACGGATTACCCCAGGTCGCGGCCAGGCGTTTGCGTGCGCTCGCCAATTCCGCTTGTGCCTGATTGAACTCCACCCGAACGGATCCTTCCGCCACCCGGGCTTTGGTTTCCTCCACCGGCGAAACCTTGCCTGCCATGACACGTCGTGACGCAGCCTGGGTCGCACGCTGGGCGAGGTCAAGCAACGCTTCGGCCAGCCGGACGCGCTCTTGCGCGACAAGCACGTCGAAGAAGGCTGCCACGGTCGCCGCACGGATTTCCAGGCGTTGGGTGGCCAGATCGGCGGCGGCTACGTCACGCCCGCGTTCAGCCGACTCGATACGGGCGGCCCGCTTGCCGCCCAGTTCGATGGCCTGATTGATCTGCAAGGTCGTCGTGCGGGTGGCCTTGTTCTGGGTGTCCTCGACCAGAGTCGCAATTTCGGGGTTGGGACGTACGCCGGCCTGGATGACGGCCCCCTCGACGGCCTGCAATTCGCGCGCGGCAGCGGCCAACGTAGGGTTGGCCGACAGGGCGAGATCGATCGCGGCGGCCAGGCCCAGCGGCCCGATCGGCTCGAGTTTGCCGGTCTGTGGATTCGGCAGGAGGGCTGCCGAGTTGACGTTGCCCGGCGCCGTTGAAGACTGCGCCAGTGCAGGGGAAACCAAGGGGTTGAAAATGGTGGCTGCCAACCCCAGCAGCCCGATCAGGGATGTGCGTGGTCTACGCATCGAATTCTCCTAAATGAACAGGACAATCCGGCGAGACCGAAAAGGCGGCTACGTCAGCCGCAGAAAAAAGGGGGATGTCTCGCCGGGCTTACGCGGCGAGCTGTCTATCAGGGCGCTCGGGCCCGTCGGGGATATGCGATGCGAAGTAATGCGGGCTGAAGCCGTCGAACACCACAATTGGAGCTACGACTAAAGCTTCCAGACTACTGAGAAAGCAGTTGTGGCCATTTAGATGGGAACTGCAATCATTGTCGGCGCTCGGGTTAACCTTGCCCGACTCGCTCTTGCCCTGATCTCCAAGCGCTTTGTGCTGGTGATCGTGGTGGCCGAAGTGCTGCGCGGCTTGGCCTGTCTCGTGTTGGCAATACACACCCACCCCAGCCCAAGCGAACTGGAAGGGTAATATGACCACGAGAAGAAACACGAGCAGCTTTTTCACCCGAGTAAGTTTATCAGAGGTTGGTGGAGGAATGCCAAGCCCCGTCTGCGTCGGATAGGCAGAATGGCAAACGGGGCTGGGATCCTCATTAGGCTATTGGTGCATTGGCCGGTTTTCGCACCGCAGCGGCTTCAGTTAGGCAGTGGCGGCCATTCTCCCCGAATATCGCCTTGTCCCCAATAGGCCGGTGCCGATGGGTTGTCGGCTGGCTCACTGACCATTAGTCGGAGCTGTTCGATCTGTTCAGTCGAAACATTCGGGATTGTCGCAACATCCTCTCGGTCATAGTCGCCAAGCACTGTGAGAATGTTGTTCTCGGCATCGTGGCGCAGAGTAGTTTTGTAAAGCGGGATACTGTCTGCCTTCATACGCGTGCCGTCAGCGTCAAATTGCTCGAGTGAAAGATATGCTCTCTGGTGAGCGTCGAACACGCGTAGCCACCAAGCACCGAGTTGCAACGTCCTGTCGCCAGTCGATCCAAGACGGACGTTCGCCGAGAGCATGTTCCGGCTGAAATCGCCGCTCCAGCCGAGTGCCGCCATGGGATCACCGCCCGAATTCAGCAGTGCCGCGGCCTGTCTGGCCAGCGGATAGTAATCGTCGGAATCCTCTGGGTCGATAATGTCGACTGGCGTAGAGAAGGGTAAGCCTTCGCGATCATGATCTCTGGGGCTCTCGACTAAGGCTGTGGCAACGTATAAACCATCCGACAATGTGGCACTTCTACAGCTGTCGATCAGCAATGGCTTGCCATTCCAGGATTCCAGCGTCTTTCCGAAGGCCCAGACACTTTCGCCCACAGTCCGGTAATAGCGCCAGCTAGTGGTATCGGTCTCGCTTTTCGCTACCGCAAACGGCGTCGCCCAGACCCGTGCCTCGCCATCATTGGCGACCAGGTGTTGCCAGTTGCTGGCGCCGAACAGTTGCGCCACGAGTTCCTGGGCGACATGGCGCTTCACCGGGAGGCCAAGTGACACCATCGCCGACATCATGGCCGTTGCCCAGTTGGCTGGGAACGGAACAAGCAGGAACCCGTAAGGTTCAGTGCAACTATCCTGGTCGAGTTCAATGTTGATGGAAGCAAATCCCGGTAGTGATCGGAGCCTGGCTACCATCCGTTCGTTCTCGCCGCGGGTACGGATGCCTTTCAAGGCACTGTGGACACGTTCGCGATGTCTGGGCTGGTAGGGCTCAAAACACATCCGCCGGATTTCGGCAAACGTCTTGTCGTGCACCCGTAAGCGGATTCCATCAGAAAGCCGGTCAATTGCAGAGGGGAAGATGCGCTCGCGGTCGCATATGTCTAGAACGGCGGCCAGTCCGTCAACGAAGGTACGTGCGGCTTGGACCGAAAAACCTGAAAGGTCACTATCCACTTCGCCGGCGACAACAGTGTGCCAATCAGCGGAATCTTCTTTCTCAAGCAGCCGCTTGGCGGCTAAGTAGTCCACTCCTTCAAAGCGGTTGAGCAGTTCCTTACGCACGGCATCTTCGTCGGGAATTGGCATGCCAAGCTTGGCAAGATATCGGCCAATGCGGCGGGCGCCGAAGCTATAGAAATTGCTGGAATCTTCGGGGAAGGAAGAGGTGTTAACAGTCATCATTTTCTCCAAGTCCGAGCGCTATGAATCCTGGTGTGCGCATTCCAGAGCAACGCTCAATGGAAAAATGATGATGTAGCAGAGGATGTGTCCTGATTCGCCCTATCGCAATTGCGACGCGCACTGGCTGGTGTCGGACAACCGATTTCGTATGTTATCCAGTTGTGAGAACAATGCAAGTGCGGTCTTGGTGCAGGCCTACAACTTATTGCCAGTCGGTGACCACCTCTGGGAAATGCTCGAAGCACCTGGTGTCGGCGGACTAGATGGCTACGAAAAGTTGTAGGTCGACACTATTGTTCATCTTCCCCTGTTGCCTACCTCGATGAGGTCGGTTAGCCAAGTCGAGCAAGCGACCAGCGGGCCACGGTGTCGAACTCGCCACGCGGCACGCCACGGGTGGATGGTCAGCGGCCGGAAATACCGCCTTACCTCTGTAATAATGTCCATTCACGTCCCTCGCGAATAACGCCAAATGTTGTGCCACCGCTCCTTGAGCAAACGATTCCAATCGCGCATCCGCCCCGGAGGAAGGATCGTCATTCCGCCCGCCATGCTTAAGGCCTTGGGCGGTCGGCCGGATAGCCTTGTCCTCGAACTGCAAGGCAACCGATTGCTGTTGTCGCGGCGCCAATCACCGATTGAAACCAAGTTGGCCAAGTTTAAGGCCAGAATGGTCAGCCGACTCGGCTCTCGTCTGACTGCACCGTAGGTTTCAGGTTCTACCTGGGCGGCAGCAGATTTTCCAGGCGGACCCACTGCATGGCGGGTGTTGCGTTCTCCCACTGCACATATGCCAACGGCGGCTTCATTTCGACGACCATTCCGACCAGCAGGTTGCGGCCATCCCGCCACATCGCAGCCACCCGGTCACCAGGCCGGAGCCGGCCACGGAACGCCGCTAGGGCCTCCTCATCGGCTTGGCGCCGGATTTCCTGCTGGTGCAGGACCTCAGCTCGCTGCGTCGCTTCCGTCGCCTTCTGTCGGGCCTGGGCCTCCTCCTGCGCGATGGCGGTGGGCAGCTTCGCCTTGGCCTGCGCCACCAATGACTCAGGATCGAAACCCTCCTCGAAGGCGGCGATGAAGGCGCGCAACTGCTGCGGGGTGCCGGCTCTGGCGAACAGATGTCGGTACTCGAGCAACGGCACCGATTCCCTGGCCAGCTCGACGGCCTTGGACTCGCTGACGGCGGCATCGAGGGCGGGCTGATCGATCGAAACGGTGAAGGACGTATTACCTGACGCTGCATCTGTTGCCGTCAGGATGCCAAGGGTCAAGACGCCCCGGAGCAGGGTGGCGGCGGCCGCCGAGCCCTTGTTGACCGAGTAGAAGGCGGAATTGCACTCCAGGTAGCCGAACTCGCCCCGGTCCTTCATCTTGGTCAGGCACTGCCGCCTGCCTCCAGGGACCGGCTGGGTCATCACCCGGGTGGAACTGCTCGGTAACGAAATATCGACCCGTTCCGTGGCTGGATCCTTGAGATCGCCCGTCAGGCTGGCCGACCACCGCCCATCGACATGCTGCAGATAGATGGGGACGGCCTTCAACACTGAGCCCGGCCGGTAGCCCGCAACCGGCTGAACGTGGTCGCCGTTTCCCACCTGCTGGGCCGCGGCCGGCAGTCCCGTCACCAGCCCCCAGCATAAGATCCACGGGGCTAGGCGCGGCATGGTCAGTGCGCCCCGTTGTTTTTCAGCAAAGCGACGATATCTTGTCGTCCGCTACTCTCAGCAATGACCAGGGGAGTCGATCCTGGAGACCCGCTATTCAGGTCGACGCCGGCGCCGGTGATGAAGAGGTCGACCGCCAGGGCATCGCCGCGGCGGATCGCCGCCACGAACTGCTCCTGGTTGAAGTATTGCAGCCCCATGGCCGTCAGCTCCTTGCGGGCGTCCGCGGCGGTGAGCTTCTTGCCGGTGGCGCTTGCGGCCGCTTGCTGCGCCACCAACTGCTGACGGGCTTCGCGCTGCTGCATCAGCGCCGTCCGCAGTTGAGCCAACTCCGGGGGAAGGGCTCTCGGGTCGATCTGCTGTCCCGGCACAGCCGGGGCAGGCTGTACCGTCGCCAATGCCGCGGGAGCCTGGGCCACCACTACGGCCTGGGTGGCCGGCCGCGGCAGATCATCCTCCACGACCACTCGGCCGGCCAGATCCTTCGGGTGCAGTTGCACCAGCTTGAAGGCCATGCCGGCGCCCTGCAGATTGCCTTCCAGGCGTCCCAGCAGCTTGTTGATCGCGCCGCTGCTGTCGCCCAGACCCACGGCGCTACCCATCGCCCGACCGAGCATCGCCGCCAGGACGTTCGGATTGGAATTGCCCGCCCCGGACTGCTGGCCATAGATGGCGAAGTAGTTGATGCGGTATCCCGCGGCGTAGGGGAATAGGCAGACCCGGTGGTAGGTCTTCTCGCCGTACTTCGCCATGGACGAATCGATCCCCTCGATGGAGAACAGCTCGCCGGCGCAGTTCGGCTTGGGGCCGCCGCTCAGCCGGCGCCCCAGGGTCATCTGGGCAGGATAGTCGGGGAAGACGGACGGCGGGATGCCCTGACGCACCTGGGCATCGCGGGCGTAGAGATGAATGGCATCGAGGACGGCGGTTTCGATGGCATCAACTTTGAGGTCCTTGCCGGGCACGTCATAGACGGCATACACCGTCTTTTCCCGGTAGGTGGAGCCGCTGAGCTCGGTCAGGATGTTCTGAGCCTGGACCGGAAAGCCAGCGACGGCGATGGTCAACACCGCCAGGAGGCGAAGCAGTTTCATGGTCGTTCCTGAAACTCGCTCCCACCGTTCCCGGTAGGGAATGGCGGAACGAAGAGGGTTAAGTAGATGACATAGCGATTCTACCGAATGAGATTTAAAAACAGTAGAGTAATGCGCTGTAGATACAAAACCCGTAGGCGGCCACTCTCCAGACCACTATGGGTACGAGAGATCAAACAATTGGGGAGGCGCGCCAGCGCGTTGCCGAAAACCTCCGGCGCTTACGCAAGGAACGCGGACTGAGCCAGGAGGCAATGGCCGAGTTGGCGGAATTCCACAGGACCTACGTGTCGCAGCTGGAGCGCTGCGTCACGAACATCTCGCTTGATGGATTGGAGCGGCTGGCGAATGCCTTGCATGTCGACGTGCTCGATCTTCTGGCGCATACCGAGGGGCCCGGCCAGGGCGGCGAGGGTTCCCAGCCAAAGGCAAAAGGGCAATCCCGACGTTCGGCCGGCTCGGCATAGGGCGGTCTTATGCCAACGCCCTACCGCATTCACAAACTGTTCCCGCCTCGCCGGAATGTCCAGGGGATTACCCACCCCGTGGCCTGTACCCTGCACGGCATCCTGAAATTCGACTGTCCCGACTCGCCACACCTGGTGTACAACGAGTTCGCGGCCATGCGGCTGGCGCAGGCGCTACGTGTGCCGGTCGCTGACGGCGTGCTTACCGTCGCCGCCGACGGCTATGCCTATGCCAGCCTCGAGGTGGCGCTGCCCGGCCTGGACCTGCCGGACATGCGCAAGTCGGATTACCGGAAAGTGGCCGCCCGGTACCCCGAGGCAGCGGCCGCAATCCTGGCGTTCGATTATTGGATCGGCAACCGGGATCGTGGCGGCAACATCAAGGCGGCGATGTTGAGCGAGCACCTGCCGCTGTTCCGCGCCTTCGACCATCAGTTCGCGCTGCTTGACGTCGAGCAGGACCCAGCCCGAAGTGTCGAGCGCCTGAAGAGCACCGAGCCCATCGTCAAATTCCACCCTTTCCAGGGGCTTGTCGAGAAGACCCGGTTGGAACAGTGGCTGGTTCGCATCGCCTGCCTACCGGATGACACCCTGCGGAACTGCTGTGTCTTCGGCCAGGCATTCCGGACCGTCCTGCCGGAAACCCAGGAAGCCCTCTACCAAGCTTTGTCAGTGCGATCCCGGCGCCTGTCGGAAATCATCCCCGCCGCGGCGATGCGACCATGACCACCCGCGAGGTAACTTGCTGGACGATCCGCTATGCGGCCGACCCCTTCCGCCAGGAGCATCGGAATATCGGCGTGCTCGTCCATGGTCAGGGCGAGACGCACCTGGCCATGCTGGGCGACCAACCTTCAGGCGATTCCGATGCCCGTTATTTCTGCCGCGCATTCGGCTATGGCGAGGCTGTCAGCTGGGTATTTCGTGAATGGGAGCGCTGGTTCAAGGCGCTGGCGATGGAGGCCCGGACGGCCGCCGAAATTCAGGACGAACTGAACCATTTGGCGAAATCCGGTGCCCGCTTCGACGCCGGCGAACCCATCAACGCAATCGTCCCAGCCGGGGAAAGTCCGCTTGTTGTGGCCCGGCGGCTATTTGGCAGCATGGTCACGGTGCCGAAGATTCCGAAGCGATCCACCTTTCAGCATGACGTCGATGATACCTTCCGCCGCTCGGAACTCGAATTCGTCTCGACCTTCCATCGCGATGTCGAGCTGGAAATCGAAGTGCCCGGACAGCCTCAATTTGTCCGCTTGGCGGCTTTCGTTGAGGCGCCGGTGCCACTGGGAATCAAGCTGCTGCGGTTCAATGGCAGGACGGCGGCAGAAGTGGCCGACCAGGCGAACGACGTCCTGTACGGATTCGCGGCCTTGACGGCCCATGGGATACTGGGACGCGATCGCTGCATCGTCCTTCACGACGAACCCAAAGCCCGACTTGCCCACCTGTTGCAGCGGATCGCGGGGGCCGCGATGCTTTTGCCCCTCAACGATCCGGAGACGCCCCACGCGTTACGCCGACTTGTCCATGCCGACTAACCCAGCCAAGGCATAGGCCCACCGCAGCTTTTCCAGGGGCTTGAGGCGTTTCAGCGCAACTTCAGCCTGAGCGGCTTCCCGGTGCGTGTCGTAGCGGATGCGCGCGACGACCCGGATGGGCCGGTTCATGCGCGTGTATTTGGCGCCCTTGCCTGCGACGTGTTGCTCAAACCGCGCATCCACATCCAGCGCGATGCCGGTGTAGATGCCTCCGCCCTTGCATTCGAGCATATAGAGCCACCACGGCTGACCGCTGGCGTATGGATTTTTCCGAACGGTAAGTTCGCCAGCCATCAGGGTTCGTCCCCGCCGCCCAGTGGTTTGCGTTCGATCTCCATGACCAGGCGGGGATCCAGCATGTTGAGATACTTGATCGCGGTCGTATCGGTGATGCCAAACGCTCGCACCAAGACCTTGGGAAGTCGCAGGCCATTTTGATAGGCGTTATAGATTGATGTTGCAAACAACTGATCGGAGCTGACGCCCGCCTTTTTCAACCAACCGGATACCGATTCGGCACTCAGGTGACTGCCTAACTGCCGTCCCGGAAAGAGATACGGATTTTCGTCGGCATGGTCCAGAGCAACCAGTGTTTGCCGCACGTTCAAATAGCGATCGAGTATCGCGCTGATCCGAGCATCCAGGTGGATTTCCGCGCGGCCAAATGCTATGCGATAACGCCCGTCAGCCCGTTGGATGAGTGCATCCAGACGAAGCCGAACACAGTTCTTGACCGTCTGGGCATAGAGCAGCATGAACAGGCCGATGAGGGACTGCCGAAGCGTCTCATCAGTCGGCGTCATCCACGCTTGAATGAGCGCAGTGGATTTTTCGCGGGGCAGGAAAATCCCTTCCGGCACACTCCGGGCAACTGTCTTCAGGCGCAGGCGCTGAAAGAGTTTTTCCTTCCGGTTCAGGTATCGGACGAAGGCACGGATTGAGACGGCCAGTCCAGGATAGTCCATGAAGAACTTGTCCAGCATCTCTGGCGTCGTCTGCTGAATCATCTGGACACCTATGGCATCCAGCGTTTCGCATAAACGCCGAGCCGCCCGGAGGTTGAGCGTAATCGAGCGCGCCTTCATCCGGGTATCTTCCCCTTTCCAGCCCCGGCTGTCGTATCGGGCGCGGACAGTCAGCAGGTGATTCCGGTAGCGTGCCATGACTGGGGCATACCACTTGCCATCCAGCTTGGCGATCATGGCTTCCTGCCTGATGGATTCAGCCTCGTCCTGCAGGAGACTGCGCGTTGTCTCGGGGATGATTCGGTGCTTCAGGAGATAGCCATAGGGCACGGTGTATCGACGGAGCCCATCCAAGCCGCCGACGCTTTTCAACAGCGCGACCGGCGTGATTTCTGTAGGTTTGCTGAAGGCGAGATCAAGCCGGACGAAGAAGAGGTAGTAGCTGTTGATTCGATGCACTAGCTTTTCTGGATTCATTGCCTCCAGGGTCTCTGCACCAAATCCCAGCCAGGCTTCCCGGGTCCATGCATGACTAAAAAGGGGAGCATATTCCTCGACACGGCTTTTCGCCGTATCGCGAACGTAGCACTTCTGGCAACGCCTTCTACTATGGCGTATTCCTTCCTGGCCACAGGTTGGGCACACGAAAGGTTTTCCGGCCGCACTCAAACAGGTTTTGCATATAGGCTTGCCGTCAGCGGTCACGCCGACAGGCAGCCTGTCTTTCCGGCAGATGCTGCAGCTCTTGTAGCCTTTATGGCGCCGGAAACACCTGCCGCAGAGACGGCGCCGCCCAGTTTCTGTCTGTACGCCGGTAAGAACCTTCTCCATTGCCCCACATTGATCGCAGGCCTGCGGTTCACGGTAATACTTGGCGCAGGGGCCGCAGACAGCACCGCCATCGACCAAGCGCCCAGCCTTGCGCACTGGCTTGCCGCAACGCACGCAGGTGCGGTTGAGGGCACGGCAGACCTTGCAGAGCGGTTCCCCTTGGTCATTGAGCATGCGCGTCTGCTTTCCGCACTTGCCACAAGGGGCGTAGGGAATCCGCTGGCTGCAGGTGTCGCACAAGGCCTTCCCGTTCCGGACGAGACGCGCCTTGGCCATCGGACGGCTGCATTCATCGCAACAGGTATGAGCAGAGGTCGCCATGTAGGAACGCTATTTCACTTCTTCGGTGGGACCGAGAAGGGGCGTACCCTGGGGCCACCGGCATCGTCCGGATCGACTGCTTCCGAGGCGGGGCGCGCCGGTTTGCGCTTACGGGTGGGGGTGGCCGCCGGCGCTGGGCTTGGCGCAACTTCCTCACCACCTTGAGGCGCAGAACTCGGCTGCTCAACACGGCCCTCCGCGGGCATGAGATCGTCTAGGGTTCCCCCCAGGACTTTAAGCAAAGCCTCCAGTAGCGCGGTTTTCACCTGGGCCGGTCGCTCGTCCACAATTCGGGAGAGTTGGGCGCTGGTGATGTCGTAGCCGATCGCGTCGAGCCGTCGCTTGAGTTCCGTGGCGGTCGGTATTCGGTTTTCCGCCATCCGCACGCGGAGGCGCCAACCAAGTCTGATATTGGGCGTATCGCTCATTCTTTCTTCTCCTGTGTGTTGAGCGCGTCATCGAGCTCGCGGGAGACGACGCTGCTGATTTCGTCGTCGACCATAACGTCGGGGACGTGCATATAGCCTTGTGTCGTTGCCGCAGAAGCGTGGCCATGCTTCCGACGAACCATCTCGATGCTGAAGCGCAAGGATTCGTGGGTAACGCTCGAGTGGCGCAGACAGTGTGGCGTCAGTCCTTCGCCTTCCAGGCCGCAATAGCGAGTTGCGATTTTGAAGCGTGCGTCGGCGCTGGACGACTTGAGACGAGTTCCCCGCTCCGAGAGGAACAAGGCTTCCTCATTGGGGTCCGCTCGATGAAGGAATTCAGGGCGGACTCTTGTGATGTACCAGTCCATGAGCTCAGGGAAGTCAGGATGGGTGACCGGTACGGTCCGAAAGCGCTTCCCACTTCCCCGGCTTCCCTTGCCCCAGACCTTGATGAATCCATAGGGGCCAAGTTCAGGTAAAGCTGGATTCGGCGCAAACGAATTTACGTTTAGGTTGAGGCCTTCGGAAATCCTGAGCCCTCCGGAGTAGAGGGTGAAAAAGAAAGTACGGTCCCGACGAAGAGGGTTGTAATCCTTGGTCCTGAAGCGGCCGGCCTCGACAGAAGCGCGCCGCAGCCCGTCAAAAAACAACTCGATTTCCTCATGTGTGAAGGCTCGGCGCTCTTTGGAGGACTCCTTTTCGACGGTATGGGGGATGCAGTTCTCTTCCGTGCAAATCTGTCGTGGCTCGACGCCATACAAGCGCCGGATCTCGTTCCTGAACTTGACGTTCGTCGTGAGATATTCGAGGAAGGATCGGATCGAGCATTGGTAATGCCGCTGGGTGCTATTGGCCAACCGGCGCTCCAATCCGAGATGATCGCACCAGCAGTCAAATGCATCCTCATTCCAGAGCCAAGGCGGCAGACCTGAGTGGGCAGCAAACTCCCGCAGCACCGAGACGTCCCTGGCTACGGCTTTGTGGGTATGGCGCAGCGAGCCGATGCGGCGACGAGTCCATGCATCAATGATGGTCCCGAACAGTTCGGCATCTGCTGGCGCGAGAGCGCGCGAAGCGACATCGGATGTCGCCAGCACTATCTTCGGATTCGCCATTTCCCTCGTCCTCCTAGCCGCAAAAAACTGGAATTTCCAATATTGCTACCTGCAAGTGATGCAGGAATGGAACACATAATATCGGAAAGTGACGAGTAATGCAACATTCCTGCATTTGTTGTTTAAATCTCGAATCGCTCATCATCCGATGCTAACTATATGATTTATCGATGTTTCGAGGATTTCGGCAGGAGCTGGGATACTTCTAATGCTGTGACATCACTCACAGGATTCCTGCAAGTAATGCGACATTGGATACTTTGGGATTCCTTTATAGTCAGTGGGTTATCCGAATTTTTGCCTTGTTCGTTGCTACATTGGCTAAATCAGAACTTCGGCAGCTCGTCCAGGTACAGCACGCCGTTGTGCGCCAGGCTGATCTCGCCGGGGCGGGGCGTGCCGCCTCCACCGACCAGTGCTGCGGTCGAAGCCGTGTGATGTGGCGTTCGTAGGGGGCGGTGGCGCCAGCGCTCGGGCCGGAAGCTGCCTTCGATGGACTGGACGACGGCACTCTCCAGCGCTTCCCGGTCGTCCATCGGCGGCAACAGGCCGGGCAGACGCTGGGCCAGCATGGATTTGCCGGTGCCCGGCGGGCCGTACAACAGCAGGGAATGCTGGCCGCTGGCGGCGACCTCCAGCGCCCGGCGGGCATGGGCCTGCCCCTTCACGTCGGCCAGATCGGGGTAGGCTGGCGGCGGAGCCAGGGTTGCGCCGTCATGGGGCGCGAGGAGCGTGTGGCCGCACAGGTGGGCGGCCACTGCCGACAGGCTGCGCGCCGGCAGCATCTGGACGTTTTGAACCAGCGCGGCTTCGGGGGCGTTGGCGATCGGCAGGATCAGCGTCCGCCCACTGTGGGCGGCCTGTCGGGCCAGGGCCAGTGCGCCGCGCACCGGCCGCAGTTCGCCGGTGAGGGAGAGTTCCCCGGCAAATTCGTATCGGTCCAGCCGGTTCGCCGGGATCTGGCCGGAGGCGGCCAGGATGCCCAGGGCGATGGGCAGGTCGAAACAGCCGCCCTCCTTGGGCAGATCGGCCGGCGCCAGGTTGACGGTGATGCGTCGTTGCGGGAACTCGAACTGCCCGGTTTGCAGGGCAGCCCGGACCCGGTCGCGGGCTTCGCGGACCTCTGCGTCCGGCAGACCGACCAGCGTGAAGGCGGGGAGACCGTTGGCCAGATGCACCTCGACGGTGACTTCCGGGGCCAGCAGGCCGACGAGGGCGCGACTTGTCAGGAGGGCTATACTCACGACGTATCTTTTTGGAATAAACCGGAAGTCTAGCCCAGGTGGTGCATGAATTAGCGCATTGTCATTGCGGTTCGCGATAGGCTTCCACCGAGATCAGCAGGCGCACTTCGTCGCTGACCGAGGGGATGTTCTTGGTCATGCCGAAGTCCGAACGCTTCAGGCGGGCCGTGATGTCGGCGCCGCAGGTTTCGCGCTTGTTGAGCGGGTGGGGGGCACAGTGAAAGCGGGACAGCGTGAGGACGAGCGGCTTGGTGATGCCGAGCAGGGTCAGGCTGCCTTCGGCCGACACCGGCTTGTCGCCGTCAAAGGTGAGGCGTTCGGCCTTGAAGCTGATCGTCGGGTACGCCTCGGTGTTGAAAAAGCCCTCGCCGCGCATGTTCTCGTTCCATTTGGCGAAGCCCATGTCGATGGATGCGGCGTCGATGCTCACTTCCACCGAGCCGCGCTTGGTCGCGCTGTCGAGGACGATCCTGCCGCTGGTCTTGTTGAAGCGTCCGCGCTGGGTCGAGAAGCCCAGGTGGTCCGTCTCGAACAGCGGGTAGGTGTGGCTGGAGTCGATCGTGTAATTGACCGGGGCGGCGAAAGCCGGTGTGCCGGCAATGGCGAGCAGGGCGAGTAGCTTGTTCAAGGGATGTCTCCGGGAAGCCGAACGGGCGGTGCTGTTATTGATTCTTGGCCGGCATGAAAAAGGGCGCCGGGGCGCCCTTGCAGTGACCGTCTGGACGACGGGAGGTTCAGCCTGCTTCTGCCGGCGGGCGGGAAGCCAGTTCCGCTTCCAGCTGGGCGACCCGGTGTTCGAGTTCGGTCAGCTTGTCGCGGTAACGGGTGAGGGCTTCCTTCTGCAGTTCGAATTCCTCGCGCGTCACCAGGTCGAGTTTGGAAAAACCGCTGGCGAGCAGGGCGCGGGCATTCTTTTCGAGATCCTTGGCGGGGCTGTTGGCGAGGAGTTCGGAAACCTTCGAACCGATTTCATCGAGGATTTTGGGATTGGCCATGGCAGCGTTCCTCACGGGAAAAAGGGAAAAATCCAAGTCGTGTCCTAGTTTAGCACCGGAGCCTGGTGACCGTTGCCGCGACCCATGCACCAACACGGCGCCCCCGATTGGTGCGTACTCCCAAAGTGGTGCGGCGTGGATTTTTTTTGCATCGCAATAAACGCCGGTTCGAGATGCTAACTTGCTGAAATGTCGTAGTTTTTGAAACTGGCACAGTGGTTGCTAGTTGGAGTTTGCCAACTTTTATTACTAGGAGAATCCAATCATGCGCAAGACCGTTATCGCTTCTGCACTGCTCGCAGCCTGTGCCGCCCTGCCGTCCCTGGCGAACGCTGCCGATGCGGCGCCCGCTCCGGAGCACACCTTCACCAGCAACGTGACGCTGGCGTCGGAGTACATTTACCGCGGTATCGGTCAGACCAATCGCAAGCCGGCGATCCAGGGCGGTTTCGACTACGCGCATTCCAGCGGCCTGTATGCAGGCACCTGGGCCTCCAACGTATCCTGGCTGACGGACGGCAGCCCGACGGTCAGCAACAGCATCGAAATGGACTTCTACGGCGGCTTCAAGAACACCGTCGGCGATTTCGGCTATGACGTGGGCCTGCTGCAGTACTTCTACCCGGGCTCCGGCTACGGCAACAACCCGAACACCATCGAAGGCTACATCGCCGGTTCCTGGTCCTTCCTGACCCTGAAGTACTCCCACTCCTTCAGCGACCTGTTCGGCTGGACCGACTCCAAGAACTCCGGCTACCTCGACCTGACCGCCGCCTACGAGCTGAGCCCGGGCCTCAACCTGATCGGCCACGTGGGTCGCCAGAAGATTCACGGCGACAACAGCGGCGCCTCGTACACCGATTACAAGCTCGGCGTGACCAAGGACATCGCCGGTGTCGTGGTCGGCCTGAGCTACATCAACACCAACGCCAGCCAGGCCTTCTACACCAATGCTTTCGGCAAGGACCTGGGCAAGGATCGCGTGCAGCTGACCATCACCCGTACGTTCTAACTTTCCCCGTAACCGCGCGGCGGCTCGTTCGGGTCGCCTTGCATGAGGACCCAACCATGAAACTCGTAACTGCCATCATCAAGCCTTTCAAGCTCGACGAAGTGCGTGAGGCCCTGTCCGCCATCGGTGTGCAAGGCATCACGGTGACCGAGGTCAAGGGCTTTGGCCGTCAGAAGGGCCATACCGAGCTGTACCGCGGCGCGGAATACGTGGTCGATTTTCTGCCCAAGGTGAAGATCGAGGCCGCCGTCAAGACCGAGATCCTCGATCAGGTCATCGAGGCCATCGAGAAGTCCGCCAGCACCGGCAAGATCGGTGACGGCAAGATCTTCGTGTTCGATCTCGAACAAGCCATCCGCATCCGTACCGGCGAGTCCGGTGCCGAAGCGCTGTAAGGGAGCCTTCCATCATGAAAAAACTCTTCGCAGCCCTGCTGGCGACCCTGACGGTCGGCTTCGCGGGCCATGCGCTGGCCCAGGACAAGGATGCCCCGGCCACGCCGACCGCAGCTCCTGCGGTGACCGCGCCGGCCGAGGCCAGCGCCGCCGCCAAGCCCGCCGAAGCGCCGGCTGCTGCCCCGGCCGCCGCCGCTGAGGCCAAGCCGGCGGAAGCCGCGCCTGCCGCACCGGCACCGGTGCCCAACAAGGGGGACAACGCCTGGCTGATCGTCGCCGCCGTCCTCGTCATCATGATGTCCATCCCCGGCCTGGCCCTGTTCTATGGCGGCCTGGTGCGTGCCAAGAACATGCTGTCGGTGCTGCTGCAGGTGTTCACGGTGTTCTCGCTGATCAGCGTGCTGTGGGTGCTGTACGGTTACTCGATCGCGTTCACCGAGGGCAGTGCCTTCTTCGGTGGCCTCGACAAGGTGCTGCTGAAGGGCATCACGCCGGACTCGGTTGCCGCAACCTTTACCAAGGGCGTAGTGATTTCCGAGTTCATCTACGTGGTCTTCCAGGGTGCCTTTGCTGCCATCACCGTGGCCCTGATCCTCGGCGCCTTTGCCGAGCGCATCAAGTTCTCGGCCGTGCTGCTGTTCTCCGTCCTGTGGTTTACCTTCAGCTACCTGCCGATGGCCCACATGGTCTGGTACTGGGCGGGTCCGGATGCCTACACCTCGGCTGAGGCTGCCGATGCGGCTAACGCGACGGCTGGCTTCCTGTTCCAGAAGGGTGCCCTCGACTTCGCCGGTGGTACCGTGGTGCATATCAACGCCGCCATCGCGGGCCTGGTGGGTGCCTTTCTCGTTGGTAAGCGCGTCGGTTTCGGCCGTGAATCCTTCGCTCCGCACAGCCTGACCCTGACCATCGTCGGTGCCTCCCTCCTGTGGGTGGGCTGGTTCGGCTTCAACGCCGGCTCCGCGCTGGAAGCCAACGGCACTGCCGCCCTGGCCATGGTCAACACCTGGGTTGCCACCGCTGCCGCGGCGGTGTCCTGGCTGCTCGCCGAATGGATCATCAAGGGCAAGCCGTCCGGCCTGGGCGCTGCGTCCGGCGCTGTGGCCGGCCTGGTGGCCATCACCCCGGCCTGCGGTTTCGTCGGCGTGGTCGGGGCGGTCGTGATCGGCCTGCTGGCTGGCGTGGTCTGCCTGTGGGGGGTCAATGGCCTGAAGCGTCTGCTGGGCGCTGACGACTCCCTCGACGTGTTCGGTGTGCATGGCGTGGGCGGCATCCTCGGTGCCATCCTGACCGGCGTGTTCGCATCCCCGTCCCTGGGCGGCGTCGGCATCTGGGATTACGTGTCCAACAAGGTTGCCGACACCTACTCCATCGGTGACCAGGTCATCGTCCAGCTGACCGCTGTCGGCATCACCGTCGTGTGGTCTGCCGTCGTGGCCTTCATCTGCTACAAGCTGGTCGACATGTTCATCGGCCTGCGCGTACCGGAAGACGAAGAGCGCGAAGGTCTGGACATCACCTCCCACGGCGAAACCGCTTACCACCAGTAATTCCGGTAAGTCGGCTTCACCACGAAACGGGCGCTCAGGCGCCCGTTTTTGTTTGTATGCTTGCCACTGATTGTCAGAGGGACTGCGGGGGATGGGCTTTTTCGATTGGTTGCTGGGTGGGCGGGCCCCTTCTCGCGGAGCGGATGAGCGGCTGCAGGCGGCCGTGGCGCGGGTCCTTGGCAGCATCGATCCGCGCCTGCAGTTTCTGGACGATGCATCCTCGCGGCTGTGTCCGGCGGTCGCGCATGCGCTGGAGTACGCCGATCAGGTGGTGGCATGCATTCCGCCCTGCGTGGAGATGAATCCCTTCGCTTGGGCGCAGAGTCCGGTGCTGCGCGCCGTCTTCGCGCGGCCCGTCGATGTGGCAGAGACGCTGGCGGCCAGCGTGGACCTGCATGACTTTCTGGTCTCGCCGGCGGCCGCCGGACTGGAGCGCATTCATTGCATGGTGGCCGCGACGCGTGTCGAGCAGAACGTGCTGGGCGTGGCGCTGGATGGTGACCAGCTGCGTCAGGATGTGCCGCAGACCACGGTCAGCTTCCAGAATTTCCGCCTGTTTGCATTTGCCGCGGATGAGGCGGCGCTGTTCCGGCGTATTCACGAGCTGGTGCTGGAGGGCCTGGTGATGGCTGCCCTGAAGGGCATCGCAACGCGGCAGCGCGAGAGCGACAAGCTGTCTTTCGATCATCATCTGCTGCAGAGCCGTCTGAGCCTGCTGGAACGCGGCCGGCCGGGCCTGGATGCGCTGGAGTGCCACTCCTGGCGCGGCCGCGATCTGGAAGGCCTGCGTCGGCAATTGGCGGACAACGAAGCCGCGCTGGCAGCAAGGAATGGCGCAGGGGCCGGGCTGGAAACGATGCTGGCCACGCTGATCGAAACCCTGTTGTCGGCGGAGCGGGTGATCCACGCGCGACGCCTGTCCCTGCGCGTGAATGCGATGAACATCCTGCTCGATGCCGATGAGGGCGATGGGCTGACCGTCCCGCTGATCGAGTTTTCAACGCCCACGGCCGTCGGGGCGCGGCGCAGTGCCTTCCTGGCGAGCTTCGCCAAGGATGCCGTGGTTGAGAGAAAGCTGGATTTTGCGGCGGGGATGCGCTTGCTCTAGCGTCTGCGTCCGTGCAGGAGCCGGGGGTGTCGTTTCATCGTTTTCGGATGACATGCAGGGCAATCCTGCTGCTGCACGAAGGTTTGCCCCACTGGAGTGGGGGCGCCGCTCCGGGGTGGATGGGATCAGAAATAGCCGGGATCGAGCACGGCGATGCTGTTGGTGAAGCCGGCGAGGTTGACGGTATTGAATGACTGCTGGGCCACCCAGGCCAGGAAGTCGCCTTGTGTTTCGTAACTCTGGCCGGTTCCGATTTGATCCGCCAGGTTCTGGATCACTTGCGGGTTGCCTGTGCTGTGGGTCAGCATGGTGTAGAGGTAATTCACCAGGACCGTGTTGCTGACCGACTTTGCGTAGAAGTCGATGAAGGCCTGGCCGAGCTGGCCCATGTCGCCCAGGCGGTCGGCTTCGGCGGTCCATTGACTGAGCTCCGTGGTACCCGCCCAGTGGCCGAAAATGGCCTGGTACAGGGCCTGGGCTTGCCAGACGCTGCCTCCCGGGGTGGTCTCGCCGGGTGCCTGGGTGTCGAAGGCGTAGAGACCGTCGCTCAGTTGCACGCGCTCCACATCGTGGAGGATGACGGTTCCGAGGGAGGAGCCAAGGCTGCTGATGGAGCCGGGGCGGGTGGTCAGGTCCTTGGCGTGATCGACGATATCCCGGGTGGAGGCGTTGAGCACGAAGCGGTCTACGCCACCACCGCCATACACCGTGTCGTTGCCGCCCAGCCCCATCAGGGTGTCGTTGGCCGACCCGCCTACCAGATCGTCGGCGCCGGCCGTGCCGGTAACCGTTCTGCCGGCCTGGCTGCTGCTCTCAGTGGTGAAGTCGTAGGTGGTGGTGCCGGCGTATTTGTTGCCCGCAAGGTCCACTACGCTGCCATTGTCGAATTCGAGCCAGTAGTGGGTGCCATAGTCAAAATTTGCGGTCGGATCGATGGTCAGTGTGGAGCCGGAAATGCTCAGCTGGCTGCTGGTCGCCGCATCGAAGGTTTCCACCACCTGAGTCCCCGAGCTCTTGAGGATGATATTGCCGGTGCCGCGCACGACCGCTTCGTTGAAGGTGACGACGATGTTCTGTTTCACCGCCGCGCGGGAGGCGCCGTCGGCGGGGGCGAAGGTGCTGACCGTGGGGGCGCTGGTGTCCAGACCGAGCTGCAGCTCGGTGAGGAGCTGGCTGTAGGTGATGCTGCGGTCGGAGAAGGTGAGCTTCTCGATGCTCTTGACCGTATCCACCTCCGGGGACTGAATGTGGCTCAGACGCAGCCATTCCGATTGAGCATCCAGGGTGATCCGGTAGTCGGCGAAGCGCCCGGCCAGTACCAGGGTGTCGGTGCCACTGCCGCCGTTGATCGTGTTGTCGGCACTGTTCTCGTAGATCGTGTCGTTCCCGGCGCTGCCGGTGACATTCTCGATGAGACAGCCGTAGGCGATGCCCAGGGCGTTGGTGCCGTCATAGGTGGTGGCATAGCCCCCCGAGTAGGCGGACGCGGGAATGTGGAGGGAGGAGTACTGGCCGGGGCGCAGATCGATGGTCGTGCCCAGTGTGTAGGCGCTGACGTCGATGGTGTCGATGCCGCCTGCGTCCCACAGGGTCTCGAAGAACGGCGTGTGTCCATCGAAGGTGTAGGTGTCGTTCCCCGTCCGGTACTGCATGTTGGCGCCATAGAGGTACTGGATGGCCGCGATGTCGAGCACCATCGGGGTCTCGTGGTACACGGTGAACTCGGAGGAGTCTCGTGGGCCGCCCTGTGGGCCGAAGTCCGGATAGAAATTATCGTCGCGGATGTTGTACGACATGATCGTGTCGTTCGTGTCGTCCAGGCTGGATGGCAGATAGGGGCCGTTGCCACCGTCACCGTAATTGCCAGGATGTTTCAGGCCAAGGGCGTGGCCGATCTCGTGCATCAGCGCTTCGTAGTTGTAGGTGCCTGCGCTCCAGTCCGATTCGCGCGCGATGTCCGTGTTGATCCAGACGTCGCCACCGGCGGCCCAGTAATTGTTGGGATGGCCCGCCCAGCCCCAGGCATTGCTTGCGTTGACTGCGGACGAAAAGGCGAAGCGGATATCACCCACATTGGTGGGGCTCTCGGCTGTTTCCGTGAAGTGGATGTTGGCGACGTTGGCCCAGGCTTGCAGAGCCTGGCGTGCGATGCCGGTCTGGTAGGCATTGAAGCCGAAATGGAAACTGGCCGTCGGTTCGTTTGCGTCGGAATAGCTCGGTGTCTGCCAGTAGGCGCCTTGCCCGTTCAGCCAGGGGAAGCTGAAGCTGAGGTTTGCGCCGGTACCGAGTGGCCCGCCCCATTTGCTTGAGTCTTCGTTGAGCAGAGCGTCGATGTTCAACTCGCCGCTATTTGAAAACAGACTGGTTTGGGCGCTGGTGTTCGGGCTGGTCATGCTGGCATGCACTCGTGGAACGACGTTGGAAAAGGCGGGGGCGGGCGGGGGCCTTATGGGCGTGGTCCCTCGTACACCATGCAGACCTGCATCTTAGTGAGGGGGCCGAGGCAGGGCTGTGACCTTGTTCTACGAGCTGGGTGAATTATGGCAATGTATTTATCGTTGCCTTTGTCATTGCTTCGTGCCGGCATCGTTTCCGGGTAAGCAGGATCCGGCTCGATGGGATGCCGCAGCGCGACCTTTTGCCGTGGGGGCGAGGGAGGTCGAGGTGTCGCAGGGGGACGTGCCGGCGGCCGGCGTCGATGCGTGCATCCGGCCGGGTGCCCCCATATGTGGGGCATGCCGCGCGGCAGCCGGGCAGGCGGGCTGCCCGGGATGGGATGGACTCAGCGGAACACGACGGTCTTGTTGCCGTGCACCAGCACCCGGTCTTCCAGGTGGTAGCGCAGGCCGCGGGCCAGCACGGCTTTCTCGATGTCCTTGCCGTAACGGACCATGTCGTCCACCGAGTCGGAGTGATCGATGCGGATCACGTCCTGCTCGACGATCGGGCCCTGGTCCAGGTCGGCCGTCACATAGTGGCAGGTCGCGCCGATCAGCTTGACGCCCTTGGCATAGGCCTGGTGGTAGGGCTTGGCGCCGACGAAGCTGGGCAGGAAGCTGTGGTGGATGTTGATGATCTTGCCCGGATGGGCGGCACACAATTCCGGCGACAGGATCTGCATGTAGCGGGCCAGCACCATCGTGTCGCCGTGGGATTCCTCGAACAGGCGCTGCACTTCGGCATAGGCCTGAGCCTTGTTGTCCGCGGTCACGGGCACGTGGTGGAAGGGAATGCCGTGCCACTCGACGAAGCCGCGGAAGGTGTCGTGGTTGGAGATCACACAGGGGATCTCGATGTCCAGTTCCTTCGACTGCCAGCGCGCCAGCAGGTCGTAGAGGCAGTGTTCCTGCTTGGAGACGAGGATGACGACGCGCTTCTTGACCGCCGAATCGGTGATCTTCCAGTCCATGTTGAGCTCTTCGGCGATCGGGCGGAAGCGCTCGCGGAACTCGGTGAGCATGAAGGGCAGCGAATCGGCCTTGATCTCGATGCGCATGAAGTAGCGCCCGCGATGCTCGCTGTCGACGGCGGGCTCGGCGTGGAGCGCGGTTTCGAGGATCCAGCCCTTGTGCTCGGCGATGAAGCCGGACACCTTGGCGACGATGCCGGTGCGGTCGGGGCAGGAGGCGGAGAGGGTGTAGAAGCGTTCGCGGTGCATGATGGGCTCAGGCACCGGCCGCCGGCCACGGGGCCGCGACCGGCGTATCGGATGGGGTCAGATGCGGGCGGAGGCGGCGCGGATCTGGGCGGCCAGGCCGCTGTACTCGCGCTCGACCGGGAATTGCGGGAACTCGGCGATGACGTTGTCCGGCGCGCGGAACAGGATGCCGGCGTGGGCTTCCTTGAGCATCGCGGTGTCGTTGTAGGAGTCGCCGGCGGCGATGACCTTGAAGTTGATTTCCTTGAAGCGCTGGACAGCTTCCTTCTTCTGGTTGGCCATGCGCAGGTGGTAGTTCACCAGGTAGCCCTCGGCGTCGGCTTCGAGCTTGTGGCAGAACAGGGTCGGCATGCCGAGCTGTTCCATCAGCGGCATCGCGAATTCGTAGAAGGTGTCGGACAGGATGATGACCTGGAAGTCCTTGCGCAGCGCGTCGAGGAAGTCCTTGGCGCCGGGCTCGGGGCCCATTTCGGCGATCACCTTCTGGATGTCGGGCAGGCCCAGCTTGTGCTGCTTGAGCAGGTCCAGGCGGTACTTCATGAGCTTGTCGTAGTCCGGCTCGTCGCGGGTGGTGCGACGCAGTTCGGGAATGCCGGTGCGCTCCGCGAATTCGATCCAGATTTCGGGGACGAGAACACCTTCGAGGTCGAGACAGACGAGTTGCACGGCAAAAAGCTCCAGGTTGCAGCGGTTGATTTGGTGAATCCGTGATTCTAGCAAAGAGACTGTGACGGCTTCAGGGGGAATGTAGGGCGGGTTCGGGTGCGACTTCTGCAGAGACGATCCTTGTGGGCGATTCCCGTGGGGGCGAATTCATTCGCCCTCTGCGCGTGAATGAACCACCGCGGGCGAATGAATTCGCCCCCACAGAAGCAGGCGTGCCGGCTCAGTCGGCGGGGATGGCGTCGAGGGCTTCGTGCAGTTCGAGCCAGCGCAGTTCGGCTTCGTCGATCTTCTCGCTGAGTTCGGCCTGGCGCTTGAGCAGCTTGGGCACCTCGCCGGCGTCGGGGCCGGTGTACAGGTCGGGGTCGGCGAGGCGCTCGTCGAGCCTGGCCTTTTCGGCGTTCCACGGGGTGAGCTTCTTGTCGAGCTGCTCCAGTTCCTTGACCAGTGGCCGGCGGGCGGCCAGGCGGGCCTGGCGGTCGGCGGCGGCGGCTTCGCGGTCGGCCTTGCGGCTGGCCTTGTCGGCAGCCTTGTCCGGGCACTGGCCGGCGGCCGCGTCGGCGGCGCGCTGCTGGGCCAGCCAGTTCTTGTAGTCGTCCAGGTCGCCATCGAAGGGTGTCAGGCGGCCGCTATCGACGAGCAGGAAGCGGTCGCAGGTGGCGCGCAGCAGGGCCCGGTCGTGGGACACGATGACCATCCCGCCCTCGTAGTCCTGCAGGGCCAGCGTGAGGGCGTGGCGCATTTCCAGGTCGAGGTGGTTGGTCGGCTCGTCGAGCAGCAGCAGGTTGGGCTGGTTCCAGATCAGGATGGCCAGCGCCAGGCGGGACTTCTCACCGCCGGAGAAGGGGCCGCAAGGCGTGGTGGCCATGTCGCCGTTGAAGTCGAAGCCGCCGAGGTAGTTGCGCAGTTCCTGCTCGCGGGTCTGCGGGGCAAGACGCAGCATGTGCTGCAGCGGCGATTCGTCCGGGCGCAGGCTCTCCAGTGCGTGCTGGGCGAAATAGCCGAGCTGCAGGCCTTTGCCTTCCCGGCGTACGCCGGCGGTCGGCTGCAGGCCGCCGGACAGCAGCTTGATCAGCGTCGACTTGCCGGCGCCGTTGCGGCCGAGCAGGCCGATGCGTTCGCCGGGGCGGATGGTCAGCTTCATGTCCGACAGGATCGGCTTGTCCACGTAGCCGGCGGCGGTGTCCTCGATCTGCAGCAGCGGATCGGGGGCGGCAGTGCATTCCCGGAAGCTGAAGGTGAAGGGGTTGTCGATGTGGGCCGCGGCGATGACTTCCATCCGCTCCAGTGCCTTGATGCGGCTCTGGGCCTGGCGGGCCTTGGTGGCCTGGGCGCGGAAGCGGTCCACGTATTTCTGCAGGTGGGCACGCTCGCGCTGCTGCTTCTCGAACATCGCCTGCTGCTGGGACAGGCGCTCGGCGCGCTGGCGTTCGAAGTTGGAGTAGCCGCCGGTGTACAGGGTCAGTTGCTGGTTCTCGATGTGGGCGATCTGGTTCACCACTGCGTCGAGGAAGTCGCGGTCGTGGGAGATCAGCACCAGCGTGCCGCGGTAGTCGGTGAGCCACTGCTCCAGCCAGATGACTGCGTCCAGGTCGAGGTGGTTGGTGGGTTCGTCGAGCAGCAGCAGGTCGGAACGGCACATCAGCGCCTGGGCCAGGTTGAGGCGCATCCGCCAGCCGCCGGAGAAGTCGGCCACCGGGCGCTCCAGTTCGCTGCCCTTGAAGCCCAGGCCGTCCATCAGCGCCGCAGCGCGGGCGCGGGCTGCATAGCCGCCGATCTCCTGCAGGCGGCCGTGGAGGTGGCCGATCTCCTCGCCGTCGTGGGCGGCTTCGGCCTTTTCCAGGGCGACTTCGATGCGGCGCAGTTCGGCGTCGCCGTCGAGCACGTACTCGATGGCCGGTCGCGGCAGGGCCGGGGTTTCCTGGGCCACGTGGGCAATGGTCCACGCTGCCGGCATCTCCAGGTCGCCGGAGTCCTGGTGGAGTTCGCCGCGCAGCATGCCGAACAGGCTGGACTTGCCGCAGCCGTTGGCGCCGGTCAGGCCGACCTTCCAGCCGGGGTGGATCTGCAGGCTGGCGCCCTCGATGAGAGTCTTGACGCCACGGGCGAGGCGGAGATTGCGGAACTGGATCACGGCAGCGGAAGCGGTAAGCAGGCAGGAAATCCGGTATTGTAAGCAGTTCCGTCGTATCCAGCCCTGTCGTCCCATGCGTCGAAGCCGTCCGTCCTGCCGATCATCCCTTTCTGCCTGCCTGTCCGTGCTGTCGCTGGCGCTGTTGTGCCAGGGGCCTGTGCTGGCCCAGGACAGCCCTGTCGACGAAGGCGCCGAAAGGGCCCGCGCAGCGAAGATGCGCGACGAGGCCAAGGCCCTGCGTGAGGCGGCTGAAGCGCGCTTCAGCGCGGACGAGATCGCCTGTTACGAACGCTTCCTGGTGAACCGTTGCATCGACGAGGTGCGCCAGCGCCACGTGGCCGACATCCGGCAGGCGCGGGCCCTCGACCTGGAGGCGGGGCGCATCGAGCTGGCCGAAAAGAACCGCCGCTACGCTGAACGCCTGGCTGAACAGGCCGAGCAGGCGCCGCAGAAGGCCGTCGAGAAGGCGGAGCAGGAGGCCCGCAATCGTGCCGACAGCGAGGCGCGCCTGCGCGAACTGGCGGACAAGGATGTCGAGCGGGTCAAGCGCGAGCAGGAGGGCAAGTCCCGCGCGCTGCATGAAGCCGAGGCCCGCCAGGCCAAGGAAACCGCGGATGCGCGCCGTCGGGCGAGCGAGGCGGCGGCGGCGGCGCAGCGCTCCAGCCAGGCCGAGAGCGACCGCCGGGCCTACAAGGAGCGTGCCGCCAAGGCTGCGGAGAAACGGGCCGAGAAGGCGGACAAGCTCAAGCAGAGCGACGGGGCCAAGTCCCCGGCCAAGGCCGTCGAGCCTTTAACGCCCGGCCGCTGAATCGGTGCGGACAGGGGGCGATGCGGCCCAGGCCAGCGCGTCTTCCAGCCGGTCGTTGCCCCAGAACAACTCTCCGTCCGGCGCGATGAAGCTCGGGGCGCCGAACAGGCCCCGCTCCGCCGCCTGCTCGGTCTGGCTGCGCAGGGCCAGCTTGTTCTCGGGGCTTTCCGCCTCGGTGAGGATGACGTCGGCAGGTAGCTGCAACGTCTCGAGAATGCTGCGGATCACCGCCGGATCGGCAATGTCCCGATCCTCGGCGAAGTTGGCCTGCATCGTGGCGCGGGTGAAATCACCGATCCATGGCTGGCTGGCCCCGGTCAGCGCAACCCTTGCGGCCAGCAGGCCATTGCGTGGAAAACGCGACGGCACCTTGAAGGGCAGCCCGTAGCGGGCCGACAGGCGAGCCAGGTCGCGCCACATGTAGCGCCCTTTGGGCGGGTAGATGTTGAAGGGCGAGTCGTTCCAGCCGAGGGACAGGAACACCGGCCCGAGCAGGAAGGGGCGCCAGGCCAGCTTGACGCCCGCCTGCCTGGCCAGCGCCTCGATGCGCATCACGCTCAGGTAGGAATACGAACTGGCGAATTCGAACCAGAATTCGAGGGGCTTGCTGTTCATCGGCGCCTCCGTTGCGGTAGGAGAGAGGGCAGTCTAGCACTCCTCCTGTCCCCGGGCAGGGCGCCGAGTGGGGCCTAGACCTTGTACAGCTGCAGCGTGGCGATCTGGCGCTGGGCCTGTTCGTCGAGGCGGCGGGCGGTGGCGGAAGACTGTTCCGCTGCGGCGGCGGCCTCTTCGGCCATCTGCGCGATGCGCTCGATCTGCACCGCGATGTTGTTGCTGGCCGCACCCTGTTCGCGGATCGCATCGGAGATCTCGGAGACCATATTGGCGGTGCCGCTGGCCGCCGTGCCGATTTCCTTGATGGCCTTGTCGGTGTCGTCGGCACGTTCGACGCCTTGGGTGACGAGGCTCTCGGCCGCCTCCATCTCGCGGGCGGCCTGCTCGGAATGGCGGCGCATGGCTTCGATGGTGGAAGAGATCTCCTGTGTCGAGGTGGACGTGCGTTCGGCCAGCTTGCGCACCTCGTCGGCCACCACCGCAAAGCCGCGCCCCTGCTCGCCGGCACGGGCGGCCTCGATGGCCGCGTTGAGGGCCAGCAGATTGGTCTGGTCGGCGACTTCCTTGATGACCTGTACTACCGAGCCGACCCGTTCGCCCTGGGCACCCAGTTCGCGCAGGGATTCGGCCGCCGCGCTGACCGAGGCGGAAATGCTGCGGATATCGGCGATGGTCCGGTCGATGGTCGTGGAGCCGGTCCGCGCCATGCCGCCGGAGCGGTCGGCGAGCCCGTGGGCTTCGCGGGCCCGGTCGCCTACGTGATTGACGCTGACCGTCATTTCCTCGACCGTCGCCGCGATTGCCGAGGAGGCTTCGCTCTGGCTACCGGCTGCGGTCGCGACTTGGTTCGAGGCGTGGGTCATCTCGCGGCTGGCGTCGGCGACCGAGCGGGCTCCTTCGGTGAGGCTGCGGAAGTTGTCCTGCAGTTTGGACAGCAACTGATTGAAGGCTGTGGCGGTCTCGCCGATCTCATCCATGCGATGGACGGGCGCCCGGACCGTGAAGTCCTGGCTGTCATTGACGTGGGTGAGGGTGTCGCGAATGCCGGCGAGGCTTTGACGCAACGAGCCGATCAGCAACTGGGCCAGGATGCCGACGACCACGAAGGCGATGGCAAGGCTGCCCGCGGTGGTCCAGAGTGCGGTGGCGGCTTCGTCGGTATTGATGTGGTTCAGCTTGTCGGCGAGCTGATAGTTGTATTCCTCGTGCTTGGTGAGTGCGCTGCCGGCCGCGGTGGCCTTTTCGCGCATCGTGGTACGCAGGAAATTGCGCACCGCATCCATGTCGTTGGCCTGGAGTTTGGCGAGGTAATCCTCGCGGATCTTCCGGTAATCCGCGATTGCCCGCTTGTCGGTCTCCAGCAACTGCCTGTCGGTATCGTCGGAGATCAGTTCGCGCTCGTACTGCTGGAGTGTGGCGTCGAGCTTGGTGTCGGCTTCCTGCATCGCCTTGGCGATCTCGCTGCGGTGGGCTTCGTCGACGGCCAGTGCGAGCTGGAAGGTGCCGAGACGGCTGGCTGTGAGGTGGCCGCGCGCGTCGAGCAGGACTTTCAGGCTTGGAAATGTGTTCGCCTGCACGTAATCGAAGCGGTCCGTGGCTTGCCGCAGCTGCCAGATTCCCAGTCCGCCGACAAGAACCAGCGCGAACAGAGCGATGCCCAGGGTGAGGATGAGGCGCTGTGTCAGTTTCATGATGACTCCGGCAGGGGGAAGGGTGGTGGAACAGGTGCTGACGGCCCGGCTTTCTATAACTTTAGACATATTTTCCGGAGGGGGATGCTCATGCGCTGGCGCGCTGCCGGCGTAGCCAGTCCGCTACGCCGCGCCCGGCGGCCTGTCCGCTGGCGAAGCAGGCGGTGAGCAGATAGCCGCCGGTGGGGGCTTCCCAGTCGAGCATCTCGCCGGCGCAGAACACGCCGGGGTGCCGCAGCAGCATCAGATCTTCGTCCATTTCTTCGAACAGCACGCCGCCGGCGCTGCTGATCGCCTCGTCCAGCGGTCGCGGCGCGATGAGGCGCAAGGGCAGCGCCTTGATGGCGGCGGCCAGGCGGGCCGGATCGTCCAGCGTCTCGGCCGTTGCGCATTCCCTGAGCAGGGCCATCTTGAGGCCGGCGATGCCGACCCTGCTCTGCAGGTGGCTGGCCAGGGAGCGGGCGCCGCGGGGATGGGCGACCTCGGCGGCGACCCGGTCCGCCGGGCGGCCGGGGGACAGGTCGATCGACAGCAGCGCAGCGCCGTCCTGCTCGATGCGCTCGCGGATGGTGGCGGACAGCGCATAGATGAGGCTGCCTTCGATGCCGTCGGCGGTGATCATCGCTTCGCCGGGACGCGCGGCGGCGCGGGTGCCTTCCACGCGGATGCTCACCGACTTGAGGGGCTGGCCGGCGAAGCGTTCGCGAAAATGGGCGCTCCAGCCGCTGGCTCCGTCGGCCCGCGGCGAGCCGGCGATGAAGCCGCAGTTGGCCGGATGCAGCGGCGCAATGTCCACACCCAGCGCGGCGAGGGTCGGGATCCAGGCGCCGTCCGAGCCCAGCCGAGCCCAGCTGCCGCCGCCGAGGGCCAGCACGCAGGCATCCGCCCGGACCTGGCGGACACCGTCCGGGGTCGTGAACAGCAGCTCGCCGTTCGTGCTCCAGCCGGTCCAGCGGTGCCGTACATGGAAGCGCACGCCGGCCTCCCGCAGGCGCTGCAGCCATGCGCGCAGCAGCGGCGCGGCCTTCATCTCGGCCGGAAAAACGCGCCCGGAGCTGCCGACGAAGGTGGACACCCCGAGTCCTTCGACCCATTCGCGCAGCGCCTGCGGGCCGAAGGCCGCGAGCATCGGCTCGATCTGCGCCTGGCGTGGACCATAGCGGCCGGCAAAGGCCGCGAAGGGTTCCGCGTGGGTGATGTTGAGGCCGCCGCGGCCGGCCAGCAGGAATTTGCGCCCGACCGATGGCATCGCATCGAAGACATCCACCTGCAGGCCGGCAGCCGCCGCGGTTTCGGCGGCCATCAGGCCGGCGGGCCCCCCCCCGATGATGACGACGGAAGCAGGCATGGAGGAGGGCGGCATGGGTGCAGAATCCGGGGACGAAACGGGAAGGCGCGATTGTAGTGGTGCGGGGCCCGTCGGGGCGGGATTGTTTTATTGCGCCGGGGCCATCGCCCGGCTTTATGTCAAAGGATTACAATCTGGCGCAGCCGTTGCAGACGGCCTTTTAAGAACAACAAGGGGAATAGCGCGATGTCGATCGAACGGAAGGGCCCGACAGGGGCCGGTTTACGGGGGGCGCTGTTGGGCCTGTTGCTGGCGGCGGTCATGCCGGCGGTGGCGCAGACCACGGCGCCTGGAGCCCGTGGGTATCTGGAGCGGATCGTGAAAGCTCAAGCGGCCGAGCAGAAGGCGGCCCAGGATGCCGGCCGCAAGGCCTCGTTCTTCTGCGCCAACTGCCACGGGGAGACGGGGCTCAGCAAGTACACCGAGGTGCCCAACCTGGCCGGCCAGCATCCTGCCTACGTCCTCAACCAGATCGACGCCTTCCACACCGGCAAGCGCAAGGACCCGTTCATGCAGGGCTTGATGAAAGTCCTCAAGGATGAGGAAAAGGCCGATATTGCGGTCTTCTACGCGGCCCAGCAGGTGGTGCCCGCGGTGTCGATGGGCGGACCACGGGCGGCCGAAGGCAAGGCACTGTTCGACAAGAATTGCGCGCGTTGCCATGGTGCCGAGGCCAAGGGGGCGGAGACCTTTCCGCGCCTGGCCGGGCAGCAGGCCGAGTACCTGCGGCGCAGCCTGAACCGTTACCTGACCATGAGCGGCGAGCGGATCTACCCGCCGATGACTGCTGCGGTGACCGGCCTCGGGGCACAGAACATCGAGGCCGTGGTCCAGTACCTGTCCGCGCTGCGCTGAGGCGCACCGCGCGCCTGCCACCCGTCAGCGGGTGATCGGCACGCCGCCGTCGGCGCCGCCGAAGACGGTGACGCCTTCCTTCACGGTGCCGATCACCCGGATGTCGCCGAGCTTGTCCGTCGGGGTCTTCAGCGGATTGGCCGACAGTACCGTGAGGTCGGCGAGCTTGCCGACGGCGATGCTGCCTTTGATCTTTTCTTCGCCGAGCTGGCGCGCTGCAGTCAGTGTGATGGCTTTCAGCGCCTCGGCGGCGGGGATCTGCTGAGCCGTGCCGGCCGGGCGCTTGAGCGCGCTGGTGAGCACGTCCAGCGGCGCCGGTTCGATGAAGGATGCGTCGTTGTGCAGGGTCAGCGGCAGGGCCCGGTCGAGGGCCGCGGCGGCGGGGCTGAAGCGGGCCGTACGCTCCGTGCCGAGGGCGTCGCGGGTCAGCGTGTCGAGGCTGAGGCCGAGGCGCTGGGGGGCCAGCGAAACGCTGGCGCCGAGCGTCTTCAGGGCATCGAGCTGGTCGTCGCGGATCGTTGCGGCGCCGACCAGCAGCGGGCGGTGGTCCTTGCCCGGGTGCTTTTCGGCGGCGGTTTTCAGGCCGTTGATGAACTGGTCGATGGCTGCATCCCCGTTGGCCTGCACCGCGACCTGCCAGCCGTTGACATAGGCGCTGCCGAACAGCGCGCCGACGGTGTCCTCGCCAAGCAGCGGGTAGCCCGCGTAACGGGTCGGCTTGCCCGGCGGTGGCAGCTGGTAGGGTTGGGTCAGCCAGGCGCTGCGGTCTTCGGCGGTGCCATCGAGGGTGAAGGACACGCCGGCCAGGCGCAGGTGGCCCTTGTAGTACTTGGCGCCGATCTGTTTGTGAGCCTTGAGGGCGGCGGCGGCGCTGCCGGCCTCGGCATAGACCGATACGTCCAGCTTGAGGGCGCCGGCATCGGCGGCCTGGGTGTACAGCGCCAGGTCGTCGGCGGTGGCGCGGGCTTCCACCGCGGTGGTGTAGCCGTTGCGCAGGTAGAGCGTCTGGCCCTGCTGGATCAGGGCCTGGCGTTCGTCCTTGGCGAGCTGCGGCAGGGCGCCGAGCAATGCGGTGGCGGCGGCACCTTCCAGGCTGCCGTCCGGTTCCTTCGAGCCGGGCCAGCGGCCGATGCGGCCGCCGGGAGGATCGATGCTGTTGCGGTCGATGCCGGCCAGCGCCAGTGCGCGGCTGTTGGCGACCAGGCGGGTGCCGGTGCGGTCCACGATGATTACCGGCCGGTCTGATGAAATGCCGTCGAGTTCGTTGCGGCTGGGGGCGCGCAGCTCGCGCAGGCGGCTCTCGTCGTAGCCGAAGCCGACGATCCAGCCCAGGCGCCTGGCCATGTCGCCCTTGGCCCAGTCGCGCAACTCGCGCAGCAGCACGGCGCCATCGGTGACGCGACCTTCGGGCGGGGACTGCAGCTGGGCCGCCACCGAATAGAGACCGAGGCGGGACAGCTCCCCCCAGGCGTCGATGAAGCCGGGCACCAGGGTCTTGCCAGCCAGGTCGACCACTTCCGTGCCTTCGCTCTTCCAGCGGGCCAGGATGGCCTTGCTGGTGCCGACGGCGATGATCTTGCTGCCCTTGATGGCGATGGCCTGGACGGTGGGGCGCTTGTCGTCGAGGGTAAGGATGTCGCCGTTGGTGAAGATGATGTCCGACAGGGGTGGCGGAGGCGGTGGGGGAGGGGGCGCGTTCGGGTCGGCCGGGGCGCTCCCTGCCGCCGCCGGGGCGGCGCCGGCTGCAGGCGTGGCGGGAGCGGCGCTTGCGGTGGCAGCCTTGGCCGGGCCGACCGGGCTGGACCCCGCTGCCGGCGCGCTGGTGGCTGGCTTGACGGCCGGGGTGGCGCTGGGGGCGACGGCCGGCGTGGCGTTTTTCGGGGCGGCAACGGCGGCTGCCGGTCTGGCGGTGCTCGTGCTCGGGGTCTGGGCGAAGCCGGCCGGGGCGGCGAGGGCCAGCAGGACGGCCGCGCCGGTGTGGCGCAGCGGGAAGACGCAGGTCATGGATGGGCTCCAGGAAACGGTATGGCCGGCGCTGGGGCCGGCGGCGAACCCGAAAAGCATAGCACCTCGGCCTGCCTCCCCCCGTGACGGGCTTGGGGTTTGGCGATGAGCACTCAGCCGACGACGGTCACCACCACCCGCCGGCTGTGGCTGCTGCTGCGGTGTTCCCACAGGAAGATGCCCTGCCAGGTGCCGAGCTGCAGGCGGCCCTTGCCCACCGGCACGGTCAGGCCCACGTCGGACAGCACGCTGCGGGCATGGGCGGCCATGTCGTCGTCGCCTTCTTGGTCGTGGCGGTAGGCCGGATCGCCGTCGGGTGCGAGGCGGCCGAAGACCGTTTCCAGGTCGCGGCGCACGTCCGGGTCGGCGTTCTCGGTGATCATCAGTGAGCAGCTGGTGTGCTGCACGAAGACATGGGCGAGGCCGGTGGCGATGCCGGCGGCGGCCACCACGTCGGCGACCTGCGCGGTGATGTCGAGGCTGCCGCGGCCACGGGTGCGGAATTCGAGGATCTGCTGGAAGGCCATGTCTATAGCCCCCGCGCCCAGGCCGGCCGCAACCCGGCGGCGGCCGGCCTGGCGATAGCGCTGCGCACTTCGGCGAGCAGGCGGGCCTTGTCGGCGCCGAGGGTGCCTTTGAGGATCAGCCAGTTGCTGGCGTGGTCTGAGCGGAAGACGGTGCGGCGCAGTTCGAGCCCGCTCAGGAAGCGCTCCATCTCGCGGAACAGGCCGGACTGATCGAGGGCCTCCCATTCGGGGAAAGCGGCGCGGAAGCGCGCCTCGCCGGTCGGGAAGCTCACCACCAGCGTGGACAGGAATTCCGGCTGGGTGGCGTTGGCCAGGCGGGCCGAGTTGTCGGCGTGCCGGTCGCTGAGGGCCTGACCGCCGAGGCCGTTGAGGATCATCACCGAGCGGGTGATGCCGGCTTCGCCGAGCTTGTCGAGGGCTTCCCGCGTCGAGTCGAAGCTCTCGCCCTTGTTCACCTTGGCCAGCACCGCGTCGTCGCCGGATTCGGCGCCCAGGTAGGCCATGCGCAGGCCGGCCTCGCGCAGGCTGGTCAGCTCGGCGACGCTCTTTTTCTTCAGGTTGCGCGCCAGGCAGTAGCTGGAGACCCGGTGCACGGCGGGCAGGTGCTCGCGGATCGCCTCCAGGATGGCCAGCAGGCGGTGGGTCGGCAGCACCAGCGCGTCGCCATCTGCGAGGAACACCCGGCGGACCTGGTTGCCGTAGCGTTCGCCGGTGCGACGGATGCTGGTCAGCACTTCGTCTTCGTTGCGGGCACGGAAGGCTTTCTGCGGGGCCGTGTACATCTCGCAAAAAGTGCACTTGTTCCACGAGCAGCCGTCGGTGACCGGCAGGATCAGGGATTCCGCCTCACTGGGCGGGCGGAAGACCGGTTCGACGTAGCGGATCGGTGGGGCGTTCATCGGGATATTGGTCGTGCAGAAAACGTGGCCGACAGGCTACCATCGTCGGGTTGGAAAGGATGGCCAGTGATGTCCGGTCCTTTCCCGTGGGGGCGAATTCATTCGCCCGCGGATTTAATTGAAGCGCTACAGAGGGCGAATGAATTCGCCCCCACATGTTCCGAGGAGTCCGTGCATGAGTTCGTCCTGTTCCGGCGGATGCCGCTGTTCCGCCCCTGGCGCGGTGGTGCCCGCAGCGCCCCTGTCGGCATCCGGCGAGGCCTCGCTGCGTTCGACCTTCCGCGTCGGCGACATGGACTGCCCGGCCGAGGAGGCTCTGGTGCGCATGGAACTGGACGGGTTGGCCCATGGACTGGAATTCGACCTGGGGGCGCGCACCGTCACCGTCTGGCATGCGGTGCAGGCCGATGAAGTGGAAGCCCGCATCGCCCGCTTGGGCATGGGGGCGGAACGCATCGCCAGCGGCCCGGCGGCCGGGGCGCCAGCGGCGCGGACGGAAGACCCGGTCGCGGAGCGGCGGGCGCTGCGCTGGCTGCTCGCCATCAACGCGGCGATGTTCGTGATCGAAGGGCTGGCCGGCTGGTGGGCGGAGTCGTCCGGCCTGCTTGCCGACGGCCTCGACATGTTCGCCGATGCGGCGGTGTATGCGGTGGCGCTGTACGCGGTCGGGCGCGGGTCGGCGCTGCAATTGAAGGCGGCGCGCTTTGCCGGCGTGCTGCAGTTGCTGCTCGGGCTGGGTTTGTTCGTGCAGGTGGCGGACCACGTGCTTTACGGCTCGGAAACCCTGGCCGGTGCGATGATGGGCGTCTCGTTGCTGGCGCTGGTCGCCAACGTGGCGTGCATGGTGCTGATTGCCGGCCATCGGAATGGCGGCGCACACATGAAGGCGAGCTACATCTTCACCGCCAACGATGCGCTGGCCAACCTCGGTGTGATCATTGCCGGCGGCCTGGTGGCGTGGCTCGGTACCCCGTGGCCGGATTGGCTGATCGGCAGCATCATCGGCGCGATGGTGCTGGCCGGCGCGTGGCGCATCCTGCGCCTGCGCCACTGAGGCCGGTGCGACAGCTCAGCGCGGCCGGCTGCCCATCGCCTCGCCCATGCGGATCCCGCGGGCAGGAACCCAGGCTTCGGTGAAGGCCAGGCGCCGCTTCGGGAACAGCATCACCACCGTCGAACCGAGCAGGAAGCGGCCCATCTCGTCGCCCTTCTTCAGCGTCACCTGGCCGGCCGGGTAGTCCCATTCGCGGATCTTGCCGGGGCGCGGTGGGTTGACCTGGCCGTGCCAGACGGTGGCCATGCTGCCGACGATGGTCGCCCCTACCAGCACCAGCACGAAGGGGCCGATCTCGTCGTTTTCGAAGACGCACACCACCCGTTCGTTGCGGGCGAACAGGCCGGGCACGCCGCGGGCGGTGGTCGGATTGACCGAGAAGAGTGCGCCGGGTACGTAGATCATGCGGGTCAGGCGGCCGTCGCAGGGCATGTGAATGCGGTGGTAGTCGCGCGGGCTGAGGTACAGCGTGGCGAACTCGCCGTCCTGGAACTGGACCGCCAGGTCCCGGTCGCCGCCCACCAGCGCGTGGGTGGAATAGGCGTGGCCCTTGGCCTGGAAGATCTGGTCGCGGTTGATGCGGCCGAACTGACTGATGGCGCCATCCACCGGGCAGATGAAGTCGGCCTCCGCCTGCGGGCGGGCGCCGGCCTTCAGCGGACGGGTGAAGAAATCGTTGAAGCTGGCGTAGCTGGCGATGTCCGGATTGGCCGCCTCGTCCATGTTCACCCCGTAGCGGCCGACGAACCAGCGGATGACCCCGGTGGTGAGGCCGCCGGCCCGGGCACTGGCCAGCTTGCCGGCCAGCACGGTGAGGGCCTGCTTGGGGATCAGGTATTGGGGAATGACTTTGAGGCGGTCGGACACGGCAGGTTTCCGGCGGAAGGGAAGGGGCGGATTATAGCGGCCCGCCCGGGCTTCGTCGGCCGCTTGGAGCGGGTTCAGCGGCCGGGTTCGGGGGCGATCGGGAAGGCCCGGTCGTAGGCCAGGTTGAAGCCGAAGGCATACACCACGTAGGCCAGCGCGATGCCGATGTCGGCGACAAGGGCGGTGAGCCAGTCCATGCCGGTCCACAACACCATCACCGGCAGTGTCATCAGCAGCAGGCCGCCTTCGAAGCCGATGGCGTGGATGGCTCGCAGCCGCCATGGGCGGCGGTCCGCGCTACGCCCGGTGAGGCGCCCTTCCAGCCAGTCGAAGGCGGTGTTGTAGGCGCCGTTCCAGGCGGCTGCCATCACGGCCAGGATGGCCATCAGCAGGAATGAGTCGCGGCTCGGCTGGCCGGACAGCCAGATGTAGGGCGGCGTGATCAGCAGCAGGCCGCCGATCTCGAAGAGGGTGACCTGGCGCAGGCGGTCGACCAGGCTGCGCTGGATGGGGAACTGGGAGGCGGACATGGGAATCGCTGCAAGGGCACGAACGGAATGGACCGTGCCGGTCAGCAGGAGTTTAACCTGTCGTGGCAGAACCGCTAAACTGCAGGCCCGAGTTTGCTGCCACGTCCATGAGCGTCTCTTCTCCCGTTGCCCTGATTTGCCATCCGGATACGCCGGCGGCCGGCGTGCGGGCGATTCGCGTCGATTTTGAACGCGGCTGCGATGGCGGTCTGCGGCTGGCTTACCGGCTGGAAGGCGAGCTGGATGGATTGCGCATTCCGGCGGTCGCCACGCCCTTGCCCCCCGAGCGCCTGTGGGCCTATACCTGCTTCGAAGTGTTTGTCGGCGTGGCCGGGGCGGAGGCTTACCGGGAGTTCAATTTCTCGCCGAACGGCCAGTGGGCCCGTTTTGATTTCGCCACCTACCGAGGGCGCGTGCCTTCGCCGGTCGGACCGGCTCCGCGGCTCGACATTGTCCGCAGCGTGGGTGCCCTGAGCCTGGCGGCGAATCTGGAGGCGGCCTGCCTGCCGGCCGGCGAACTGCGCCTGGGCATCACCGCCGTCGTCGAGCATGGCGACGGTCATCACAGTTACTGGGCTCTGGCACATCCGCCGGGCAAGCCCGATTTTCACCACCGCGACGGTTTCGCCGTTGCTCTCAAGGCCCCGACACCATGATCCGATTCGGTCTCGACCGCCTGCTCGCCGACCCCGAACTGCGCCGTCCGCTGGCCGGCAAACGGGTGGCCCTGCTGGCCCATCCGGCCTCCGTCACCCGCGATCTGACCCATTCCCTCGATGCGCTGGCGGCCCTGTCCGACATCCAGTTGTCGGCAGCCTTCGGCCCCCAGCACGGGCTGCGCGGCGACAAGCAGGACAACATGATGGAGTCGCCGGATTTCTTCGATCCGCAGCACGGTATCCCGGTGTTCAGCCTGTACGGCGAGGTGCGCCGCCCGACGGCGCCGATGATGGACCGCTTCGACGTGCTGCTGGTGGACCTGCAGGACCTGGGCTGCCGCATTTACACCTTCATCACCACGCTGCGCTACGTGCTGGAGGCGGCTGCCCGCCACGGCAAGAGCGTATGGGTGCTGGATCGTCCGAACCCGGCCGGGCGCCCCGTCGAGGGCACCCTGCTGCAGCCGGGCTGGGAGAGTTTCGTCGGCGCCGGCCCGTTGCCAATGCGCCATGGCCTGACGATGGGCGAACTGGCCCGCTGGTTCGTCGCCACGTTGAAGCTCGACGTGGACTGCCAGGTGATCACGATGGAAGGCTGGCAGCCGGAGAGCGGGCCGGGCTACGGCTGGCCGCTGGGCGAGCGCAGCTGGATCAACCCGAGCCCCAACGCCCCCAATCTGTCGATGGCGCGGGCCTACGCCGGTACGGTGATGCTGGAAGGCACGACCCTGTCCGAGGGGCGCGGCACCACCCGCCCGCTGGAACTGTTCGGTGCGCCGGATCTGGATGCCCGCAAGGTGCTGGCCGAGATGGATGCCTTCGCGCCCAAGTGGCTGGCTGGCTGCAAGTTGCGCGAATGCTGGTTCGAGCCGACCTTCCACAAGCACGCCGGCAAGCTGTGCCAGGGTGTGCAGATCCACGTGGAAGATCCGACCCATTACGACCACGCGACCTTCCGTCCGTGGCGCCTGCAGGCGCTGGCCTTAAAGGCCATCCGCCGGGTGCGCCGGGATTACCCGCTGTGGCGGGATTTCCCCTACGAGTATGAGCATGACCGCCTGGCCATCGACTTGATCAACGGCTCGGAGATCCTGCGCGAATGGGTGGACGATGCGACGACGCGCCCTGGCGACCTGGATGCGCTGGCGCTGGCCGACGAGAAGGCGTGGGACGAAGAGCGGCGGGACTACCTGCTGTACTGAACGAAACGGCCTCCGGCCCGAGTTGGGCGGGAGGCCGTCTGGCGGGAGGCTGGAAGCGCTCAGGCGACGGCGCGCAGCGTCACGCTGGTATCGACGCGGCCGATGATCTTTTGCACGGCGCGACGGGTGGCGGTATTGATGACCAGCGGGGCCATCACATTGGCTTGCGGAGCAGTGGCGCTGCCCTCGTCGTTGCTGCGGACGATCAGCAGCACGCTGACGTCTTCCGCATTGCCGAGCTGGAGCGTGGCGACCTCATCGTCGGTCAGTGTGAATTCATAGTTCAGCCCGAGCACGTCCGGGGTGGTGACGGTGAAGGTTACTTCGGGGTCGTCCACGCCCTGCAGCACGAAGATGTTCGGTGCGTCGTTGCCTTCCGGGTGCAGCAGGGTGAACTGACGGCTGGCTTCAAAGCCGGGCAGGCCACTCGGGAATTCGATGATGCGGTCGGGCGACACTTCGACTTCGCCAATGACGGGACTGGTGATTTTCATGGTGTTTGTTCCCCCTTTTTTGGAATGGGCGCAGGCCGCGCCGGTAGTTACCGGCAAACTGTATTCCATCATAGATGGCCGACAGTTGATCCACCTCAGGAATTGAGGGGTCTTTCCCCGCTATTCCTGTTTCCGTCCGTAGGGCTGGGAGGCGCGCCCGGTCTCGTTCTCGTCGGAGGCGCGCGGTTCCGGACATGACAAAGGGGCGCCCGTGGGCGCCCCTTTGTCATGTCCGGCCGGGCCATGGCCCGGCGTCGTGTGCGGTCTTAGCGGTCGCGGTTGAAGGTGCGGCCGGTGCGCGGCTTGCCGCTGCCTTCGCTGTGGTTGCCGCCGAAGCCCGCCGGGGAGTGATGGCTGGAGCTGCGCTTGGCCACGTGGGGGAATTCGGTGCGGTGCTCCGGATGGCGCGGGGCGCCGGAAGCATCGCGGGAGTCCCGACGCGGGGCGTCGCGAAAATCGCGGCGGCCTTCGCTGGCACCGTTGCCGGCCCACGGGCTGGCGCTACGGCCTTCGCCGCGGTTGTCGTCACGGCGCTCGCGGTCGAAGCGATTGCCACCGAAGCCGCCGGACGGGCGCTTGTCACCGAAGCGGCCACCACCACCGTTGCCGTAGCCACGGCCGTCACGGCGGGGGCCGCCAGGACGACGCTCGTCGGCCGGCAGCGTGGTGCGCGGCTCGAGGCCGGGCAGGGTGTGCACGGCCAGCGGCTGGCGGGTGTAGCGTTCGATGGCACGCAGCAGACGCACGTCGCGGCGCTCGGCCAGGCTGATGGCGATGCCGCTGGCGCCGCCACGGCCGGTACGGCCGATGCGGTGCACGTAGTCGGCAGCGACCTTCGGCAGGTCGTAGTTGATCACGTGGCTGATAGTGCGCACGTCGATGCCGCGGGCGGCCACGTCGGTGGCGATCAGCACGCGCAGGTGGCCGCGACGCAACTGGTCGAGGGTGCGGGTGCGCATGCGCTGGTTCATGTCGCCGTGCAGGGCGGCGACGGAGTGGCCCTGGGATTCCAGGTTCAGCGTCAGGGCATCGGCGTCGCGCTTGGTGGCGGTGAACACGATGGCCTGTTCGACGCCCACGTCGCGCAGGATGCCGTCGAGCAGACGGTTCTTGTGGCTGATGTCGTCGGCGACCAGCAGGCGCTGTTCGATGTTCTCGTGGCGGGTCTGGGCCGAGGCGATCTCGATGCGCTCCGGATCCTTCAGCAGGCGCTGCATCATGCGGGCGACCTGGCCGTCGAGGGTGGCCGAGAAGAACAGGGTCTGGCGGTTGGCCGGCAGCTTGGCGACGATGGCTTCGATGTCGTCCACGAAGCCCATGTCGAGCATGCGGTCGGCTTCGTCGAGAATCAGGATTTCCAGGCGGCCGAAATCGATGCGGCCACGCTCCATCTGATCCATCAGGCGGCCGGGGGTGGCTACCAGGATTTCGTAGGGGCTGGACAGCAGCTTGTTCTGCACCGGGTAGGGCGTGCCGCCGACCACGCTGACGGCCTTCGCGTAGCGCAGGTTCTTGCCGTAGCCCTTGCAGGCGTCGGTGACCTGGACGGCCAGTTCGCGGGTCGGGGTCAGCACCAGCACGCGGGGGCCGCGGGCCTTGAGGGTGGGTTCGATGGTCAGGCGCTGCAGGGACGGCAGCATGAAGGCTGCCGTCTTGCCGGAGCCGGTCTGGCTGGAAACCACGAGATCCTTGCCGGCGAGGGCGGCCGGAATGGCGGCTTGTTGGACGGGGGTGGGTTCGGTGTAGCCGGCGTCGGCAACGGCTTTGACGATCTGTTCGGAGAGCCCGAGAGTGGCGAAATCCATGTTCGCTTCCTTATCTTTTGTATTGCGGATGCGGTGCCCGCGAAGAAAAAACGGCAACGCGCCGCGACGCGATTACGCGTGCGGCAGTAGGGCTGCCTGACTGGCATATCGGCACTAACCGATCAGGACAACCTCACGTCGAATACGGGAGATATAAGAAGGTCAGGGACGATGTGACTCGGTGCGATACCGCTTTTGCACCGGACCGCGGACTATAGCGATAATGCGCTGACAGCACAAGGAAAATGTTGCGGCGCGGTAAGATACTGCAGGTCTTGAAGGAGCCATTATGCGTTTGGACGATAGCCGGGAAAGCGACAACATCGAGGATCGGCGCGGTGGTGGGGGCGGTGGCGGGATGCCCCTTGGGGGGATCGGTGTCGGCACCGTGGTGCTGGCCCTGGTGGCGATGTATTTCGGTGTCGACCCGCGCGTGGTGCTGAACCAGGCTTCCCACGTGTCGGCTCCGGCGCCATCGGCGACGCAGCACCGCCCGCCGGCCAACGATGCGGAGACGAAGTTCGTGCGCAAGGTGCTGGCCGAAACCGAGGACACCTGGCAGAAGATCTTTCGCCAGGCCGGCAAGCAGTACGAGGATCCGACGCTGGTGCTGTTCACCGACGTTACCCCTACCGCCTGTGGTACCGGGCAGGCGGCGATGGGGCCGTTCTACTGCCCGGCGGATCACAAGGTCTATATCGACCTGGGTTTCTACCAGGAGCTGAAGACGCGCTTCCGGGCACCGGGGGACTTCGCCCAGGCCTACGTGATCGCCCACGAGGTCGGGCACCACGTGCAGAACCTGCTCGGCGTGTCGGCCAAGGTGCAGGCGGCGCGGACGCGGGCCGGCGAGCGGGAGGCGAATGCGCTGTCGGTGCGCCTGGAGCTGCAGGCGGACTGTCTGGCTGGGGTGTGGGCGAAGAACGCGGACTCGGCCCGCCACATCCTCGATCAGGGCGATCTGGAAGAGGCGCTGCAGGCCGCCACCGCCATCGGCGACGACACGCTGCAGAAGCAGGCCAAGGGCTACGCGGTGCCGGACAGCTTCACCCACGGTTCGTCGGAGCAGCGGGTGCGCTGGTTCAAGCGCGGCATGGCGAGCGGCCAGGTGAAGGACTGCAACACCTTTCAGGCCAAGTCGCTGTAGGCGGCGCCGGATGTGCGAAGGGCCGGCCCCCGCGGGAGGGCCGGCCCTTCGCCGTTTACTGCGGGTGATCAGCCGGCCAGCTTGGCGAAGGCGTCGATCACTTCCTGCGGGGCCTGGACCAATTCGACCAGCACGCCTTCACCACCGATGGGGAATTCTTCGTTGCCCTTGGGGTGGAGGAAGGTGATGTCGAAACCGGCGGCGCCCTTGCGGATGCCGCCCGGCGCGAAGCGCACGCCCTGGGCGGTGAGCCACTCGACGGCCTTCGGCAGGTCGTCGATCCACAGGCCCACGTGGTTCAGCGGGGTGGTGTGCACGGCCGGCTTCTTCTCGGGGTCGAGGGGCTGCATCAGGTCCACTTCGACCTTGAACGGGCCCTTGCCCATGGCGGTGATGTCCTCGTCCACGTTTTCCCGTTCCGACTTGAAGGTGCCGGTGACTTCGAGGCCGAACATGTCCACCCACAGGGTGCGCAGGCGGTCCTTGGACGGGCCGCCGATGGCGATCTGCTGGACGCCGAGTACTTTGAATGGTCTTGTCATGATTGGTTTTTCCCTCCTAAAGGAGCCGGCATTCTACGGGAGTCGGCGGCCGGGCGGGATCACTCCCAGTCCACCGCGGCGCACAACAGGTAGCCGGCGCCGTATATGGTCTTGATGATCTTCGGATCTTGCGGGTCGTCCTCCAGCTTGCGGCGCAGGCGCGAGATGCGCACGTCGATGCTGCGGTCGAAGGGGTCGAGGTCGCGTTCGCCGATCAGCTGTTCGCGGGTCAGGATCTTGTTGGGGCGCTTCAGCAGGGTCTGCAGCAGCGCCGCCTCGGCGGCCGACAGGGTGACCTCGCGGCCGTCGGCGGTGCTGAGGTGAAGGCGGCCGAGGTCGAAATGCCAGCCGGCGAAGTGTGCGCCGCTGTGGCCGCCGGGTTCCTGGGCGGCGGCCTTCTGGTAGCGGCGCAGGATGGAGCGCACGCGGGCCACCAGCTCGCGAGGCTCGAAGGGTTTGACCAGGTAGTCGTCGGCGCCCAGTTCGAGGCCCAGCACCCGGTCGGTGAGACCGTCGCGGCCGGTCAGGATCAGGGCCGCGCAGGGGTGCTGCTCCTGCAGTTCGCGCAGCACCTGCAGGCCGTCCATGTCGGGCAGGCCGAGGTCGAGGATGGCCAGTTCCGGCTGCACGCGGCGGGCCCGCGCCAGCAGTGCGCGGCCGCTGCCGAAGCTCTCGCTGCGGAAACCGTACTCGGCGAGGCTGCTGGCGATCAGGCGGGCGATGTCGGCTTCGTCTTCGACGATGAAGATCAGGGGGCTGTCCTTGTCGGCGGCGGTCATGGTGCCGGAGTCTCCGGATGGTCGAGGGCGGCGAGGGCCGCGGCGAGGGCGCTGCGCTCGAAGGGTTTGCGCAGGGTCGGGATGTCGGGCATGCCGGCCGGCGGCTCGCCGGTGGCATAGCCGGTGATCAGCAGAATCGGCAGCGCCGGGCGCAGCGCGCGGGCGGCGGCGGCCAGCTCCCGCCCGCCGAGGCCGGGCATGACGGTGTCGGAGACCAGCAGTGCGATGTCCTCGACGGCCTCCAGCATGGCTTTCGCCTCGAGGCCGTTGCCGGCTTCGAGGACCGGGTAGCCCAGCTCGGTGAGCTGCTGGCGGATCACCTTGCGCACCTCGGGCTCGTCCTCGACCAGCAGCACCAGGCGGTGGGCGTTTTCGGTGGCGGTGGCGGCCGGGACGGCGGGGCCTGGGGCCGGCGCCGGCGCGTCGGTCATCGGCACGATGAAGCGCACGTTGGCGCCGGCCCCAGGCGTGCTGAGCACGCGGATGTTGCCGCCGGACTGGCGGATGAAGCCATACACCATGGCCAGGCCGAGGCCGCTGCCGGCGCCGAAGGCCTTGGTGGTGAAGAAGGGTTCGAAGAGGCGCGGCAGCAGCTCCGGCGCAATGCCCGAGCCGGTGTCGGAGACGTCGAACTGCACGTAGTCGCCGGGCGGGACCTCGGCCTGCTGGGCGATGCTCGGCGTGACCTGGCGCCGCGTCACGGCGATGCGCAGCTCGCCGCCGTCGGCCATCGCGTCGCGGGCGTTGATGGCCAGGTTGAGCAGGGCGCTTTCCAGCTGGTGGGGATCGACCAGGGCGTAGAGCTTGTCCGCCGGCAGGTCGAGCTGCATGTGGATGCGTTCGGTGAGGGAACGGGACAGCAGCGGCGTCATGCCCTGTACCAGCGCGCCGACTTCCACCGGACAGGGCTCCAGCGGCTGCTGGCGCGAGAAGGTGAGGAGGCGGCGGATCAGCTCGGTGCCGCGGCGCGCCGCCGACAGCGCCGGCTCCAGGTAGTCGTCGTAGCCCTGGTGGGCCGGCAGCTTGTCGCGCAGCGTGGCCAGGTTGCCGGTGATGATGGTGAGCAGGTTGTTGAAGTCGTGGGCGAGGCCGCCGGTGAGCTGGCCGACGGCCTCCATCTTCTGGGCCTGGATCAGCGCGGCCTGGCTGGCCTTTTGCTCGGTGATGTCGATGGACAGCACGAAATAGCCCTGCACGCCGCCGCTCGGCGAGACCTCGGGCACCAGCGCGCTGCGTGCATGTACCGGGCGGCCGGCGGGGTTGATGCGCGAGTATTCGTAGCTGACCTGCTCGCCGGCGGCGGCCTGCTCGATGTAGGGCCGGATCTGCGCGTAGGCCTCGGGGCCGAAGACCTCGGCGATGGTGCGCCCGACGATCTGTGCAGGGTCGACGCCGAACCATTCGGTGTAGCCGCGGTTGGCGAAGATGTAGCGCTCGCCGGCGTCCACGTAGGCGATCAGGGCCGGGATGGCGTCCATGATCAGGCGCAGCCGCTCTTCGCTGCGGGCCAGCTGGCCGGCCAGCGCGTCGAGCCGCGCGGTGGCCGCTTCCAGCTCGGCGGTGCGGGCGCTGACGCGGGTTTCGAGGGCGGCGTTCTGGCTTTCGATGAGCTGCTCGTAGCGGCGCTGCTCGGTGATGTCGGTCCACAGGGTCACGAAGCCCAGGTTGGGAATCGGTACGCCGCGGATCGACAGCACCTGGCCGTTGGGACGGATGCGCTCGGCCTGATGGGGCTGGAACGAGCGCACCGCGGCCATGCGTTCGGCCACCAGACGCTCCACCTCGGCCGCGTTGCCGCCGCTGCCGCCGTGGCTGTATTCGCCGCGTTGCACGTTGAAGCGCACGAAATCCTCGAAGGGGGTGCCGACCCTCACCATCTCCTCGGGAAAGTCGAGCAGGCGCAGCAGGGCCTTGTTCCAGGTCACCAGTTTTGGGGCCGCGTCGAACACCGCGATGGCCTGGTCGAGCAGGTCGAAGCCGGCCAGCAGCAGGTCGTAGCGCCGCAGTTCTTCCGGCGTGGCGGACTTGCCCGGGGTCGTGGGCGGCAGGCGGGACGTCATGGGCTGTGGCGGGCGATGTAGCCGAAGAAGGCGTCTTCCGGCAGCGGCGGCGAGAACAGGTAGCCCTGGCCGTAGTCGCAGCCGGCGGCGGCCAGGCGGTCGCACTGGGCTTCGCTCTCCACGCCCTCTGCGACCACTTCCAGGTCGAGCTTGTGGGCCATCGCGATGATGGCCTCGGTGATCGCCAGGTCGCTGGGGTCGGTGGTCAGGTCGCGGACGAAGGAGCGGTCGATCTTGAGGGTGTCGATGTCCATCCGCTTGAGATAGGCCATCGCCGAGTAGCCGGTGCCGAAGTCGTCGATGGAGATCTGGATGCCGGCGGCGCTGAGCCTCGCCAGCTGGGCGGTGACCGACGGGTGTTCATCGAGCAGCAGGCCCTCGGTGATCTCGATCGCGATGCAGGCGCCGGGCAGATCACGCTCGGTCAGCTCGTCGAGCAGAATGGCCAGCGAGCGTCCCTTGGCGAACTGGCGCGGCGAGGCATTGACGGTGATCTGCAGACTGTCGGCGACGTGGGCGGGCACGGCGGCACGCCAGCGCACCACCGTCTCGATGGCCTGACGGAAGACCCAGGTGCCGATCGCGTCGATGAGGCCGAGTTCTTCCGCCACCGGCACGAACTCGGCCGGCGACACGAAGCCGCGCTGCGGGTGGCTCCAGCGCAACAGGGCTTCGGCCTTGTGGAAGTGGCCGTCGGCGAGACGCAGGATGGGCTGGAAGTGCAGGCTCAACTGGCCCCGCTCGAGCGCGTGGCGCAGGTCCTTGCCCAGTTGCAGGCGTTGCAGCGCGGCTTCCTGCATGCGTGGCGAGAAGTAGCTGAAGCGGTTCCGGCCTTCGTCCTTGGCGTGATACATCGCCTGATCGGCGTTCTTCAGCACGTCGGCAGGGGTTTCCGCGTCCTTCGGAAACAGGGTGATGCCGATGCTGGCCGACACGTAGGCCACGTCGTGGCCGAGCTGGAAGGGCTGGGCCAGGGTCTCGATGATGTCTTCGGCGATGCGCTCGATCGGCGCCTCGTCGGCCAGGCCGGGCAGCAGCACGGTGAATTCGTCGCCGCCCTGACGCGCCACGGTATCGGACTCGCGCACGCAGCTGACGATGCGGCGGGCGGCTTCGACGAGCAGGCGGTCGCCGGCTTCGTGGCCGAGGGTGTCGTTGACCTCCTTGAAACGGTCCAGGTCGATGAACATCACCGCCACACAGTCGTGGGTGCGGTGGGACTGCTTCATCAGTTCGGCCAGGCGGTCGTTGAGCAGGCGGCGGTTGGGCAGGCCGGTCAGCGGGTCGTAGTTGGCCTGCATCCAGATCAGGGCTTCGGTCTGTTTGCGGTCGGTGATGTCGGTGATCACGCCCACCAGGCCGCCGAGGCTGCCGTCGGACTTGAAATAGGTCGCCTTGTTGAAGATGACGTCCCGGTTGCGCCCGTCTGCCGATGCGACCAGGGCTTCGTAGGTCTGCACGCCCGGGTGGTCGAACAGGGCCTGGTCGGCTTCGTGGTAGCGGGCGGCCAGTTCCGGCGGCGAGATCTCGAACACCGAGCGGCCGATCAGGGCCTCTCGCGGCTTGCCGATGAAGGCTTCGAAGGCCTTGTTGCAGCCCAGGTAGCGGGCGCGTTCGTCCTTGAAGAACAGGGGGCTGGGAATCGCCTCGATGAGCTGGCCGATGAAGTGCAGCTGTTCGCGGGCGATGCGTTCGGCGCTGCAGCGGGACGTGATGTCCACCAGGATGCCGATGATGGCCGGGCGGCCGTCGAACTCGGTACGGTTGCCGAACACTTCCAGCTCGATCTGGCTGCCATCCTTGCGCCGGCCGCGGAAGGTGTAGTGGGCCGTGTCGGCGCCATGGTGGAGGCGCCGCGAGATGGCTTCGCTGACCTTGCAGCGGTCTTCCGGAACGATCAGTGCGGTGGGCCCGAGGCGACCGCAGATTTCGGCCTGCGTGTAGCCGAACATTTCGGCAAAGCGCGGATTGGCGTAGCGGAACAGATCGTCCTGGATGATGTAAATGCCGATCAGCGCATTGCGGATCAGGCTGGGCAGCAACTCGTCCGCTTCGCGCAGCAGCTCTTCGGTCAGGGGTTCGGTGGAGCGAGACATGAAAAAGGAATGTTCTGGGGCCGACCCGCCATTCTAGGCGCTGTCGCCGTTATTGACCGATTCATCGTGGGCCAGCTGACGCCGGTAGCGTTCCGGCGACATGCCGGTCCACCCGGTGAAGGCCCGGTAGAAGGCCGACGTGTCGGCGTAGCCGAGGTCGGCGGCAAGCTGGGCGATGGACTGGCGGGTCTTGGTCAGGCGGGCCAGGGCCATGTCCCGGCGCAGGGCCTCCTTGATGCCGCGGAAGCTGGAGCCTTCCTCTTCCAGGCGGCGGTGCAGGGTGCGCGGTGACATGTGCAAGCTGCCGGCGACGTCGTCCTGGGACAGGCTGACCGGCAGCGCGTGGCGGATCAGGTCGCGGACCCGCGTGACGGTGTTGCGGTCGCGCCGGTAGAGCATGCTGATGCGCCCCGGTGCGCCGTCGAGGAAGGCGGCCAGCGCGGCTTCGTCGCGGCGGATCGGCAGGTCGAGAAGGGTGGCGTTGAAGCGCGCCACCAGACGCCTGCCACCGACGAAGGCCGAGCGCTCGGTATAGACCAGCGCGTAGTCGTCGGCATGGGGCGGGCGCGCGAACGGGAAATCCACCGCGTCGAGGGCCAGCCCGCGCCCTGCCAGCCAGCACGACAGGCTGTGCAGCAGGCGCAGCAGCCATTCGAAGGCGAAAACCCGCGCCGGGTCGTCGGGGGTGGCGGCAATGGGCCGGGTTTCGGTGATGTGCAGTTCGGCGCGATTGTCATGGCGCAGCACGCCGACCGCCAGATCGGGGAGCACGATGGACAGGAAGCGGCGGGCCCGGTCGAGGGCGTCGGCCAGCGTCGGTGCGCCGAGCATGCCGCGGCACAGGAACTCGAAGCTGCCCGGCCGCATCGGCGTGGAGAACAGGCCAAAGGCTTCGTCGTGCAGCTCGCCGATCACCAGGTTGTACAGCGTGGTGTAGCGATCTACGGGCACGCGACTGGCTGCGTCTGCAAGATTGATATCGAGACCGGTGAGCAGAGGGGCTGGGTTGATGTTGCGATGCAGCATGCCGGACAGCATGCCGCTCACGAAACCCATTGAAACAGTGGCACGTTTACGGGACAGACTGGTGGTCAAGCGGGTTTCGACTCCCTGGAGTGCGTGAGGACAGGTCGCAATGCAGCTTGGCGGATTTTGCACGAATCCCGTCGACAACGGCAATGGCGGTGGACGCCTCCCGCTTCTACCATGGATGCATCTACAAACATGATGTGGGGGAGACAACCATGACCGACCTGAGCGTTGCCAAAAAACTCGTCGCTTACAAGCCGAAGAACAAGGTGCGTTTCGTTACCGCAGCGGCGTTGTTCGATGGCCACGACGCGTCGATCAACATCATGCGGCGGATTCTCCAATCCACCGGTTCCGAGGTGATCCATCTCGGTCACAACCGTTCGGTGGGCGAGATCGTCAATGCCGCGCTGCAGGAAGACGTGCAGGGCATCGCGATCACGTCCTACCAGGGCGGCCACGTCGAGTTCTTCAAATACATGATCGACCTGCTGCGCGAGAACGGCGGCGAGAACATCAAGGTCTTCGGCGGCGGCGGCGGCGTGATCGTGCCGGCCGAGATCAAGGAACTCCACGACTACGGCGTGACCCGCATCTACTCGCCGGAAGACGGCGCCGTGCTGGGCCTGCAGGGCATGATCAACGACCTGGTGGAGCGCTGCGACGTGGATTTGTCCACCGCCGGTCCCCAGGGCGCCGATGCCGTCGTCGCCAGTCTCAAGTCCGGCGACCGCCGGGCGCTGTCGAGCATCATCACGGGCCTCGAGAACGGTGCCTACGGTGACGACGTCAAGAAGGCGCTGATCGAGGCCGCCAAGGCCCTCAAGGTGCCGACCCTCGGCATCACCGGCACCGGCGGCGCCGGCAAGTCCTCCCTCACCGACGAGCTGGTGCGCCGTTTCCGCCTCGACCAGGACGACAAGCTCAAGCTGGCCATCGTCTCCATCGACCCGTCGCGCAAGCGCACCGGCGGCGCGCTGCTGGGTGACCGCATCCGCATGAATGCCATCGAGCATCCGAACATCTTCATGCGCTCGCTGGCGACCCGCGATACCGGCTCCGAAATCTCCGCCGCGCTGCCCGAAGTGATTGCCGCCACCAAGCTGGCCGGCTTCGACCTGATCGTCGTCGAGACGTCCGGCATCGGCCAGGGCAATGCGGCCATCGTGCCCTTCGTTGATGTGTCCCTGTACGTGATGACCCCCGAGTTCGGTGCCGCTTCGCAGCTCGAGAAGATCGACATGCTCGATTTCGCCGATTTCGTGGCGATCAACAAGTTCGACCGCAAGGGCGCCGAGGACGCGCTGCGCGACGTGCGCAAGCAGTACCAGCGCAACCGCGAGCTGTTCTCCACCCCCACCGACGAAATGCCGGTGTTCGGCACCATGGCGGCCCGCTTCAACGACGACGGCGTGACCGCGCTGTACCAGTCCCTCGCCCCGGCGTTGGCCGCCAAGGGCCTCAAGCTGGGTAAGGCCAAGCTGCCGCTGGTGGCAGTCAAGGCCTCCAGCCGCGGCCGTGCCATCGTGCCCGCCGAGCGTGCCCGCTACCTGGCCGAGATCGCCGATTCCGTGCGCGGCTACCACAAGCACACTGCCGACCAGGCCAAGGTGGCCCGCGAGCGCCAGGCCCTGCGCATCTCCAAGCAGCTCTTCGAAGGCTGCAAGAAGGACGCCGCCAGCTTCGACGAGCTGATCGAGTGGAAGGACGGCGAACTCACCGGCACTTCCAAGAAGCTCCTCGACATGTGGCCGAAAACCGTCGAGCTGTACGCCGCCGATGAGTACGTGGTGAAGATCCGCGACAAGGAGATCCGCACCCAGCTGACCAGCGAATCCCTGTCCGGCAGCAAGATCCGCAAGGTGGCCCTGCCGACCTACGAGGACGAAGGCGAGACCCTCAAGTTCCTGATGAAGGAGAACGTCCCCGGCTCCTTCCCCTACACCGCCGGCGTGTTCGCCTTCAAGCGCGAGGGCGAGGACCCGACCCGGATGTTCGCCGGCGAAGGCGACGCCTTCCGTACCAACCGCCGCTTCAAGCGTGTGTCCGAAGGCATGCCGGCGCATCGCCTCTCCACCGCCTTCGACTCGGTGACGCTGTACGGCTGCGACCCGGATCCGCGTCCGGACATCTACGGCAAAATCGGCAACTCCGGCGTGTCCATCGCTACGCTGGATGACATGAAGGTGCTGTACGACGGTTTCGACCTGGTCAATCCGACCACCTCGGTGTCGATGACCATCAACGGCCCGGCGCCCATCATCCTGGCGATGTTCTTCAACACCGCGCTGGCCCAGCAACTCGACAAGTTCAAGGCACAGAACGGTCGCGAGCCGACTGAAGACGAAGCCGAGAAGATCCGCGAATGGGTGCTGTCCTCCGTACGCGGCACTGTGCAGGCCGACATCCTGAAGGAAGACCAGGGCCAGAACACCTGCATCTTCAGCACCGAGTTCGCGCTGAAGATGATGGGCGACATCCAGGAGTTCTTCGTGCATAACAAGGTGCAGAACTTCTACTCGGTGTCGATCTCCGGCTACCACATCGCCGAAGCCGGTGCGAACCCGATCAGCCAGCTGGCCTTCACGCTGTCCAACGGCTTTACCTACGTGGAAAGCTACCTGGCCCGCGGCATGCACATCGACGACTTCGCGCCGAACCTGTCCTTCTTCTTCAGCAACGGCATGGACCCGGAATACTCGGTGATCGGCCGCGTCGCCCGCCGCATCTGGGCCGTCGCGATGAAGAACAAGTACGGCGCCAACGAGCGCAGCCAGAAGCTGAAGTACCACATCCAGACCTCCGGCCGCTCGCTGCACGCCCAGGAGATGGACTTCAACGACATCCGTACCACGCTGCAGGCGCTGATTGCCATCTACGACAACTGCAACAGCCTGCACACCAACGCCTACGACGAGGCGATCACCACGCCGACCGAGGAGTCCGTGCGCCGTGCGATGGCGATCCAGCTGATCATCAACCGGGAATGGGGCCTCTCCAAGAACGAGAATCCCAATCAGGGCGCCTTCATCATCGAAGAGCTGACCGACCTGGTCGAGGAAGCGGTGCTCAAGGAGTTCGAGGCCATCAGCTCCCGCGGCGGCGTGCTCGGTGCGATGGAAACCGGCTTCCAGCGCGGCAAGATCCAGGAAGAGTCGCTCTACTACGAGCACAAGAAGCACGACGGCTCTTACCCGATCATCGGCGTGAATACCTTCCTCAACCCGAAGGGCATGGCCCAGCAGGAAATCGAGCTGGCCCGTTCTTCCGAGGACGAGAAGCAGAGCCAGCTCACCCGCCTGGCCGACTTCCAGGCCCGCAATGCCGACGAAGCGCCCAAGTGGCTGGCCAAGCTCAAGCAGACCGTCATCGAGAACGGCAACGTCTTCGCCGTGCTGGTGGATGCGGTGAAGTACTGCTCTCTCGGCCAGATCACCGGTGCCCTGTATCAGGTGGGTGGCCAGTACCGCCGCAGCATGTAAGGCTTACAAGAAGACCCTCTGCAAGAGGGGAACAGCAAGGACAAACGGCGCCGTGAGGCGCCGTTTGTCCGTTCCACGCGGACTACCGAGATTCTTCGGCATCATGCCGTCCGATTTCGCCTAGCATGGACGGACATTCCGATCGGAGGCCGTGATGACCCGCCCGCTGTGTTTCGTCCTGATGCCCTTCGGCAAGAAGACCCTGCCTTCCGGGCAGGTGGTGGATTTCGATGCGGTCTATGCCGGTGTGATTCAGCCTGGCATCGAGGCGGCTGGCATGGAGCCGCTGCGGGCCGACGAGGAGGCTGTCGGCGGACTGATCCACAAGCCGATGTATGAACGCCTGATTCTGTGCGATTTCGCGGTGGCCGACCTGACCGGCGCCAATTCCAACGTGTTCTACGAACTGGGCCTGCGTCACGGGGTGCGGCCGGCGACGACGGTGATGCTGTTCGGTGATGCGGGCGCCTTGCCCTTCGACGTGGCGCCGCTGCGCACGATCCGCTATGTCATGGCGGCTGGTGGTGTGCCGGCCGATCCGGCCGTGGCCGTCGCGGCACTGACCCGCTTCCTCGACGAGGCCCGCCGCGGCCAGGACGAGCCGCCCCGCGACAGCCCGGTGTTCCAGCTTCTGGAAGGCTATGTGGCGCCGGACATTGCTCGCCTGAAGACTGACGTGTTTCGCGACCAGGCCCGTTACGCGCTGGATGCCCGTGCCAAGCTGGCGGCAGCGCGGCGGGCCGGCAAGGATGCGGTGCGGGCTGCAGCGCTCGACCTGGGGGATCTGTCCGCTGCCGAGGCTGGCGTGGTGGTCGATCTGTTGCTGTCGTATCGGGCCGTCAGCGACTGGCAGGGCATGGTGGACCTGGTGGCAGATATGGCCAAGCCGTTGGCCCGCAGCACGCTGGTGCAGGAGCAGTACGGCTTCGCCCTCAACCGCCTGGGCCGCAAGGACGAGGCGGAGGCCGTCCTGCTGGAGCTCATCGCCGGCCGCGGCCCGAGCAGCGAGACCAACGGCCTGCTCGGCCGTGTTTACAAGGACCGCTGGGAGGCTGAGGCCAAGGCCGGCAACGCCTTGGCCGCCCGCGGCTGGCTGCGTAAGGCCATCGACACCTATCTGCAGGGCTTCGAGGCGGACTGGCGCGACGCTTATCCGGGCATCAACGCGGTGACCTTGATGGAGCTGGCCAGTCCGCCGGACCCGCGACGCCTCGAGTTGCTGCCGGTGGTCACCTACGCGGTGAAGCGCCGCATCGCCCGGGGGACGCCGGATTACTGGGATTTCGCCACGCTGGTGGAACTGGCCGTGCTGGCCCGCGACGAGGCTGCTGCGCTGGATGCGACCGCCAACGCGCTGGCTGCGGTACGTGAGAACTGGGAGCCGGAAAGCACCGCCCGCAACCTGGCGCTGATCCGTGCCGCGCGGGCGGCGGCAGGGGACGCGCCGGCGTGGGCCGACGACATCGAACAGGCCCTGCGCGCCCGCGCGGCGCCGACGGCCTGATGCAGCCCGTTCAGTGCTGGGCGCGCAGGCCGCCCAGCATCTCGTGCACCTCGTAGGTCATTACCGCCAGGTAGGCCAGCAGGCCGAGGTACAGCACGGCGTACTCGAAGCGCTTGGCCGGCGGGGTGTCGTAATAGCCGGGCGCCTCGCCGCCTTCGCCGCGGAAGGCCTTCCACACGTGGGGTGCGGCGAGGAAGGCGATGAGGATCAGCATCGGGCTCGGCCGCCACAGGAACAGGCCGACCAGCGCCGGCGCGCCGAGCATCCAGAACTTGCGCGACACCACGCCGGTCATGCGCCCGCCGTCCAGCGGCGGCACCGGGATCAGGTTGAACAGGTTCAGGAAGAAGCCGGAATAGCTGATCGCCAGCAGCAGCGTGCTGTCTTCCGCGCGGGCCAGGAAGTAGCAGGCGAGGGCCGCTACGGTGCCGGCCAGCGGGCCGGCCATGGCCACGTAAGCCTCGGTCTCGGCGTTCATCGGCTGCTCCTTGAGGTTGATCCAGGCGCCGACGAAAGGGATGAAGGTCGGCGCACCGACGTTGAGGCCGCGCTGGCGGGCGGCGACGTAATGGCCCATCTCGTGGCAGAACAGCAGCACGATGAAGCCGGCGGCGTAGCGCCAGCCCCAGATCAGCGCATACACGCCGAGGGAGAACAGCATGGTGCCGCCGGTGGTCAGCAGCTTGCCGAACTTGGCACCGCTGAGAAGGAGCAGGAGCAGCTTGATCATGCACCGTCCTTCTTGCCGAACAGTTTGCGCACCCCGGCGCCGAGGCCGACGAAGGCCAGTGCGCCGACCTTCCAGAACTTGGCCAGGAAAACCCCAAGGGTGGCCAGCAGGCCCAGTTTTTTCGCCGCGATGCCACCGACCAGCGCGGCCAGGCCGTATTCGGCGACCTTGTCGGTGGACGAGTTGAAGTCGGCGTAGCGCTTGCCGTCGTTGAACTCCAGGGCCGCCAGCAGTTCGCGGGCGGCGGGTTTTTCCTGGTCGACGCGGGCCAGGCTGGTGATCAGGTTCATCGAGAAATAGCCCTCGCGGCCGAGCACGTAGGTGTTGTAGTTCACCCCGTCCCCGCCGGCCTGGGCGTCCTTGCGGCGGGTGATGGCGGACCATACCAGGCGGTGGGTGGCGGCATCGTAATTGGGCGCTTCGACCCAGCCGACCACGCTGAACTCGGGCACGCCCAGCTTGCGGCGTTCCTCGTTGGCGGCCTCGGTGCCTTCCTTCAGGTTATCGAGCAGCTTGGCGGCGTCCCACTCCTTGGCGTCCTCGTCCTTCACGTAGCCGGCTGCTTCGTATTCGAGGGCCAGGAGGCCGTCCAGTTTGTCACTGACGATCAGACCGTGGAAACCGGGGCTGATGTGATTGCCCTGGGAGGCCAGCAGCGCCGCCGCCTCGGCCTGCGGGATGAAGCCGTAGCCGGCCGGCAGGTGCAGCTTGCCCTGCTCGCCCAGCGGGATGTCCCGTGGGCCCGGCTGGACGGCCGCCATCGCGGTCTGCGCGGCGGCCTCGAAGCGCGCGCGGCCGTCGCCGGAAGGCGTGTCGGCGGCGTAGGAGAGAAGGCAGGGCAGGCACAGGGCCAGGATCGCCAGGCAGCGGCGGAGTTGCTTGTTCATCGCAGCGGGATGTTGTTTGCATCGGGGCGCCGATGATAGCGCGGAACGCCCGGCCCCGATCTATCCTGAAAACGGCAGGTCGCCAGCGCGGCCTGCGCTTGCTGCAAGGGTGTTCCATGCACAGGAAAAAGCGGCTGCCGTTTCGCGTGGGGGCGCCGGAGGCTTGGCTCCGGCGCGGCATGCGCCTGCCCTTCATCATGGCCTCCATCCTGTGTTCCCTGGCCCACGCTGGCAGCGGGGCGGAGGCGTCAGCCGGCAAGAAGGCGGCGGGGCTGCGCAAGCCGGGTTTCGCCATCCAGGTGCAGGGCGGTGGCTGGGGCAGCGCCAGCAAGGACGCCATCGAGACCGTGCTCAATGCGGTGGCCGACGAGTTGCTGGCAGATCTGCCCGGCAAGTTCGCGGCACCCATCGTCGTCACCCACACAGACGGGCCGCCGGTGGCGCTGTACGGCCGGGGGCCGCAGGGCGAATACCGGATCCGCCTGCATGCTCGCGGCGCCAACTGGCATCTGTACGCCTACGAGTTCGCCCATGAGCTGTGCCATGTGCTGTCCAATTACGACGAGCACGTGGTGCCAGGGGCGGGGCCGACCCGCTACAATCAGTGGTTCGAGGAGACCCTGTGCGAGACGGCCTCCCTGTTCACCCTCAAGCGCCTGGCGCAGCGCTGGGAGAGCGCGCCGCCGGGGCCCGAATGGGCCGGCGAGGCCGGCACCCTGCGCCGCTTCTTCGACCTGCTGATCTCGGAAGGGCACCGCCAGTTGCCGCACGACGCGCCGCTGGCCGGCTGGCTGCGCGACAACGAGGAGGCCCTGCGCGACAACCCTTATCTGCGTGAAAAGAACGAGGTGCTGGCCAATCTGCTGCTGCCGCTGTTCGACGGCAATCCGGAGAACTGGCAGGCCCTGGCCTATCTCAACCTCGACCCGGCCGATGCGCGCAGCAGCCTGCGCGCCTATCTGGCCCACTGGTACCGCAACGCACCGCAGGAACACCGCGCCGTGGTCGGCGACGTGCTGGCCATGCTGGCGCTGGACGACGCCCTGTCTCCGGAGCCCAAGCCTTAGCTGAAAGGCTTCTTTTCCGACTGTTTTTGTCGACTAATATGGAGAGGTGCAGACCGCAGCCCGTGGGCTATCCGCCCCGGAGCAGGGGCGCACGGCCAACTTGCTTGCTTGATTCTTCGGGGAGGATCACGACGCACGGAGGGCAAGATGAAATCGAGTCGTTGGATGAAGATCGGCGCCGGCCTTCTGACGGGAAGCATTCTGACGCTGGTTCCGCTGGCCACCGCCCAGGCGGCCGATCTCTATGACAGCCTCAAGGAGCTCACCGACCAGCGCATGGAGTCGATGGGCAGCATGCACAGCCCGGATTCCGGTAAGAGCATGGAACACTCCTCCACCGGGACCCATGATGCCTATGGGGCGCAGGGCCCGATGCGGGACGACATGGACAAGGAGCGGATGGCGACGACGACGCCCCAGCCGACTACTCCGTCCATGTGGGACCAGCTCCGCAAACAGCTTGGACCGATTGGCGGAGACTGACCGCCCGCGGAAAATCGTTGGGGGGTGGCTCCGTCCCCCACGGTAGGGCCGCTGGGTCCTCTTCTTGCTTGAACCCCCTGCAGATTTTTCCAGATACCCGCGCGACCGTGTCGCGGCGGGTTGTTTGGCGCGCCCACGACGCATTCGTCCGGCCTCTGTCGCAAACCCGTCATTCCCCGCGAGACATTCCATGAGCTTTCAACTGCCCCGCAGCCCCATCGCGCCCCTGCTGGTGAGTCCGGCCGTCAATCTGCTGCGCATCGCCGCGGCAGCCGCCAGTCAGGATGGCGATGTGGACCGGGAGACGGTGGCGCTGATGCGTCGCCAGGTCGCCGCCGGCCTGCTCGCCGATCTCGATCCGGCGCAGGCCTGGTCCGAACTGGCGAACGGCCTGATGAGCGACGCGCCGTCGCGAATGCTGTGGGTGTTGCGCGACAGCCGGGCGCTGCAGGTCGTGCTGCCGGAAGTGGATGCCCTGTTCGGTATGCCCCAGAGCGCCGACGATCCGCCTACGGTGGATATCGGAGAGCACCAGTTCCGCGTACTGGATGAAGCGGCCCGCCGTCAGGCGCCGCTGGCGGTGCGTTTTGCCGCGCTGCTCTACAACGTCGGCAAGTCCGATTCGCCGCCGGAACATCTGCCGGCCCATTACCGCCACATGGAGCGCGGCCTGCCGCGTATCGAGGCGATTGCCGGGCGTTTCCGTGTGCCGGCCGAGTTCCAGGACCTGGCCGTGCTGGCCTTGCTGGAGCTGGAACGGGTGCATCGTGCCGCGGAGATGCGGGCCGGCTCCATCGCGGCGATGCTCGAACGCGTCGATGCCTTCGGCCGGCCGCAGCGCTTCGAATGGCTGATGCTGATGTGCACCTGCGATTTTCGGGCCTATCCCGGCCGGGCGACCCGCCCCTATCCGAAGGCCGCGATGCTGGCGGCGGCGCTGGATGCCTGCAAGGTTCTCGATGAAGGTGCGATCCTGGCCGAGCACGAAGATGACCCCGCTGGTGCCGCCGATGCGGTGCAGGAGGCCCGCGCCGCGGCCATCGCCCGGGCCCTGCGCTCCGAGCGCTGGGCCGCGCAGGCCGACTAGCCTTGCCACCGCCGGCGTGCCGCTTTGTGTGCCGAAGAATGACTTTTGTCGGGGGGCGTTGTCACGTCCCTCGGCTACCATAGGCCAATGGCCCTCAAACGCATCTCCAACAGTCTCGTCACCCGTCTGGTGCTGTTCGGCATGCTGCTGGTCATCGGCGGCGGTGCCGCGCGCTATGTGCTGCAGGCGCGCTTCCTGCGCGAAGATCTGACCCAGCTGGTGTCGGCCCAGCAGATGGCACTGGCCGACGAGGTGGCGCGGGAGATCGACTACAAGATCCGTGAGCGTCGCCATCTCCTCGACCAGCTGGCGGCAACCTTGCCGCGCGCTCTGCTCAGCCAGCCCGCACGGCTGGAAGCCTGGCTCGCCGAGCGGCATCGACTGAACCCGGTGTTCAACCTGGGGCTACTGGTGATCGACACTGAGGGCCGGGTAATTGCCGATTTTCCGCAGGTGGCGGGTCGCCGGGGGGCGTCGGCCGCCAGCAATCCGGGCTTTCAGAGGGCCATGCACGGTCAGGCGGGTGTTGGCGCTCCGCTCTTCGGGACCTTCACCAAACAACCCGTGCTGCCGATGGGCGTACCGCTGAAGGATGGTCGCGGCCGTGTCGAGGCGGTGCTGGTGGGGGTCACCGCGCTGACGGCGCCGGATTTTCTCGATCGCATCAACCAGGGGCGGATCGGTGAAACGGGCGGTTTTCTACTGGTCTCTCCGGTGGATAAACGGTTCGTGGCGGCGGGCGATCCGGATCTGGTCCTCAAGCCGACACCGCCACCCGGTGTCAATCTCCTGCACGATCGGGCGATGGACGGCTTCCGTGGCAGCGGGGTGACCGTCAATGCGAAGGGTGTCGAGGAGCTGTCGGCGATGGCCAGCGTGCCGAGCACCGGCTGGTTCGTCGTGGCGCGCCTGCCGACGGCAGAGGCTTTCGCGCCGGTGCGGCGGGCCCAGGACAATGTGATCCGCCACAGTTTCACCGCGATGGGGGTGGTGCTGCTGGTGGCCGGCGTGTTCGTGCGGCTCACCTTGCGCCCGTTGCACCGGGCGGCGACCCTGGCCGAGCGCATGACCCAGGACGAGATTCCGCTGAAGCCGTTGCCGGTGGTGCGGGACGACGAAGTCGGCCATCTCACCAAGGCCTTCAACCGCCTGCTCGACAAGCTCGCCAGCAGCCAGGCCGAACTGCAGCGCATGGCCCACCACGACGGCCTGACCGGCCTGCCCAACCGCATGCTGCTCGACGACCGGATGCACCAGGGGCTGGCCCGCGCGGCACGTAACGGGACGCAGCTGGCCGTGCTGTTCCTCGACCTGGACGGTTTCAAGCCGATCAACGACCGTCTCGGGCACGAGGCCGGCGATGTTGCGCTGGTGGAGGTGGCCCGACGCTTGTCGGCGGTGCTGCGTCAGAGCGATACGCTGGCCCGCGTCGGTGGCGACGAGTTCGTGATGCTGGCCCCCGATCTGAAACCAAATGCCGAGGAAGGGGCGGCGGTGCTGGCTAATCGCTGCATCGAGGCCTTGTCCCATCCGCTGGCCATCAAGAGCAACCTGTGCACGGTGGGTGTTTCCATCGGCATCGCCATCAGCGACGGCGACTGTACGCCGGAATGCATGCTGCTGGCGGCCGACAAGGCCATGTATGCGGCCAAGGATCAGGGGCGTGGTCGTTACGTTATCGCCCCCCATTGCGACGGCCTCGCCGCAGTGGCCTGAACCGGGGCGCAGACCCCGGCACAATTCCGTACATTTGAAAAACAGTTGGGCAAACTTGCTTTGCCAGACTGCGTTCCGGAACGACATAGACCACTCGCTGCCACCGGCCACGCCAACCGGCGTTCGCGGTAGAAGCGGCGGGGGATCCTATCGAGACAAACCGGAGGAGGGGGCATGGCCACGACCCGAGCGGCCGCTGCGGACGTCGCCAGCCTGGACACCTTTCCGCGCCTGCTGATCGAGCACGCCCGGCTACGGCCGCAGCGCCCGGCGATGCGCGAAAAGGAATACGGGATCTGGCAGATCTACACGTGGGCGGACGTTGCCGCTCGGGTGCGTGCGCTGGCCAGCGGCCTGGCCGAGCTGGGCTTCAAACGCGGCGACCGGCTGGCCGTGGTGGGAGACAACCGGCCGCGCCTGTACTGGTCGGTGGCCGCCTGCCAGTGCCTGGGCGGCATCCCGGTGATGATGTACCAGGATGCGGTGGCCCAGGAAATGGCCTATGTGATGCTGGACGCGGAGATCCGCTTCGCCTGCGTCGAGGACCAGGAGCAGGTCGACAAGCTGCTCGAGATCGAGGATAGCCTGCCGAGCCTCGAACGCATCGTCTACGACGATCCGCGCGGGCTGCGCCACTACAACCAGCCCTTCCTGCATGGCATGGACGAGGTGCTGGAGATGGGGCGCATCCACGACGAGCACCACCCGGACTTCCTCGCCAACGAGATCGACAAGGGCAGCCCCGAGGACATCGCAGTGATGCTGTACACCTCGGGCACCACCGGCCAGCCGAAGGGGGTCTGCCAGAGCCACGCCGCCTTCATCGCCGCGGCGCGGGGCGGCTGCGCCTTCGACCGCCTCGGCGAGACCGAGGACATCCTGTCCTACCTGCCGATGGCGTGGGTCGGCGACCACCTGTTCTCCTACGCCCAGGCGCTGGTGGCCGGCTTCACGATCAACTGCCCCGAATCCGCCGAGACGGTGATGAACGACCTGCGCGAGATCGGGCCGACTTACTACTTCGCGCCACCGCGGGTCTTCGAGAACCTGCTGACCCAGGTGACGATCCGCATGGAGGACGCCAGCCGGCCGAAGCGCGCGCTGTTCGGCTATTTCATGGATGTGGCCCGGCGCTGCGGCGCGGACATCCTCGACGGCAAGCCGGTGTCCGCGGCCGACCGGCTGCGCTATGCGCTGGGCAATATGCTGATCTATGGGCCGCTGAAGAACGTGCTGGGCCTCAGCCGCATCCGCGTCGCCTACACCGCCGGCGCGGCGATCGGACCGGACCTGTTCCGCTTCTACCGTTCCATCGGCATCAACCTCAAGCAGCTCTACGGCCAGACCGAGACCTGCGCCTACGTGTGCCTGCAGCCGGACGGGCAGATCAGGTTCGACTCGGTGGGCACGCCGGCGCCGCAGGTGGAGGTCAAGCTGGCCAACAACGGGGAGATCCTGGTGCGCGGGCCGATGCTTCTGAAGGCCTACTACAAGCGCCCGCAGGCCACCGCCGAGGCGATCGATGCCGAGGGCTATTTCATGACCGGCGATGCGGGTGTCTTCGATTCCGATGGCCACCTGAAGATCATCGACCGGGCCAAGGATGTGGGGCGCCTGAACGGCGGTGGCCTGTTCGCCCCCAATTACATCGAGAACAAGCTGAAGTTCTTCCCCTACGTGAAGGAGGCGGTGTGCTTCGGCAACGGTCGCGAGCACGTCACCGCCTTCATCAACATCGATCTGGAGGCGGTCGGCAACTGGGCCGAACGCCGCGGGCTGGCCTATGCCGGTTACACCGATCTGGCGGGTCAGGCGGCGGTGTATGCGCTGCTGAAGGACTGCGTCGAGCAGGTCAATGCCGACCTGGCCGGCGATGCGGCGATGGGCGATGCGCAGGTCCGCCGCTTCCTGATCCTGCACAAGGAGCTGGACGCCGACGACGGCGAGCTGACCCGGACCCGCAAGGTGCGCCGCAACTTCATCGCCGAGAAGTACGCGGTGCTGGTCGATGCGCTGTACGCCGGCAAGGCCAGCCAGTACATCGAGACCCAGGTGAGCTACGAGGACGGGCGCAGCAACAGGGTGGCCGCCGAGCTGCGCATCGAGGACGCGCAGACCTTCCCGCCGCAGGCGCGGGCGGCCTGAAACGGAGAACGCGATGGCCCGGCAAAGCGGCGAAGTGATCGTCGACCTGCGCAACATCTCCCTGCGTTTCGGCGGCGTGAAGGCGCTCACCGACATCAGCTTCGACGTACGCGAGCACGAGATCCGCTCGATCATCGGCCCCAACGGCGCCGGCAAGAGCTCCATGCTCAACGTGATCAACGGGGTGTATCACCCGCAGGAAGGGCAGATCCATTTTCGCGGCCAGTTGCGCCGCCGGATGGAGCCCCACCACGCGGCGGAGCAGGGCATTGCCCGCACTTTCCAGAACATCGCCTTGTTCAAGGGCATGACGGTGCTCGACAACATCATGACCGGGCGGGCCCTGAAGATGCGCTGCAACTTCCTGCAGCACGCCTTCTACTGGGGCGCCGCCCAGCGGGAAGAGGCTGCCCACCGCCTGAAGGTCGAGGAGATCATCGAGTTCCTGGAGATCCAGTCCATCCGCAAGACGCCGGTCGGTCGCCTCCCGTATGGCCTGCAGAAGCGCGTCGAATTGGCCCGCGCGCTGGCCGCCGAGCCGCACATCCTGCTGCTGGACGAGCCGATGGCCGGCATGAACGTGGAGGAGAAACAGGACATGTGCCGCTTCATCCTCGACGTGAACGACCACTATGGCACCACCATCGTGCTGATCGAGCACGACATGGGCGTGGTGATGGACATCTCTGACCGGGTGGTGGTCCTCGACTACGGCCGCAAGATCGGCGACGGCCTGCCGGACGAGGTCAAGGGCAATCCCGAAGTCATTGCAGCGTATCTGGGCGCAGCCCACTGAGGGGCGAGCATGCAGTTCTTCATCGAGGTGCTGATCGGCGGCCTGCTGTCCGGCGTGATGTATGCGCTGGTGGCCCTCGGCTTCGTGCTGATCTACAAGGCCTCGGGGGTGTTCAACTTCGCGCAGGGGGCGATGGTGTTCTTCGCCGCGCTGAGCTTCGTCGGCTTTCAAGAGGTGCTGCCGGCCCGTTTCGGCCTGGAGGCCGGCAGCGCGGCGGTGTTCTGGCTGTCCTTCCTGCTGGCTTTCGCGACGATGGTGGTGCTCGGCATCGCCACCGAGCGCATCGTGCTGCGGCCGCTGGTCAACCAGCCGCCGATCACGCTGTTCATGGCCACCATCGGGCTCACCTATGTGGTGGAAGGGTTGGCGCAGATGACCTGGGGTGCCAATGTGCGCGGCCTCGAGCTGGGCATCATGGACGAGCCGATCGCCTGGCTGATGGACGACTACGGCATCGGCGTGTCGAAGTTCGATCTCTTCGCGGCTGGCGTGGCCGCCTCACTGGTGGCCCTGCTGGCGCTGCTGTTCCAGTACACCAAGGTTGGCCGGGCGCTGCGGGCGGTGGCCGACGACCATCAGGCAGCCCTGTCCATAGGCATTCCGCTGCAGACGATCTGGCGCGTGGTGTGGGCAGTGGCCGGCTTCGTGGCGCTGGTCGCCGGGATGATCTGGGGGGCCCGCAACGGCGTGCAGTTCGCGCTCACCTTCACCGCGCTGAAGGCGCTGCCGGTGCTGATCCTCGGCGGCTTCACGTCGGTGCCCGGGGCCATCGTCGGCGGGCTGATCATCGGTGCATCCGAAAAGCTGGCCGAGGTGTACGTGGGGCCGCTGGTCGGCGGTGGCATCGAGGGCTGGTTTCCATACATGCTGGCGCTGGCCTTCCTGCTGGTGAGGCCGGAAGGCCTGTTCGGCGAACGGCATATCGACCGGGTCTGACCCGTTGGGGCGAATTCATTCGCCCGCGGACTTTGTTCAACCGACTGTGGGCGCATGAATTTGCCCCAACGGGGGAGTGCGTGGAATGCTTTACCGTGAAGCCGGCCAGTTCAGGACCAGCTATGCCGAGGACGGACGGATCTTCCCGATCCGCCAGGACCGGATCGGCTTTGCGTTGCTGCTGCTGGTGTTCGGCGTGGCGGTGCCGCTGCTGGCCAACGAATACTGGCTGAAGGCGATCCTGACGCCGGTGCTGATCTTTTCGCTGGCGGCCATCGGCCTGAACATCCTGACTGGCTACGCGGGCCAGCTGTCCCTCGGTTCGGCGGCCTTCATGGCGGTTGGGGCCTTCGCCGCCTACAACTTCATTCTGCGCGTGGACGGCATGCCCTTCCTGCTGGCGCTGGCGCTGGCCGGCCTGGCAGCGGCGCTGGTGGGCGTGCTGTTCGGCCTGCCGAGCCTGCGCATCAAGGGTTTCTACCTGGCGGTGGCCACGCTGGCGGCCCAGTTCTTCATCGTGTGGGTGCTGGTCAAGTTTCCGTGGTTCTCCAATTATTCCTCTTCGGGCGTCGTGACGGCCCAGGAGGTGGTCATCCTCGGTTACGCGTTCGTGTCGCCGGAGGCCAGGTACGTGCTGACCTTCGCCGTCGTCGCGGTACTGGCTCTGGCCGCCAAGAACCTGGTGCGTTCGGCTACCGGGCGGGCCTGGATGGCGGTGCGCGACATGGACGTGGCGGCCCAGGTGATCGGCTTCCGCCTGATGCGCACCAAGCTGCTGGCCTTCGCGGTGAGTTCCTTCTACTGCGGCGTGGCCGGCGCGCTCTACGCCTATACCTACATCGGGACGGTGGAGCCGGAGGGCTTCAACCTCGACCTGTCCTTCAAGATCCTGTTCATGATCATCATTGGCGGCGTCGGCTCGATCATGGGTTCCTTCCTCGGCGCAGCCTTCATCGTGCTGCTGCCGATCCTGCTCGACAACCTGGTGCCGGCGCTGTTCGGCAATGCGCTCGGAGCCGGCTTCGTGTCCAACCTGCAGCTCATGATCTTTGGCGGGCTGATCATCTTCTTCCTGATCGTCGAACCCCATGGCCTGGCGCGGCTGTGGCAGATCGCCAAGGAAAAGCTGCGCCTGTGGCCCTTCCCGCACTGAGGCGCCACTTCATACCTACAAGAGGAGACAAACACATGAAACTGAAGCGCACCGTCCTGCTGGGCGCGGCCATCGCCGGCCTGCTGGCCTCCTCCGTGGCGGGGGCCGTCGAGGAACAGTTCATTGGCCTGCCGAGTTATCGGGTCGGCCCCTATGCGTCTGGCGGTTCTGGAGTTTTCGGCGGGTGGATCGACTACATGCAGCTGGTCAACGAGCGGGATGGCGGCATCAACGGCGTCCGGCTGACTTGGGAAGAGTGCGAGACCGAGTACAACAACGCCCGGGGCGTGGAGTGCTACGAGCGCCTGAAGAAGAAGGGCAGCACCGGCAACACGGTGTTCCAGCCGGTGTCCACCGGCATCACCTATTCGGTGCTCGACAAGGCCGCCCAGGACAAGATCCCGGTGGTGACGATCGGCTATGGGCGCACCGACGCCGCCGACGGGCGGGTCTTTCCGTGGGTCTTCCCGCTGATCACCACCTACTGGTCCCAGGCCTCTGCCATCGTGAACTTCATTGGCACGAAGGAAGGCGGCATGGACAAGCTCAAGGGCAAGAAGATCGGCCTGCTCTACCACGACTCGGCCTACGGCAAGGAGTCCCATGCGGTCCTCGACAGATTGGCCACCAAGCACGGCTTCGAGCTGAGCAAGATTGCAGTCGCCCATCCGGGCAACGAGCAGCAGTCCCAGTGGCTGCAACTGCGCCAGCTCAAGCCCGACTACGTGATCCTGTGGGGCTGGGGGGTGATGAACCCGACGGCCCTCAAGGCGGCCGCGAAGGTGGGCTATCCGCGCGAGAAGATGATCGGCGTGTGGTGGTCCGGTGCCGAGGAGGACACCATCCCGGCCGGGCCGGCAGCCAAGGGCTTCATCGCTGCCGGCTTTAACGTGGCCGGTGCCAATTACCCGGTGGTCGCCGACATCAAGAAGTTCGTCTATGGCAAGGGCAAGGGCAACATGGAGGACAAGGCCCGCATCGGCTCGGTGTATTACAACCGCGGCGTGGTGCATGGGTTGATCACCGTCGAGGCGATCCGCAAGGCCCAGGAAAAATTCGGCAAGGGCAGGGCGCTGACCGGCGAGCAGGTGCGCTGGGGCTTCGAGAATCTTAACCTCGACGACGCGCGCCTGAAGGCCCTCGGTGCCACCGGTTTCCTGCCGTCGCTGAAGATCAGCTGCGCCGACCATGAAGGGCCAGGCGTGGTGAAGTTCCAACAATGGGACGGTAGCCAGTGGAAGGTGATCTCCGACTGGGTCGAGTCCGACCGCCCGCTGGTGCGCGGCATGATCGAGGAGTCGGCCGCCGCCTACGCGAAGGAGAAGGGCATCAAGCCGCGGGACTGCAGCAAGGAAGGCTGAAGCCCCCATGTCCTACCTCAGCCTCAACAACATCGAGGTCATCTACGACCACGTGATCCTGGTGCTGAAAGGCGTCTCGCTGGAGGTGCCCGAAGGCAGCATTGTCGCGCTACTGGGGGCCAACGGTGCCGGCAAGAGCACCACGCTGAAGTCCATCTCCAACTTGTTGCGGGCCGAGCGTGGCGATGTGACCAAGGGCTCGATCGAGTTCAAGGGGCGGCGCATCGACCGCATGACGCCGGCCGAGCTGGTGCGGCGCGGGGTGATCCAGGTGATGGAAGGGCGCCACTGCTTCGGGCACCTGTCCATCGAAGAGAACCTGCTGACCGGCGCCTACACGCGCCGCCAGTCCCGCGCCGAGCTGCGCGACAGCCTGGAGCGGGTCTACGCTTATTTTCCGCGCCTCAAGACGAGGCGCAGCTCCCAGGCTGGCTACACGTCCGGCGGCGAGCAGCAGATGTGCGCCATCGGCCGCGCGCTGATGGCCCGGCCGGAGATGATCCTCCTCGACGAACCGTCGATGGGGCTGGCGCCACAGATCGTCGAGGAAATCTTCGAGATCGTGAAGGACCTCAACGGCAAGGAGAAGGTGAGCTTCCTGCTCGCGGAGCAGAACACCATGGTGGCGCTGCGCTATGCGGACTTCGGCTACATCCTGGAGAACGGCCGTGTCGTGATGGAGGGCGAGGCGGACGCGCTGCGCAACAACGAGGACGTGAAGGAGTTCTACCTGGGCCTGTCTTCGGAAGGGCGCAAGAGCTTCCGTGACGTGAAGCACTACCGGCGGCGCAAGCGCTGGCTGTCGTGAGGGCTGGGAGAAGGGGCCGGTATGGGAGCGGGGCCCTGGTGTCTGGACGTTGGGGCGAATTCCCTCGCCCGCGGACTCCGGGCCGTCGACAAGGGCGAATGAATTCGCCCCAACAGGAAATGTGTTCACGCCCGGGTGGCATGACAGAATCCTGATCCCGGGCCGCCCGCGGACTGCCGCATGAGAACCGAATGGAGCCACGATGAACTACCACGACGCCCGTGAAATCCGCCCTCCCGCCGAGCGGGAGCGTGAACTGCTGGCCGCCCTGCCGGTCCAGATCGCCCACGCCCGCGCTCATGCCCCGGCGTTCGGTGAGCTGCTGCGGGATGTGGAACCGCTGGCGGTGACGAGTCGCGAGGCGTTGGCGAAGTTGCCGGTGATCCGCAAGTCGGAGCTGGCCGCGCTGCAGCGCCGCGACCGCCCCTTTGGTGGCCTGGCGACGGTGGGCTGGGGCAAGGGCTGCGCGCGGGTGTTCGCGTCGCCGGGGCCGATCTACGAGCCGGAGGGCGCGCGCAAGGACTACTGGCGGCTGGCCCGGGCCTTCTACGCGGCAGGCTTCCGGGCCGGCGACCTGGTGCATAACACCTTCTCGTATCACTTCACGCCGGCCGGTTCGATGATGGAGACGGCGGCCCACGCGCTGGGCTGCACGGTGTTTCCGGCCGGCGTCGGCCAGACCGAGATGCAGGTGGCGGCCATCGCCGATCTGCAGCCGGACGGCTATGCCGGCACGCCGTCCTTCCTGCGCATCATCCTCGACAAGGCCGACGAACTGGGAGTGCGCGTGGCCAGCCTGCAGAAGGCCTTCGTGTCCGGCGAAGCCTTTCCGCCCAGCCAGCGGGACGCGCTGGCCGCCCGCGGTATCCAGGCTTACCAGGCCTACGCCACCGCCGATCTGGGCCTGATCGCCTACGAGACGCCGGCGCGGGACGGGTTGGTGCTCGACGAGGATGTGCTGGTGGAGATCGTCTATCCCGGCACCGGCGATCCGGTAGCGCCCGGTGAGGTGGGCGAGGTGGTGGTGACGAGCTTCAGCCCGGAATACCCGTTGATCCGTTTCGGCACCGGCGACCTGTCGGCGCAGCTGCCGGGTATATCGCCCTGCGGCCGCACCAATATGCGCATCAAGGGCTGGTTGGGACGGGCCGACCAGACCACCAAGGTGAAGGGCATGTTCGTTCATCCGGGCCAGGTGGCGGCGGTGCTCAAGCGCCACCCGGAACTCGGCCGCGGCCGGTTGGTGGTGGATAACCCGGCGCAGACCGACCGCATGACGCTGCACTGCGAGGCGGCGGCGCCGGCGAACGAGCTCGCCGAAGCCATCGCGGCTTCGCTGCGCGAACTCACCAAGCTGCGCGGCGAAGTGCGCTTCTGCACGCCAGGCAGCCTGCCCAACGACGGCAAGCTGATCGAGGATCTGCGCAGTTACGAGTAGCGATCCCCCCACCGTCCGCCCGTGGCAGCAGCCTCACCGGGGACGATCTGCCGTCACGACTTCTGGCACACTCCGCCGGATGCATGCCTTTCCGTTTTTCCGGTCCTGAACCGCGATGCAGAGCTTCCTGCTGCTATTGCCCGATTTCGCCTTGATCGCCCTCGGTGCATTGTTGCGGCGCCATGGACGTTTCGGCGAGGGTTTCTGGCCGGGCGTCGAGCGGCTGGTGTACTTCGTGCTGTTCCCGGCGCTGCTGTTCAATGCGCTGGCGCGGGCCTCCATCGAGCTGTCGGTGATGGCCCCGCTGTTCGCGGTCGGTCTGGCGACCCTGGCCAGTGGTTTCGTGCTGGCGCTGCTCGCCCGCCCGCTGATGGGGCTGGGGCCGATGGCTTTTGCGTCGCGGGTGCAGTGCGCCTATCGCTTCAATACCTACATCGGTATTGCGGTGGCCGGGAAGGTTGCCGGCGCGTCCGGAGTGGCGGCGATGGGGGCTTTGTGCGGGGCGATGGTGCCGTTTGCCAACACGGCTGCGGTCGGCCTGCTCGCCCATCATGGGGAGGGGCGGCTATGGCGGGAGCTGTCGCGCAATCCCTTGATCCTGGCCACCGTGGCGGGCCTGGTGTTCAACCTGGCCGGCGGCGTGCTGCCGGCGCCGGCATTGCCCTTCCTGCAGCGCCTCGCCGATGCGGCGGTGACGCTCGGCCTGCTGGCGGTGGGCGCGGCCTTGCGCGGCGGCCGCCACGAAGGCGGCTGGCCCGGGCTCATCTACCTGTGCGGGCTCAAGCTGCTGGCGTTGCCGGCCATCGCCTGGGGGCTGGCCGGCTTCATGGGGCTGGGTGGGGTGAGTTTCACGGTGGCGGTGCTGTTCGCCGCACTGCCGACCGCCTCGTCGGCCTACATCCTGGCGATGCGCATGGGCGGCGACGGACCGGGCGTGGCCTGGTTGATTTCCGCCACGACGGTGGCGGCGGCCCTCACGCTGACCGGCTGGTTGGCCGTGCTGACGAACTGGGGGCCATAGCGCTGCCCGTGCGGGGAGCGCGGGGCTCCCCGTTGCCGATTACTTGCTGTCCTTCGGCTTGGCTTTGGCCGGGGAGGCCTGGGCCGGTGCGGCCTCGGCATGGGACTTGGCCTGTTCGGCGGCGTTCTGCATCAGGTTCCACGGCCACATGGAGCTGGCGAAGGGGTTGGGTTGGGGCGCTTCGCCCTCGGGAGCCTTGCCACCTTCGGCGGCCAGCTTGCTCATGGCCTGCATGGTGGCAATCGTGGCGCGCTGCATTTCGAGGCCCTGGGTGGCCATCTGCAGGGAGCTGAGATTCATCTTGAGCCAGTTCTCGACGGCCTTCATGTCGGCGATGCGCTTGTCCAGCTCATCCACATCCAGCGTCGGAGTGACCATGCCGGGCAGGTTGAAGCCCATCTTGCTCCACATGTTGCGCATGAATTCCATCGGGTCCTGCGCCTTGTTGTCGGTGCTCATTGTTCTCCCCCTGCTCTGGATTTGTCATTAACGCACCGATAGTAACCGATGCGCCAGGGGCCTGCATCAGGCTTGGGTTTTGCGCTGCAGCAGGGCGCGCAGCTTGGCCGGGCGGACCGGTTTGTGGAGCAGCGGGATGCCGGCCTGCTGGGCTGCGCCGGCGACGGCCGGCGAGGTGTCGCCGCTGAGCAGGATGGCCGGGATGGGGCGGCTGAAGTGGGTGCGCAGGTGGGCGACGATGTCCGGACCGACGCGTTCGCTACCGCTCTGGTAGTCGCAGACGAGCACGTCCGGTGCGTGCTGCGGATCCAGTGTGGCGAGCAGGGCATCGGGGCCGGTGGCCGCGCTGACCCGGCACCCCCAGGATTCGAGCAGGCCGATGGTGCCGGCGAGGGCCAGCTCGTCGTCGTCCACCAGCGCCACGTGGAGGCCCTGGAAGGAATGGGTGGGCGGCGGTGCGTGGCGGTCGCTGGCCGTCACGGGGGCGGCCAGCGGAAGCTCGATCACGAACAGGGCGCCCTTGCCGGGCTGTGAGTGCAGCGACAGCGGGTGCTGCAGCAGATTGGTGAGGCGGCGGACGATCGCCAGGCCGAGACCGAGCCCCTTGGCACGGTTGCGCTCCGGATTATCCAGCTGGACGAATTCCTGGAAGATGGCTTCCTGGGCTTCCGGGGCGATGCCGGGGCCATTGTCACGGACTTCGATGTGCACCCGCGGGCCGCGCCGGCGGGCCGCCAGCAAGATGGTGCCGCGGGGGGCGTAGCGCAGGGCGTTGCTGATCAGGTTGTGCAGGATGCGTTCGAGCAGCAGCGGATCGCTCTCGACCCACAAGAGCGTGGGGCGCAGGCGCAGGCGCTGCTTGCGCACCTCGGCCTCGCGCCGGTAGTCCACGTCGATGCGCTCGAACAGGGGCTGCAGCGGGAAGGGCTTGATCTGGCGGTCGAGCACGCCGGCGTCGAGGCGGGAGATGTCGAGCAGGCTGTCGAGCAGGTTCTCCATGGTCTCGGCGGAGACGGCGATCTGCTCGACGAGGCGGCGGGTGTCCGGGGAATGGGGCTTCTGGCCCAGTTCGGCGACGAAGAGGCCCAGTGCGTGCATCGGCTGGCGCAGGTCGTGGCTGGCGGCGGCGAGGAAGCGCGTCTTGGCCCGGTTGCCTTGTTCGGCCTCTTCCTTCTTTTCCTTCAGCTCCGATGTGGCGGCGTCGATCTGGCGCTGCAGGTCTTCCCGCGAGGCGCTCAGCTTGTCGGCCATTTCGTTGACGCCGGCGGCCAGGGTGCTGAGGGTCGTGCCGCCTTCCACCGGTACCCGCGCCGAGAAATTGCCCTGGCCGAAGCTGGCGACCGCGCCGGCGACCCGCAGGATCGGGCCGGAGATGCCGCGGCTCATGCGCATCGCCAGCGCGACGCTGGCCAGCAGGACCGCCACCACCATCAGGAAGGCGTTGCGCAGCAGGCGGCTTTCCTCGGCACGCAGGGACTCGCGGCTCATCTCGACGAGTACCTCGCCGTGGCGGACTTCCTGGATCGCGGCCGAGGCGGCGGCGCTGTCCAGGAAGGGGTCGTCGAGGCTGACGCCCGGGCCGGCGACCGGCTCGCGGAAGCGTAGTGGTGCGCTGGTTTCATGCGGGACCAGATTCACCGCGGCGGATGCCTGGACAGGCTTGTTGCTGTCGGCGAGGACTTCCTGCAGGGGGCTGAAGACCGCCACGCGCACCACGTCCTTCTCCTGCAGGATGGAGTTGGCGAGCTTGCGCAGATTGTCCTGGTTGCCGGAGAACACGCCGTATTCGCTGGCGGCGGCGAGCTGCCGGGCCAGGGCCTTGCCCCGCTGGATGTGGGCTTCCTCGAGGTCGGACAGGCGGGTGGTGGTGAAGTAGGCGATCAGCACGGAGGCCATCACCACCGTCGGCAGCATTGCGATCAGGATGGCACGCGGGCGGATATCCCAGTCTTCAGGGCGGATCATTGCGCGTTCTCCCAGCGTTCGAGGCGTTCGCGCAGGGTGTTGGCGTCTTCCAGGTTGATGCCGAGGGAGCGGGCCACGTAGGGATTGGTGCCGACGTGGAAGTAGCGCGGGGCGGTGGCCGCCGGCAGGCTGCCGCTGGCGAGGCCGTGACGGGCGGTTTCGCCGGTTTGCTGGCCGATCTGGGCCGGGGTGCTGTAGAGGGCCAGCAGTGCGCCGGCCTTGACGTAGGCCGGCGAGAAGCCGACCACCGGCGAGCGGTGGTGATAGGCGGTGAGCAGGATGTTGGAGATCGTGCGGTTGTTGTAGAGAGCCGGATCGGGAATGGCCAGCAGGATCGTCGGTTCCGCCAGCACGCGCTGCAGCGTCGGGTAGAGGTCCCCCTCGTCGCCGACCTGTTCCAGCACCGGGCGCAGGCGCCGCTCGCGGGCATTGGTCTGCAGGCGGGCCCCCAGCTCGCTGCTTTCCCGGCCGACGATCAGCGCCACCCGCGACCAGTCGGGCAGCGCGAGGCGCAGCAGCTCGATCTGCCGGCTGGCCGGCTGGTCGATGAATACCGCCGACGTGCGCCGCCCGTCCTCGCTGCGCTGGGGCAGGCGTTCGTAGGCGCTGCGCGGCAGCAGCGTGTGCAGCAGCAGGCTGCGCGGGGCCAGCCCGGCGATGGTCTGGGCGGCGCGGGTGCCGAAGGTGACGATCAGCGCGCTGGCGTTGAGGGTGGCGCCGTCCTCGGCGCGCAAGGGGATGGCGATGGTCTGGATGCGATGGCCGGCGCTACGCAGTTCGGACGACACGGCCTCGGCGGCTTCGCCGAAAGCGCCGCCCTCCTCCGACAGGACCAGGGTGACCTGGGCGGCACGCACGGCAGAGGCTCCGACCAGCAGGGCCGCGCACAGTGCGAAGAGAAGGAGTCGCAGGCGCACCATCGGCGATCAGAACTCGAGCCCGAGGGTGCAGAAGACCCGGCTGCCCCACGCGGAGGTGCGGGGCGAGTAGGTCTGGTCCACGCCATCGATGTTCTGGGCGGTGATGGCGATGTCGCCACGGGCCAGCGCAGGCGGCAGGCGATGGGCGAGGCGCAGGTCCAGCTGGCGGTAGCTGGCGACCCGGTGGGCACCGTCCTGGTACCAGCTCATCGAACCGACCCAGGTCTGGGCGGCGCTGATCTGCCAGCGCGGATGGAATTGCCACGCGCCGAACAGCGCCGAACTGTGCCTGGGGGCGGAGTATTCGACCCAGCCACTCGGGTTGGCGGCGGTGGCGGTAGCGGCTTCGCCGGGGCCGTCGATGCGCAGTTCGGTGTGCTGGGCCGACAGCCAGGTGGCCGGAGCAGGCCGCCAGGTGGCGGTGAGTTCGAGGCCGCGGATGTCGGCCCGCCCGCTGTTGGCGAAGTAGCGCGTGTTGTCGCGGGGCAGCAGGCCGACGGTGGAGTTCTCCAGCCGCATCTCGATCAGGTCGCGGGCCCGTTCGAGGAACAGGCGGGCGTCGAACGTGCTGGCCAGGGAGCGCAGGTCGGCGAGATAGCCCAGTTCGTAGGTGGTGATCCGCTCGGCGCGCAGGTCGGGGGACGGACGGAAGGTCTGGGAGATCGGCGTGCCGGTCGGGATGGTGAAGCGGGGCGTCGCGATGGGGGCTGAGTTCACAAAGATCATGCTGGATTTCTGTTCGAACGCCATCGGACTCCGGTATGAACGGTTGGCGGTCAGCCGCCAGGTTTGCGCTTCCGTCATATGATAGTTGGCTGAGAGGCGGGGCGCCAGCGATGTGCCGGTCAGGGCGTTGTTCTCCAGCATGGCGCCTGCGTTGAACAGCCAGCGCGGCGAGGCCCGCCATTCGACGGTGCCGAACAGGTGATTGACCGCCACCCGCATGGTCTCGTCGGTGTTGAAGCGCAGCGGGGCGTGGATCTGGTCCACGCGGGCGCCGGCGCCGATCACCGTGCGCAGGGTGTCGCCCGGGTGGGCGATGCGCTGGATCTCGATGTCGTCACGGACGGCCTTGAAGCCGTAGTCGATCTGCAGCGGGATGTTGATCGTGAGCGGCAGGCGCGACTGGGCCGGGGGGATCGGCACATTGGCGGAGAAGCTGTCGTGTCCGGACTCCTCCTGGTGGTAATAGGTGACGCTCAGTTCCTCGTCGGGGGCCGGGGCGTGGCGCCAGCGCAGCAGGCCGAAGCCGGTGCCGATGCTGCTGTCCCGTTCCGGATCGGTGAGGTTGTTGTCCTTGCCGATGCCGAGTGCATTGCGCGTCCAGCCGGCCTGGAACTCGAACTGGTCCACCCGGTTCGAGGCCCAGTCGGCGCGCAGGGTTGCCAGTTCGTAGCGGCGCCCGTCGTTGATGTCGGAGAAGCCCCGATCGTAATTGCGGGCCGCCGTAAGACGCAGGTCCACGTCCCCCAGCTGCTTGCCGACGCGCACGCCGATGTCGTTGACGCCCTCGCTGCCGGCCCGGTAGCGCACGCGGGTGCCGAGGGTTTCGGACGGCGCCCGGGTGATGATGTTGGCGACCCCCAGGAAGGCGTTGCTGCCATAAGCTGCCGAGTTCGAACCGCGGAAGACCTCGATGCGCTCGATGTCGTCGATGTCCACGCCGAGCTGGTTCCATTCCACGCCGGCAATGAAATACGGCGAATACACAGAACGTCCGTCCACCTGCACCAGCATGCGTCGCGGCGCTTCGTCCGACAGGCCGTGGTAGCTCACCAGCGGCTGGTTGCCGGTGTGCATGGCGACCTGGAAACCGGGGACAAAGCGGAACAGTTCATTGATATTGCGGGCGCCGGAGGCCACGATCATGGGCCGGTCGATGATCGACACGGCGCCTGGCGCGTCGGCCTGGGCCTGGGACAGGCGGCTGGCTGACAAAACGACCGGGAGATCGTCCAGGTAGGCGGTCTCGCTGGTCGCCGCGTGTGCAGCGCCCGAAACGGGTATTGCGACTGCGGGCAACAGGAGAGCCAGGAGGCGGCGGGCGGAATACTGAAGTATCGGCATGATCGTCGTGCCGTTTCGGCCCGGGGGCCGGATTTTCTACGTTTTGCAGCCTGCTGGGTAGGCTAAACTGGTCCGGATTTGGAACAGGCGTTTAATTTAACGGTTTGTGATGATGCAGACACGCATATTGATTATTGAAGACCACGTGCTGGTGCGGGAAGCGATGGCGCTGACCTTGGCCCAGGTTGGGGAGGGTGTGCACTGCGAGCAGGCCAGCAACGCCACCGATGCGCTGGCACTGCTGGAGGCCGATCCGAACTGCGACCTGCTGGTGGTGGACCTGATGCTGCCGGAGATCAATGGCTTCTCGCTACTGGGGGTGATCGCCAAGCGCTTCCCCGACGTGCCGGCGCTGGTGGTGTCGGCCCTCGACGACCGGGAGTCGGTGCAGCGGGCGATGAAGGCCGGCGCCTCCGGCTTCGTCTCCAAGGCCAGTCCCAGCAATACCTTGATCGAGGCGGTGCGGACGATCCTGGCCGGCGGGGTATTCACCCCCGATTCCGCCTCCGGCGGCAACGACGGCAACCGTAACCGCCGCGCCAGCCAGGCCTTCGCCGAGCGCTTCCAGCTCACCGCTGCCCAGGGGCGCGTGCTGGAACTGGTGGCCCAGGGCAAGTCCAACCGGGACATCGCCGAGTTCCTCGGGTTGTCGGAAGGGACCGTGAAGGTCCATGTGTCGGCGATCCTGCGTTCGCTCGGCGTGACCAGCCGGGCCCAGGCCCTGCTGATGATGACCCGCGCCGGCCTGCGCGTCTGAGCGGCGGATGGGCGCCAACCCCGTTGCGACTGCAATGGGGAATTCATTTGCGAACAATTCTTATTTGTACCTATAATCGGCGCAACTGATCTGCATTTGGCGGTTCCCGATGATTCGTATTCCAGGACAGCAGCGCAATCCGGCAGGACCCGCCCGGCTCCACGCCACGGGGAGGGTTGGCTCATGAACGCTGCCGCCCCCGCCGTTGCCACCATCGCCCTGCCCACTACCCTGTTGCGCGGCGCCCGCCGGCCGCAGGTAGCCCTGGTCGGGTTGGCGCAGACCGGCAAGAGCACGATCTTCCAGGCTGCCTCCAGCACCGCGGTCGAATCCGGCCGGCTTGACGGAAGCACGCTCGGTTTCGACGCCTGTCAGGTGAATGTGGGCCTCGAGCAGGCTTCATTGGTGGACCTGCCGTCGCTGCGTACGCTGCACGATCTCGACGACGCCGACCGCCTGCTGCTGATGGCGCTGTTGCGCGGCGAACCCGGCAAGGGCGGTTTCAAGGCCCCCGACGTGCTGATCCAGGTGGTGGACGCCACCGCGCTGGAACCCAACCTGGCCCTCGCCCAGGAGTTGTGCCAGCTTGGCAAGCCGCTGGTGATTGCCCTCAATCGCCTCGACGAAGCCCGCGAGCGTGGCATCTACATCAACGTGGAAGCCCTTTCCGCTGAGCTCGGCGTACCCGTCGTGCCCACCGTTGCCCACATGGGCAAGGGCATCGGCATGTTGTTCGAAACGGCGCTCAACGCGGTGCGCAGCAAGACCTGCCCCTTGCCGCAACTGCCCGGCGTCCATCTGCTCAAGGCGCTGGCCGGGCTCAATGCGATCCTCGACACGCCCGAGGTGGAGGCCGCCTTCCCGGTGCCCCGCTCGCTGCTGCTGACGCAGCTCGCCAAGGACAACACCTATTTCACCGCCGAGATGGCGCGCCTGTTCCCGGCGCTGCTGCCGGCCATACAGGAGGCCCGTGCCGAAGCGGCACGCCATCTGCCGCGCCCGCTGGCGGAGGAGCTGTTCGCCGACCGCCACTACCGCGCCGCAGCCCTGCACGAACAGGTCACCCGCCTCGGCCATGCTGCCGAGAAGGCCGGCTGGAAGCGCGCCCTCGACCGGGTCTTCCTGCATCCCCAATGGGGTTTCATCGGCACGCTGGCGGTGTTCGCGTTGGTGCTGTTCATGGTCTTCGAGGTCAGCACGACGCTCGACTCCATCACTTCCGCGCCGCTGGCCGCGTGGGTCGGCCAGTGGGAGCCGGACACCACCGTCGGGGTGATCGGCCGCGCGGTGGCCGATGGTCTGGTCGGCCTGGTCGGCATCGTGGTGCCGTACATGCTGCCGCTGGTGCTGCTGCTGGTGAGCCTGGAAGAGTCCGGCATCATGCACCGGGTCGCCTTCGTGGTGGACCGGGGCTTCCACCGCATCGGCCTGCATGGCGGCGTGGCGGTGCCCTTCCTGCTGGGCTTGGGCTGCAACGTACCGGCCCTGTCGGCGGTGGCGGCCACCTCGTCGGGGCGGGAGCGCATCGTCGCCTCGCTGCTGATCACCTTCGTGCCATGCTCGGCGCGCTCGGCCATCGTGCTGGCCATCGGCGGCAAGTACCTGGGCTGGGAAGGCGTGCTGGGCATCTTCCTGCTGACCATGCTGATCATCGCCGTGTCCGGCAAGTTGCTGACGCGCCGTTACGTGCAGGCCAGCCCGGGCCTGATCCAGTCCATTCCGCCCTACGCGCTGCCCCAGTGGCGGCGCCTGCTGGCCATTACCTGGGAACGTACCAGCGACATCCTGACCATCGTCACGCCGCTGCTGGTCATGGGCAGCGTGGTGCTGGCGTTGCTCGCCCACTTCGGTGCGGACGAGGTGGTCAACACGCTGCTGATGCCGGTTACCCACTGGTGGCTGGGGCTGCCGGTGGTGCTGGGGGTGCCGATCCTGTTCGGCGTGCTGCGCAAGGAGTTGTCGCTGCTGATGGTCTACCAGGCCCTCGGCACCCAGGACATCGCGCCGCTCCTCGACTGGGTGCAGATCACCACTTTCCTGGTCTTCCTGACCTTCTACGTGCCCTGCGTGTCCACCTTTGCGGTGATGCTGAAGACCATCGGCCGGCGCGATGCGCTGTTCTCCATCGGCCTGTCGGTGGCGCTGGCGCTGGGGATTGCCTTCGTGTGCCGGGGTGCGCTGGAAGCGGTGAACTGGCTGGTGTGACCCCGCACCGGGGCGCTTAATCGGCAGGTCATATTCTTTCGGCAAGGTTCGGGGCCAAACCCTGACCTTCCGAGGACGATCGATGCAATTCCCCGTGAAAAGGCTTGCCGCCTGGCTGGCGGCAAGCTCCATGCTGGCCCTGGCCGCCTGTGGCGGCAGTTCCAGCAATCCGCCCGATCCGGTCACCGTCAAGGTGATCGCGATGAACGATTTCCACGGCAACATCGAAGTGCCGGCGGCCAACAACGGCGGCTCGGTCGTGCTGAAGGATCCGGCCAATGCGGCTGGCACCACCGTGCGCAGCGGCGGCGCGGCCTACCTGGCGACGCTGATCAAGCAGCTCAGGGCCAGCAACGCCAACAACATCGTCGTCGGCGCCGGCGACATGGTCGGCGCCTCGCCGGTCACCTCCACGCTGACCCATGACGAAGCCACCGTGGACATCCTCAACCAGATCGGCCTCGAAGTGACCTCGGTCGGCAACCACGAGTTCGATCACGGCAAGGGCGAGCTGCAGCGCCTGCAGAACGGCGGCTGCTATGTCGGCGGTACCGTCGGCAAGGACACCTGTATCAACGGCGGCGTCTTCCCGGGTGCCAGCTACAAATGGCTGTCGGCCAACGTGGTGGATACCGCCAGCGGCAAGACCCTGTTTCCGGCAACCTATGTGAAGAAGTTCGGCAAGGCCTCGGTGGGCTTCATCGGCCTGACCCTGAAAGGCACGCCAGCGGTGGTGACTTCCACCGGCGTCGTCGGCCTCAACTTCCTCGACGAGGCGACGACTATCAACAGCTACGCCGCCCAGCTCAAGAAGGACGGCGTCGATGCTGTGGTGGTGCTGATCCACCAGGGCGGCCAGACCACGGCGTCCACCCTCAACGACCAGAGCTGCCCCAACCTGTCCGGCGACATCCTGCCCATCGTCGATGCCCTCGGCAAGGACGTGGACGTGGTGGTCAGCGGCCACACGCACCAGGAATACGTCTGCAAGCGCAACGGCAAGCTGCTGACCTCCACCGGCTTCTACGGCAGCGCGGTCACCGACATCAACCTGACCATCGTGCCGGGCACGGGTGTTACTGCTGTGGCGGCCAACAGCGTGCCGGTCATCAACGACCTCAACACCACGGTGCCGACCGGCTACTCGATCCTCTCCAAGGACGCCACCATCGACGCTGCGGTGCAGTCCTACGTGAATCTCGCCGCCACGCTGAAGAACCAGGTGGTCGGCTCGATCACCGCCGACATCAAGCGGGCCCTGCTCGCCAACAGCTCCACGCCGACCCGCGACGAAACCGCCGAAGGCCCGATGGGCGACGTGATGGCCGACGTGTACCTGTCCGGTGGCCCGCAGGCCGACATCGCCTTCATCAATCCGGGTGGCGTGCGTGCCGACCTGATCTACAAGAACGGCGGCGCGGTCACCTACGGCGATCTGCTCACCGTGGCACCGTTCGGCAATGTGCTGGCCACCGTGGATCTCACCGGCGCGCAGATCGTCCGCCTGCTGGAGCAGCAATGGGAAGCCCCCAACTGTTCCGCCAAGACCGGCGCCAATGGCTGCGGTCGCATGCTCCAGCCGAGCAGCACCTTCAGCTACAGCTGGGATGCCGCCAAGCCGGCCGGTGCCGCCGTCGGCAGCGGCAACCGGGTGGTGGCCGGTTCCCTCAAGCTCAACGGCGCGGCGATGGACATGAGCAAGACCTACCGGGTCACGCTCAACAGCTTCATGGCCCCGGGGCCGGGCGACAACTTCTCGGTGGTCACGACCAGTGGCACCAAGGTCACCAACAGTGGCGTCATCGACATCGACGCCTTCGTCGGCTACATGAAGAGGAACCCGAACCTGGCACCGCCGGCGCCGCGCGTGACCCGTCTGAACTAAGAACAACAATTCCTGCGGCCGGAGCCTGCTCCGGTCTTTTCCACCGGGGCGGCACAGGTCGCCCCGGCTTGTTTCGAGGATGCGCTTCGTGATCCGACATCTGCTCACTTTCCTGCTCATGCTAAGCCTGCCGGCGGCCATCGCCGGGACGCCCGATCCGCGCCTGCCGGGTCGTATTGCCGAAGCGGCGCTGGAGGCCCAGGGCCACTGCTACCGCCTGATCCACCACGACACCTTCGCCTACGAAGCCTGCCTGAAAGACCTGCTTGCCGATGAGAAGACGCCCGGCCCACGGCGCCTGGGCATCGAGTATTTCGGCTTTGTCGGTGCCCTCAATTCGGCTCGCCTCGGCATGCTCGGCGCGCAGGACACCGCCTGGACCTTCCTGCAGCGTTTCCGCGCCACCCAGAAGAAACTGCGCATCGACGACGCCAGCCTGTGCGCCAGCGTACCCGGCGATTGCGAGGTGCGTATCGCCCGCATGAAGCTGATGGAGAAGTCGCCACCACCGCGCCAGCCCAATGATCTGCGGGGCGACGAGGGGCATCGCCACGCCCACCGGGACTAGGCCGCGCGACTTGTCGTCCGGGGTGGCAGGCGTATGCTGCGTGGTTTGACGAGTACGGGGAGAACGGTCATGAGCGACGTCGTCGAACAGATCCTGAGCTTCAACGCCGGCCGCGATCCGCAGCGCCTGGCCCTCAAGTACCGCAATATGCGGGCGAGGGTCTTCGTCTTCCTGCGCGGCACCTGCCATTTGTTTTACCGCCGCCTGCCGGACGATCCACTGTTTGCCTCCGCGCCGCCGGTCTGGAGTTGCGGCGACCTGCACCTGCAGAATTTCGGCAGCTACAAGGGCGACAACCGGCTGGTCTATTTCGACCTCAACGACTTCGACGAAGCCGCGCTGGCGCCGGCCAGCTGGGACCTGGTGCGCTTCCTGACCAGCGTGCAGATCGGTGCCGCGTCGATGGCGGTCAAGAAGAAACAGGCCGGCGAGCTGTGCAACGACTTTCTCGATGCCTACCGGGCTGCGCTGCTCTCCGGCAAGGCCGGCTGGGTTGAGCGCGACACCGCCAGCGGGCTGGTCCGCCATCTCCTCGACGGCCTGCATGGGCGCCTGCGTCCGGCCTTCCTGGACGGCCGGACGGTGCTCAAGGGCAAGCATCGCGTGCTACGTCTGGATAACGGCAAGGCGCTGCCGGTCACCGACAAGCAGCGCGACCGGGTCACCAAGCTGATCGGCGAACTCGCCGAATCCCAGGCCGACCCGCGCTTTTACGAGGTGCTCGACGTGGCCCGGCGGATCGCCGGCAACGGCAGTCTGGGCGTCGATCGCTTCGTGATCCTGGTGCGCGGCAAGGGCTCGCCGGACGGCAACTACCTGCTCGATCTGAAAGAGGCGCTGCCCTCGTCGCTGGCCCCTTATCTGAAGACGCCACAGCCGGCCTGGAAGTCCGAGGCGGCGCGGGTCGTGGCGGTGCAGCGGCGCATGCAGGCGGTGTCGATGGCCTTCCTGCAGCCGGTCAGGCTGGGCAAGCGCTCCTACATCCTGCGCGGCCTGCAGCCGACCGAGGATCGGGTGGCGCTGGACGAATCCCGTTCCGGTTTCGAGGCGATCCGCGGTGTCGTCGGCACGATGGGCGCCATCGTCGCCAGCGCCCAGTTGCGCAGCAGCGGGCGCAGCGGCTCGGCGATTGCCGACGCGCTCATCGACTTTGGCGCCGGCAAGTGGCGCAAGGCACTGCTGGCCGCGGCTGATGAATGCAGCGAACGGCTGTGCAGGGATTGGAAGGTCTATTGCGAAGCCTACGATGACGGCCTCTTCAAGGCCCCGCGCTGAAAAGTGTTGTCGTGATACTCAGCGCATCCGCGCGATGTCCCGCAGCGGCGGGGCGCCGAACAGGCGGCTGTACTCGCGGCTGAACTGGGAGGGGCTCTCGTAGCCGACCCGGCGCGCCACGGTGGCGGCGTCGATGGCCTCGGTGAGCATCATCTTGCGGGCCTCCTGCAGGCGGATCTGCTTTTGGTACTGCAGCGGGCTCATCGCCGTGAGCGCCTTGAAGTGGTGGTGCAGCGATGACTTGCTCATGTTGACGGCGTCGGCCAGTGCGTCGATGGACAGGGGCTGGTCGAAGTTGCCCTTGATCCAGTCGATGGCGCGGGCGGTGCGGTGGCCCTGGCTGTCGGTGGCGGCGATGCTGCGCAGGCGCTGCCCCTGGGCGCCGGTGAGCAGGCGGTAGAGCAGCTCCTGCTCGCGTAGCGGGGCCAGCACCGGGATATCGTCCGGCGTGTCGAGCAGGCGCACCAGGCGCAGGAAGGCTTCCATCACGCTGCCGGTGAGGGGGCTGACGCCGAGGCCGAGCGCGCCGTTGCCCGGTGGCAGTGGCGCCAACTGCATGGAGCCGGCCAGTTCCGCGATCCTGCGCGGGTCCATGTCGAGCACCGCGCACAGGTAGGGGCGTTCCGGCGAGGCCTCGGTGATCTGGCCGATCACCGGCAGGTCCACCGAGGTGATCAGGTAGTGGCGGCTGTCGTACTGGAAGGTCTCGTCGGCAAGGCTCAGGCGCTTGGTGCCCTGGGCTGCCACCGCCAGCACGGAACGATAGACCGCGCAGATCGGCGTGCTGGTACTGGAGGCTCGGAACAGGCTGAGGCCGCCGATCGGCGTCGGATTGGGGCCGTCTGCGGTGCAATATCGTTCAATCAGCGCGGCCAGCTCGAGCCGGGCAGCATCGAGCGCGAATGGCGCGGGCTGAGTGGAAAAGCCTGATTCGATCATGGTTTGTTTCTCCTGCCGACGATGCCGAAGGTATCGTCTTCCGGTTGAATGTGCAGCTGCTGAGACACTATTCTGGAGGATCAGGCAAGAATCTCACAGGATTCTGCAATGCCTGGCGGATGGGCTTCGGCTACATTTCCGCTCATGGTGGCAGGACTCCCATGATCGTTGGGGCGAATTCATTCGCCCGCGGACTTCGATCAACCCACCGAGGGCGAATGCATTCGCCCCAACGTTCAAAGAACAATCCGGCAACCCCCCACGGAGATAGACCATGATCCAGCTCAATGTGAACGGCAAGCCCAAGCGCGCCGATGTCGACCCCGACACCCCGCTGTTGTGGACCCTGCGCGATTCGCTCCTCCTCACCGGCACCAAGTTCGGCTGCGGCGCCGGCCTGTGCGGCGCCTGTACTGTGCATGTGGACGGCCAGCCGACCCGTTCTTGCATCACCCCGGTGTCCAGCGTGGCGGGCAAGAAGATCACCACCATCGAGGCCGTCGACAACTCCCGCGTCGGCAAGGCCGTGCAGGATGCCTGGCGCAAGCTCGACGTGGTGCAGTGCGGCTACTGCCAGTCCGGCCAGATCATGAGCGCCGTGAGCCTGCTGAAGACCAAGAAGAACCCCACCGACGCCGACATCGATGCCGCGATGGCCGGCAACCTGTGCCGCTGCGCCACCTACGTGCGAATTCGCGCGGCCATCCACGAAGCCGCCAAGGCGCTGGCCTGAGGAGAGACGACATGACCCAAGCCATTCACAACCTCTCCCGCCGCCACTTCCTGCAAGGTTCCGCCGGCCTGACCCTCGGGCTGGCGCTGCCGGCCTTCGCCGCCAAGGGTGCCAAGACGGCTACCGCAGTCGGTTCTGTCGCCGCGTTCGAGCCGACTCCCTTCCTGAGCATCGGCGCCGACAACTCGGTGACGGTGATCTCCAAGCACCTGGAAATGGGGCAGGGCACTTACACCGGGCTGGCCACCATCGTTGCCGAAGAGCTCGACGCCGCCTGGTCGCAGGTGCGCGTGGACGGCGCGCCGGCCGATGCCAAGCGCTACAACAACCTGGCCTTCGGCCCGATGCAGGGCACCGGCGGTAGCACCGCGATGGCCAATTCCTGGGATCAGCTGCGCCAGACCGGCGCCGTGGCGCGGGCAATGCTCGTCGCCGCTGCCGCCAAGCGCTGGAACGTGCCGGCCGCCGAGATCGGCGTGCGCGACGGCGTCGTGTCCCACGCGGCGAGCAAGCACAGGGCGACCTTCGGCGAACTGGCCGAAGCGGCCGCCGCCGAGGCCGTGCCGGCCAGCGTGCCCCTCAAGGACCCGAAGGACTTCAGCCTCGTCGGCAAGCATGCGCCGCGCAAGGACAGTTTTGCCAAGACCAACGGCACGGCCCAGTTCACCCAGGACGTCCATCTGCCGGGCATGCTGGTGGCGGTGGTCGCCCATCCGCCGCGCTTCGGCGGCAAGGTCAAGTCCTTCGACGCCAGCAAGACCAAGGCGGTCAAGGGCGTCGTCGATGTGGTGGCGATCCCCAACGGCGTCGCGGTGCTCGCCAAGGACACCTGGAGCGCCAAGAAGGGCCGCGATGCGCTGAGCGTCGAATGGGACGACAGCGCCGCCTTCAAGCTCGGCTCCGATGAGATCTTCGCCCGCTACCATGCGCTGGCCCAGACTCCCGGCCTGATCGCCCGCAAGGACGGCGACGGGGACGCGGCCTTGGCCGGCGCTGCCAAGATCGTCAAGGCCAGCTACGACTTCCCCTACCTTGCTCATGCCGCGATGGAGCCGATGAACTGCGTCGTGCAATTCACCGGCGACAGCCTCGAAGTGTGGAACGGCGAGCAGTTCCAGACCGTGGACCAGGGCAATCTGGCGGCCCTGTTCGGCCTGCCGCCCGAGAAGGTGAACATCCACATGCTGTATGCCGGCGGCAGCTTCGGCCGACGCGCGTGCACGGATTCCGACTACGTCAAGGAAGCCGCCTCCATCGTCAAGGCGGCCGGCACCCGCGCGCCGGTCAAGATGGTGTGGCTGCGGGAGGACGACACGAAGGGCGGCTACTACCGGCCGCAGTTCCATCACGCGATGGAGGCGGCGCTGAATGCCGATGGCTCGATCCGCGCCTGGCGCCATCGCCTGGTCGGCCAGTCCATCGCCAAGGGCTCGCCCTTCGAGGGCTTCATGATCAAGGACGGCGTCGATGGCCTGTCGGTGGAAGGCGCGGCGTCGCTGCCCTACGGCATCCCCAACCTGCAGGTGGAGCTGCATACGCCCAGCGACATCACGGTGCCCGTCCTGTGGTGGCGCTCGGTAGGTTCGACGCACACCGCTTACTCCACCGAGACCTTCCTCGACAAGCTGGCGGCCGAATCGAAGCAGGATCCGGTGGCCCTGCGCCTCAAGCTGCTCGACAAGCATCCGCGCCACGCCGGCGTGCTGCGCCTGGCCGCCGAGAAGGCCGGCTGGGGCACGCCGCTGGCCAAGGGCAAGCCGGGCGAGCGCCGCGGCCGCGGGGTGGCCGTGCATGAGTCCTTCCACTCCTACGTGGCCCAGGTGGCCGAGGTGACGGTACAGGCCGACGGCAGCGTGCGCGTGGATCGGGTCGTCACCGCGGTGGATTGCGGCGTGGCGATCAACCCGGACGTGATCCGCGCCCAGGTCGAGGGCTCGGTGGGCTTTGCGCTGTCGGCCGCGCTGCACGGCGAGATCACCCTCAAGGACGGCGTCGTGGAGCAGGGCAATTTCGGCGAGTACGCACCGATCCGCATCAACGAGATGCCCAAGACCGAGGTATACATCGTGCCGTCCGCCGAGAAGCCGACCGGCATCGGTGAGCCCGCCGTGCCGCCGGTGGCGCCGTCGGTGGCCAACGCGATCGCCGCCGCCACCGGCAAGTGGCTGACCCGCCTGCCGTTCCGCTCCGATGAGCTGAAGGCCTGAGCGGGCGCATTTTCATCCACCGTGGGGGCGAATTCATTCGCCCGCGCACCTTGGTCAGCCCAGAAGGGCGAATGAATTCGCCCCCACAGGGGGGCCAGAAAAAGGTCTGGAGCATGGACAGTCAGGATCTGCAGGTTCTTGCCGCGCTGCGGCGCTGGCGCGAGGAAGGGCATCGGGCGGCCCTCGTCACCGTCGCCCAGACCTGGGGCTCCGCGCCCCGGCCGGCCGGGGCCTGGATGGCTCTGCGCGACGACGGCCGTGTGCAGGGCTCGGTGTCCGGCGGCTGCATCGAGGACGACATGATCGCCCGCATGCTGGACGGGCGCATCGCCGGCAGCCAGCCCTTCGTGCTGCGCTACGGGGTGACGCGGGAAGAGGCCAACCGCTTCGGCCTGCCCTGCGGCGGCACGCTGGAGCTGGTCGTCGAGCCGGCCCCGGACGCGGCCCAGCTCGCCGAGCTGGCGGCGCGCATCGAGGCCGGCCAGCTGGTGCGCCGGGAGATCGAGCTGGACAGTGGCGCGGTGCGCATCCTGGACGCCTGCCGTGGCGAAGCCCTGCAGTGGGACGGCACTCGGCTCGGCACGATCCACGGCCCCCACTGGCGCCTGCTGATCATCGGCGCCGGGCAGATCGCCCGCTACCTGGCGCCGATGGCCCAGGCGCTCGATTACGCGGTGAGCGTCTGCGACCCGCGCGAGGAATACTCCGTCGAGTGGGACGTGCCCGGCGCGCTGCTGGTGGCCGGCATGCCCGACGACGCGGTGCTGGCGATGGGGCCCGATCCCCACACCGCCATCGTCGCGCTGACCCACGATCCCAAGCTGGACGACATGGCCCTGCTGGAAGCGCTCAAGTCGCCGGCCTTCTACGTCGGCGCGCTGGGCTCGCGGGTGAACAACGCAGCGCGCAAGGAGCGTCTGCTCAAATATTTCGATCTGTCGGAAGGTGAGGTCGGGCGCCTGCACGGGCCGATCGGCATCCACATCGGCAGCCGTACGCCGCCGGAAATCGCGGTGTCCATCCTGGCCGAGATGACCGCGGTGAAGAACGGCGTCGTCGTGCCGCGTGCTGAGTCAAGCGCCGTCGCCAGCGCCGGCTGCGGCGTGCGCCCGTGACGGGAGCGGTGGTCGGCCTGCTGCTGGCGGCGGGCCAGGGGCGGCGTTTCGGTAGCGACAAGTTGCTGCATCCGCTGCCCGACGGCACGCCGATCGCGGTGGTGGCGGCGCGCTGTCTGCGCCAGGCCTGCCCGCGGAGCATCGCGGTGCTGCGCCCGGAGCAGCGCGAACTGGCCGGGCTGCTGCAGGCGGAAGGGCTGGAAACGGTCTTCTGTCCGGCCGCGCTGGATGGCATGGGCCACAGCCTGGCCGCTGGCGTGGCGGCCAGTGCCGACGCGGCGGGCTGGCTCGTTGCGCTGGCCGACATGCCTTTTTTGAGAGCCGACACGCTGTGCCGGGTTGCCGACGCCGTTCGCAGCGGTGCGGCGCTGGCGGCGCCTTTTCATGACCGGCGGCGCGGCCACCCGGTCGGCTTCGCGGCCCGCTGGCGGGCTGAGTTGCTGGGCCTCACCGGCGACGAGGGCGCGCGGGCGATCCTTGCCGCCCACAAGGCGGACCTGCTTACCATCGAGACCGACGATGCGGGCTGCTTGCGCGACGTGGATACCCGCGCCGACCTGCCCGCCTGAACGTGGAGTTCAGAAACCGAGGGACTTGAGCAGGTCGTCGTGGTCGTCGCCACCGCCGTTGCCGGGGGCGGCAGGCGTTGCGGTAGCCGGCGCAGCGTCGGCGGCGTCGATCAATGCATCCGGGTCGGGGGCATCCTGGGGCTCGAAGTCATAGAGCTTGATGAACTCCGTGCGGTCGATCGCCAGTTCCAGATAGAAGATGTTGTTGCGGCCCGTATAGAAGGTCACCCGGCGGGTCTCGGGCTGGTCCAGGTGGGTGTCCACACTGAGTACGACCTGCTTGTTGAGGACCAGCATCTTCGGCTGGTTCTGCGTGATGTGGGTCTGCAGCTCGCGCCCGACCTGGCCGGTGAAGTCGCCGACGATCTGGTTCATCAGCTCGCCCATCACGTTGCTGACGTCGTCGGAGGTGTGGGAGCTGGCCAGGTCTTCCTTCGCCATGCCCATGTTGAGCATGTAGCTCTCGTACAACTCCATTGCCGACTGGGCCGAGAAGTTGATGACCACCAGGCCGGAGAAGCCACCGTCGAACAGTACGAAACAGCCGATGTCCGGCTTCAGGCAGGTCTTGGTGATGCGCTGGACCATGCCCGAATAGCGGATCTGGCTGTGGGTGGCCACGCTGAGAACCTTGGTGACCGAGTTGCAGAGGCTCAGCAGCAGGTCTTCGGTACCGAAGACGACGGGATTTTTTTCTTGTGTGCTCATGCTTTGGCGATGACCCCTTGGGAACAGGGTGCTTATGTTAGCGGACTTGCCCGTAGGGGTAGTGCAGCGGGTCGAAAATGTGCGCGTGGCAGTCGATCTTGGTGGCGTCGAAGATGCTCATGGCTTGGTGTCGGGCAAGGCCTGGCGGACGGCATCCCAGTTCGCCGCAATGCGCTCCACCGTTCCGGGCACTGGCGTGGCGAGGGCCTTGCGGAGGCTGTCGATGCGCTCGGCGGTGGCTGGGTGGGTGGAGAACACGGTGGGCACCGCCGAGGTAGCTTTGTTTTCGCTGCGTGCCAGGGTCTCGAAGAAACGCAGCATGCCCTGCGGATCGATGCGGGCTTCGGCCAGGCGTTGCAGGCCGCGGGCGTCAGCCTCGCGCTCCGCATCCCGCGAGAACTTCAGTTCGCCGAGGCGGGCACCCCAGCCGCCGAGGGCACCGTAGTCGCCGAACAGCGCCGACACGATGACCCGCAGGCCGGCCGAGCGGACGATCTGGCGCAGGCTGTGGCGCAGCTCCACGTGGGCGATCTCGTGGGCCAGCACGCCGGCCACTTCCTCCGCTGAGCCCGCTTGTTTCATCAGGCCGGAATACACCACGACCACGCCTCCGGGTGCGGCGAAGGCATTGATGTCCGAGCGTTCGGCCAGGTAGAAGCGCAGGTTCTCGCCAGGGCGGGCGAGGCGCTTGCCGATGAGCTGCAGTGCATCCACCGCCGGGCCCTGTTCGATCAGCTTGCTGTCAAGGCGGGTGCGGGCCAGCACCGCTTCACCGATTTGATTCTCGATGGATGGCGGGATGTGCTCGACGACCCGGTCGGCCAGTGGCTCGACAGCCAGGAAGATGCCGGCGATGAGCAGCAGTGGCAGCAGGATCAGCAGCGTCACGCCGAGGCCGAAGTGCCGCTTTGTGCGCCGCTGGGTGTGCGCTCCGGCAGCGAACAAAGTCGGGGCCACTGCGCGCAGCGGCGCAATGGCAGCGTCGGCGACGATCAGCAGGTGTTCGCCGCCCTCGCCGGGCCAGGCGATTGCCCACTGGCTGTGGTTGAAGCCCCGCGCCTCGGCGCGCAGTGCGGCGGCGCGTATGCGCAGAACTTCGGAATCCTCCGGGGCGACGAGCAGGTGTCCGCCCTCCCAGCGCAGCAGCGCCGGGTGGCCGTGGGCATCGCCGCTCGGTGGGTAGTAGCGGGCGGAAATGGGGGCGTCGCTCACCGGACGAACCTCCTGTCACTGCACGCCATCGCATCGGCAGGCGGGGGGCGCCGCCTGGACGGCCGGGCGGCGGCGTTCAATCGTCGTCGCCGAGCAGGGAGCCGAGGCCGATGCCGCCGAGCAGCGAGGTACTTTCCTTGCCACCGCCGCCCTGCACCACGCGGGAGGCCATCACGATGCGGTCGGCCATGCGCGACAGGGGCAGGGACTGCAGCCACACCTTGCCGGGGCCGGTGAGGGTGGCGAAGAACAGGCCTTCGCCGCCGAACAGGGCGGTCTTGATCTTGCCGGCGTACTGGATGTCGAAATCGACGCTGGGCTGGAAGGCCACCACACAGCCGGTGTCCACGCGCAGGGTTTCGCCGGGGGCGAGGGTTTTTTCGAGCAGGGTGCCGCCGGCGTGGATGAAGGCCATGCCGTCGCCGTCGAGCTTTTGCATGATGAAGCCTTCGCCGCCGAACAGGCCGACGCCGATCTTCTTCTGGAAGGCGATGCCGAGGGACACGCCCTTGGCTGCAGCAAGGAAGGAGTCCTTCTGGCAGATCAGCGTGCCGCCGACCGTGGACAGGTCCACCGGCACGATCTTGCCCGGATAGGGGGCAGCGAAGGCGACCCGGCGTTTGCCGCTGCCTTCGTTGTGGTAGATGGTGGTGAACAGGCTCTCGCCGGTCAGCAGGCGCTTGCCGGCGCCGAGCAGCTTGCCGAACAGGCCGCTCTGCTGGGCCGAGCCGTCGCCGAAGATGGTGTCCATCTGGATCCCGTCCTGCATGTACATCATCACGCCGGCTTCGCCGACGGCGGCCTCGCCGGGGTCGAGCTCCACCTCGACGTACTGCATTTCGTTTCCGAAGATTTCGTAATCGACGACATCCATGGCCATGCTGAGGGTCTCCATCGTGAAGCGGTAAAGGGGCACAACGGGGGCCGCAAGTCTTTTTGCGGGCGTTCGGCGCATACGGTACGGGTAAGGCCGTCATCTTTCAATGCCCGCTTTGCATGCCGATGACGGGGGCGGCGGCTTGAGTGCGGTGAGCGCCGGGCCCGGAGAGGATTTTTCGGGAGGGCCCTCCCGGCGCCGGCGGTTCAGTCGGGTGGCTGACTGGCCGGCAGGCGGACCTGCAGGCGGGTGCCACGGCAGCCTGCCGGGTCGAGGGCCTGGACTTCGCCACCGAAGCCGCGGGCGATCTCGCGCACGATGGCGAGGCCCAGACCGCTGCCCTGGCCGCCGGTGCCGGGCAGGCGGAAGAAGCGCTCGAAGACGCGCTCGCGGGCTTCCGGGGGAATGCCCGGGCCGTTGTCTTCCACGTCGATGAAGACGTCGTTGCCCTGCTGGCGGCTGCGGATCGTCACTTCGCCGTTGGCCGGCGTGTAGTGGATGGCGTTGATCACCAGGTTGGCGATGGCCTCGCCGAGCAGCAGCCTGTCGCCGCTGACGCGGGCTGCTTGCAGCTCGAAGCCCAGATCGATGTGGTGGGCTTCGGCCAGGCGGATCCATTCCGGGCTGCGTTCGCGGATCAGTTCAGGGACGTCGATGGGGGCGTTGAGGCTGGCGTGCCGGCCGCTGGGCTCGGCGGACAGTAGCACCAGCATCTGGTTGACCAGGTGGCCAAGGCGCTCGATGGCGTTGATGCACTGGCGGCAGCGGGCTTCCCGCGCGTCGGCGTCGGTCTCCCCCTGCAGCAGTTCGAGCTGGGTGCGGACGCCTGCCAGCGGCGTGCGCAACTGGTGGGCGGCGTTGGCGACGAAGCGTTGCTGGGCGGCGGAGGCCTGGTCCAGGCGGTCGAGCACCAGGTTGAATTCATCGACCAGCGGGCGGATCTCGGTCGGGGCGAAGGCCGAGTCCAGGGGCTGCAGCGCGCGGTGTCCCATGCGCTGCAGGGCGGCGCGGATGTCTTCCACCGGCAGCAGCGCGTGGCGGATGCCGAACCAGATGGTGAGGCCGGTGGCGCCGGCAAAGAAGATCAGCGGCAGGATCAGGGCGAAGCTCAGGTCGACGCGCAACTGGTCGCGCTTGCGGGTGGTTTCGGCGGTGACGAAGAGAAAGGGTTCGCCGGCGATGCTGCGGCGCAGGGTGCTGACGCGGATCGGGTGGCCGCGGAAGTGAGAGTCGAAATTGATCCGTTCCCCGTCGTCGGATTCGCTGTTGGAGTCCTTGTCCGGTGCCGCATGAGGCAGGCCGATGTCGCCGGCAATGAAGCGTTCGCCGGGGCCGAGGACCAGGAAGTAGATCTCGTCCACCCGGTCGGTGCGCAGCACCTGCTCGGCCGCCGCAGGAAAGACGAAGCGGGGTTCGCCACTGCTGACTTCCAGGTGGGGCACCAGCGCCAGGCCGGCGTCGGCCAGGGCCTGGTCGAAGGCTTCCATGGCCGGCTGGTGAATCAGGTGGTAGGCCAGCGGCAGGAAGGTCGCCACGGCGAGCCCGGCCGGCAGCAGCAGCCACAGCAGCAGCGCCTTACGCAGGCTTCGCGTCATGGGGCATGTCTTCGAGCATGTAGCCCAGTCCGCGTACGGTGCGGATGCGGATACCTGCCGGTTCGAGCTTGGTGCGCAGGCGCGAGACATAGACCTCGACGGCGTTCTCGCTCATGTCTTCGTCCCAGGAGCACACCGCGGCGACGATGCGTTCCTTGCTGAGCACGCGCTCCAGGTTGTCGAGCAGAAAGGTGAGGATGGCCCATTCCCGTTGCGGCAGCTCCAGCGGCTGGCCGTTCAGCCAGGCCCGGTGGGCTTCCTCGTCGAGGGCCAGCGGGCCGAATTCGCGCCGCGCGCTGCCCTGGCCGCGGCTGCGCCGGGCCAGGGCATTGACGCGGGCGAGCAGCTCGACCGCCGCGAAGGGCTTGGTGAGGTAGTCGTCGGCGCCCAGGTTGAGGCCGCGTACCCGTTCGTTGAGGGCGTCGCGGGCGGTCAGCATCAGCACGTGGACCGGATTGTGGCGGGCCCGCAGGCGGCTCAGCAGCTCCAGCCCGTCCATGCCGGGCAGGCCGATGTCGAGGACCAGCAGGTCGAACTTCTCGGCGGCCAGCGCGGCCTCCGCCAGCTCTGCGGTGCCCACGTAGTCGGTGGTGAAGCCGGCACCGCGCAGCAACTGTGCGACACCGTCGGCCAGCAGAGGGTCGTCTTCGACAATGAGGATGCGCATGGTAGGTCTGTTTGTCGGTGAGGGGCAGGGCTGTTTGAGTGGGGGCCTCAGCCTTCGTGGCCGTTCCGGCTACCGTTCTGGCCGCCGTCCTTGGGGCCGCCGAAGGACAGCAGCACCGGCAGCAGCAGCAGCGTGAAGATCGTGGCGCTGACGATGCCGCCGACGATCACCACCGCGAAGGGGCGCTGGGTTTCCGAGCCGATGCCATGGGACAGGGCCGCCGGCAGCAGGCCGAGGCCGGCCATCAGGGCGGTCATCACGATCGGGCGCAGGCGCAGCATCGCGCCGTCGAGGATGGCCTCGGTACGGGTGGCGCCGCGGCGGGCAATTTCCATGACTTGCTCGACCATGATCACGCCGTTCTGCACCGAGATGCCGGCCACCGCGATGAAGCCTACCGCCGCCGATACCGACAGGTGCAGGCCGGCCACCGCCAGCCCGGCAAAGCCGCCGATCAGCGTGAACGGCACCATCGCCAGCACCAGCAGGGCCGGGCGGATGTCCTTGAAGGCCCAGAACAGCAGCGAGAAGATCGCCCCGAGGGTGATCGGCACGATCACCTTCAGGCGGCCCATGGCGCGCTGCTGGTTCTCGAACTGGCCACCCCAGGTGACGGAATAGCCGGCCGGCAGGGTGACTTCGGCGGCCACCTTCTTCTGGGCTTCGGCGACGAAGCTGCCCTGGTCGCGGCCGCGCAGGTTGGCTTTGACGATCACGTTGCGGCTGCCGGCTTCGCGCTGGATGCGCGACGCGCCCTGGCGCAGCTCGATGTCGGCCAGATCGCCGAGGGGAATGCTGCCCTTGCCGTCGGGCAGGGCTACCGGCAGGTGGGCGATGTCGTCCACCTGGTCGCGGTATTGGGGACCGAAGCGCAGGGTCACGTCGTAGCGCCGCTCGCCGTCGTAATACACATTGACCGCGGTGCCGCCGAGGGCGGTCTGGATCATTGCGTTCACGTCATTGACCAGGATGCCGTAGCGGGCCAGGGCTTCGCGCCGCAGGCGGATGTCCACCTCGCTCTGGCCGCCTACCGGCAGGGCTGCCACGTCGGCCGAGCCCTGGATGTGGTTGAGAACGGTGGCGATTTCCTGGCCCTTGGCCTCGAGCACCTGCAGGTTGGGGCCGAAGACCTTGACCGCCAGCTCGCCCTTGGCACCGGACAGGGATTCCTCCACGTTGTCCTCGATGACCTGCGAGAAGTTGGACGGCAGGCCGGGAATGGTGGCCAGCTTGGCGGCCATGCTGTCGATCATCGCGTCCTTGCTGGCGAAGCGCCACTCGCCGTGGGGCTTGAGGTCGGCGAGGATTTCCAGGTTGTTGGGGCCCTTGGGGTCGGTACCGTCGTCGGGGCGGCCGACCTGGGTGATCACCGTCTTCACCTCTGGGTAGCTCAGCATGATGGTCCGGACCTTGCGCTCGATCTCCTTGGTATTGGTCAGGGACGAGGATTGGGGCAGGCTGACGGTCAGCCAGATGTTGCCTTCGTCGAGCTTGGGCAGGAATTCCGAGCCGAGCAGCGGCGCCAGCGCTAGCGCGACGACCAGCGAGACGGCGGACAAACCGATGGTCACCGCTCGGTGCGACTGCAGGCGCACCAGCAGGTCGCGGTAGCGGTGCTGCAGATTGTGCAGCCAGGCGCTTTCCTTCTCGGCCATGTCCTTGTTGAGGGCGAAGGACAGCAGTGTCGGCACCAGGGTCAGGGTCAGGATCAGGCCGCCGAGCAGGGCGAAGGACAGGGTCAGCGCCACCGGCGTGAAGATGCGCCCTTCTACGCGCTGGAAGGTAAAGATCGGCAGGAAGGCGACGATGATGATGGCCTTCGAGAACAGGATCGGCGAGCCCAGTTCGATGCAGGTCTGCTTGAGGGCGTGGATGCGCCGGCCGACCGGCGAGGTGATGCCGTGGTGCTCGGTGCGCGCATCGAAGGCCAGGCGCACCATCAGGGCTTCGACCATGACTACCGCGCTGTCGATGATGACCCCGAAGTCCACCGCGCCGAGGGAGATCAGGTTGGCCGACACGCCCAGCGCGTGCATCAGGATGAAGGCGAACAGTAGCGACAGCGGGATCACCGCGGCGACGATGATGGCCGCCCGCAGGTTGCGCAGGAAGACCAGCAGGATGGCGGTGACCAGCACCGCGCCGACCAGCAGGTTCTCGCCGACGGTGGCCACGGTGTGGCCGATCAGCTCGGTGCGCTGGTAGATCGGGCGGACCTTGTAGCCTTCCGGCAGGCGCACATTGACCTCGTCCACCTTGGCGCGGAGGGCTTCGACGACCTTGGTGGCATTGCCGCCCTTGGTCATCTGCACGATGCCTTCGATGACGTCGTCGCGGTCGTTGAAGGCCACGATACCCGAGCGTGGACGGGCGCCGGCGACCACTTCGGCCACGTCGCTGATGCGTACCGGCTTGCCTTCGCGGGCCACCACCACCACGTCGCGGATGTCGTCGAGGTTGTTGAAGAGGCCCAGCGAGCGCACCACCAGGGCTTCGTCGCCGCGGCGCAACAGGCCGCCGCTGCCATTGCCGCTGGCACCCGTCAGGGCCTTGCTGACGTCATCCAGGCTGACGCCGTACTTGCGCAGCAGGTCGGGTTCGATGCGCACCTGCACCTCGCGGATCGAGCCACCGAAGCTGACCACGTCGGCAATGCCCGGCACGATGCGCAGGGCCGGGCGGATGGTCCAGTCCTGGATGGCACGGACCTCCTCCTGGGAGGCGCCCGGTGGCGAGTCCAGCACGTAGCGGTAGATCTCGCCGACGGCGGTGGTCAGCGGGGCCAGCGTGGGCTGCACGCCCGGCGGCAGATTGACGGTCTGCAGGCGCTCCAGCACCTGCTGGCGGGCGAAGTAGTCGGCGGTCTTCTCGTTGAAGGTGAGGGTGATCACCGACAGGCCGGTGATCGACACGGAGCGCAACTGGGTCATGCCCGGCACGCCGCTCATCTCGCGCTCGATCGGCAGCGTGACGGTGCGCTCGACTTCCTCTGGCGCCTGGCCGATGGCCTGGGTGACCACCTGGACCTGCACGTCCTGCACGTCCGGGAAGGCCTCGATGGAGATCTGGCTGAAGGAATACAGGCCGTAGCCGAGCAGAGCCAGCGCGGCGATGATGACAAAGGCACGCTGGCGCAGGACCGCGGTGATGATGGAGTCGAACATGCCGGAAGGTCCTTAGCGGGAGCTGCTGGCCAGCTCGGCGTTGAGGAGCAGGGCACCGACGCCGACCACCTTCTCGCCGGCCTTGATGCCCTGCCAGACATAGGCGTAGCTGCGGGTCTGCACCGCCAGTGTCACTTCCCGTTTCTCGAAGACGCCGGGCTCCCGTTCGACAAAGACATAGTTCTTGACGCCCTCCACCAGCAGCGAGCCGGTCGGGATCTTCGGCAGCTCGCCCTGGTTGTCGGCGAGGATGCCGACCTTGGCATACATCTCGGGCTTGAGCAGGCCTTCCCGGTTGTCGACGGCGACCCGCGCTTGCACGCGGCGGGTCTGCGGGTCGAGGGTCGGCGCGACGCGCACCACCTTGCCCTCGAAGCTGCGGTGCGGATAGGCGGAGACTTCGACCTGGGCGGACTTGCCGACGGTGACCAGCGGCAGGTCGCGTTCGGGAACATCGACGAGTACCGACAGGCGGCTCATGTCGGTGATGATGAACAACGGTTCATCGGTGTCGGGACGGACTTCCATGGCGGGGTTGATGCGCCGGGTGGCGACGATGCCGGCCATCGGTGCGCGCAGCACGTAGCGTTCGCTGCCCGCGGAAACGCCACCGTTGGGCGCCAGGTTGGCGAGGCGCAGGCGCGCCCGTTCGACTTCGGCCTGGGCCTGGTGCCAGTCGGCTTGGGCCCCTTCGAGATCGCGCTTGGGCACCACTTCCGCATCGAACAGGCTCTTGGCGCGTTCGAAGGCGGCTTTCTTCTGGTGGGCGTCGGCGCGGGCCTTGGCCAGATCGGCGGCAGCGGTGCCCAGTTCGGGCGCATCGAGGACGGCCAGCACCTGGCCTGCCTTCACCTGGTTGCCGATGTTGGCATGGATTTCCAGTACGCGGCCGGCAATCGGCGCGAACAGGCGGGCGGTGGCGTTCTCGTCGTACACCACCCGGGCGGCCAGCGGCTCGTCCAGCGGCACCGGGGCCCGCTCGGCCCGCTCCACCTTGATCTGGGCCAGTTGCGGGGCGGCCGTCGGGAAGCGCAGCACGCCGGGCTCGGCCGACGGTTTCATGACCACCGGTTCGGAGGCGGCTTCTTCCGCGCCATTGTGGAGATACAGGTAGGCACCACCGGCCGCGGCGGCCGTGGCGAGGGCGAGGACGATCAGTCTGGTTTTCATTGCGGCGTGTCTCCGGCCAGGCGCAGCAGCATGGCGGCGCGGGCGAGGTCGGCGCGGGCCTGGATGGCCTCGATGCGGGTGGTGCGCAGGGTGCGCTGGGTGTCGAGATAATCGGTGAGGCTCATGCCGCCTTTCTGGATGGCGATGTCGGCGCCACGGCTAGCCCGTTCGGCGGCGGGCAGCACGATGTCGCGGATGCGTGCGAAACGGGCCGCGCTGGCGGCCTGCTCGGCGCGCAGGCGGGCCTGTTCGCTGCCGATGCCGGCCTGGGTGGCGATGAGCTGCTGTTCGGCTGCGGTGTAGTCGGCTTCGCTCTTGGCGATGTCACCACGGTAGTCGTTGCCGAGGAAGAGGGGGATGGACACGCTGAGGCCGTAGGCGTTTTCGGGTACCGCATTGTTGGCGTTGGCCGGGCTGTGCTCGTACTGCACGCCGACCGATACGTCGCGACTGCGCTGGGCGCGGGCGGCGTCGCGCAGGGCGTTGGCCTGTTCGACGCGCTGGCGGGCGGCTGTCACGTCGGCACGCTCGCTGGCTGCCGCCGGGGACGGCAGGGCGTCGGCGCCTGGCCAGTCGTCGGTGGTGTCGAGGCGGTCGGGAGCGATACGGTTGCCGAGCAGTAGCGCCAGCGCGACGCGGGCGCGGGACAGGTCCAGCTCGGCCTGCACGGCATCGTTGGCGACGCGGGCGGCATCGGCGGCAAAGCGCGCCACGTCCACCCCGGCCAGGTCACCGGCCTTGCCGCGCAGTTCGGCGGCGTCGGCGGCTCGGCGGGCGAGGGCGGCGTTCTCGTCGGCGATGCGGCGGATCTCGCGGGCGGCGCGCAGGTCCAGCCAGGCGTTGGCCAGGTCGATGCGGGCCAGGCGGATGGTGTTTTCCAGGTCGGCCTGGGTCGCCGACAGATTGCTCTCCGCGGCGCGCAGGCGCAGCGCGCGCTTGTCGCCGCGTTCGAAGACCTGGTCGACGCGCAACACGTTGTCGGTGGGGCGCTTCCAGTAGCCGCCGCTGCCGCGCTGGCCAGGATCGATCGACGTGGCACCGAGGGTCAGTTGCGGGTTCGGCCGGGCTGCGGCGATGTCGATGCCGGCGCGGGCGCCGGCCAGGGCCGCACGGGCCTGGAGGATGACCGGGCTGGCCTCCAGCAGCAGCCGGTCTGCATCGGCAAGACTCAGGGACTGGATGTCGGCGGCCTGCACCAAGCAGGGGAGAGGCAGCGTGAGGGCTGCCAGGACGAAACGGGAACGGAGACGCATGCCGGAATCCGGAATGGGACGATCATCCAAGTCTAGAAAGACTTTCTGTCGATGAACTTACTTTTTTCTTGCACGAAGCTTGCGCCGTTTTGGTGTTCTGGCGTGCGGGGTGGCATATAACAAAAATAAAAAAGCTCTGCGCTCGTACTTGAAAAGCGTTCTGGGCGACCCTATTATTAGCACTCGTTGGGGCTGAGTGCTAACAGGCTTCGTCCCCGGTCCTCGCCAAGACCTGAATTGGCCAACGCATTTTCCGTCGGGCAGCCATGCCCGGATTGAAACGAGTAGGAGATCTATAGATGAAAATCCGTCCCTTGCATGATCGCGTGATCGTCAAGCGCGTTGAAGCCGAGCGCACCACTTCCAGCGGCATCGTGATCCCCGATTCCGCCGGCGAGAAGCCCGATCAGGGCGAAATCCTGGCTGTCGGCAACGGCAAGATCCTCGAGAGCGGCGAAGTGCGCAAGATGGATGTCAAGGTTGGCGATCGCGTGCTGTTCGGCAAGTACGCCGGCCAGACCGTCAAGGTCGATGGTCAGGAACTGCTGGTCATGCGTGAAGAAGACATCATGGGCGTGCTCGAGGCCTGAGCCTCGCTACCCGCGTCTTCCCCAGTCCCTAGATTAAGAATTCCGGAGAAACACTAAATGGCAGCTAAAGAAGTCAAGTTTGGCGATTCCGCCCGTGCCCGCATGGTTGAAGGCATCAACGTCCTGGCCGATGCGGTCAAGGTCACCCTGGGCCCCAAGGGCCGCAACGTGGTGCTCGAGCGCTCCTTCGGCGCCCCGACCGTGACCAAGGACGGTGTGTCCGTGGCCAAGGAAATCGAGCTGAAGGACAAGTTCGCCAACATGGGCGCCCAGATGGTCAAGGAAGTTGCCTCCAAGACCTCCGACATCGCCGGTGACGGCACCACCACCGCCACCGTGCTGGCCCAGTCCATCGTCCGCGAAGGCATGAAGTTCGTTGCCGCCGGCATGAACCCGATGGATCTGAAGCGCGGCATCGACAAGGCTGTCGTCGCTACGCTGGAAGAGCTGCGCAAGCTGTCCAAGCCCTGTTCGACCAACAAGGAAATCGCCCAGGTGGGCTCCATCTCCGCCAACTCCGATTCCTCCATCGGCGACATCATCGCCAACGCGATGGAAAAAGTCGGCAAGGAAGGTGTCATCACCGTTGAAGACGGCAAGAGCCTGAACAACGAACTCGACGTCGTCGAAGGCATGCAGTTCGACCGCGGCTACCTGTCCCCGTACTTCATCAACAATCCGGACAAGCAGGTTGCGATCCTCGAAAACCCGTTCGTCCTGCTCTTCGACAAGAAGATCTCCAACATCCGTGACCTGCTGCCGGTGCTCGAGCAAGTCGCGAAGGCTGGCCGCCCGCTGCTGATCATCGCCGAAGACGTGGACGGCGAAGCGCTGGCCACCCTGGTGGTGAACAACATCCGCGGCATCCTGAAGACCTGTGCCGTCAAGGCTCCGGGCTTCGGCGACCGTCGCAAGGCCATGCTGGAAGACATCGCCGTGCTGACCGGCGGCCAGGTGATCGCCGAAGAAGTCGGCCTGACCCTCGAAAAGGCCACCCTGGACGACCTCGGCCAGGCCAAGCGCATCGAAGTGGGCAAGGAAAACACCACCCTCATCGACGGCGCCGGCGTTGCCGAGCGCATCGAAGCCCGCGTCAAGCAGATTCGCGTGCAGATCGAGGAAGCCACTTCCGACTACGATCGTGAAAAGCTGCAAGAGCGCGTGGCCAAGCTGGCCGGCGGTGTTGCCGTGATCAAGGTTGGCGCTGCCACCGAAGTCGAAATGAAGGAAAAGAAGGCTCGCGTCGAAGACGCGCTGCACGCCACCCGTGCTGCCGTTGAAGAAGGCATCGTTCCCGGCGGCGGCGTGGCCCTGCTGCGTGCCCGTGCCAACCTGTCCGGCCTGAAGGGCGACAACCACGACCAGGACGCCGGCATCAAGATCGTGCTGCGCGCCATGGAACAGCCCCTGCGTGAAATCGTCGCCAATGCCGGTGCCGAAGCTTCCGTGGTGGTGAACAAGGTGACCGAAGGCTCCGGCAACTTCGGCTACAACGCTGCTACCGATGTGTACGGCGACATGGTCGAAATGGGTGTGCTGGATCCCACCAAGGTGACCCGTACCGCGCTGCAGAACGCTGCCTCCGTGGCCGGCCTGATGCTCACCACCGACTGCATGGTTGCCGAACTGGCTGAAGACAAGCCGGCCGGCGGCATGCCCGACATGGGCGGCATGGGTGGTATGGGCGGCATGGGCATGGGCATGTAATTCCCGCCCGGCTCCCAAGGCCTCGGAAAACCCCGCTTCGGCGGGGTTTTCTGCTTTATGGGCTCGCGCTCTTGTCTTTTATTAAGGACTTTTATTGGTCCATAGAATACGTAAGTTCTCAGTAAGGGAGGCCCGGTACCTTGACATCACCCTGAGAGGAATCCTGTGGTTCCTCGGCAAAGGTTAATTGGAGAGGAGGAAAAAATGAGAGACGAACTCGGCGACCGCATCCGGGCAAATCCGAAATACCAGGAGCTGGTTTCGAAACGCAACGCCTACGGCTGGGTCATGACGGCCCTGATGATGATCGTGTATTACGGATACATCATGCTGGTGGCCTTCGACAAGGAATTCCTGGCGCAGAAGACCGGCGCCGGCGTGACCTCGCTCGGGATTCCCATTGGCTTGGGAGTCATCTTTTTCACCATCATCATTACCGGCATTTATATCCGCCGGGCCAACACCGAGTTTGACGATCTGAAGGCTCAGGTTATCAAGGAGGCCACCAAGTGATGCGCGTTTCCAAACTTTTCCTCGGCCTGCTGGCCGTTGCGGCTTCCGGCGCTGCGCTGGCGGCTGGTGCCGATCTGGGCCAGGCTGAAAAGCAGGCCACCAATTGGACGGCAATCATCATGTTCGGCGTGTTCGTTGCCGGCACGATGTTCATCACCAAGTGGGCCGCATCCAAAACCAAGTCGGCGGCCGACTTCTACACCGCCGGCGGTGGCATCACCGGCTTCCAGAACGGCCTGGCGATTGCCGGCGACTACATGTCCGCCGCGTCCTTCCTGGGTATTTCTGCCGCAGTGATGGCCAACGGCTACGATGGCCTGATCTATGCGATCGGCTTCCTGGTCGGCTGGCCGGTGATCACCTTCCTGATGGCCGAGCGCCTGCGCAACCTCGGCAAGTTCACCTTTGCCGACGTAGCCGGTTACCGCTTCCAGCAGACCCCGATCCGCGCCTTCGCGGCCTCCGGCACGCTGGTCGTCGTGGCCTTCTACCTTATCGCCCAGATGGTTGGTGCCGGTCAGCTGATCAAGCTGCTGTTCGGCCTCGAGTACTGGATCGCGGTGGTCGTGGTCGGTGCGCTGATGATGGTCTACGTGCTGTTCGGTGGCATGACTGCCACTACCTGGGTGCAGATCATCAAGGCCTGCCTGCTGCTCGCCGGCGCCTCCTTCATGGCCTTCATGGTGCTGGTCAAGTTCGGCTTCAGCCCTGAAGCGATGTTCGCCAAGGCTGTTGAAATCAAGACCGCGCTGGCCGCCAAGGATGCCAAGCTGATCGAGGAGGCTGCCGCCAAGGGCGTGGATATCGCCGTGGCTGCCGCCAAGAAGGGCGACTCCATCATGGGCCCGGGTTCCTTCGTGAAGGATCCGATCTCCGCGATCTCCTTCGGCATGGCGCTGATGTTCGGTACCGCCGGTCTGCCCCACATCCTGATGCGCTTCTTCACCGTGCCGGATGCCAAGGAAGCCCGTAAGTCCGTGGGTTGGGCGACCGTCTGGATCGGCTACTTCTACATCCTGACCTTCATCATCGGCTTCGGCGCGATCACCTTCGTGCTGACCAATCCGGAGTTCCTGGATGCCAAGGGTGCGCTGAAGGGCGGCGGCAACATGGCGGCCATCCACCTGGCCAACGCTGTTGGCGGCAACATCTTCCTCGGCTTCATCTCCGCGGTTGCCTTTGCCACCATCCTGGCTGTGGTTGCGGGTCTGACCCTGTCCGGCGCTTCCGCCGTGTCCCATGACCTGTACGCCACCGTGTTCAAGAACGGCAACGCCGACTCCGCCGCCGAACTGCGCGTGTCCCGTATCACCACGGTCGTGCTGGGTGTCATCGCGGTGGTCCTGGGTATCGCCTTCGAAAAGCAGAACATCGCCTTCATGGTGTCCCTGGCCTTCGCGATCGCGGCTTCCGCCAACTTCCCGGTGCTCTTCATGAGCGTGCTGTGGAAGGACTGCACCACCAAGGGCGCGGTGATCGGCGGCTTCCTCGGTCTGATCAGTGCCGTGGTGATGACCGTGCTGTCCGACTCCGTGTGGGTGGCCACCCTCGGCAATCCGAAGGGCTCCGCACCGTTCCCCTACACCTCGCCGGCCCTGTTCTCGATGACCATCGGCTTCGTCGGCATCTGGATCTTCTCGCTGCTCGACCGCAGCCCGAATGCCCAGAAGGAGCGTGAGGACTTCGCTGCCCAGCTGATCCGTTCCGAGACCGGCATCGGCGCAGCTACGGCTTCCAGCCACTAAGCCACGTGTTCCCGCCGGGCGCATGCCCGGTGGCTTGCACGCCAGCCCCGGCGGTCCGAAAGGCCGCCGGGGTTTTTATTTGTGTGAACGGCAGGAGCGGGCCGGAATGGGCGGAGCGGCCCTGTGCTAGACTCGAACAGATTCGTTTTGGGAATGTCGACGGTGCTGTCGAAGGCCTAGGATGGCCTTGAGGTGCTGCAAGGAAGTTGCTGCAGGCAAGCCGTGAACGGCCAGGCGGGAAAAAGACGGCGGGGGAAGGAGCCGTCGGGCGGCCCGATCCCCCGAGGCGTGGTCCAGGCGAAAGCCAGGCCCATGCCCCCAAGACCGAGTAAAAGGAGAACAGCAAGCCGAATATGCAACAGCCTGCTTACTTCAAACTTACACCTCTGCTTCATCGGGAGTGCCATGCGGATTCTGTTGGCTGAAGACGACCTGATCATTGCCGACGGCTTGTGCCGCGCGCTCAAGAAGGCCGGCTACGCGGTGGACCACGTTTCCAATGGCGCCGAAGCTGACACGGCCCTGCTCGGCCAGACCTTCGATCTGCTGATTCTTGATCTGGGGCTGCCCAAACTCTCGGGTATCGAGGTGCTGCGCCGCTTGCGTGCGCGCAAGTCCACGCTGCCCGTGTTGATCCTGACCGCCCAGGACGGTATTGAAGACCGGGTAAGGGGACTGGACGCGGGGGCCGACGATTATCTGACCAAACCGTTCGCGCTGCCGGAGCTGGAAGCCCGGGTACGAGCGCTGACCCGCCGCGGCACTGGCCAGGCCCGCTGCATCGAGTACGCGCGCCTCGTCTATGACCAGGCCGATCGAGTCGTCAAGATCGACGGGCAGGTGGTGGAGTTGTCGGCGCGGGAGGTCGGCCTGCTCGAAGTGCTGCTGCTGCGCGCTGGCCGCCTGGTGAGCAAGGAGCAGCTGGTGGACCACCTGTGCGGCTGGGGTGAGGAGGTGTCGAACAACGCCATCGAGGTGTATGTCCATCGCCTGCGCAAGAAGCTCGAGCAGAGCGGCGTGCAGATTGTTACCGTGCGTGGTCTGGGGTACTGCCTGGAAAAGCCGGATGTGGTCGCCTAAATGGCGCAAGGTGGCGGAGGAGTCCTCTTCCGCTGACGGCAAGGCCTTCAATTCGCTGTTCGGCGAAATCCTCGACTGGATGCTCGCGCCGTTGCTGTTCCTCTGGCCGATCTCGATCATCGTCACCCACAATGTTGCCAACAGCATCGCCAACCAGCCCTACGACCAGGCGCTGGCTGTCAATGTGCGCGCCATCGCCCGGCTCGTCAAACTGGAAAATGGCCAGGCGAAAGTCAATTTCCCTGCTCCGGCGCGCCTGATCCTCCGCGCAGACGAGGATGACACGGTCTATTACCAGGTCACTGGATTCAAGGGCGAACTGCTGGCCGGGGACAAGGAGATTCCCCAGGTCAGTCCACCGGACAACGTCGTGCCGGACCTGGTGATGTACCGTGATGAATCCATCGCCGGGGAGGAGGTCCGGGTTGCCTACCAGTTCCTGCGACCCGTCGACAGCATGCCGAATCGGCTGGTCCTGCTACAGGTTGCTGAAACACGCAACAAGCGCAGCACCCTGGCGTCGCGGGTGGTGACGGGGGTGCTGCTGCCCCAGTTCGCCATCATCCCCATCGCCGTGATCCTGGTGTGGCTCGGGCTGTCCCGCGGCATCGCGCCGCTCAACCAGCTGCAGCGCCTGATCCGTCGCCGCCGTCCGTCCGACCTGTCACCCATCTCCGTGTCCGGTGTGCCGGAGGAAGTGCGTCCGCTGATCGTCGCCTTCAACGAAATGATGGCGCGCCTCGAAGAAAACCTGCAGGCCCAGCAGCGCTTCATCGCCGATGCGGCCCACCAGATGCGCACGCCGCTGACAGGCCTGCGCATGCAGACCGATCTGGCGCTGATGGAAACCGATCCGCAGCAGATCCACCGTTCCTTGCTGCATATTTCCCAGAGCGCGGAGCGGGCCAGCCACCTGATCAACCAGCTCCTCTCGCTGGCCCGTGCCGAGGCCAGCTATGAAAAGATCTACGCCGTCGAGCGGGTGGACCTGGAGGCCTTGTTGCGTAACATGCTCAGCGACTTCGTGCCGCGGGCGCGCCAGAAGAACATCGACTTCGGCCTTGAGACCACCGATGAGCCCCTGGTCATCGACGGCAACCCTGTGCTGCTCGGTGAGTTGCTGAAGAATCTCATCGACAATGCGATCAAATACACGCCGGATGGTGGCTACGTTACGGTGCGCACGATTGCCACCGAGCGGGCCATCGTCGAGGTCGAAGATACCGGCATCGGTGTGCCTGAGTCCGACCGGGAACGGGTTTTCGAGCGTTTTTACCGGGTTCTCGGAAGTGCAGAGAGCGGATCGGGGCTCGGCCTGCCTATCGTGCGTGAAATCGCTGAGCTGCACCGCGCCAAGGTCAGCCTGATCCCCAATCCGTCCGGCAAGGGCACCATCGCCCAGGTGGTTTTTCCACGCAGTCGCTCGGCCTTCGATGAGAATGCCGGAACGCTGTCCGCGTTGCCACGGGCTGCCTCGGAACACTTTCCACCGGGATGATCGAAAATAGGTACAGAAAGTACTTGACGAGTGAAAGGCGGGTTCCTATAATGCGCTCTCTTTCGGGGCCAGTTAGCTCAGTTGGTAGAGCAGCGGATTGAAAATCCGCGTGTCCGTGGTTCGATTCCGCGACTGGCCACCAAGTAATTCAAGCACTTACGCCAATCCTTCGGGGTTGGCGTTTTGCTTTGTAGGCTCTGTGTAGCCACCATGTAGCCAGATTCGGGCAATCCGAATCAACGCGGAGAGCAGGGGCGGCCCCAAGGATTTCATGGATCCCACGCCCTTGGATGCCGCCACGCCCGATATCCCTGCGCCCGGTTTTCGCTGTAACCATCGACGTAACCTTCCCTGTAACCATCGCAAGCAATTCACCGTCACTGAGCGACTGGCAATTGCGCAGCGGATTGTGGAGCGGATGAGCGGGCGGAACGGGGTCAGGCACGACACCGCGGCAGCTAAGGAAAAATTTCCTGAGGTAACAGGCCAAACCCGGGACATCGCCGCCGCCAAGGCCGGACTTGGCTCCGGGAAAACACTTGAGGCCGCACAGAAGGTTGTTGAGCATGGCACGCCCGAGCTGGTCGAGGCGATGGATTCCGGCAAGGTCGGCATCCATGCAGCGGCCACAGACTGTCGATCAGCGTGGAAATACCCGTGATCTCCCCGCCGCTAAAGACCCCGGAAGCTGCGCGGAAGGTCGCCGAGCACGACCCTCCGGTGGTGGTAGGTGTGTGCCCGTGGATACCGCCGATCCAGTGCGTACTTCGCTGCGTACCATCTTCATGCGTACCGGCCAGCCAAAAATCCAAACCCGCCACTCGGGCGGGTCGGTTGGGGTGTCCTCAAAACTCAGGAGAAGCGGGTGCCCCCAAATTTGGGGCGGTCGGCGGGGAGTATCCAGTTTTGGAGGCTCTCCGTTTCTGCCGCCAACCGGTCGATGGCGTCGTGCGCAACCTCCAGAAAGCAACTGGCCTGCTGGAGAGCATCAATCGTTCGGGCTCCTTGCCGGACAGCGAACAGATTGCCGTCGCCGGATTTGAAAAACTCGTGAAATGCGGTGATGTGCTTCGGCGCGGCTGCTCCTGCGTGGGTGATGTTCATGGTGGATCTCCTGAACTAGCGGTCAGCTTCTCCGCTCCCCAGCCGCCAAGCTGGGGGGCGAAACCGTGCAGGTTGGCGGACCGGGTTCAGGGCCGGCAGGGTTTCCCCTCCCGCACGGCCCGCCCATAGGCGACACCATGCTGCGGACGCAAAAAAACCGCTCTAAGGCGGTCGTCCGCCTGAACACTCGGGCCGCCAAGCCCGGTCGCCGTTGTTTGCGACGACTTTTTCAGCATGCTCTCACCTATACCCAGGTGTCAAGGGGTAAAACAACGTTTCCAGGGCACATTCGTTGTCGCGCCTAGGGTCCGCGCAGCCAGTCGCTCAACCCTGTTATTGCCCATAAAAGACAAAGGATCGCGGCCATGGCGGTCACCAAAAAGAAGAGCGACGGGGCCCACGAGTAACCGTCTAAGTCCCGAATCAAGGAGTCGACTGAGACAGCGACGAGGAATGGAAAGCAAAGCAAGGCTATCCGCTTATCACGCGCATCAGCCCGATTAATCAACGCCATCCACCTGACGCGCGAAAGGACCGTAACCAACGCGCTACCCACAACCACCAACGCAACGGTTGAAACGACATGCCAGCCATCGCGGGCGGCGAGGATGAAGAACACCAAGACTCCATTCGAAAGCAAATCAAACAACCCAACCTTAAAGTCTTCATCCCTTGCGCTTCGATAAATGAGCGCGCCTGCATTGAAGACAGCGAGCGCCACAATCACGCCTCCCCACAAGACGCTATCGTCGCTGGTCATAAGCCGGACCCCTTTCTCAAGACGACCTTTGCATACAGTGAAGCACATAAGCCGTGATGCTCAGCCTTACACGCCTTCCCCCGTCACAGTCGGCAAGATTGTCACGCCCACCCTTCTCCAATGCAGTGAAGCGAATCACACAGGCGCCGGAGCTATAACGACGCGCCTCAGCTCATTCAACGCCCAACAGCCCGCTCAAGATCCGGCCCGCGCTCCGGCATTCCCTGCAATTGATCGGTGGAGTCAATGTACCGAAATGCCGATGCGAGCACATACCGCAGCCTACTTGCTTAGGTTGCGTTCCACTGCATCATAGATAACCGCCGCGGCTGTGGTGACGGGATTCAGGAAACTGAGAACCCGCGCGCTCTCTTTGACGCCTGTGGCTATTCCTGAGCGTGGCATCGGCGTAGGCGTCCGGCGCGGTGTCGAAAGCAGAGGCGAAGCCCTCTCGAGCGGGCTGGACCGGTCAGCCTTCATAGTCCAGTAGGCGTTGAGGAACCTAGGGTTGCCGTGATTTCATCCACAACGCCCTTGAACCTTTCCGCGTACTCGTCCGGCAGAGCCTTCTTCGACGAGCGCTCGAGCGCGGCGATGCCCTTCTGCGCCAGCACGCCCTCGGACGAGTCATAAATCAGCGTGTTCAACTTCTCGCGGGCCAGATTTCGGGCATCGATGCGGCGCAGCTGGTTTGCTTCCTCGGCCATTTCGGCGGCGATGCGCGCCGCGGCGCCGCCGGCCTCCTCGAGGGCGCCGCCCATTTGCTGGGCCTGCTGCGGGGCGAAGTTGCGGGCCTGCGCGGCGCCGAAGCGCTCGCCGGGGAAGCCGGTGGCCGCTACCTGCGGCCCGTCGAATCGGGGAACAGTGGGCATGGAAACCTCCTATCAGGCCACAGTAAAACCGCTCGGGCGGTTGATGTTTCGCTGCACGCCGATGCTCACGAACGCGTCGAACTTGCCGGCGGTCAGTGTCCCGTTCGCGACTCGATAGGCCACCTGGGTGAAGCGGCGCAGCCGGGTGGGAAACGGGATCTGCAGGAGCACCGCGCCGGCAATGACGCTGGCGACCGGAAACACGGCGCCGCCGATCACATCGGCGAAATTCACCCCGTCCGCCGAGTCCTGCAGGACGGCCCGCACCGTCGCCGAGCCGCCCGAGGCGGTCGTGTTGCAGATGACGCTGAGAAACACGTCATCCGCCCCGAGACCGATGTCCGAGGCCAGCGCGCTACCGGTGTCGAAACTGTTGGTCGAGGCGGTATCACCAGAAAGCAGGACCGCCTGAGCCTTGGAGTAGATCAAATTCACGTCACGAATCGTCATTTCAGCTTTCCTTGAATGCGTGCCTGCCGGGCCAAGCGGGCCACCATCAGCACAGTGTCAGGGTGGTCGCCCAACCCCTTGGCGTCTAGGATCTTGGCGCGGCGGGGGTCTTGGGCGATGAACGCGCGAGCGTCCCGGAATGCCTGGGCCGCGCCGTTGCCGTAGGTCTCGTTCAGGCGGGTTACAGCCTGCTCCCGCCAGGCTATGCGGTCGGCGTCGCTCGGTGCCTCGGGGATCTGCCGGGCGATGGACTGCAGGGCGCGAACGTCATCGTTCGACATGGCCACATCGGCGGCCATCTCCCGCAGTTCCGAGATGGCCGCACGCTGTACGGGCTCGGGGATGGCCTGGGCGGCCTCATCTCCGGACCACAGATCATCCGGCAGCACCGAGGCGTAAGTACCCTGCGGCGAGTACATCTGACGGGCGCCGTCAGCCTCTCGCATTGCCCGGATGCTCTCGGGCACCTCTACGGCGGGCAGCTCCTCGGTCTCGCCGTAGAGGGCCTGCTGCGCGTCGGCCGGCTTCGCCTCCATCGCCGGGGCGGGGGCGGCTTCCGGGGTTGCCTGCTGCGGTTCCGGGGGCGCGTCGTAGAGCTGGGAGGCGGCCGAAGCGGCGGGCTGCGGCGTGGCCGGCGCTTGCTCCGCCGGGGCGGGACCGCCATAGAGCCGGGCGGCCATGGATGCGAAGTCGGTCATTGCAGCAGCCCTCGCTGCTTGGCAATTTCACGGACGCGGGCCTGCAGCATGCCAGCGGAGCTTTCCGATGCCGCCGCCACCATCTCCGGCTGGCCGGCATGCTGGCGCAGATAGTTGAAGGTCATCGTGTGATGGATGTTCATCCCGCGGCAGGCGTCATCAACCTCCGCCGCAATGGCATTGCTGGCTACATCCACCATTGACGAGGCACCGCCGGAGTATTCCGACATGCGACGCTGATCGGCAACGGTGAGTTTGAAGAACCCGCGCGCCTCGTCAGCAACGGCGCGCCCCGCTTCCATCCAGCCCTGCAGGGCCGTTTTCAGATCAGCCAGCACGGTATCGACACGCTCGGCGGCCTCCTGCCGCTCGGCCATGAGGACATCGAGGGCATTCATGTGTCCGATGGCCTGAGCCCGAGCCGCTGCCGTGGCTTCGGCGTCGTCGGCTTCTCGGGCGGCAACTCGTGCCTTGCGCAGCATGTCGAGATCGGCCTCGATCACCGCAACCTCCTTCGCTGCCTCGCGGGCTGCTTTCAGTGCCTCGGGCTTGCTCGGCGCGCGGGCCAGTTCGACGCCGGCCGCGTGGTTGGCGCGGTTGGCGTCGGTCAGTGCGCGTTCGGTCAAGGCGATTTCATGCTCAAGGCTCTCGAGCTTCGCGGAAGGACTTGCGGGAACAGTCATCGGGATGTTCTCCAGGGGGTCGGTGCTGTGGGCGGACCTCCAGGCTTTGAAATCGGCCGCATCAATGCGGATGGCGCCGGAGGGGAGGCGAAGGGCAGGAACTTCGTTGCGGCCGACCATGCGGGCCATGGTCGAGCGATGGACGCCGATCTGCTCGGCGGCTTCGGAAAGGGTCAGGTACTTGGGCATGAGAGGTGCTCCGTTTGCGACACCCGCACAGTACGGCGCGCCAAATGCGGCACGCGCACCCCTTGCATGGCACAGATATTGCCGCCACCACTGCAGCCTGCTTGCCAGAAAAAACCCGGCGCATGGCCGGGCCTCGTCATCGCTCCACCGTCGAATATCTGGCCGTGGTCTGGCATCGCCGGTCGCCGCGGCAGATGTGGGCAACGGTGGATTTCGGCATTTCGCAGGCCTTGGCGATCTGTTGGTAGGTCATCCCCTGGTCACGCAGTACGAGCACCGCAGCAACCTCGCCGTTGCTGTACTTCGCCTGCGGGTGCGTCTCACCGATCCGATGCCCCTGATCATTCACTTCCACGGTCCGCATGTTGGTCCTCCACTTTGAAGAAATCCGGATGCCACAGCCGAGCATGTGCAATAGCTCCATCGATGGCGCAGCGGCGTTCCAGCGAATCCGGCGCACCCACCTGGGATGCGTCAATCAGCGCACGGCGGACGGCCTCTGGGAGCCGCCCCGTCAGCCTCGGCGGGGTCATTGCTGTGCCCCCTCGAGCTGGCGGCGATATGCCCGGATAAGGCGATCCCGGAGCTTGGAAGGCTTCATTGCCTCCAGGCGGGCGAGGCGCTCGACGGGTGTTGTTTCAAGAACGAGCCCCTCTTGCCGCGCACTACGCAGGCGCTCGGCAAGCGAAGCCGTACCGGTGTCGTCGCGCTCCACGATGCGCTGCACCCGTTTCAACAGATTTTCAGTCTGACTCATGGTGGTCCGTCCTCCGGGGAATCCCAGTGATAACAAGCAGGTCGTTGTCTCCCAACTCGGAAAGCGGCGTACCTCCGCGGATAAGAAGCTCGCCGTTCTCCTCGGTCGCCACAAATACCCGCCGCGGGCGTTCGGTAGTTCTGGCTTTCAGCCTCGTCATTCGATTGATCAGGTTTGTCATTTCTTGGCCTCCAAAGCGCTGATGCGCAGTTCAAGCTCCTGGGTTTCGATGGCCTTCCGGCGGTTCTCGACAATCCCCGAGAGCGTCGCCGCTTCACCCGGGGTCAGATCGCCAGTGGCAACGGCCTGGAGGATGGCGGCCTGTGCCTCAGCCACTCCTGCCGTGCTTTCCGTGCTGGGCAGTCCAGGCAGCTCCACGGCACGCTCGCGGACGTTCGGGACCAACTTGTCCAGCACCAGACGTGCCGCGGTGAGGTCGCCTGATTGCGCTGCATCGACGACGGCTTGAGCGATGTCATGGGCACCGGACTCCATGAGCGCCAGAACGGCCATCGTTGCTTTGTTCCGGCTGCCGGGTTTTTTGCCGGCTGGGTTACCGCTTTGCCCAGGCTTCCATGCTGAGCGGGGCGTGGTTCGTTTCTCGGTCATTGCCTGTTTTTCTCCTGCTAATTCAGACTGGTATGGCTTTGGATGCCCCTGCGGCTTGAATACAGCCCGCCGGCTGCGTTCGCAGGGGTGTGGTGGTGGGGGTGTCGCGCCTCACCCCTCAAACCCCTTTCTGCGGCCTGTTTTCTCGCTTTCGCCCGCGACCATTCCCGGGTGTGGGCCGCAGAAGTCGGTGAAGCGCATCCGCGGGCCGTCGAGGGCAAGCAGGCATTCCCCGGTCGGGCCGTTGCGGTTCTTGCGGATCAGCAGCTGGGCGAGGCCGGCCCACTCGGGCGCCGTGCTGTGCATGTCTTCGCGGTGGAGCATGGCCACGATGTCCGCGTCCTGCTCAATCTCGCCGGAGTCGCGCAGATCAGCCAGGGTGGGCCTCTTGTCGGGGCGCGCCTCGCTGGCCCGGTTGAGCTGGGCAAGGGCGATCACCGGAACCTGCAGCTCCTTCGCCAACGCCTTCAGCCCGCGGGAAATGCTGCCGACCTCCTGCGCCCGGTTGTCGCCGGTGCCGCGCATCAAGCCGAGGTAGTCGATCACCAGTAGCCCCAGGCCGTGGGTGCGCTGGATGCGGCGGGCCTTGGCGCGGACATAGGCCACCGTGACGGCCGGAGTGTCATCGATGAACATCTTCCAGGCCGCCGATGCGGCGGTGGCGTTCTCCATCTCATCCCAGTCGCGAGGATCACTCGTGCCGGAGCGCATGGCCTGAACTGTGACGCCAGAGCGCGCCGCCAGGATGCGCGATGCAATCTCGCGGCGGGTCATCTCCAGCGTGAAGAAGGCCGCCGTCTCACCTGCTGCCGCCACATGCGCAGCGATGTTGCAGCCGGCGACGGTCTTGCCCACGCTGGGGCGGGCGGCGACGATGACAAGCTGCCCCGGCTCAAGGCCACCAGTCATCTCGTCGAAACGCCGGAAGCCGGTAGCGAGTCCCGCCAGCGCACCGCCACGTTCGCGGCGGGCGTCCACATCGGCGAGCACATCGCACAAGGCGTCCTGCAGACGAACGGGGTCGCTGTCCGTCCGGTCCAGTAGGGTCAGCATCCCGGCCTCGGCGTCGGCCGCGATCTCTGCGGGGCTCCGCCCGGCAGGGTTGGCACAGGCTGCCAGCACGTCAGCGCCGATCTGCTGCAGCCCGCGCAGGGTCGCCCGCTGCCGGATGGTCTCGGCGTACTGGCGGGCGTTGCTGGCGACAAAGCCGCTGTCGGCCAGTTCGGCGAGGTACGCGAAGCCGCCGGCCTGTTCGCCTTCGTTGCGCGCCTCCAGAGTGCTCCAGACCGTCAGCAGATCCACGGCACGGCCGGCATCGTGCAGGGCCTTGGCCGCGGAGAAGATCAGCCGGTGGTCGGCGCGATAGAGGTCGCTGGCGCGGGCAACGCCCTCGATGCGGTCGAGCACCCGGGCGCCGTCGCAGAGGATCGCGCCGAGCAGGCCCTGTTCCGCTTCGAGGGAGTGGGGCGGCAGGTTGCGCAGGTCGGGGGCGTTCATCAGATGGCCCCCCGAAAGAGCGCGTCCTGTGAAGCGGCCCCCGTCGATGTTCTGCCTGCGCTGGGTTCTGTCGTCCTGTGGTACGTGTTCTCCAGCGTTTTGGCGAAGCCGGAAGGCGACGTGAGGAAGTCGATTCCTGCAACGAAGGATGGCCGGCCGTTGGTTCCCGGAACCTGGCCCGTCAGAAAGTCGGAGTCCGCGCAGATCTCGAAGAACTGCTTCCAGGCTGCGAGGCCCTCCTCGCGGGTGACGTAGCCGAACGGCTTGCAGGTCAGCGCGGCCGCTTCTTGCCATCGTGCCTTGATCGCGGCCTTTCGAGACTTGCCGATGATCTTGCACCGTGGATTGTTCGGCATGGCTTCGTGATACAGATCGACAATCGCCTGGTAGGGGCAAGGGTCGGCAGCTTTGCTGCTGACAGGGGGCTTATCCCCCCCCTGACGGTTCTTTGACGGTTCACTGACGGTTTGGGTCGCATGGGTGCGGCCCCTCTCTGCGCATCCATGCGACCCCTCTGCCGCATCGGTGCGACCCGTCGCGTGAGCGCTACCCGTCGCATGGGTGCGGCCCCTCTCTGCCCTCATTTGCTGCAGGTTGATCAGGTATCGACGTGTCGAGCCAGGTCGGCCGCCGTTCTCGTTGCCTTCGACGGAAACGAAGCCGGCGCCGATCAGGTTGTGCACCACGCGTTGAGCCTGCGAGCGTGACAAGCGAGTCTTGTCGGCAATGGCGGACATGGAGGGGTAGCAGCGCCCTTGATCGTCGCTCCAATCCGCCAGCGCCAAGAGCGTCAGCAGTTCGGACCCGCCGCCGGGGTAGCCGTCCCACACGAGGGTCATGACACGAATCGACATCGCGTCACCTCCCTCGAAACGGATCGCCGAATGGTCCTCGGCGCTGAAAGGTGGCGGCGCGACAGTCAGCCATGACTTGCGCGAGGGCTTCATGCGTCAGGTCGTGCAAGAAGGCAAAGCAGCGGCCGTTCCGCCCCCAGCAAATCGCGGGTGCCTCAAGGCGCCAGGTGAAGCTGTACCAACCCCGGATCGCGTGAATATCAACCGGGGAGTGGAATTGAATCCGCAGCTCCGGATTTGGCGGGTAGTCGCTTTGATAGCCGTCGAAGTGCTCCGGGGCGTGGATCTGGTTGCGGTGCCGGATCATGCTGCCCCCCCTTTCAGAAATCCAGGGGCCGGCCAGGACGGTACGCCCAGGCTGTACAAGGCGACGTTGCGGCGGATGCGCCCGCGAAACTCCACGGCCGGCAGGATCTTCGTTTGCACGTGGAAGCCCATGGCGCGCAGGTCATGCACGCGGGCGGCGGCCTCGTGGATGGCAAGCTCCGCAGTCAGGCGGAAGGAGAGCACGGTGCCCTCGGTGCGCAGCAGCTCGAGCACCTCGGCGCATTGCCCAGTGACGGCCGGCGGCTTAGGATTACGGTCTGTAGAGTCTTTGGGGCTGCCCTTTTTCTTGTCGGTCATGACGCCCCCCTTACTGCGCAACCTGTACAGCAGGGAAGGCAAGCCGACCGTTTGCGAGCTTGAGGGGACGGACGCCAAAGTACGACCCCGTCCGACAGAGGCGGACGCGGACGCTCTGGGCCTTTACTTGGTTTAGGCGGGCGAATTCATCGCAAGACAGCGGGAATTCAGACTGTTTGGCGGGTGTATTCGTGTTCATGGCATCACCGTTTATTTGTGTTTCGGTGATGCACACTTTATTTATCGGCTAACTTCGACCTTGACCAACAACTAACCAAGACTCTTACGCTCTCTTACCTGCGCGGCGAGAACAATATCCGGCGGACCCTCTCCACGGTCATTCACTAGTGCGAACGGAAACTCAGTCCCAGGAGGGAACAGAGCCTTCATGCCTTGGACAACCTCGGCAATCTCCCTCCCCCTCTTCACCGCTTTGGGCATTGCACCAAGGCTTACACCAATCTCGTCCGATGCAGCCTCACGAGAAAATGCGGACGAGATACCTGCCGCGTTACGCTTTCTAGACTTCTTCGCCCGCTCATTGGCCTCATACGCAAGAACCGGATATACCTTAACTTGACGCCCAGGCTTCCTTTGGAGGGCTGTTCGTATGTCTTCTACAATCTCTGCCAAGGCAGCCTCGGGGGTGGGAGGCACGCCAAGGGCTGGTCGAATCTGAAAGCACAACCCCGGATTCCAAATAGCAATCGCGCCGCCCCACCGCACGACAAATCGCTCGAAGAACGGCCGACCTTTTTCTACGTAGCCTCCGGACCGAACTGCCATAGAACAAAGAAATTCAACCTGATCAGCCGGCAGCTCGCCCCTTAGGCTCGGCTGCTCCTGCAACTGCTCCAAAAACCACTGGCCGACCATTTTGACCGCGACTGATCTAACCTGCACCCTCATAACCCGATTCCTTCTATAAAGCGGATCAACGAAATGCCGCGCCAGCCGGGCAAGGGAACCCGGTTTTCCTGACGTCGGAGTAGGCGCGGCGGTGGTGCTCGGTCAGGCGGCCGAATGCTCTTTCAGCCACTCACGCAGCGCATCATTCATCCGGGTTTGCCACCCGGCGCCGCCGGCACGGAAGGCTGCAAGAACATCGCGGTCAATCCGGATGGCTACCTGCTCCTTCGAGCCAGTTCCGGCAGGCCGGCCACGGCCCCGGCGAGCCGCTTCAATGCCGGCGCGCAGTTCCTCATCCGTCGCTGGGCGGTCATCCTCGTCCTTGCCGTCCCAGACGTAATCATGGTCGTGCGGCAAGGCACGCACGGCGGACAGCACCTGCTTACGGTTCATCGCATTCGTTTTCGAGCCAGGCATCGTACACCTCACGTTCTGGACCGCTTGCGCGGCGAAAGCTGATAACTCGCGTGGTTTGGTCACGCTCGACATGAACCACCGTCAAAACGGCTAAGAAGCCCATCGCATAGGACAACGATTGAACCCGACGCTCACCGCCGCGCGTTACTGGAATGTCCAGTCGAAAACGCGATTCCAGCACCTCACCCGCATCGGCAAAATCCAATCCATGCTTGGCAAGGTTGCCTTGGCGCTTTGCTTCGTCCCATGTGTAGGGTGGTTTCATGGATTTACTGTAGATGCGTTATTTCGACGGGTCAAGAATATTTGTAGATGCAGTAATTAGGCTTCAACAACCCGCAGCCCTGCCGCCTGCCCCTCGCCTGGTTGCTCGATGCCGGCCTGCTCCAGAATCCACGCCTCGATTTTGTTGTGATGCACGCGCAACAGGTCGAGCGGGCGGCGGATGTAGTTCTGCTCCCGGACACCCTGCGGCGCGTGTCCTTGAATCTGGGCGCTGATGCCACCGGGTATGTCCAGCCACTCGCACAGGCTGGCAAAGGACCGGCGCAGGCCGTGCAGGGTCAATTCCAGGCCCGCAGCGGCGCAGGCGTCACGGTGGGCAATGCTCGGCTCTTCGATATGGCCCGAGTCGCTGGTGGGGCTCGAAAACACGTACTCGTTGCGGCGGGGCAGGGCTCCAATCAAGTGCTGTACGTAGGGCGTCAAAGGCACCTGTCGGCGGTCCTCGATTTTGTCTTTTAGGCTCATGCCCTTCCATTGGAAGTTCACATCCTCCCACTTCAATTCGGCCATTTCTTCACGTCTCGCACCGGTCAGCAGAAGGCATTGCAGATAGGCGGAGATGACCGGGTTTTGAATCTGGCGAACGTGCGAGAACCATGCTGGCAACTGCTCGCGTTGGAGGTAATCGTTCTTGGGCTTGGCTTTGCCGGCAGTCTCGCGCACCTTCTTCGAGCTGGCGGCGGTGGGGTCTGACAAGTCTTTGAGGGTCGCATCGGTCGCCGCCCAGCGCAGGAAGGCTTTCAGGAGGCGCAGCGCCAGACGAACGCGGGCGGGGCGCTCCAATGCTTCCTTGGCGGCCCACTGTTCCACACGCTCGGTGGTCAGGTCCGCCAGCCGCAGCGGCATCAGCTCGGCCAGCGGTCCGGGCTTGGTCTTGACGCCGGGGCGGCGCTGACGGGCTTCTCCACCTTCCTGCGCCAGCTTGAGGTGGTCGGTGTAGTTGCGCTCGCCCCAGTGTGGCTGGCGTTCCTCCAAGTAGCTGGCCCACGCCTCGCCAACGGTCAATGCTTGGCGCTGCTCCTCTTTCTGCTCGGCCTCCAGCGCGGCCTTCTTGGCTTCGATGGCGGCCAGCTTGTCGGCCTTCTCCTGGCGCGGGTCGATGCCCTGGTCAATCAGCGTTTGGAGACGGCGGGCTTCGGCGCGTGCGTCGTCAAGGCTCCAGGCGCGGACGTCGCCGATGGTGGCGCGTACGGTCTGTCGGTTGAGCTTGGCCTCGAAGATGAACGACTTCGCGCCAGCGGTCGCACGTACTGCAAGGCGCGGTGCTTCGGTGTCCCAGAGGAAGGATTGTTTCGCGTCGGTAGCGCAGGTGAAGCGGCGGATGCGGTCAGGCGTGAGGCGTTCGCGTTGCATGGTGGCGGGCTCCAAGTTGGTTACACAGACGGTCCGTGTAGCCACTGTGTAGCCAGATTCTAGCAACATCCATCAACACCCATCAACGTGGGAGAATGCTTGATTATTTATTTTTCAATGGGTTGAGTGTTTTTGCACATCCCCATTAACGCCGAAAAATGCCGTTTTTCGCGGATTGAAAATCCGCGTGTCCGTGGTTCGATTCCGCGACTGGCCACCAGAATTATCAAGCACTTAGCCCAGCCCATAAAGCTGGGCTAAGTGCTTTTTGTGCCTCGTTCTGACGTTTTTCTGTCAAACGGGCCGGTGGCCGATGGCGTTTGCATGCGCTCCAGTGCGCACTTGCAGCGCATGTCGACGGTTCATCCCCACCGTGTGCACCTATACGCAACTCCAACCTTCGTGGAGTTGCTCATGTATCTGTTCATAGCCCTTTTCATGACCCCTTCCGAGGCACTTGCCTCGAAAGGCGGACGCCATGGCTAAGCCTTTCCAGGAAGGCGCCGGCTGGGCCTTCCGGATACGGATCCGGGGCGAAGCCCTGTACCGATCCGGTTTCAAGAGCAAGACCGAGGCTGCGCGTGCGATGGATGCGCTCAAGGCCGAGCGCTGTGCTGCGCCCGCCCAGTCCGGACGCGGCGCGCATCGCACCAGCGTGGGTGTGGCGTTCTCGGATTATGCGAGGGAGCGCCTGCCGTACCTCAAGGGTGCCAGTCAGGACGTTCGGCGCATCAATCGCTACCTGCGGGCACTCAGGCTGCCCGTCGTCGAGCTCACCCCGGTGACGCTTGTGAAGGAGGGTAGGCGTGTCTATTGGGATGTCACCTTCGTTGAAGAGCCCGTACGGGTCATCCCGGCATCGCTCACCGCGCACCGGCATCGCTCACCGCGCACCGGCATCGCCTGGGCAAGGAGAGCGCGCAGAGCGATCGGGCCCGCAAACAGCTGGCCGGCACGATGATGGCCGATGTGACGACGCATCACGTCCAGGCTCTCATCAACGCCTTGCGTGCAGAGGGGAAGAAGTCGGCGACCATTCACCTCGAGCGTTCCGAGCTGCGCCGGTTGTTCAAGCACGCCAGCGCCGTGTGGAAATGGCGACGGCTGGGGGGGAATCCTGCCGGTGCCGAACTTGATATGCCTGCAGTCGAGGCGGGGCGCGACCGCGTCGTCACAAACGAAGAGTGGCAGAAGGTCTCCGTGCACCTGGCGGCCTATCCCAACCCTTACGCGGCACCGCTCGCCTGTTTGATGCTCGAGACCGCCATGCGCTCGTGCGAACCGCTGGTGCACCTGCGCTGGGGCGACATCGACTGGCGGCAGCGTGTGCTCACGCTGCAGGATGCGAAAGCCGGCGGTCGTAAGGTGCCTCTGGGGCCGGGTGCCCTGCACGTCCTGTCGCAACTGAAGAAGTATGCGCCCACGCCTCCGCTGCCCGACGACAAGGTGTTTCCGACGACCTACGAGGCGGTCAAGAAAGCATGGGCGGTGTCCTGCAGAAAGGCGGGTTTGACGGACGTCGGGCTGCATGACTTGCGGCACACCTCGGCGACCCGCTTTGCGCTTGAGTTCGAGGGCAATCTGCCGGTGCTGATGGTCATAACCGGGCACAAGACGGCCCAGATGGCGATGCGGTACGTGAACATCCAGGCGACGCAGGTCGCGACGATGATGCACAAGGAGCCATTGCCCGTGGCGCACACGGCGGCCGGCTACGAAATGGGTGTGACGGCAGCAATGGACGCGGCGCTCGAGGCGCGAGCACACGCCTCGCTTGAAACACCCAAGGGGACTCGCGGTCTGGAGCCGGAAGCGCCTGTCGGCGCTGAGGGCTTGGGAGGCGCCCGTGTGGCGGAGATCACTTCGGCACCCAGGCCGGCGGCTGGCGCTCGCTCGGGCACCATCATCCCGGTCGACTTCCGCAGGAGGGCCGCATGATGGCAGGCGGTTCGCATGTGCCTTCGGTCGAGCTGAAGACGGTCGAGTTCATCCTGGGCGCCTCGAAAGCGTTCGCATCCCGTGCGGTGCATCTGCGTCACCACGGTTTTCGGGTGTCGCTCGAGTACGAGCCCGAGTTGAAGGTGCCAGGCGTTGGCACCTTCAAGGACGTGTTGGTGGTTACGGACGTCTACGTCCCGCCGCGCTATCGCCGGTGCGGCTGGTTCCGGGCCTACCTCAAGCTGTGTGGTTTGCTCTGTGGCGAGGCGCTGATCGTCGATGAGGTGTACGGGCCGGTGCGTGATGCGCTCATCGGATACGGCTTTGTGGCCGTGCCCGGCGACGCAGTGATGCTGCGCAAGCACTCCCTTTTGAACGCATCCTGGAGGCCGAGATGGCACACCTGATTCTGGCGGAAACTACCGCGACCGTTTCCGAACTGAAGCGGAACCCCATGGGTACTGTTGCAGCGGGGGAGGGCATGCCCGTTGCAATTCTGAATCGCAGCGCGCCGGTGTTCTACTGCGTTCCCGCAAAGGCCTACGCGGCGCTGATGGAGCGCCTCAAGGATCTGGAGCTCAATGTCCTTGCCGACACCCGCGCGGGCAAGCGCGTCATCCGGGGGGCGCTCGATGAACTATAAGCTTGGCTTCATCGATGAGGCCCTGGCCGAGTGGCGAGAACTCGACGACAGCGTCCGGGCGCGGTTCAAGACGCTGCTGGCCGAGCGTCTGAAAAAGCCGCCCGAGCCGGCAGCCAAGCTCAAGGGGCATCCGGATCGCTATGAAATAGCGCTCCGCAGGGGTGGGCACCGACTGGTCTATGAGGTGCGGGGCCAGCAACTGGTTGTGGTCATCGTGGACGGCAAGCGGGATCGCAATGCGGTGTTCAAGGCGGGGGCGGACGCAGCCCAACGGAACGCTGACGTAAGGCTCTAGCGCAGGAAAAAAGAGAAGCCCGGGAGAGCCTATGCCTTCCCGGGCTTCTTCCATGACTGGCTGCGCAAGCGAACCCGTCAGTCTGCCCCTCGGCCAAGAAGGCGCTCGACCATCGATTCATGCGGTCCTTGCGCGGGGCTCTGGAAACACCAACCGGAAGTTTCGTAAGTCCGTCTCGAAGGCATTGCTCCGCTTTAACGCTTCGTAGAGCAGGTGTCGTGGTTGGGTGTAGTCGAACGCTGCCGTCCAGTCATGGAGGCGGAGCATCGCGCGGAGGTAAGGCGTGGCGTCTGCGTGGCCCGACAGGCGCTTCAGCGGTAGCAGGTAATCCTCGCGAGAAACCGTCGGTACGATAATGCGGGACCGGCCTGCAGCGCTCAGGACACAGTTCATGGCCAAGCGCGCCGTTCTCCCATTCCCGTCCAGGAAGGGATGAACCTCGGAGACGACGAACATGGTCATCAGGGCACGGGCGAGCGGGTCTTCCAACGCCTGAATCCGCTCGAACCCCTCCCGCAGCGTGCCCTGCACGAGCTCAGGGGCCACGAATGGCGTTGCTCCGGCCTGGTTGTTGTGGCTTTTCCACTCTCCTGGGTGCTTGTCCGGTCGGGACTGCATGACCAGCGCATTGACACTCTTGAGCCAGTGCAGGAAATCGTCCGCCGTGTTCGCGGGCTGATCGCGCCATGGCTGATGCATCGCGCTCTGGAAGGTCCCCAGAAGGTCGTGGGCGTCTGCCAGCCGGTTCGGGATGAGGCGGCCTTCGAATACGATCTCTTCGGCTTCGCTGACCAGAAACGTGGTGCCTTCGATGTAGTTCGAGAAGTAGGCTTCGAAGAAGGCGAAGTTCTCGCGCGCGATGCCAGCTTCCGCCGTGGCGGCCACTTCCGGCAAGGCCTCCGAGCGCAGTCGGCTGAACAGCGTGTCGAACAGGGCGAGGCGGTCCTGGTCATGGGAGCGGCCGGCGGCACGTGCCAGCACCTGCTTGCCATATCGTTTCTTGCTCTCGTCGGTTCTAAGCAGGGCGCCCATGATTGCGTCCAGTCGCTTGAACTCTTTTTCCCGACCCAGGGTGTCAGCCAGCATGCGACAGGCATCCCGGAGTTGATTGAACCGATCCTCCCCGCGGATCGAGAGCATCTTGTCGAGCTCCGCCTCGAGCACGTCCTGGGGAAGCACGCGCTCGCTCACACCACGGCCCGTCGCCAAGTTTTCCAGCAACCAGCGAGGTTGGCTGGCGAGGAAGAGGCGCTTGTAGGGCGTATCGCCTTCCACCGCGCCTTGTCCTGGAATGATCTTGATGGCGAGGCCGGGCAGCTCCAGGGTTCGCGGTCGATTGCCACGCGTCACGTAAAGGCGCCCCTCAACCGGCTTCGCGTCATACCCGCTCCGATAGCTGAGGACGCCGCCGGGCAAAAGGTGGCTCGCAATCTTCGCCCAGTGGCGCAGCACGATCGTTTCCGGGGGGCTGGTCAGATTGCTGGTGTAGATCCCCTGGTACAGCTTCCGCAGTTGCCCCCCGGCGAGAAGCCGAAGAACCTGACGGTCCGCCGTGGGGTTGCCTTTACCGGTGAGCAGGATCTCTGGCAGCGAGATGTCGGTTTTCTGCTTGATTGCCACGTGAGAGCCCTGATGATGTGTCTGTATTTTGTATTGTTAGATAGATTTTTGTCTGAAAATTGTTCGATTCTAGCGCGCGGGATGTCGGGTTCGTGCGGAATGCAGTCTGGAGGACTCAGTCGTGTTCTCCAGGCTGCATTTCGTGGCGAGTTGTGAGTCTCGGCTGCGCGCGCCCATCGCCACCGAGCACGTAGGGTCACCCCATAACGCGGGCTACGCAGTGCTGCTGCGTTCAGGCGCAGGACTGGACAGGCTCATTTCAGTGAGTCGAGATAAGCCTCGTAACGTGAGAACGAGTCGTCTCGGCGTAGATGGGCGTAGTTCTCCAGCACGGTCGTCAAGTTGTCGTTCAGCAGTTCGGCCACCGTGAGGAAGTCTCCGGGGTGTTTGCGAAGCCAGTCCGTGGCGACGAGGTGGCGCATGGCATGCGGACCGAAGCCAGGCGAGCCAGGAATGTAGCGTCGCGTCAGATGCCGCACCGTTTTGCTCAGTCCCTCCCACATTTCGCCGTCCTCGTCACCGACCAGCAGGTAAGTGCTGGCCTTACCTGCCAGCAAAGTCTCCCGGTACTCCTCGATGTACTCGTCCATCATGGGTTTGACCCAGTCCGCAACTTTGACCGAATATCCCCGGGACTGCTTGCTGTTGCCGGTCTTCAGGTGCACCGGCTGCAGTTGGATACGCCAACCTTCTGTCGGACTTCCGCGGACCGTGCCGTGGCCGTTTGGCATCCAGGTGAGTGAGGCAAGGGTTCGCACCCGCATCGGGTTGGACAGCAAGAGTGCAAGGACAAGGGCGTTTCGCTTATGTCTGGCTTCGCTGATGCTTCCGGGGGGAGAGTTGGCGGCATCCGTGTCGATGCGAACGATCGCGTCCCGAATCGGCTTGAGTGGATTAGGCGAGTTTAGAAGGTGCGCAATGGGTTCTTCGGGGTTGCGACTGACACTGGTTGCACTGCGAATGTAGTCGCGCAGGAATTTATGGCTCTTCGCACACATTTCCTGCCAGGCATCGTCACTTACGGGCCGAAATCCCTCTGGTAATCGTACCCGGTAGGCGGCGGCCTGCTGCCACAAGAACCCGGTCTGGGGGCGGAGCAGGCTGGAGACTGCGCGGGCGAAGACCTTCTGCCCGTTGTGTCGAATCCCGTTTGACTGGCTAGTCATCCACTGCATGAAGCATTCGAGCGCCTGAGGGTGGGCGCACCAGGCCAGGGTTTGCGGCGGGGGTTCATACCAGGCGATACCTCCCTTCTCTGGCGGCAAGTTGGTCAGTACCCCGAGAAAGGTCCGCATGCGCTCAATGAAGATGTTGGCGGTGGGACAAACCATCGTTCCGCGTTGGGCCAAGGGGCTGAGGGTCGAAGAAACGCCCCTCGGGATGAGGCGCCAATGGCCGCGCGCTTGACGCTCGAGGGTGGGGAAATCACTGATCTTGTAGTCGAAGAGGGCACGCCATTCCTGCAGAAAGGAGGCACCTAAGGCGGATTCGGGAAGCGGCAGGTTGTGCTGTGTTCGCTCTGCCATCCGCAGGCGATAAGCAGGTATCGCTACCGCTGCCGCCTTCTCATCCGCAGGTTTCTCGATAAGGCTCACGAGGGCGTCGCGGGCAAGGCCGAGCCTTACTTCGAGGCGTCGCAACGCGGGCAGCGTATCGGCGCGCGGCGTGGCGCCTCTCAGCCAGCGCCACAGGGTGGTTGGGTCTACCCCCGTCTGCTTTGCCAAGGTCTTGGGCGGCACCCCCGTTTCGGCGATAAGCAGCCGGAGCCTAGCACCCAGGCCGCACTGCTTGCCGGGCGGCGGTGTGTGGCGAGCGGTCAGCGAGGCCTGATAAAGCTTCTGAATTGCTTGGAGGTGCAGCCTGCGATCGCGACATGTCCGAGGCGCCACGGTGATGCTCTCGAGATAGTCCCGGACCTTGGCGTCGAAGTTTCCGGCCAGTTCCGTGCCGACGTTCGACTCGATGGTTTTTCCGCAGAACGCCAGGTAGCCATTCAAGGTGCTCAGGTAATTGCGGTACTGCTGGACTGCCGAGGCAGTCGGGCTGTCGTCGATCGAGAAGTTCTGCTTCAGTTTGTTGATGAGGTCGAGGTAAGGAAATGCCATGAGGAGCTCTGGTGGGTTGGAGCCCGCAAACACGCTGCTGAACTGTGTGACCTCGATGACGTTATCGCCAGTAACGACGGAATAACGCGTGTTTTCCAAGTTGCTGAATCCAATGTAATTTCCTTTCATTTTTCACCCCTCTGCGTGACAGGCAGGAGGGCTGAGTAGCGTTATCGCGGGCCAGGGTTGTAAGGGCGTATAGCGCGCGATGGGGGGATGAGCCTGCTACGAGCCAAGAAAATTTGGCGGAGACTGGCTGTCCGGGCAAGCCAGTCTCCGCCGCGGTTGTCGAGTACGCGCCGTACCGATGGCGTGGCGGAGCCAGGAGTATGGGAACTGGGGCCGCTAGCAGGCGCTCCAACACGGCCCAGATCGGTGAGTGTGCTGTAGTCGCTTTGGTGTTCAGCGGCAGTTCGGTATCTCGCTGTCACGCGCCTGAAGCTCTGTCAGGAACTGATCAAGTCGTTCGTAGCAGTGTTCGCCCCGCAGCAGGCGAGATTCCGCGATGCCGAAGTACACGCAATTGAGTCCAGCCGCTCGAGCGAACTCCGACAACGCTGCGTCGTACTCACTGGTGCGAGAAGCAGGGCCCAGACCGCCAAAGGTCACAAGACAAGATCGGTCACCGTGGGGGTGATGGCGCAGGAAGGCGATTGCCCGGTTGAGGTGGAAAATCTTGGGCTCGGGGTAAGCACGAGACAGCACCGCTAGGCGCTTCACAGGATCTTTGGGGATGAGTCCGAATGCAGGGTGGAACATCATTTCCACCGGCCCCACGTCACCTTCACCAGCGACGATTCTGAGTTGGGCGTTAGCGTCGTTTCTCAAGTGGCGCTGGCTTTCAGCGAGCTTTGTACGCTGCAGTGCATCGGCTTCTCGAACCTCCTCCTGAAGCCTACGCCGCAACTGCGCTTCACTCACATGAAACACCCATTCCCTGATGCTCATATCGGTGCGAAGCGCGAGATCCAGTGTCGTTAGATTCCAGCCCCCATTGCGGTACATCTGTGACAGATCGAACTCAAGCGTGGACACCCTGTAGCATTGAAGTTGGGCGCGCTTTGAATCATCTACCGCGTGCGCGACCTTGACTTCGCACCAAATCTGCTCGTCCTTACCATGCAGCACTACATCAGGCCGGATGTTCACATTCGACCAAAGTGACCGCTCGCCAGGGTCGTCAGGCAGTTCTGAACGACCAACGGATAGGACCCGACCTGGCAATGCAGCTTGTCGCCCGCCTTCCTTAACGAGCAACGCGGGAAGTTCAATCGACCGCCAGCCTGCAATGATCTGCCTGGCAGCTCGGTGCAACGTGCTCTCACGCCCTCCCTCGCAAGTCGGATGCGTTCGACCGGCAACGTGATGAGCAAAGTGGTGGCGGTTTTTCCGCCCTTTCCGCGCCAGCAGCTCAGCGCCGCAGTTCGGACACACACACCCGCACGCCAGTCCTCGCTCTACCATCCTGATATCGACTATGCGGCCTGTCTTGTGAGATAGGGCAAAATCAAGACCTTCGTCATTTTTCATTGGAATGCTCCATGAGTGCCAAAGACGCACCCATGCTCGACGCCGAACCCCAACAAAACGAGGGAGGACCGCGGGAAGAGTTTGGAAAGGATGCGGAAGCTGATGAATCGAAATCGATTTTCGATCACGCCATGCTCCTCTCCCGCGCGGCCGAAGTAGGAGCAGAAGCCGCTGCGAGCAGCCGCGAGAGCGGCTGGAAGGGGGACTGGCTCGTGCTGCTGCAGGCGTTATGTGGCCTTACGGCGAGACGGGCCGCAGATGGAGACCCCACGCCGCTCTTCACCGCTGAGCGGATCCGCGAGGAAATTGCGGCGATCGTTGGTGCTCCGGAAGCACAGTGGTGGTCGGAGGATTCTGATTCAGCGCGGAAGAAGTTTTCAAACGCATGGAAGGCGTTGGAGAACGATCTCAGCCGCTTGGACGGGCACCTTCTTGGCCGGGCAATCAAGAGTAGGGTAGCGGGGCAGGTCGTACTCAGAGCTCCGGCCCGCTTGGGCACGACAAACGCGATGGGCTACGGTCTCACAATCCGACCGATTGAGCTTCCCGCGACAAGGGCGGCTGTGTCTCAACCCGTACTAACCGCTCAGACCAGCCGATCGGATAACTCACCGTTGGAGATCATTTACCAGGAGGAAATGGAGGTCTATCCCATCCCTGGCCTCAAGTGTCCACTGAAGCTTTCGCTGCCAGGCTGGCGGGCCGTGATTGTTCTGATGCCGATCGTTGGCTCACTCGCCGTAGGTGGGCTTATTGCTTGGTTCCTGCTGGTGCTGTGGATGTCAAACGAGGCGCCCCGAGCCCTCTTCCAATGGACGGTTCTTGCTGGCTTCGTCGCAGGGATGGTGGCATGGGCTTGCCACCCCTTCTACGTGCTGATCAATGATCGAATCGTCCGCGCTCCGACGATACTCGAAGCCACACTCCCTCTGGGCCATGTCCTCGTACTTCGCCGTGAGGGTGAAGATAGATTGCTCCGTATGGTGCGCTTCACCGCTCGGTGTCCAATCTGCGACGGAGAGGTCACGATCGAGAAGGGGCGGCGCCAGCATCGCGGTAGGCTCGTTGGTGAATGCAGTCGTAATCCGGTCGAACATACGTACTCGTTCGATTTCATCACCTGCAAGGGGCGACAGCTGTGAGTGGTGGGAGGCCTGTTCCTCTGCGAGGCCCCTATCGTTGCTGAGCATTACCTTGCGCGACGCGGCTAGATTCATGCAGGGGGCGAAGTGCGCACGACCAACCTGCTCCCGGCTCGAACCGCGGCCTCTGCCCTATGGGCCAGTAAGGAGCCGGTGTGGCTTGAACACCTGAATGAAGATGAGCGCACCGAACTCATTGAAGGCAGTCTGCGCGACCCGCCTTCTAGCTCTGGTACTCGGTATGCCGGCGCTACGCCTTCATCCCCGGTTCCCCGCTGTTATCTGATATGGCATCAGTGCAACCGTCTGGAAGCAGCAGTCCCGCCTTCTTGCGGTAGTAATAGGTGCGGCGAGAGATACCGAGCTGCTCCCACGGCTTCGCTTTCTCAACCGAATCGGCGTCGGCTTCGCTCCAGCGCTTCTGGGCCCGTGCGCGCTGTATCTCGCTGAAGGCGTGTTGAGTAAAGACCCGCCAAGTCCATTTTGCGACGGACTTCGTCAAGGTCCGAACTTCGGGGAAAGAAAGAGGCGTAGGGAAGCGGCTGTTGATGCCTTCAGCCTCGTGCAGTAGCGCCCGGAACCAGAGGTTCTGGGTCGCATTGGCGCTCTTGTATATGAGTACCATGCGGTAGGCCCAGCTGCGGAGGGTGTCGAAGAGCGTGACGTTGCGGCCGAGTCCGGCGTTCTCCTCGATTGCGCGTGAGGGCTTTGCAAGCGACACCCACTCAGCGAGTTCGTCGAGCGAATAGGCGTGGCCGTGAATAAACCAGGTTTGCCAGCGCTCATGCAGGGGATTCTTGCAGATCAGGCCGGTGTAGCCGGGGTCGGCCCGCAGCTTGAGGCGGTATGCGTTTTCGATGGCTGCAGCATAGCGCAAAGGCTTTTCGTGGCACCCAGGGCTGGTGATGATCGGCACTTCGAGCAGGTAGCCGCAATGCGCGTGGGAGTTCTCTGGATTGACGGCAATCCAGTTGGGTGGGGGTAGGTTGACGCGCTCCCAGGTCAGTGCGGCAAGGGGCGCATCAATGTCGAACAGGAGCCAGTGGCGAAGCGCCGCGGGGTTGAGCTGCAGGTGGCTCTTTGTGGTGGCCACATCCGGGCCGCGGATGATGAGGCCTTGGCTAGGATTGTCGGTGCAGTAGGGGCGGCGGGGAAGTCTTGGAAGAATCAGGTCGGTCAGGGTAGTCACGGGCCATCTCGGATGGCCCCTGTTGCGTCATGTAGCTATAGCCTCAGGTCTTGCTCTCGTTCTCTGTCCTCATCGCAAAGGGGAGCGTTGAAGGGGATGATGCCGTGTATAGCGTTTACGGTCTCATGCGCTTCGGCACCGACTGAACCGGATGGAGCTCGCGGCCCTTTGGCACGGGCTTGGTTCAGATCTGCTGAGTGTTCGAACGATGCTGAACAGCGAGTTCAGCAGAATGCTCGCTAGAAAGGATGTTCGCCTGTCATGCATTCGGCTCACGCCGGGCATCAGCGGGCTATCACGTTTTCGATCTAGCCGGTGTTCGAGAGGCAGTTCCGCTCTGGCGGCGCCATCCTCGCAACGTCAGCAACTCGGCCAAAGCAGCGTAAGCCCCCGGCGATCCCATCTTCCCCCGACCTCTTAGCTCGCTAACCATAGTGTCCACTACGGTTAAGGGTTGTCCGATGCCTGCCCCTACGCGCACACGTTGAGGGCCTGACGCCTCCGGCCGGGCAGGCGGCGGAC
>NZ_MWUM01000069.1 GCF_002028455.1 Zoogloea sp. LCSB751 | reverse complement strand
TCCATCATGATGATTACGACAGTTGGAATCGACCTGGCCAAGAGCGTGTTTCAGGTTCATGGCGTCGATGAGCAGGGCAACACGGTGCTGCGCAAGCAACTCAAGCGCGAGCAGTTGAGTGTATTCATGGCCACCTTGCCGCCGTGTCGGGTGGGGATGGATGCGTGTGGCGGCGCGCATCACTGGGCGCGCAAGTTTGAGGGCTTCGGGCATACCGTCAAACTGATGTCGCCGCATTCGTGAAGCCCTACGTGAAGAGCAACAAGAACGATGCGGCGGATGCCGAGGCGATCTGCGAAGCGGTCGCCAGGCCGAACATGCGCTTTGTCCCTATCAAAAGCGTTGAGCAGCAGGCGGTGCTCTCGCTCCATCGGGTTCGCCAGGGCTTCGTTGTCGCACGCACCGCCCAGGCCAACCAGATCAGGGGCTTGCTCGCCGAGTTCGGCCTGGTGCTGCCAGCAGGACTCTGCGCGTTACGCAAACAGCTGCCGGTGCTTCTGGACGACATGGGTGATCAGGTGCCAGACGTGTTCAGGCGTCTGGTGCGACGCCTGCACGAACACCTACTCGAATTGGATCGACTGAATTGCCCCGGGCTTCCTAGACGGTTCCGTTCTTCAAAAGATACCGCTGTTCAAACTCGACCGGCGAGAGCTGGTCGTTGTGACTGCGCCTGCGTTTCGGGTTGTAGAACAGCTCGATGTAATCGAACACATCCTCGCGAGCCTCGTCCCGGGTCAGGTAAATCCGGCGCTTGATTCGTTCGCGCTTGAGCAACTGAAAAAAGCTTTCCACCACGGCGTTGTCGTGGCAGTTCCCACCCCAGCTCATACTGGGCTTGAGTCGATGGACTTTCAGGAAATCCTGCCAGTCGTGGCTGCTGAACTGGCGACCCTGGTCGGAATGTACCAGCACCTCCTGCACGGGCTTTCGGCACCAGACAGCAATCAGCAAGGCGCCGATGGCCAACTCTCGGGTCATCCGCTCGCCCATCGACCAACCAACGATCTGCCGCGAGAACAGATCCAGCACCACCGACAGGTACAGCCACCCTTCGTGGGTGCTGATGTAGGTGATGTCGGTCACCCACGCCGTGTTGGGTTCGGCCACGTCGAACGCCCGCTTGAGATGGTTCGGTGCCTCCACGGCCGGCTTCCCGCTGCGAAACCCGG
>NZ_MWUM01000683.1 GCF_002028455.1 Zoogloea sp. LCSB751 | reverse complement strand
GGTGCCCGTCGCAGCGCCGCCGCCGACGGTGAGGGTGATCTCCTGGTCGGGCAGCGTTTTCAGATCGTCCACCGGGAAATACTTGGATACCGCCGTTGCCGTGCCTTCGGCGTTGATGACGGTGGTGTCGCCAATTTTGACGGTCAGCGTGGTGCTGGCACCCAGCGCGCCGCTGATGAGGGTGGCGCCAACCACTTTCAGGTTGGGCTCCACCTTGTCACCAAACGCGATG
>NZ_MWUM01000682.1 GCF_002028455.1 Zoogloea sp. LCSB751 | reverse complement strand
TGCTCTGGAGTTTTACCGGCAAATTCCTTAATCAATTCCTGCTCGTCTTTTCGAGACTGGGTAAGAATTTGCTTTACCTGAGAATCCGTTAATGATGCGATGATCGGCAACATGTCAGGTAGCGCAAACTCAAATAACCTAAACCAATGCCGCTTGGCGAGTGTGACATGCTCAGCCCAAAGCGCAGGGGTTAAGGTATTGGTTTGAATGAGATGTTCAACTTCGGTTAACT
>NZ_MWUM01000681.1 GCF_002028455.1 Zoogloea sp. LCSB751 | reverse complement strand
CATGCCGTCCCAGGGTCACGTTCTGTCGTGGGATTCATTCCATTTCGAGGATGAATCGCTGTTTGGCAGCCCGGCGCCTGCTCCCGTGATGACAAGCCATGGCAATCCCCTTGGAGGGGAGATCAGCATCAACATCGACATGACCAATCAGGTGCTGGAGCAGATCCCTCCATTGCACGATATATGAATCCCAATCGACGACGTGCATAATGACCTCCATCTAATCGATGGA
>NZ_MWUM01000680.1 GCF_002028455.1 Zoogloea sp. LCSB751 | reverse complement strand
TGCCGATCCGCAACTGGTCATCCAGCAAGTCACGGATATGGCGCTCCTCGATGAGGGGGTTGAGCAGGACGGCGCGCAGCAGGGTGAGCGGCTGTGCTCCGTAGCGGCTCACCGCACGCTGGGTGCGGGAGACGAAGCTGTGCCCCTCGGCGCGTTGGGCCTTCTGCAACGCCACGTTGAAGGCGTTGATCTGCTCGTTGGCCGCCTCGTCCGGTGCCTTGCCTTGCAGGTG
>NZ_MWUM01000679.1 GCF_002028455.1 Zoogloea sp. LCSB751 | reverse complement strand
AATAAAGAAACCCTAACCGCGCAGCAAAAAAGCCTATTAGCTGAGCAGTCGGTGATCCGCGCCCAGCTTGAAAAAAACGTGGCTCTCGATGAAGAGCTTAAAAAACGTAATGAAGCGCTGCGTCTACAAAGTTACAGCGCCAATCTTGCTGCCAACTTAGCCTCAGAGCAACAACGCAATGCCGACAAACTCGCCAGCTTTGGCTTAGGCGATAAAGCACAACAGCGTTTAG
>NZ_MWUM01000678.1 GCF_002028455.1 Zoogloea sp. LCSB751 | reverse complement strand
TGCCGTTCTTGTCAAGGTCATGCCAGATGTTGTCGATGCCGACCGCACCATTGCCGCACGGAATGGTGCTGCCACCGGTCCCCGGCTGGCAATCGCTCTGGCTCGGCAGCGCCGCCTTGCCCCCCAGGCCGTGGGTGCCACCTGTGACCCCCTGCCAGCCACGGGTGTAGTAAGGCACCCCTATGTTGATCTTGCCCGCCGCCAAAGCCCCCCGGAAGTAGTGAGCCGCCCA
>NZ_MWUM01000677.1 GCF_002028455.1 Zoogloea sp. LCSB751 | reverse complement strand
AGCCGGGATGCGTTCTGGTGTGCCAACGTGCTGTCGCCGCAGAAGCTGCGCCAGAAGTGGGACCAGCTGCAGGCCAAGCGCGGTAATCCATCTGGCGGCCACCAGCGCCCCCTGTCCAATCTGGCGCAAGCCCAACAGCAGGCCCAGGCCCTGCGAGCCGCGGGGGTCGATTATGACGACAACACTCCCCTCTAACGTGACCAGTCTGCCCGTGAATCAGGCCAGTCTGCAG
>NZ_MWUM01000676.1 GCF_002028455.1 Zoogloea sp. LCSB751 | reverse complement strand
GAGCACTTCCTTCGCCACCCGTTCGACCGACTGAGTATTAAAGTAGTTGGTTTGTGGGTCGTAATCCGTAGGAGTGGCTATGATGACAAAATCGGCTTCTTTAACGACGTTTTTGTCGCACGTGGCACTGAGATTTAAGGCTTTATGCTGCAGGTATTCTTCAATCAGACTATCGGCGACCGTTGGTTTACGCGCATTAACTAACGCGATGCGCTCGGGCATCAAATCAATC
>NZ_MWUM01000675.1 GCF_002028455.1 Zoogloea sp. LCSB751 | reverse complement strand
CTATACTTTATTTAACAAATTCTATTATGCCTTTTGATAGTTTGGATATTCTTGCCAAAGAGTATACATCATATCCTTTATCCTTAAGCATTTGAGCACCTTTTTGGAATGACTTTTCTATTACTATTCCTATTCCAGCAACTTTTGCTCCAGCTTCCTCTATCAAACGTGCAGCTCCAAGTGCCGCTTCTCCATTTGCTAAAAAATCATCTATAACTAATATATTATCTTC
>NZ_MWUM01000674.1 GCF_002028455.1 Zoogloea sp. LCSB751 | reverse complement strand
TTGTCGAGTACGAACTGGGCTACGTTTCGGTATGCGATCAGCGCCTGTGGCGGTGCCTGGCAGTAGTCGAGGGAGCGCATCATGATGCGCCTGGTGAGATCCTTGGGGCTGATGGCCACTTCGCAGAAACACCAATGCAGGAAGGTGGTCAGCTCGCTGCGGTAGGTCTTGTAGTTGTTCTCGCTGTGGCGCTGCTCCAGCAGCCAGTCGACGGCCAGCTCATAGACGAGGCC
>NZ_MWUM01000068.1 GCF_002028455.1 Zoogloea sp. LCSB751 | reverse complement strand
CATGCCCTTGCTGAGGGCCTCATCCTCGCCGATGCCCTGCTTCGCCGCGAAGTCGCGCACGTCCTGGGTAATCTTCATCGAGCAGAAGTGCGGGCCGCACATGGAGCAGAAGTGGGCGACCTTGGCCGATTCCTTGGGCAGGGTTTCGTCGTGGAAGCTCTTGGCCTTGTCCGGGTCCAGGCCCAGATTGAACTGGTCGTCCCAGCGGAACTCGTAACGGGCCTTGGACAGCGCGTTGTCGCGGATCTGCGCGCCCGGGTGGCCCTTGGCGAGGTCGGCGGCGTGGGCGGCCAGCTTGTAGGTGATGATGCCTTCCTTCACATCGTTCTTGTCCGGCAGGCCCAGGTGCTCCTTGGGGGTCACGTAGCACAGCATGGCGGTGCCGTACCAGCCGATCATCGCGGCGCCGATGCCGCTGGTGATGTGGTCGTAGCCGGGGGCGATGTCGGTGGTCAGCGGGCCGAGGGTGTAGAACGGAGCTTCCTTGCAGTGCTTCAGCTGCAGGTCCATGTTCTCCTTGATCAGGTGCATCGGCACGTGGCCCGGACCTTCGATGATGGTCTGTACGTCGTGCTTCCAGGCGATGTCGGTCAGCTCCCCGAGGGTTTCCAGCTCACCCAGCTGCGCGGCGTCGTTGGCGTCGTAGATGGAGCCGGGGCGCAGGCCGTCGCCGAGGCTGAAGGCTACGTCGTAGGCCTTCATGATTTCGCAGATGTCCTCGAAGTGCGTGTAGAGGAAGCTTTCCTTGTGGTGCGCCAGGCACCACTTGGCCATGATCGAGCCGCCGCGGCTGACAATGCCGGTCATGCGGTTGGCGGTCATCGGGATGTAGCGCAGGAGCACGCCGGCGTGGATGGTGAAGTAGTCGACGCCTTGCTCGGCCTGTTCGATCAGCGTGTCGCGGAAGATCTCCCAGGTCAGCTCCTCGGCCTTGCCGTCCACCTTTTCCAGGGCCTGGTAGATGGGCACGGTGCCGATCGGCACCGGGCTGTTGCGGATGATCCACTCGCGGGTTTCGTGGATGTTCTTGCCGGTGGACAGGTCCATCACCGTGTCGCCGCCCCAGCGGGTGGCCCAGGTCATCTTGTCCACTTCCTCGTTGATGGAGGAGCCGAGCGCCGAGTTGCCGATGTTGGCGTTGATCTTCACCAGGAAGTTGCGGCCGATGATCATCGGCTCGGACTCGGGATGGTTGATGTTGTTGGGGATGATGGCGCGGCCGCGGGC
>NZ_MWUM01000673.1 GCF_002028455.1 Zoogloea sp. LCSB751 | reverse complement strand
TGGAACCCCGCCGCCTAGCGGCGCGCAACATAGCGGGCTTTCTGGCGCGCCAGCTCGGGGAGAAGGTGGGGGAGCGCATCGGGCTGCGGGTGCGGGGCGAGAGTCGCACCAGTGCCGCGACCCGGCTCGAGATAGTGACCGAGGGGGTGCTGACCCGGATGTTGCAGCAGGACCCTGAGCTTGCCGGGGTGTCGCTCGTCATTTTCGATGAATTCCACGAGCGCAGCCTGCAT
>NZ_MWUM01000672.1 GCF_002028455.1 Zoogloea sp. LCSB751 | reverse complement strand
GGTACGCAGCTGGGTCAGGATGCGCTCGAAATCGACCAGGTTTTTGGGGCATCCCAAGCTCACAAAACCAATCCTTGGGTGGTGAGACCTAATAATGCTGGAAGTCGCTTGTTGGACAGTGTGGTCGTCCGATGGCTGAACCCGCGTAGTTGCAGGTGTCAGGCTGTCTGAGCTAGGGTCAAAACGGTTGACGGTCATAGAGGATCGCTGGTCACTAATGCAAAAAAAGATGG
>NZ_MWUM01000671.1 GCF_002028455.1 Zoogloea sp. LCSB751 | reverse complement strand
TAAGTCTTTGTCTGATCGAGGACTCGATAATATATTTCAACATAATGCGCTCCTAGTGCTGATGACCGCTGCTTAAACGCATCAGGCTGCCCTTGAGGCTGGCCTCGGAGTCGAGCAGGAATTGCCCTGAGGTGACGACACGTTCACCTTCGCTTAGGCCCGAGACTATCTCGGCCTTGCCTTGGCTCATCATGCCTACAGTGACAGTTTTTGCGATAAAGCTGTCATCGGCC
>NZ_MWUM01000670.1 GCF_002028455.1 Zoogloea sp. LCSB751 | reverse complement strand
GCTTCAACCCGCTGCGCGGCGACCGCCTGACGCTGCGCCTGAAAGTAGTCGGTGGCTTGATCGAGGATGCCCGCTTCGAAGGTGTCGGCTGTGCCATTTCCACGGCCTCGGCCTCACTGATGACCGAGGCCCTCAAAGGCCTGAATGAGCAACAGGCCGAAGCGCTGTTTTTGGGCTTCCACAGCATGTTGACCGGCGGAATCCCGGTCTCGGGCTCTGTACTCGGCAAACTG
>NZ_MWUM01000669.1 GCF_002028455.1 Zoogloea sp. LCSB751 | reverse complement strand
AAGCATCGTGTTTACGGCATGGAACGTATCCGCGAAGAAGTGAAAAAGTACACCCCAGAAGAAGTTGAAAACGTAGTGGGCGTACCTAAGGCACAAATGTATCGTGTTGCCAAGATGATGGCTGAAACCAAACCTGGCACCATTATTTGGTGTATGGGTGGCACTCAGCACCACGTCGGTAATGCCAATACCCGCTCATACTGCTTATTGCAATTAGCTTTAGGTAACATGGG
>NZ_MWUM01000668.1 GCF_002028455.1 Zoogloea sp. LCSB751 | reverse complement strand
TATCTACAAAACCGACGCCAGAGTGAAGGAAATTGTCGCCGACGACGAGCACCTGCACCGCTGGCTGGACATGGCGCGCGAGCGCATTAATTTCCAGGGCCTGCCAGCGCGTATCTGCTGGGTCGGGCTGGAGTGGCGGCAAAAACTCGGCCTCGCCTTTAACGAAATGGTGCGCAGCGGCGAAGTCTCCGCGCCGATCGTCATTGGCCGCGACCACCTGGACTCGGGCTCTG
>NZ_MWUM01000667.1 GCF_002028455.1 Zoogloea sp. LCSB751 | reverse complement strand
CGTGGAGTATTGCCAGTTGTGCGGCTGGGCCCTGGCGCTGGCCCATGCCAAGTCGGGGGATGCGGCCCAGATCGCCGGCTACCTCGGCAAGTCGGAGGTGATGGATGAGGCCATCGCCGACTTTGCGGTGGCCTATGGCCAGCGCACCCGGGAAGATCATGCCCTGCTGCTGGATGCCATCGCCTGCGGGGAGCTGCCGGTCGCCTCAGAGGCGAGGTGAAGGGCTTCCCCTC
>NZ_MWUM01000666.1 GCF_002028455.1 Zoogloea sp. LCSB751 | reverse complement strand
TTCTCATCGAGGACAGCCAAAAAGGATCCTTGTGCGGTGACTCTAGCTCTAGCTCTTCTTCAAGCTCTAAGGAAAGCGGCGCGGGAATGACCACAAAGGTCGGCGGCTGGGTTGCATTTGCAGGTATCTTCGTTGCCGGATTGCAAGTCCTTCTATAAGAGCGTATTGGAAAACTGGTAGGAAGTTGGGGAAGTTGTTAGAAAAATTAATGAGAGCATTTTCACGAAAAAAGA
>NZ_MWUM01000665.1 GCF_002028455.1 Zoogloea sp. LCSB751 | reverse complement strand
CTTGAATGGGTTTGTCGAAATGTTTCGGATTAATACAATCGGTTGCACCTAATTTACGGGCAAGTTCGAATTTAGATTCGTTGATATCAATGGCAATAATCCGGCTGGCTTTAGCCATGGTCGCACCAATAATGGCCGAAAGACCAATACCACCTAGGCCAAAAATCGCCACGGTCGCGCCTTCTTCCACCTTAGCGGTGTTCATTACGGCGCCCATACCTGTCGTCACACCA
>NZ_MWUM01000664.1 GCF_002028455.1 Zoogloea sp. LCSB751 | reverse complement strand
TCCGCCTGAAGTCGGTGTTACAGCTCGGTGGCATCGTTGGCTGGGTCCAGTGGGTCTAGCTCGAATGCCTGGTACTCCAGCAGTTCTTCCTGGTAATCGTCCATGGTGGACTCCTTCTTCATGTTGAAAGCGGTTGCAGATTAATGACCTGCGAACTCAGCCTAAAGTGCCGTCATGACGAAAAAATGTCGACGTCGTGACATTCCTGCTCTTCAGGATTAAACGTAGCGACG
>NZ_MWUM01000067.1 GCF_002028455.1 Zoogloea sp. LCSB751 | reverse complement strand
GGCGCGCAGCAGTGGCTGGATCAGGTGGTGACGGGGCCGATGACGGCCGGTGCGGTTGAAGAGGTGATGCGCGGGATCAAGAAGGCCTTGATCGAGCGGGCGCTGCAGGCGGAGCTGAGCCATCATCTGGGCTACGCCGAGGGCGAAGCGAAGCCCGAGGCAAGTGCCAATCAGCGCAACGGCACGAGCGGCAAGACGGTGCTCACCGACGATGGACCGCTGCGCATCGATGTGCCGCGGGATCGGGCCGGGCAGTTCGAGCCACAGCTGATCGGCAAGCACGAACGGCGCTTCACGGGGTTCGACGACAAGATCATCGCGATGTACGCCCGAGGGATGAGCGTACGGGAGATCCAGGCCTATCTGCTGCAGATGTACCACACGGACGTTTCGGCGGACTTCATCAGTCAGGTCACCGATGCGGTGATGGACGAAGTGCGAGAGTGGCAGAGTCGGCCGCTCGAGGCGGTGTATCCGGTGGTGTTCTTCGATGCGCTGCGGGTCAAGATCCGCGAAGATGCCGTGGTGCGCAACAAGGCGGTGTATCTGGCGCTGGGTATCCGGGCTGACGGTAGCCGGGACGTCCTCGGTCTGTGGATCGAGAGCACGGAAGGGGCCAAGTTCTGGCTGAAGGTCTTCAATGACTTGAAGGTACGCGGTTGCAACGACATCCTGATTGCCGTCACTGATGGCTTGAAGGGGATGGCTGAGGCGCTGGAAGTAGCCTTTCCTCAGACCACGCAGCAGACCTGCATCGTGCATCTGCTGCGCAACAGCATGGCTTACGCCAGCCACAAAGACCGTAAGGCGCTGGCCGAGGCCCTTAAGCCGATCTACCAGGCGGTCAGTGCCGAAACAGCCGAAGCCGCGCTGGAGGCGTTTGCCCAAGGTGAATGGGGGCGGCGTTTCCCGACGATCGTGAGCGCCTGGCGTCGGGTCTGGGATCAGGTGATTCCGTTCTTCGCCTTTCCCCCGGAAGTCCGCCGGGTGATCTACACCACCAATGCCATCGAAAGCCTCAATGCCCGCGTGCGCAAGATCATCAAGACACGGGGGCACTTCCCGACGGACGAGGCCGCGACCAAGCTGATCTGGCTGGCGCTACGCAATGCTACGGACGACTGGAAGAGCTCGATCAAATACTGGAAAACAGCGATGAACCAGTTCGCAATCCTCTACGAGGAACGGTTTATTCCGGCAGTGACAAAATGAAGACCGCCGCGCCTGCTCAACCATGGCTGAGCAGGTGCATGAAGCGCCTCAAACACAAAATTCCTGACA
>NZ_MWUM01000663.1 GCF_002028455.1 Zoogloea sp. LCSB751 | reverse complement strand
CAGGATAAGGCTTTGTTTCTTAAGGCGATGAAGGAGTTTGGACTCAAAGGTGAAAAAGTAAAGTTCAGTAGTGTGTATGACAAAATGCTTAAGGAATACAAACAATATGCAGAGGAGCTAATTGCTGCTGAATCTGAGTCACGTGAAGCTTTAGTACCTAATTATCGAGCATTTGTTTATTGGGCTAAAAAACTAGTTCCAGCACAAATACTACTACGTAAACAAACAAATCA
>NZ_MWUM01000662.1 GCF_002028455.1 Zoogloea sp. LCSB751 | reverse complement strand
CGCCGACCTGTATGACAAGGTGCCCGACACCCTGGACGTCTGGTTCGACTCAGGTTCGACCCACTCCTCCGTGGTCGATGCCCGTCCCGAGTTCAACGGCAACCCGGCCGACATGTATCTGGAAGGCTCTGACCAGCACCGTGGTTGGTTTATGTCCTCCCTGATGATCGGCGTGGCCATGAAAGACAAGGCTCCCTACAACCAGGTGCTGACTCACGGCTTCACCGTGGACG
>NZ_MWUM01000661.1 GCF_002028455.1 Zoogloea sp. LCSB751 | reverse complement strand
TCACCGCCATCAGCAGGTAATCGAGCAGCACGTTGAGCACGCCGCCCCCCACCAGGATCCAGGTGGTGAGGCCGGGCCGCCCGTCGTTGCGCAGCAGGGCGGTGAACGCCATGGAGAGCACGGCAAAGACCCCGAGCCAGGCGTACCACTGCAGGTAGGCGAAACCGGCGTCGAAGATGACCCCCTCAGCCCCCATCCAGGTCAGCATCTCCCTTCCGTACCGGATGCCGATGA
>NZ_MWUM01000660.1 GCF_002028455.1 Zoogloea sp. LCSB751 | reverse complement strand
ACCAGTAGACCTGCTGCTTCTGGTCTACCTGCTGCAAGCTCAGTTGGTACTCGGCTTCGTGGGAGCCGTGTCCGGCTGCCAGCTCCAGCCAGTAACGTCCCAAAGCGGGGTCGGCTGATACCTGCTCCCCGGCCAGATACGCCATGCCAAGCCAGAGCTCAGCCTCGGCAGATCCAGCTGTGGCAGCACGCTGATAGGCAGCGAAAGCATTGGTCGGGGCGGCCTGTTTGGCTT
>NZ_MWUM01000659.1 GCF_002028455.1 Zoogloea sp. LCSB751 | reverse complement strand
ATGCGTTGATAAAGACGGCTTTTTTCGACTAGAAATGATATTTGTCTTGCAAGGTTCATAAATGTTTTTTGGTGGGCATCAATGTATGTGTTCTTTTCTTTGCTAGAGAAGAAAATGAAACCGATAGGCTTACCATCTGCAATGAGCGGGCAGGTTAAACTTGATTGAATGCCTTCGGCAACTATTAATTTAGTTGACAATGAATTAGGGTTTTCAACCAAATATAGTTGCAGG
>NZ_MWUM01000658.1 GCF_002028455.1 Zoogloea sp. LCSB751 | reverse complement strand
TCGCTTGATGCCGGAAATGGCTCTGGGTTGCAGGGCGGCAAAAGGGATGGGTTCGAGCTCGCTGAGCGTGGGGAACTGCTCAATCGTGAAAGCGGGTTGTAATTGTTCTGATGTTAATTCAGCCACTTAAGACATCCGGTCGGGGATAGGATCAATTGTTTCCATTATACACAGTTCAATTGGCGGTAACAGGAATCAAGCATATGTCATGATTTAACATAATATACATTATGC
>NZ_MWUM01000657.1 GCF_002028455.1 Zoogloea sp. LCSB751 | reverse complement strand
AGTTTTTCGATTTTTTCAAGTGGGGTAAATGAAAAAATCTCAAAAAAAGATGAGGTTGGTTACTTTTGAACCGTTCTTGCGGGGGTTAGCCTATCAGATACCTTGATCTAAATAGCTGTTCCGAATAGTAGATCACAGGAGGAAGGGAACCGTCCAGTTTGTGCGATCTCATTAGTCGCCAAACAAAACAAGCCACACCAAAAGGACTGAGTTGATGCCTATCCTACCACCCCT
>NZ_MWUM01000656.1 GCF_002028455.1 Zoogloea sp. LCSB751 | reverse complement strand
TATGTATGTATATACATGAACAAAACTGAAGTGCACTATACTAGCAAACACTCGGGTTGACAGGAAAGAGTTTTAAAGTTAACAAGTCAAAGCAGTTTGAACAAAGCAGTGTTCACGTTTCGAAAAAAGAATTCAACTTGTAAAAGAATACGAATTGAACTAATCAGGATTAATCACCAGCATTAAATCGAAAACCAATGGCCAAGTTAATAACAAAAAATCGAAAGTGTCCAG
>NZ_MWUM01000655.1 GCF_002028455.1 Zoogloea sp. LCSB751 | reverse complement strand
TTTCGTGAATATGGCATTCCATTCATCATATTCATCCCACTGCCAATATCTACCTTTGAAATACTTATCCCAAACAACAGAATAGTAGCCTGACATATTCAAGAAGCCGCCATCACATTTTTTTATAATATCATGAATTTCCTTGGCTTCTTTTTTTGTTATTCCTGATATATCTGTAATCATAATATTAAAAACTTCATCATAACACTCGAATAGCTCTTTATCCGGTTCTAT
>NZ_MWUM01000066.1 GCF_002028455.1 Zoogloea sp. LCSB751 | reverse complement strand
GCCGGTTTGTTGACCTTGACGAGCTTGCTCGGATCCAGGTGCAGCAGCTCAACTGCGTTCTTCCAGCGAATCTTCTGCAAGTCCTCCTCCGATAGCCGTAGCCCGTCCGTCAGGTCATGGCGCACCGCGTCGCTGCCCCCGAAGTTTGACCCGTACAGAATCCGCTCAGCCCCGATCACGTCGATCAGCGCCTGACGCATCGGCAACTCGTGCAGCTCCACATCGAAGTAGAAGTTCTTCAGGTACTCCAGCACCGGCTTCTGGTTGTGATAGACATCCAGGTTCGGGTTGGTCTGCGCCAGACGACCCAGCTGGTAGGGCACAAAACCGCCACCGTGGGTGATGTACACCTTGAGATTGGGAAAGCGGTCGAGCACCCCGCCATTGACCAGGTACCAGAAGGCCTTGGTTTCGTCGTAGTTCATGCCGACGATGGCGGTGGTTTCAAAACGATCGCTGTTGGCGTTTTTACCCCAGGTCACCGACTGGTTGTAGCCATGCACGAACATCGGCAGATCCAGGTCGCACAGGGTCTCCCACACCACATCCATTTCGGGAGAATCAAACTCCAGCCCCCCAAAGTTGGAGCCACCTGCCCCCAGGCCCTTGGCACCCAGCTCGGTGCAGGCACGGCGGAGCTCCTTCGCGGCTTCCCGCGGGTTCTGCAGTGGCGCCTGGGCCCAGAACATCAGGCGGTCCGGTGCGCCCGAGCAGTAGTCGGCCAGCACATCATTGACCTTGCGGGAGAACGGCAAGGCGTACTCCAGCGGAGTCCAGTACATGTAGCAGTGGGACGGCACCGACACCACCTGTGCGCTCTGCCCTGCCGCGTCCATGCCCGCCAGACGCGTCTTCGGGTCGCGCCAGCGGGCCATGTACTCCTGAACATTCAGCGCATGCCCTTCTGCCTTGGCCTTGCGCAGTGCCGCCTTCCGTTCCGGGGCGCCCAGACTCAGGATCCAGTCCCCCACACGCAGTTTGATGTCGCCGTCGGGTTGCGATTCGAAGGCCGGACCCCAGTAAGGGTCCTGGTCGTAGTAGTCCGGGTGCGGGGCGTGGGCGTGCAGGTCGATCAGCATGGTCGGCGGTCCTCTTGCTCAGGGATGGGCGCTCTCGAATGAGCGGCTTGGCAACCCGAACCCGGCTATCGGAGCGCGCGCACCGAACCCACGGAAACAACCTTTCCGTCAGACCTGTCGCACTTTGTCTCCTGCCGCCGGGCACTCGTCGTTGCCTCGATTTCTTGGAAACATCATGCACAATTTAAACAGAAAATACAACTCTGTT
>NZ_MWUM01000653.1 GCF_002028455.1 Zoogloea sp. LCSB751 | reverse complement strand
ATTCCTCGCGCTCATAGGCTTCACCCAGGGCCTTGATGTAATCGAGCGGGTGGTAGTAGCTGATGTACTGGAAGGCGTCCGCGATGGACTGGATCAGGTCTTCCTGCTTGATGGCGGTCATGGGTGAAGCTCCCTCTCTTTAGTGTTTTGACAGCAGAACGGTCTGGTTCATCATCTTGTCGACCATCGCCATGGCGAGGGCCGACACCAGGAACACCACATGGATGATCACCT
>NZ_MWUM01000652.1 GCF_002028455.1 Zoogloea sp. LCSB751 | reverse complement strand
AGGTCCGCTAGTTGATCCCGTCGCCAACCCCAATTCAAACTAAATCCCCAGCGGTTATGCGTCACCAAATTGTTGACGATGATCTTTTTACCAAAGCTGCAGGGACTATTGGTTTTGTAATCCCACGACAGCCCTTTGAAGACATTGATAATGCCACGCTCAAATACATCCATTTTGTTCAGATGTAGCTCCTCAAAAGTACTGAGGATATTCGCCTCGCTGATGGCAGGCAGA
>NZ_MWUM01000651.1 GCF_002028455.1 Zoogloea sp. LCSB751 | reverse complement strand
GCCTTTGTAAGCAGGGTCAGCGGCAATTTTTGTGGCCGCTGCAATCGCTGCTCCCGAAGAAATTCCGGCTAAAATACCTTCTTTTTCCATTAACTCACGTGCTGTTTTAATCGCTTCATCATCACTGATTTGAATGACTTTATCCAGCAGGGCGAGGTCTAAGTTACCTGGGATAAAACCTGCTCCAATACCTTGAATCTTGTGTGGGCCTGGTTTGATTTCTTCACCTGCTAA
>NZ_MWUM01000650.1 GCF_002028455.1 Zoogloea sp. LCSB751 | reverse complement strand
CTGGCGCGTAAAAGAGACTGACCGCCTGTTCGCAATGGCAACCGAGCTGCGTAAAGTGGGGGCGGTGGTAGAAGAGGGCGAAGACTACATTCGCGTCACGCCGCCGGCAAAACTGCAATTTGCAGAAATTGGCACCTACAACGATCACCGCATGGCGATGTGTTTCTCGCTGGTGGCGCTGTCAGATACGCCAGTCACCATCCTTGACCCGAAGTGCACGGCGAAAACCTTCCC
>NZ_MWUM01000649.1 GCF_002028455.1 Zoogloea sp. LCSB751 | reverse complement strand
GATCTGGGCTCGCCCCAGGAGCGGGCCCGGTTGCTGCAGCACCCGGCGCTGGATGATGGGCTGGACGTGCTGATCAACAGCGCGGGCTGCAACCAGTTCGCCTGGCTGGAGGATCAGAGCAGCGAGCAGGTGATGCGCCAACTGCTGCTCAACGTCGAGGCCCCCATCCAGCTCACCCGCGCCCTGCTGCCAAGGCTGCGCAAGCCCGCCGTCATCATGAACATAGGCTCCAGC
>NZ_MWUM01000648.1 GCF_002028455.1 Zoogloea sp. LCSB751 | reverse complement strand
AAAATAGCTATTGCTCCCCCCTTGAATCGCCCATAAAAAACCAGCCAAAAGGCTGGTTTTTTAAATTCATCCAATGCCATTGGGTCGCAGGTTTTATCTGCAACCCGATACAGCAATTAAGCCTGTGGGCGCATCGCTGGGAACAGGATCACGTCACGGATAGTGTGAGTGTTAGTGAATAACATCACTAAACGGTCGATACCAATACCTTGACCCGCTGTTGGCGGTAAACCGT
>NZ_MWUM01000647.1 GCF_002028455.1 Zoogloea sp. LCSB751 | reverse complement strand
TTCCGGGCCCTGAGCATCCAGGTCGACGGGGCCAGCATCGTCGATCGCAACGTTGGCACACAAGCGCTGGCGCGGGCCTGCCAATCCGTCGCAGCGGGAGGTGCGCCCTGGGCACAGGCGCATCTGTCCGCCTGGGGCGAGGTGTTCAAACGCTTCGGTGCCAAGCCTCAGCGCACCCCCTGTTCGGCACAGGCACTGCTCAAGCGGGTGCAACGCGAGGGCAACCTGCCCTGCA
>NZ_MWUM01000646.1 GCF_002028455.1 Zoogloea sp. LCSB751 | reverse complement strand
TTGCCTTCACCAACAATGGTGACTGGGTCGGCTGCGTTAGCGGCACCGCGTTGAAGGTACTGCATGTTTGAAAGAAAAGAAAGAAGCGTAACGATTATACGAGATAGATTGCATGAGTAAACGAGTGATACACCCCCATAGTTGTATATTATCATATTGTTATGCATTCAGCCAAAAAATCCCTGATGCGATTTGTTGCATGCACATGTCCAAAGAAACAAAACAGTGGCATTAT
>NZ_MWUM01000645.1 GCF_002028455.1 Zoogloea sp. LCSB751 | reverse complement strand
TGAACAACCTGCGCAACCTGTTCCTGCAAGTCGCGGATATCTCACTGCTGCAGTAATTTTGGTTGGGTTGATTGATAGTAAAAACGGCGCCGAAAGGCGCCGTTTCAATTTACAAAAGTATCAATGTTAAAAAACCTAAAAAATGTACGTACTTATGACTACATGCAACTAAGCACTGTAACCATGAATTGAAAAATTTATTAACAACACATTTATCCTTGTATATTTTCATCAT
>NZ_MWUM01000065.1 GCF_002028455.1 Zoogloea sp. LCSB751 | reverse complement strand
TCGTCCAGCGCCTTCACTTCGATATACACGGTGTTGGAGCCGGGCTTGCCCGACTCGGGCGGCGCCGCCACTTCGATGGTGACCGACTTGAGCTCTGCGGCATCCAGCTCGATCGGCCCGGCCGGGCTCACCTTCACCCCGTCCAGCCCGCTCGCCGCCAGCGTGTAGCGCCGCGGCTTCTCGGTCATGTTCATCACCTGCAGATTGTACACGTTGGCGATCAGCCCTCCTTCGATCTCCCGGCTCAGCGTCGAGCGGTCCTTGATCACGTCCACCCGCAGCGTCGAACGCGTCGCCAGGCCCCACACGAAGGCCGTGCACAGCGCCACCAGCACGCCGGCGTAGATCAGGATCCGCGGGCGCATCACGTGGCCGAGGATTTCCTTGCGGCCCCAGTGCCGCTTCATCGCGTTCTCGGTGGTGTAGCGGATCAGCCCCTGCGGGTAGTTCATCTTGTCCATCACCTGGTCGCAGGCGTCGATGCAGGCCGCGCAGCCGATGCATTCGTACTGCATGCCGTTGCGGATGTCGATGCCGGTCGGGCAGACCTGCACGCAGATGCCGCAGTCGACACAGTCGCCCTTGCCCACCGTTTTCGGCTCGACGCCTTTGCGCCGCGGGCCGCGCGGTTCGCCCCGCTCGGGGTCGTAGGTGATGACCAGCGTGTCCGGGTCGAACATCACGCCCTGGAAGCGGGCATACGGGCACATGTATTTGCAGACCTGCTCGCGCATCACGCCGGCGAACAGGTAGGTGAAGCCGCCGTAGAAGCAGATCCAGAACAGTTCCCACGGGCCGAAGCTGAACGTCGCCACTTCGCGCAGCAGTTCGTGCATCGGCGTGAAGTAGCCGACCAGCGTGAAGCCCGTCCACAGGGACAGCAGGCCCCAGGTGCCGAACTTGGCGCCCTTGATCGCCAGCTTGCGGGCGCTCAGCGGGGCCTGGTCCAGCTTCATGCGCTGGCTGCGGTTGCCTTCGATCTTCTCCTCGATCCACATGAAGATCTCGGTATAGACGGTCTGCGGGCACGAATAGCCACACCACAGCCGCCCGGCCACCGCAGTGAAGAAGAACAGCGAATAGGCGCTGATGATCAGCAGGATCGCCAGGAAGAACACGTCCTGCGGCCAGAAGATCCACCCAAAGATGTAGAACTTGCGCTCGACCAGGTCGAGCAGCACGGCCTGCCGGCCGTTCCACGGCAGCCAGCACAGGCCGTAGAAGAGGATCTGCGTCGCCCACACCAGGATCCACCGCCACGTTGCAAAGCGCCCTGTCACCGCGCGCGGGTAGACCTTCTGGCGGACGGCGTAGAGGGT
>NZ_MWUM01000644.1 GCF_002028455.1 Zoogloea sp. LCSB751 | reverse complement strand
AGAAAGTGCGAAATTTAAAAATTCTTCTCTTGGCATATTAAAGATACTTGTAAATCCACCTAAAAAGTCATATACTCCTCCATTAGCTATGCAGCCTGCAAGTCGATGTTCAAAAGCTGCTGCTCTAGGAGCAAGATACCCGCCTAAACTTTGCCCCCATAAGATAATTCTCTTTGGATCTATTTCCTTTCTTGTAAACAGATAGTCTACTACTGGGGTTATAACTTTCTCGTAG
>NZ_MWUM01000643.1 GCF_002028455.1 Zoogloea sp. LCSB751 | reverse complement strand
TGACAAGAGTGGACACAGTCACGAAGCGGAACATCAGGCCGGGATCAAGAACAAGACCCTGCTGCGATTCCAGCGCGACAGCGATGCCAAGACCCTGAAACAAGGCCAAGGCCAGCGTGCCGTAACGCGTGTACTGAGTAATCTTCCGACGGCCGCCCTCGCCTTCCTTCTTCAGCGCCTCCAGCTGCGGCGACGCAACGGTCAGCAGCTGCATGATGATCGACGCCGAAATATA
>NZ_MWUM01000642.1 GCF_002028455.1 Zoogloea sp. LCSB751 | reverse complement strand
CAAGTGTTAGAATTGGCCGCCAATGGACGATTTAACGGCATCTTAGGCTATACTGACGAGCCGCTGGTATCCTGTGATTTTAACCATGATCCGCGCTCCAGTATTGTTGATGGCACCCAGACTCGGGTGAGCGCAGGGCAGTTGGTTAAATTGTTGCTGTGGTGCGATAACGAGTGGGGCTTTGCCAATCGCATGTTAGATACCAGTTTGGCGATGATTGCAGCTAAACAAAGCC
>NZ_MWUM01000641.1 GCF_002028455.1 Zoogloea sp. LCSB751 | reverse complement strand
TCACTTGCGCTTCTGTGGTAGCATGTCCCCGCCCATTTGGACCCCGGTTTTAGGCTGACTGGCAGGCACACCCCACAGGGGCCGCCCGGCATGGGCCAAGAGTGCCGCCGATTTCACCCATTAAGGATGTAACCATGAAGATCTTCTCCCCCCTGGCCGCCGCGCTCATGCTGGCCAGCCTGGTCGGCTTTCAGGCCCAGGCAGGCACCCGCCAGGTGCTCGATGCCAACGGCCA
>NZ_MWUM01000640.1 GCF_002028455.1 Zoogloea sp. LCSB751 | reverse complement strand
TGAGTGCCGGTGTACGCACCATTCCACACTTATTCAAAGCAAGCCGCCAAATTTTGGACGACGCTAAGCAATTGCAGAGCTATATCGATGCCCGTGCGCGTTACGGTTTAATGCTTGCTGAAGAAACGCAACTACTTTATGGCAATAACACTGGTGCTAACCTGCACGGAATTATCCCGCAGGCCAGCGCTTACGCAAAACCAACAGGTGCAACGGTAGATACTGAGCAACACAT
>NZ_MWUM01000639.1 GCF_002028455.1 Zoogloea sp. LCSB751 | reverse complement strand
CCACTCAGAAATGTTGGTGGCTGGTTGGGCGCATTTATTGGTTATATGTCGGCAGACTTAGTCACAGGGAATCATCTTGAGCTGACGTTGGCTTTAACAATTGCCAATTTTATGACAGTAGGCGTGTCTTTATTCTTTATCCATTATTTACAAATTGACTATCGTGCATATAACAAAGGCTTAAATTTTCTTTATCTTTTCTTGGTTTGTGCTTTTCTTGGGTGCTTTTCCAGCG
>NZ_MWUM01000638.1 GCF_002028455.1 Zoogloea sp. LCSB751 | reverse complement strand
GCCAAGCTCGCAAACTATGCCGCCAAGAAGTGGCCCGCGACCGGTGGGGTCGTTGATCTGCGCGATGAGCTGCGCCGTGCCCGGCTGATGGCCATTACTCCTGTCGAGGAGGGATGGGGCATTGGGCGGCGCCTGGAGGCCAAGCTGGTGGCGCAGGGCATCTCCACGGTGGCCGATCTGGTGGCCAGCGATGCTAAGGGGTTGCTGGCGCAACACGGCGTGGTAGTCGAGCGGAT
>NZ_MWUM01000637.1 GCF_002028455.1 Zoogloea sp. LCSB751 | reverse complement strand
CCTGGTCGGCGAGGTGATCGACACGCTCGCGGAAGCCCTCGCGCAGCTGCTTCGAGAGGGCCTTGCCGTCGATGATCCGGGCGGTCATCGGAACACCACCGTCTTGTTGCCATGGACGAGGACGCGGTCCTCGAGGTGGTAGCGCAGTCCGCGTGCGAGTACGGCCTTCTCGATGTCCTTGCCGTAGCGGACGAGGTCGTCGGGGGCGTCGGAGTGATCCACGCGGATGACGTCCT
>NZ_MWUM01000636.1 GCF_002028455.1 Zoogloea sp. LCSB751 | reverse complement strand
CGCCGTTATCCATCTAAAGGCCATTGCCGGCAGGATAGGAGTTGAGCTGTCACTCGATGACTGGCGCCATGGTTACGCAGTACCGACCATAGTGAATCTTAAGCCTTCGGGTCAATACTTAATGGAAGACTTTTACTACGCAGGTGGACTGCCAGCAGTATTAAGGCAGCTGTTTGAGCATGATTTACTGAGCAAAAACACGCTCACCGTCAATGCTGCTAGCCTCTGGGACAATG
>NZ_MWUM01000635.1 GCF_002028455.1 Zoogloea sp. LCSB751 | reverse complement strand
CCTATGGTGATCGCGTGCTAATCGATAACCTGTCGTTCTCGATTCCTAAAGGCGCGATCGTCGGTATTATCGGAGCCAACGGTGCAGGTAAATCGTCCCTGTTCCGCATGCTGTCTGGCAGCGAGCAACCTGATAGTGGCACCATTGAGATAGGTGAAACAGTACAACTGGCGTCGGTTGAACAGTTCCGCGATTCGATGAATGACAAGAACACCATTTGGCAAGAAATCTCTGGT
>NZ_MWUM01000064.1 GCF_002028455.1 Zoogloea sp. LCSB751 | reverse complement strand
CAGCCCCGCCGTACCCGTCGCACTCACTCCGAGGCATTCAAACAGTCCCTGATCGAAGCCTGCGGGGACCCCGGCGCGTCAGTCGCCGGGGTGGCCCTGGCGAACGGGATCAACGCCAACCAGCTGCGGCGCTGGATGCGCGAGCGGGGCGTCGAGCCGCCGGCGTTGTCTTGCCTGCCCTTGCGTGTGGCGGCCTCCGAGCCGATGGGCGGCTTTGTCCCGGTGCAGCTTTCCCCCCACGTTGATCCCCCCATCCGGCTGGAACTGCGCAAAGGCGCCGGAGTGGTCACGGTCGCGTGGCCCACGTCCTCGGCCGCAGCCTGTGGTGCCTGGCTGCGCGAGTGGCTCGGGTGATCCGGGTCGAAGCCTTGTGGCTGTCGGTGGCGCCGCTCGACATGCGGGCCGGCATGGATACGCTCCTCGCCCAAGTGGTGCAGGTTTTCGGCGAGGCGCGCCCGCATCATGCCTACCTCTTCGCCAACCGGCGTGGCACGCGGCTGAAGGTGCTGGTCCACGACGACCAGGGGATCTGGCTCGCCTGCCGGCGACTCCACCAGGGGCGCTTCCGTTGGGCTGCGGGGAACGGCTCGCTGACGCTCTCCCAGGCCCAGTTCGACGCCCTGGTGCTGGGGTTGCCCTGGCAGCAGCTGCGGGATGACGGTGTCATTCGAATGACCTGACGGTGCACCATCGGGGGATGCCCGAATGGGCGCAAGGACGCGCGGGAGGCATGATCTGCGCATGGCTCTCCCCACCAACCTCCACGAACTCGACGCCGACGCCCTCCGTAAGCTGCTCATCGCGCAGGACCGGGAGCTCACCTGGCGCCAGAGCAAGATCGACCAGCTCACCCATGAGCTCTCGCTGCACAAACGCTGGCGCTTCGGGGTCAAGACTGAACGCCTGCCGCTGGAGCAGGCCCAACTGTTTGAGGAAACGGTCGAGGCGGACCTGGCTGCGATGACCGAGGAGCTTGAGCAGCTCTCCGGCAAACCCGCATCCGCCAAGGGCCAGGCCAAGCGCAAACCCCTGCCGCCCGAACTGCCTCGCACCGAGATCCATCACGAGCCGGACAGCACCGCCTGCGCCTGTGGCTGCCAGATGAAGCGCATCGGTGAGGACGTGGCGGAGAAGCTCGACTACACCCCCGGCAGCTTCAGCGTCGAGCGCCACGTCCGCGGCAAGTGGGTCTGCCAGGCGTGCGAAACCCTGGTGCAGGCCCCGGTGCCGGCTCACGTGATCGACAAGGGCCTCCCCACCACCGGACTCCTCGCCCAGGTGCTGGTGGCCAAGTACCAGGATCATCTGCCGCTCTACCGCCAGGAAGGCATCTTCGGCCGGGCGGGGCTCGCGATTCCCCAGTCCACGCTGGCCCAGTGGGTCGGCCAGATGGGCGTCCAGCTTCAACCCCTGGTCGATGCCCTGAAGGCAGAACTCCTCGCCTGTCCGGTGCTGCATGCCGACGAGACGCCAGTGGCCATGCTCGACCCCGGGGCCGGCAAGACTCATCGGGCCTACCTGTGGTCCTACAGCATCGGGGCCCACGATCCAATTCGGGCCGTGATCTACGACTTTGCCGAGAGCCGCGCCGGCAAGCACGCCCAGGACTTCCTCGGCGACTGGCGTGGCACACTCGTCTGTGACGACTACTCGGGCTACAAGGCCTTGATCGCCAAAGGCGTGACCGAAGCGGGCTGCATGGCCCACGCCCGACGCAAGTTCTTCGAGCTTCAGGAACACGGGCAGAGCCAGAT
>NZ_MWUM01000634.1 GCF_002028455.1 Zoogloea sp. LCSB751 | reverse complement strand
GTGTCGGTAAGCGGCGTGTATGCCTCGTTTTATCTCGACAGCGCGCCCGCGCCGACCATTGTGGTCCTGTTCGCGTTGGTGTTTATCGTGACGTTTGTGTTGACCAGCGTGAAGGCACGTCAGCAGGAGCGTGTGACAGCAGGGTGACGACCTGTTCGCCGTGCTGCTGCCAGTGAAGGGTGAAGGCAGTGCCTTCCTCAAAGCCTGCAAGTTGACGGGTCAATGCCAGCGTAAGC
>NZ_MWUM01000633.1 GCF_002028455.1 Zoogloea sp. LCSB751 | reverse complement strand
CAGGGATCCCAGGGGCTCAACGTCAACATTGCCCTCGTGCGACCGTGCTGTTTTTCTGGACAGCGAACTCGTATCTGCCACCACCACCTCCTCGAGTATCGATTTGACGATCGCTTTGGTGGAATTGTGCGGAATTGAGTCTACAACAACCCTGAAAAATTTCGTCAAGTTCCGATGAAGGAATCTCCGGCAATCCACGATATACCGGAGCCCTGTCAAATCTGGACGGGAATTTG
>NZ_MWUM01000632.1 GCF_002028455.1 Zoogloea sp. LCSB751 | reverse complement strand
GTTATCCACAGAAATCTTGGATAACTGCCGGCAAGAGCTAATAGTTGGCTCATTGTTACAAAAAAATGTGAAACAGCACCGATTTCAACGGCGATTCCAGAGCAGATAGTGTGCCAGTCCTGTGGATAAAATAGCCGTGGTGGATCTTTGAACAGTCGAACTTGTTCACAATCGAGATCCCGGATCGCTGGCCGTGAAAGACATGGATCTTGATCCAGCATTGATTGTTTAACACT
>NZ_MWUM01000631.1 GCF_002028455.1 Zoogloea sp. LCSB751 | reverse complement strand
AGCAATGGCAAGGCAAGAGGGTCGTGGAATTCGATTACTCGGGATTTCTGTTGGACTTGCCGAGAGTAAAGATACGCTTCAGCCAATCATGGCTCGCGAGACTAAGCAGTTGGATTTGGTATTTTAATATCAATCTTACTGGGCGGATCTCGCTCAGCGCTAATCAAACCTAACTTAGTTAACGCGATAATAAGCCTTACGCAGTGCATAAATAAAAGGTACAAAAAGACCGCATT
>NZ_MWUM01000630.1 GCF_002028455.1 Zoogloea sp. LCSB751 | reverse complement strand
CGATCATTGCAGTTCCGTTACACCCAAGCCAGCCTGTCGGGACCGGGCAAATTAATTCCATACTTCTCGAAGTGTTGTATATTGACGCAATGGAAACCAAGACCGCAACCACGATTTTCGAGTCACTGTCGTCCGGCTGGCGCCTCGAGGCCTTCCGGCTGCTCGTCAAGAAGGGCCCGGAAGGCATGGTGGCCGGCGACATCGCCGCGGCCCTCGATCTCGCACCTTCCAGCCTG
>NZ_MWUM01000629.1 GCF_002028455.1 Zoogloea sp. LCSB751 | reverse complement strand
GGACACGTAGCGCAGGCCGTGGAAGTTCACATTGGCGCCGGAAAGCACGTGCGCCAGACGCTCGCCGCGAATGTTGTGCTGGGCGATGTATTTCTTCATCCCCGCCAGCGCCAGCGCGCCGGACGGCTCCGCCACCGCACGCACATCCTCGAAGAGATCTTTCATCGCCGCGCAGATAGCGTCGCTGTCGACGGTGACGATATCGTCGAGATACTCCTGGCACAGACGGAACGTTT
>NZ_MWUM01000628.1 GCF_002028455.1 Zoogloea sp. LCSB751 | reverse complement strand
TGACTTGAGGCCGTACTCAATCTGGGAGACGGACTCCAGACCCGCCTTGAGGGCGGTGTCCATCAGCTGGCTCAACTTGTCGAGCTGGTAGAGTTTGACCGCCAGCTGGCGCTGGGCACGATAACCCACCATCTCGGGCTGCTTGTTCTGCGGATACTGGTACTCGGGGGAGATCACCAGATTGCCGGCCTCCACATCGCTGCGCTTGATGCCGAGGCTCTCCAGTTGACCAAAGA
>NZ_MWUM01000627.1 GCF_002028455.1 Zoogloea sp. LCSB751 | reverse complement strand
CCTCCTCGGATAATTCCCTTACCGCACGCAACATATAATCCTGCATAGTTGCACTGCCATGACGAACCAAGCGACCGACTCGAGTCTCACGCAGCGCTATCTCAGACCATAATGTTTGCATTGCATTTGCCACACCCAGGGCATCAAAGTTCCACTGACGCAGCAGACCTCTGTGTTGACTATTGTCTTTGTGGGTAGCCCTGAATTCGTTGTAGACCATGTGAGGGTGACTAAAG
>NZ_MWUM01000626.1 GCF_002028455.1 Zoogloea sp. LCSB751 | reverse complement strand
GATACCGGTGCCATTGCCAATCGGCTCGATACCGAACGTGATGGTGGCATTGGTATATGCCGGGATCTCGAACGAAGGTTTGATGTCGATGGATAAATATCGGGTGCCACCCGTGGCGACGTATTCCGTCTTGGATACGCGGCCCTTCTCCACCCCATTGAGGTAAAAGACCACCGCGATCCCTATCGTTCCCTGGCCCGATACGTTGCCATAGGCCGTTACCGGATCGATGCACA
>NZ_MWUM01000625.1 GCF_002028455.1 Zoogloea sp. LCSB751 | reverse complement strand
GGCTTCGGTATAAGTCATGTTGGCCATGATATGGCTCCTCTCTCTAGTTCTGCGCAAGGCTCGGATTTGATGCGCAAAGCTTAGTCAGGGCGGGGAGGTGCCTCAATTGACGAATTTTGATACATGACATTAGTAAAAGTAATGGTTGATATCGCTAAGGAAAGAGCCATAACTATATGATTTTAAAATGAAATAATGCTGAAACTTTCCCCCTGGCAGCCTGGCAGCATTTTCTC
>NZ_MWUM01000063.1 GCF_002028455.1 Zoogloea sp. LCSB751 | reverse complement strand
CGCCTGATAGGAGATCGCGCATGATCAGCCAAGAGCAGCGTGTTGTAGTGGTGGGGGCAGGCCTGATGGGGACGGGTATCGCACATGCGTTTGCCAGCAGCGGCTTTGCTACGTCGTTGGTGGACAGCAATACCGAAGCCCTATCCAAGGCAGAGAAATCGATTTACGGGATTCTTGATGGTGGTGTGAAGCTGGGCAAACTGGCGCCTGAGCTCGCCGAAGCGGCCAAAGGACGCCTGAGTACCAACGTGAGTCTGAAGGATGCCGCCGAAGGCGCCATGCTCCTCGTCGAGACCGTCTCGGAGAACCTGGCCGTCAAGAAGGCCGTCCTGTCCGAGGGCGCCGCAGTGCTGGCACCGGGGGCGATCATCGCCACCAACACGTCGGCCCTGTCGGTCACCGAAATCGCCACCGCGGTGCCATCGCCCGAGCGGGTCATCGGCATGCACTTCTTCAACCCGGTGCACAAGATGAAGCTGGTGGAGCTGGTGCTGGGCATTGCCACCGACGTCACCACCGTGGCGGTCAGCCGGGCGTGGTGCGAAGCGATCGGCAAGACCTCGATCCTGGTCAACGAATCGCCGGGCCTGACCACCAGCCGCATGTCGGCGATGCTCGGCAACGAAGCCATGTGGATGCTTCAGGAAGGCACGGCCAGCGCTGAGGACATCGACACCGCGCTGCGGATGGGTTTCAACCACCCGATGGGTCCGCTGGAGTTGGGGGATCTGACGGGGTGGGACACCCGGCTGTCAGTGCTGCGTTACCTGCACAGCACGCTGGGAGAGAAATTCCGCCCCTGTCCGCTGATCATCAAGATGGTGGCCGCAGGCCGTTATGGACGGAAGACGGGGCATGGGGTCTACCAGTACGACGAAGCAGGGCAGCGTGTTCCGAACTCCGGTCTCAAGGCGAGCGCGCTATGAGCGCCCTTTACATCGTCGAAGCGGTCCGCACCCCGGTTGGCAGGTACAAGGGCAGCTTGGCTGGCGTGCGCGCTGACCATCTGGGCGCCCATGTTCTGAATGCTCTGCTTGAGCGGGCCGGAATCGCTGCCGAAGCCGTGGATGATGTCATCTTCGGTTGCGTGACGCAGGTCGGGGAGCAGTCCGCCAATATTGCCCGCACCGCCCTGCTTGGGGCTGGCTGGCCGGTGACGATTCCTGGTCTCACGCTCGACCGCAAGTGCGGCTCCGGAGAGGTGGCTGTGCATGTGGCCGCAGGCCTCATCGCATCGGGCAGTGCCGACGTCGTGGTGGCGGGAGGCGCCGAGAACATGAGCCGGGTACGCATGGGGGGCAACCGGGAGCTTTACGGCGAAGCCTTCGGCTGGCTGGCGGCCGACAGGTACGAGCTAACCAGCCAGGGCGAAGCGGCCGAACGGGTCGCCGAGAAATGGCAGCTGAGCCGTGAAACGCTTGATGCCTTTGCGCTCAGGAGCCATCAGAGAGCGGCCGCGGCGGCCGAGGCCGGTTATTTCAAGGCGGAAATCGCCCCGGTACCGGTCAATGCCCTGAAAGAGAAGACCTGGGCTGAACCCGCCCTCGAGCAGTTCGGCGCGGATGAAACCATCCGTCCCGACACGACCGCCGAGAAGCTGGCCACGCTGAAGAGCAGCTTCCGTCCCGAGGGTCGGATGACGGCCGGCAACTCGTCACAAATCTCCGACGGCGCTGCGGTACTGCTGCTCATGTCGGAAGCCGCGGTCAAGCGGCTGGGGGTCAAGCCCAAGGCGCGGATCCGTGCCTTCACCACCGTAGGCTCGGACCCGACGCTGATGCTGACGGGTCCGATCGCGGCCACCCGCAAGGTGCTGGGACAAGCCGGGCTGAGTCTGGGGGATATCGATCTGTATGAGGTGAACGAAGCCTTTGCGCCGGTGCCACTGATGTGGCAGCGCGAGCTGGGGGCGGACGTGGAGAAGCTGAACGTGAATGGTGGTGCGATTGCGCTGGGCCATCCCTTGGGGGCCAGTGGAGCGCGGATCATGACCTCGCTGCTGCATGAGCTGGAACGTCGGCAAGCGCGTTACGGCTTGCAGGCAATCTGCTGTGCCGGGGGAATGGG
>NZ_MWUM01000624.1 GCF_002028455.1 Zoogloea sp. LCSB751 | reverse complement strand
CGACCAGCTCCAACGCGCCAGCGCCTACCGCCTTGGGATAATCGCTCCATTCTGTGTCGAGGTCTCGTTGCGGCTCAGTAATTGGAGCATCAAACTGCTGCCGCATGTCGGCCCAGAAGTCATCCATTCTTGTGTCAGATTGCTGCGGCGACGGCAGAGCGTCACGAAGACTGTATTTATCCATGGAGTGCCTCGGTTTTTTATGCAAAAGAAAAGCCCCGAGCGGCGAACCGTTC
>NZ_MWUM01000623.1 GCF_002028455.1 Zoogloea sp. LCSB751 | reverse complement strand
GGTTTAACGGCCATGGCTATTCTCCCGCCCGTGGACGCTTAACGCCTGGCACTGTTGCGCGGCCTGTGGCTACATCTTGGCCGCGACCTGTTAGGGTGGCGGTGGTCACTTTGCCCACTTGCTCAGTTTTAATCAGCCCTTGCTCGGCCAGCCAAGCGAGCTGCACCTTTAATGAGTCGCGGCTAATATCGAGGCCATAGGCAATCAAGCTATCTTGTAAGATGGACTCATTGAGG
>NZ_MWUM01000622.1 GCF_002028455.1 Zoogloea sp. LCSB751 | reverse complement strand
CGGTCGGGACGACCGTTTCAAAGATGTAGTCCTCCATGTTGAAGTTCTGCACCCGAGCGTCCAGGTTCTGTTTCACCTTGTTCTCCATGCCGGAGTAGGTGTGCAGCACGTACCACTCGCCGAACTTCGAGGACAGCTCACCGCGCAACTCTTCAATGGCAGCGTCAACGACATCCTGATTATCAGCATTATCAGCTTCAGAAGACTCATTCTCGTCGGCGTCTTGCTCATCGTCA
>NZ_MWUM01000621.1 GCF_002028455.1 Zoogloea sp. LCSB751 | reverse complement strand
GAGCGGCTGAAGGTGGGGTTGTTTAAGTAGATAATGCAGCACATTAATATCAATCACAGCGCCGTCAATACGACCAGCCGCCACCTTTTTGATATTTTGCTCATCGGATGTTGCCGCTTCAACGGGTTGACTCCCTGAAGCTATCATTACATCCAGCGAGTCGGTATTCACATAATCCTGCACAATACCTAAAGTATAACGATTCAAATCGGCTAAATGATGCCAACTAATGGGAC
>NZ_MWUM01000620.1 GCF_002028455.1 Zoogloea sp. LCSB751 | reverse complement strand
ATAGCACGGTGATTTTTTCCAGCCTGTTCGGTGCCCTGTTCTGGGGTGAGGTGATGGATGCCGCAGCCTGGTTCGCCATTGGTCTGATCATCCTTTCCGGCATTGCGGCGACGCATTTTTCCCGCGCCAGCCCGGTGGAACAGGATTAAACGGCGTTAAACTGAAACAAACAACAACGGAGTCAAATCATGATCGTCATCGACCATCAACCCAGCCGTGTCAGCGTGTCCGTCTTC
>NZ_MWUM01000619.1 GCF_002028455.1 Zoogloea sp. LCSB751 | reverse complement strand
CGCATTTAAAAACAATGGGAATTTAAAACGTTTGCGACTCATGCCAAATGAGAATAGGGAAAAATCAATCAGATCTAGCAAAGAAGAAAAACAAACTAGCCTTGCCGTGAGATCAGCAAAGCTTAGCCAGGGAAACCATTAAACACGTCAATCGCGGTTAGGTGACCAAGTCAGGTAGCTCATAAACCAAACGCACATAGTCGTTAAATCGACCTAAACACACCTCTGTTTGCCCG
>NZ_MWUM01000618.1 GCF_002028455.1 Zoogloea sp. LCSB751 | reverse complement strand
GGCCTTTTTGGCACTGGCTTCGGCATCGAACAGCGTCTGCGCCTGCTTAAGCGTCGCTTTTTCTTCCCTGTCGGTGGCCAGCTTGAGGCGCGCCTTGACGCTGGCGGCAGTGCCTTTCTCCTTGTCGTTCAGGGCCTCGGCGAGGCCACCCTCTTCACCGCTCTGCTCCTCGATAAAGCTCTCCAATGCCTGGCTTGCGTCATCGAGCGCGGTCTGCAACTTATCCAGCGCCTGCTG
>NZ_MWUM01000617.1 GCF_002028455.1 Zoogloea sp. LCSB751 | reverse complement strand
ACTTTGCCTTATGGCTTGCCAAACTACAGATAGACCGCAGCCGATGGCATCAAAAGAGGCTCTTTCTGCGTCGATGCAGGCCGCGCAGCAGTCAACGCCACCTCCGCCAGCCGTTATGCCAGACGCGGTGCAGCGTGAACTGAATACTAATACCTTAATGGGCAGTTTAGCTGCGCCCATGGAAACCGAACGTCGTATCGATGTTTCTGCCCATGATGTCGATGCGAGGGTATTTTT
>NZ_MWUM01000616.1 GCF_002028455.1 Zoogloea sp. LCSB751 | reverse complement strand
CCTTGCTCTGCTCTCTCATTCCCTGCTCTGCTGATACTGGCGAATGGCCGCCCTGGCATTGAACAGGGCATTGGGGAACCTCTGGCCCGTCCCCTGCTCACTCACTCTCTGCTCTGCTGATACTGGCGGATGGCCACTCTGGCATTGAACAGCATACGGCTCTCCCCCAGCTGGTCGGCCAGCCCGCTGCGGCGCACGTTCTCGAGCACCCCGGGATTGAGCCCGGCCAGCCAGAGG
>NZ_MWUM01000615.1 GCF_002028455.1 Zoogloea sp. LCSB751 | reverse complement strand
CGACTCGGGCCAGTGCAGCCGTTGCAGGCTCTTGAGCAACTGACTGGCGCCGTCCACCATCTCGCTCTCGGACATGTTGGGCAGCAGCACGGCAAAGACCTGGCCGGCGTAGCGGGCCTGCAGGGCACCGCTGTGCTTGCGCACGAAGGCGCCGATGGAGGCGCTCGCCTCCATCAGCAGATCCTGACTCGGGCGTCCGCTCAGTTCGGGATCCAGCTCCTCCAGCCCGGCCAGCTC
>NZ_MWUM01000062.1 GCF_002028455.1 Zoogloea sp. LCSB751 | reverse complement strand
GTAAGCCCCCGGCTAACCCATCTTCCGCCAGCCCCTTAGCTCGCTAACCATAGTGTCCACTACGCATTAGAAGTGGACACTTCCATGACCATCACGCAGCAGCCCCGCCGAATCCGCCGAACCCATTCCGAGGAGTTCAAGCGATCATTGATCGAAGCCTGCGGCGAGCCCGGCGCCTCGGTCGCCGGCGTGGCCCTGGCCAACAGGATCAACGCCAACCAGCTGCGGCGCTGGATGCGCGAACGGGGCATCGCGCCGCCCGAGTTGTCCTGCCTGCCGTTACGTGTGGCGGCCTCCGAGCCGGTGGGCGGCTTCGTCCCGGTGCAGCTTCCCTCCTGCCCTGATGCGCCGATCCGGATTGAATTGCGCAAGGGGGCTGCGTCGGTCACGGTCGAGTGGCCGGCGTCCTCGGCCGCCGCGTGCGGAGCCTGGCTGTGCGAGTGGCTCGGATGATCCGGGTCGAGGCGCTCTGGTTGTCGGCGGCGCCGCTCGACATGCGAGCCGGCATGGACACGCTCCTCGCCCAGGTGGTGCGGGTCTTCGGCGAGGCACGCCCGCATCACGCCTACCTCTTCGCCAACCGGCGCGGCACCCGGATGAAGGTGCTGGTCCACGACGGCCAGGGGATCTGGCTCGCCTGCCGGCGGCTCCATCAGGGACGCTTCCGTTGGGCCGAGGGGGACGGTTCGCTCACGCTCACCCAGGCCCAGTTCGACGCGCTGGTGCTCGGCCTGCCCTGGCAGCAATTGGGCGGCGACGGCGCGATCCGGATGATTTGACGGTCCACCATCGGGGGATGTCCCGATGGCTGGATCCGTGCCCCAGCGGCATGATCTACGCATGGCTCTCCCCACCAACCTCCACGAACTCGATGCCGACACCCTGCGCCAGCTGCTCATCGCGCAGGATCGGGAGCTCACCTGGCGCCAGACCAAGATCGATCAGCTCACCCACGAGCTCTCGCTGCACAAACGCTGGCGTTTCGGGGTCAAGACCGAGCGCCTGCCGCTGGAGCAGGCCCAGCTGTTCGAGGAGACGGTCGAGGCCGACCTGGCGGCGATGACCAAGGAGCTTGAACAGCTCTCCGGCAAACCGCTTGCTGCCAAGGGCCAGGCCAAGCGCAAACCCCTGCCGCCCGAGTTGCCCCGTACCGAGATCCACCACGAGCCGGACAGCACCACCTGCGCCTGCGGTTGCCAGATGAGACGCATCGGCGAGGACGTGGCGGAGAAGCTCGACTACACCCCCGGTGTCTTCAGCGTCGAGCGCCACATCCGCGGCAAATGGGTCTGCCAGGCGTGCGAAACCCTGGTGCAGGCCCCGGTGTCCGCCCACGTGATCGACAAGGGCCTCCCCACCGCCGGGCTACTGGCCCAGGTGCTGGTGGCCAAGTACCAGGATCATCTGCCGCTGTACCGCCAGGAAGGGATCTTCGGCCGGGCGGGGCTCGCCGTTCCCCAATCCACGCTCGCCCAATGGGTCGGCCAGATGGGCGTGCAGCTTCAGCCCCTGGTCGATGCACTGAGGGACGAACTCCTCGCCTTCCCGGTGCTGCACGCGGACGAAACACCGGTGGCGATGCTCGACCCGGGGGCCGGCAAGACGCACCGGGCCTATCTGTGGTCCTACAGCATCGGCGCCCACGATCCGGTCCGGGCGGTCATCTACGACTTTGCTGACAGCCGCGCCGGCAAGCACGCGCAGGACTTCCTGGGCGACTGGCGTGGCACCCTCGTCTGCGACGACTACTCGGGCTACAAAGCCTTGATCGCCCAAGGCGTCACGGAAGCGGGCTGCATGGCCCACGCCCGGCGCAAGTTCTTCGAGTTGAAGGAACACGGGCAGAGCCAGATCGCTGGCGAGGCGCTGGAGCGGATCGCCGCTTTCTACGCCATCGAGCAGGCGGTGCGCGAACTGGACGCCGCTGCCCGCCAGGCGCTGCGGGAGACCAAGGCGAAGCCGCTGCTGGAAGACTTCAAGGCTTGGCTGCTGGCGTGTCGGGGCAAGATCCCCAACGGATCATCCAGTGCCAAGGCCATCGACTACACCCTCAAGCGCTGGGTGGCGCTGACCCATTACCTGACCGATGGGAACGTGCCGATCGATAATAACTGGATCGAGAACCAGATCCGGCCGATTGCCATCGGCCGCAAGAACTGGCTCTTTGCCGGCTCGCTACGCGCCGGCAAGCGAGCCGCGGCGATCATGAGTCTGATTCAGTCGGCGCGCCTCAATGGGCATGAGCCCTTCGCCTATCTGAAGGACATCCTCACTCGATTGCCGACTCAGCCCCAGAGTCGGATCGGGGAGATGCTACCCCATCGCTGGAGGCCGGATTCAGCCTGACGCTCGGTCAAGAGGGGATCGCCGGGTGCTTACC
>NZ_MWUM01000614.1 GCF_002028455.1 Zoogloea sp. LCSB751 | reverse complement strand
GCCTTCTTGCTTGCTTGTACCACATTGTTTTCAGTACTGTTTATTGGCGTTATCCCTGGGATTACCTTGGCGGTGTTACTGGGGTTATTCCAGTTTTTAGCGACTGTGATGCGACCAACGGATCAAGTGTTAGGGCTTGATCATAAAGGGGTTATCCGCAGTGTAGATGATTCAGGCAAGGCTAAGTCTGTGCCTGGCGTGTTTATCTACCGTTTTAATTCACCCTTAACCTACTTC
>NZ_MWUM01000613.1 GCF_002028455.1 Zoogloea sp. LCSB751 | reverse complement strand
ATGCTGATCTTGGAGCGACCCGATGCCTGCATCACCACCAGCTCGGAGCTGGTGGCGAGCTGACCCAGGCCGATGAGGCCACCCAGCAGGGCCGCCAGGGGGAAGAACAGCACCGCCTCCTTGGGCATGGAGAGCAGCACGAAATAGAGGGCGTTGAGCATGTCGTAGTTGCCCTCCCCCACGGCTTTCAACTGCTCCACATATTTGATGAGCGCCGCCAGCCCGACCAGGGTCAGT
>NZ_MWUM01000612.1 GCF_002028455.1 Zoogloea sp. LCSB751 | reverse complement strand
TTATTGAGGCAGGGGCAGACCGTTGATGGTGACCAGCCCCTTGTCGAGCTTGAGCTCGGCATTGAGGTGCGCCTGCTCCGCCTTGAGATAACCCAGGGCCGTGAACTGGGCCAGCATGGGTGCCAGCTGCGGCACCGCCTTGCCCAGTTGGTCGCCGAGGCTGGCATGGAGCAGCCCGGATAGGGCCTGCATCCCCTCCTCGCTCCCCATCAGTTGCTCCAGAGTGGTGGGGGCAAG
>NZ_MWUM01000611.1 GCF_002028455.1 Zoogloea sp. LCSB751 | reverse complement strand
GACCCGGTCCCCAGGCGATGGCGGCTTTACACTTGATGCTCTGAACCTGTGCCATGAATGATGTCCTCGTGGTTGTGTGGGTGAACGGAAATGAGTTCGGACATTCAGTGTAGTTTCTCGCCGATTTGGTGATAATAAGGCTAAATATCAAATCACTTTTATACACAGGTAATAATGTTCGGCTGGGAAGGGGTCTGTGAATTTGTCAGCGTGGCGGAGCAGGGGGGCTTTACCCCG
>NZ_MWUM01000610.1 GCF_002028455.1 Zoogloea sp. LCSB751 | reverse complement strand
GATCACGGCCTCTGGGAGTCGCGCTACTCGATTAAGGAACACTCGTCGTAGCCTGGGCGATATGTCTGCAGGAAGCTTATTGATCATGTCCGACCAGAATGCCTCAGGAAAGTCGTTAGCCTTTCCTGCAATCGTCAACGCAGAGAGAGCCTTTCGCGGATTGGCTTTCACTAAACCAGTAAAGGGACGCTTTTCGGTAAAACGGCCAAAATCCTGCTTCAGCTCTTCCTTTGCCCT
>NZ_MWUM01000609.1 GCF_002028455.1 Zoogloea sp. LCSB751 | reverse complement strand
TGACCCTGCTGGATGCCCGCCATATGCTGGTCTTTGGAAATAACTGTCTGTTCCAGGAAGTACTCGACAGCTTTGGCATTCGCAATGCCTGGGAAGGCGAGATGACGTTCTGGGGCAGTACCGCAGTGGGTATTGACCGTCTGGCGGCGTTTCGTGATGTGGACGTGCTGTGCTTTGACCACGGCAATGAGCGCGAAATGCAAACCCTGATGGCGACTCCGCTCTGGCAGGCAATGC
>NZ_MWUM01000608.1 GCF_002028455.1 Zoogloea sp. LCSB751 | reverse complement strand
TGAATTTATGTTAATGCATACCAGCACCCTGCCGGATGAAAAAGCCCAGTACAATCTTTACTGCGAGGCTCTGCATGCTCTAGGTGGTAAAACGTTTACGATCAGAACCTTAGATATTGGCGCAGATAAAGAACTCCCCTGTTTATGCCAAGACATAGAAGATAATCCCGCCTTAGGACAACGTGGGGTGAGATACACCTTAGCGCACCCAGAATTATTTAAGACCCAACTTCGTGC
>NZ_MWUM01000607.1 GCF_002028455.1 Zoogloea sp. LCSB751 | reverse complement strand
TGTTGCTGCACGCCCTGAGTTCCAAGGTCATGGTGTGGATTTGTATCTTGAAGGTAGCGATCAACACCGTGGCTGGTTTATGTCATCATTGATGATTTCTACCGCGATGACTGGTGAAGCACCTTACAAGCAAGTGCTTACCCACGGCTTTACCGTTGATGGTAAAGGTCGCAAGATGTCGAAATCTATCGGTAACGTGATTGCGCCGCAGCAAGTGACTAACAAACTAGGTGCGGA
>NZ_MWUM01000606.1 GCF_002028455.1 Zoogloea sp. LCSB751 | reverse complement strand
ACTCTGTCGACCATAATGTCGCGCTTGTGGTAGCCCACTTTTTCCATGGCACCGTAATAGGCACTCTGGCAGCCCGTCAGCAATAGCGTTGCCGCTATCAGACTAGAGGTGATCAATCTTTTCATTGGGTATTCCGTCACTGAGTCAGATGAAGTTAGTCGGCCTTAAAACGTGCCGCATCGATAATGCTCCAGAGGTGAAAGATAGCACCAATTACCGCGGGCACAATTAACCACC
>NZ_MWUM01000605.1 GCF_002028455.1 Zoogloea sp. LCSB751 | reverse complement strand
CGCCACCGAAGAGCAGAAACTGACCAAGTGGCAGATCTTCGTGAAGTACGTGCTGATGAACAAGGTGATCTGGCTGCTCTGCTTTGCCAACATCTTCCTCTACGTGGTGCGCATCGGCATCGACCAGTGGTCCACCGTCTACGCCCACCAGGAGCTCGGCTTCTCCAAGGAAGTCGCCATCCAGGGCTTTACCTTCTTCGAAGTGGGCGCCCTGGTCGGCACCCTGATGTGGGGCTA
>NZ_MWUM01000061.1 GCF_002028455.1 Zoogloea sp. LCSB751 | reverse complement strand
TGGACTAAACCGCTCTCGCGGTAGCCCTTCGATCCCGCGAGGTGGTCGCGGATAGAGGGGCGCGGTTTCCTACCTTGAGAACAGAGGCACTCCGCCTCGTTCTCAAGGAGTCGCAGCCATGACCGCCTCCCCGCACCCCATCAGCCCGCTGCGCCAACGCATGATCGACGACATGCGTATGCGCAAGCTCTCCCCCAAGACCCAGAGCGGTTACATTCGCGCAGTACGCCAGTTCGCCGCTTACCTCGGGCGCTCGCCGGATACGGCCAGCACCGAGGATCTGCGCAACTACCAACTGCATCTGGTCGATCACGGCATCTCTCCGGTCTCGCTCAACGCGGCGATCAGCGGACTGAAGTTCTTCTTCGACATCACCCTCGATCGCCAGGAACTGATGGCCCGGATGCAGCCGGTGCGGGTGCCGCGAACGCTGCCAGTGGTACTCAGCCCCGAGGAAGTGTCCCGCCTGATCGCCGCCGCCGGCAACCTGAAACATCAGACCGCCTTGTCGGTGGCCTACGGGGCCGGGCTGCGAGCCAGTGAAGTGGTCGCGCTGAAGGTGGGCGATGTGGACGGCCAGCGTATGACCCTGCGCATCGAGCAGGGCAAGGGCCACAAGGATCGCTACGCGATGCTCTCGCCGGTGCTGCTCGAGCGGCTGCGCGTCTGGTGGAAGGTCGCCCGCGCCCAAGGCAAGATGCTTGACGGCGGCTGGCTGTTTCCGGGGATGAACCCGATCGAGTCGCTCAGTACCCGGCAGCTCAACCGGGCCATCCACGCCGCCGCCGAGGCAGCCCAGATCGACAAGCGGGTGTCGATGCACACCCTGCGCCACAGCTTCGCCACCCATCTGCTGGAGCAGAAGGTCGATATCCGGGTGATCCAGGTGCTGCTCGGGCACAAGAAACTGGAGACCACCGCGCTCTACACCCAGGTTGCCACCGATCTGCTGCGCGAGGTGATCAGTCCGCTGGAACGCTTGCAGCCCGCCTGAGGTGCCCCCGTGGGGCAGCCTGCCCTGGAAGTCGCGGACATCTTCCGCACCCATGGGTCGGCCTGGCGGGCGCACACCGCCCTGAGTGCAGGCCAGCTCAAGGTCATGTCGGCCATCGAACAGTGCCGCAGTGCGGCGCTGGGCGGACATGTGCTCCGCTGCGAGGGCTGCGGGGAGGTGGAGATCGCCTACAATTCCTGCCGCAACCGGCATTGCCCGAAGTGCCAGGGGAACGCCGCCCGGCGCTGGCTCGCGGCCCGCGAGGCTGATCTGTTGCCGGTGCCGTATTACCACGTGGTGTTCACCCTGCCGGCACCGATCAGCCGGATCGCCTACACCAACAAGGCCGTGCTCTACACGCTGCTGTTCGACGTGGCCGCCGAGACCCTGCGCCGGATTGCCGCCGACCCGAAGCACCTCGGGGCACAGATCGGTGCGACGCTGGTCCTGCATACCTGGGGTTCGGCGCTGACCCATCACCCCCACGTGCACGGCATCGTGCCTGGCGGCGGTCTCTCGCCCGACGGGGCACGGTGGGTGGCCTGCCGGCCAGGCTTCTTCCTGCCCGTGCGGGTGCTCTCACGCCTGTTCCGGCGGCGCTTCCTCGAAGAACTCGACACCGCCCATCGCGCCGGGCACTTGCGCTTCTTCGGCGACGAGGCCGGGCTCGCCGACCCGGCGGCCTTCGCTGCATGGATGAAGCCGCTGCGCCAGTGTGAATGGGTGGTCTATGCCAAGCGCCCGTTTGCCGGGCCGGCAGCGGTGCTGGCTTATCTGTCCCGCTACACGCATCGCGTGGCGATCTCGAATCGGCGGCTCCTTGCGCTGGACGAACGGGGCGTGACTTTCCGCTGGAAGGACTACCGGGCCACCGGACGGACCCGCCACAAGACGATGACGCTGGACGCCGACGAGTTCATGCGCCGCTTCCTGCTGCATGTGCTGCCCGGTGGCTTTCACCGTATCCGCCATTACGGCCTGCTCGCCAACGCGGGGCGGCGGGACAATCTGGCCAAGGTGCGGGAACTGCTGCGGGTTGTGCCGAACTCGGAGACGTCTGCGACGCTCGAGGCGCAGGCTAGCCAGGCTCAGCCCGCCTTTGTGTGCCGGTGCTGCGGAGCGGCGATGGTCGTCGTCGAGATCCTCCCACGCAGCGCGTCGATCCGTGCTCCACCTCCACGATCGGGTTGCCCATGAACACCCACGTCCCACACTGCGCAAACCGAATGTCGGCTCCGGGGTTGCCCGAGCCGAAAGGGGACGCTTGTGCCGGGTCCGCAAATCGCGCTGCATTCTGTGCGCGGTGCGGGCACCGCTCAGGCATTTCTACCTTCAGGTCGGGTGACTGGAGGGCGTTGCCCATCATGACTGCACGCTCAGTGCCCCATCGGGCCACCGTGCGGCGCTTCAATTCGCCATAGCGGCATCACCCACTCCGGGCGTGTCGCCCTCACTCCGCGGTTTCCTCCCCCGAGGCTTGTCCGCCGCCTGCCCGGCCGGAGGCGTCAGGCCCTCAACGTGTGCGCGTAGGGGCAGGCATCGGACAACCCTTAACC
>NZ_MWUM01000604.1 GCF_002028455.1 Zoogloea sp. LCSB751 | reverse complement strand
GTTTATTTCAGTGGCCCCTTCACACGAGGGCAGCGGCATTTTACACTCCCGCTGAAGAAGCGTAAATCTATAATTTTATTTGTAATTTTATTACTACAAGAGGTCAGTATGACACCAAAGGTATTTTACATCTCCGACGGCACAGCGATCACAGCAGAGGTTTTTGGGCATGCAGTTCTCTCGCAATTTCCATTAGAATTTGAGTCACTTACAATTCCATTTGTCGAAACATTGGCA
>NZ_MWUM01000603.1 GCF_002028455.1 Zoogloea sp. LCSB751 | reverse complement strand
ATGATTAAGAAGCTGGCATTACTAAAGCCGCGATAACCCGCAGCTTTCGCCGCCTCTGCATTGGGCGCGGTCAAAAAGGCACTGGCGTAGCGCTGGTTATCGATAATCCAGCGCAGCATGCCCATGGCGAGGGCAGAGTCGGTTGCGGGGCGGATCGGCAGCCAAGTATTGTTGCCCGCGCAGGGCTGGTTCGAGGTGTTGGGCAACATGGGCGACACCACCACATAACTGAATTCT
>NZ_MWUM01000602.1 GCF_002028455.1 Zoogloea sp. LCSB751 | reverse complement strand
GATTTTTCTTAATCAACTGAGGCTCAAAGGTGCCATTGCGGTCTCTAGGCGCGTCTAACTCAAAGTTACCGGACGGATACTTAATGGTCTTAGAGGTTTTGCCATTTTTACGATTAGGCTGAGGATCATGCGCTAAATGCTGCTCAAGCTCAGCCTGGAGAGCCGCTTCAGTGAGTTGCTTGATCAGTGGACCAAGAATGCTGTCTTTACCTGTGAGGCTTTTACCTGATTGCAGAT
>NZ_MWUM01000601.1 GCF_002028455.1 Zoogloea sp. LCSB751 | reverse complement strand
GTTCACAGCTTTGGCAGGCACAAACTCCACAGATTGCTAAACTGGGTGTTTTGAAGTCAGCTATTGAGCATGCACTTGCAGCAAATGCAGTCATTACCGACGAAGCTAGTGCTTTGGAGTTTGTAGGTCAACCCGTTCAGGTCGTACAAGGCCGTTCTGATAATATTAAAATTACCTATCCTGATGACCTAGAGCTTGCACGACTTATTTTAGCGGCACAATAAAAAATAATTGGAT
>NZ_MWUM01000600.1 GCF_002028455.1 Zoogloea sp. LCSB751 | reverse complement strand
TTGGTCTGTGTTTCCTTCTGTGAATAATACGGGTTTCTTTTCGATTTTTATTGCATTTAAAATGCTCAGAATCTGCTCTTGCTCTGTGTATGTTATCACACCTTGACAAAGACGCCGGACTGACTCCCTTTTTGGCAATGTATATGTTCTGACCGGACCTTCGCCTCCTTCGAAGTATCTAATTCTTGCTTGTGGGGCATTAATTAATGTCACCGCACTATGCGTGGTCATAAGAAC
>NZ_MWUM01000599.1 GCF_002028455.1 Zoogloea sp. LCSB751 | reverse complement strand
CCCTGTTCGCCCAGACCCAGGTCAACACCCAGCCCTGGCTGATGGGGGGGTCGGCATCGCCATCTGCGTGCCACCGCTCGGCATGGCGCTGGCCACCCTGCTCTCGCCCCGTCGCTACAAGAAGGAGGAGCGCGAAGCGGGCAAGGCGGCCGCCATCATGGGCATGATAGGCATCAGCGAGGGGGCCATTCCCTTTGCCGCCGCCGATCCGGTGCGCGTCATCCCGGCCATCGTCGC
>NZ_MWUM01000598.1 GCF_002028455.1 Zoogloea sp. LCSB751 | reverse complement strand
AGTTATACCAGTTGTAAGACTAGATAAATATGATTCTCATAGTTATCAACCAAAACCAGAAGATATAAAGAGAATGAATGAGTTAGATGTCCTTGTAGTAAATGGAGTAGGACATGATGAATTTATTTTTGATATTCTAAATGCAGCAGATAGAAAGAAAGAAATAAAAGTTATTTATGCAAATAAAAATGTTTCTTTAATGCCTATAGCGGGTTCAATCAGAAAAGAAAAGGTTAT
>NZ_MWUM01000597.1 GCF_002028455.1 Zoogloea sp. LCSB751 | reverse complement strand
AATACCTCGGCCAGACAGGATGAAGCCAGTCCCAGCAGACCCAGCAATAGGAATACTCGCCGCATCAGAACCTCTTCGCCTTGTGCAGCACCCACCAGGGCGCCATCGAGGTTTCCTCATGGCCACGCCGGATCATTTCGTTGAGGATCGCCACTGCGCTCCAGCAGCGCATGACGAACATGAACAGCGGAAACAGCGGCACCACCCAGCACAGCCACAGGTCCTGCCGCGGCCGCT
>NZ_MWUM01000596.1 GCF_002028455.1 Zoogloea sp. LCSB751 | reverse complement strand
CCTGGAAGTCAAACATGAAAAATAAAATCAAATGGATAGGTGCGCTTTTTCTGCTGGTGAACGGATCCTGGGTGTGGGCCGCCAGCCTGCCTGCGGATCTCAAGTGGGAGACCAACGACACCGACCCCACCTTCGCCTCCCCCAAGGCGCTACCCGGTGGCACTCTCAACCTCTTCATCGACAGCTTTCCGCTGACGTTTCGCACCGTGGGGCCCGATTCCAACGGTTCGTTCCGCTC
>NZ_MWUM01000060.1 GCF_002028455.1 Zoogloea sp. LCSB751 | reverse complement strand
TTCGTCTTCCATCGCCGTACTCATGTGTCCTTCCTTTCAAGGTTAACACCTGAGCAGGGTTTTACTGGGTCAATACAATGTAGTAGCGGCGCTCCGGCGCTGACTCCTTGTCACCGACCCTCCGGAGGGACTCGACCATGCCCAGCATCTTGCAGCCCGGCCAGCGCTCGGGATCTACGTCGTTCGCATTGGCTGCCCCCCAGAAACCTTGCCAGACGAAGCGGCCGTGAGACTCTTCGATAAACCGGGTCGAGTGCCCCGCCTCGTCCAGCGCCTCGCGCTGAGCGAGGCCGAAGCACTCCTGCAGCGCCACCTGCAGTGTGGGCTGGTTGCCTTTGACTGCCAGCAGGTAGTCGGCCTTCTTTTCCAGGATCTTCCGGCACGGGGATCGATAAGGCGGAACACGCGGTTGAAGGTGTCGTGCGACGGAATGCCGCACCACGCATCACACACCCATTGAGCCTGCTGGTTGTGAGATCTGGCACGCCACCCACTCTAATTTTCTGAGTGACTGATACGCCGTAAGAGGGGTTTTTGCTAATGCAAATCCAGGCCTTGGCCTGGCCACCCCCACATTACTTCTTGGTAGAAGTAATGCAATGATGAATATACAAGCTTTCGGTAGACAGGATAGTGACCCTGCAATCTCCGATTATTCTTTTTTCATCCAAAAGTTTCAATCTCTTACGTCGCCAACGAACTCATTGTCGGGGCCTGTTGCATTATCGAAGCCTGAGTCTTTCAATTGGTGACGCAACCAACCCGAGCACAATCGAGAGGGAGATCGCGCATGCGGTAACTATAGCAACATTTAGATCAAACTTCATTCCCAACCACTGAGCTATAGAATAACCAAGTCCTTGCCAAAGGTAGATCGAGTAACCTGCGTAGATGAATGGTTTCAGCAGAATTGAATTGACGAGGAAGATTGAATAGCTCGAAGCCAGGCGGCCTACAAACAATAATATTATCGAAACCCATGCACAGCTAAATATAAAAAATATCGCATTAGGAGGAAATTTGTTTGCCTGCATATTGAGCGTTATGCCCGGCTGTTTAAATATGAACAATACAGACAACACAATGAATGACATGGCAAATAATTTCAGATAGCACCGACTCCCAAAAAGGGTTGGTTTAGAAGTTAACGAGAAACCAAAAACAGTCCAAACCAAGTAAAAAAATATTGTTTGCAACCATCCGGACTTGGTTGTGTCCAATATATCAAAAATGTATACGAAAGCGGTCGCCAATAATGCCAACAACCAAAGAGGCGGCTTCTTGATAGGAACAAAAAAAATAATAGCCGGAAGCAATATGCTAACAGCCAGAAAAGGTGCAACAAACCAGAGGTGCCAATTCAGCATTAGAATTGAACTCCCCTCTCCGTATTGTGTTGGATTGAGCCAAGCCACCAGCACGTCTAAACAATTTTCAGACCCACCATATTTCAGCACTAGAACGGTACAGACAAGTGCGTAAGCCCAATACGGCACGAGAATTCTGATGCCCCTACGCAGCACCCACTTGCAATATCCCTTAAACCCAACTATTGCGGGCTTTGCGCGCTCCGACAAACGATAGGCAGCCCCTGAGATCATGAAGATAAGAGGCATTTCAAAAAGAAGTATCGATCCCACTTCTTGAGGCACGAGTCGAAACCAGAAGACTGGATGAATTACGCATACAACGTACGCCATCAATAAACCTCGCGCAACATCAATGCCAACTAAACGTCCGCCATGGTTCACAATAGATTTCACAGGTGAAAAAACATGGAATTCATATATATATGAGAGCTAACCGGCTGTATAAATTTCAGTTGAGCACATGAAATAATCCATATTTCAAAAAATAACACTTTCCTTCGGCGGGCAATATCCAATAGCTTTTATTAACACCAAACAAGGAACCCCCTTCTGAATCGCAGATTTGGCAAATCTTCCGAGGTTTCCAAAGAGCTTGTTTTCTTGCTGTGATAGGTATCGAAGATCGTCGCCAGGATGGCATTTGCACTCATTCGTGAGCGATGCCAGCACTCAACATCAATGCTCAGAATATCCATGCTTGCTGATTTTATCAGAGCATCGGCATGTCGATCTCCGTGACATCCTGTCGCTCACCTTGTTACATGCAGTCCCGGTCAAGGATGACACGAAAGTCGTCGTTACGATCATAAAGCCCTTGCCGGGCAAAGAAAGTCTATCGACTGCAGAGCGTGACGAACTAGCTCGCTGCCCCCTTCGTACTGGGCACGTCCGGCGCAGGTCCCTTGATCCTGCGCCGGGCTTGGCAAAGAGGTGGATGTGGTGGTGGAGGGAAGGGTAACGGAGCTGGATGGGGCAGGGGCTCCAACTTTGACGGCTATACACCCCTACGGTGGAAGTTGGAGGAGGGCCGAAACGAGACATCGTCCCGAGGCGAGAGCCAATACCCGCAGAATCCTCCCGAATGAATCAGCCGTAATATATTGAGTCATGGCTGACACGAAGATTATCGACGAATCCCACAAGATTTCCGATAAGAGAGGCAACGGCAAGTTGCGTCGGGAGATCTGGGTCGATTCGGTAACGGGCAAGGTCACCCGCTATAACCTCGCTTATATCAACCACAACCTGTATGCCAGGAATAACGCATCCCCTTACACACAACTCTCCAGTCTGTATGCTTCATGCCAAATAATTGACGAGGCTGGCTGATGAGTTGGGCGAGAGACGAGTTCGGGACGATACAGCTGGGCGATCGGCGGTTGAACAAGCGAGCGGTTCTGCTGGC
>NZ_MWUM01000595.1 GCF_002028455.1 Zoogloea sp. LCSB751 | reverse complement strand
GCCTGCATGAGCGAACAAAACACCCACCTTCTCGTCGTCGACGACGACGCCCGCCTGCGCGACCTGCTGACCCGCTACCTCGGCGAACAGGGCTTTGACGTCAAGGCTGTCGCCGACGGCCAGCAAATGGACAAGCTGCGCAGCCGCGAACATTTTCATCTGATCGTGCTCGACCTGATGATGCCGGGCGAAGATGGCCTGAGCATCTGTCGCCGCCTGCGCGGCACCGGCGACTTGA
>NZ_MWUM01000594.1 GCF_002028455.1 Zoogloea sp. LCSB751 | reverse complement strand
TTTTTACCAAAATGAATACGAGTTGGATTGTAGTAGGTGAAATTAAACATACTGCTATTTGTCCTATGGTTGGAAAATGAATTTAGTAGACCAGTCGTCTATATTTGTTTGGCTACTAAATGATAAATCAAGCCGACGAGGCGATATTTCATTGTTCATTAACGGGTTGCTGATTAATTGGTGTGCCAGTGTTGCTGGCATTAACCCATGGTTTTGGTCTTTAAAATAGATTCGGTCA
>NZ_MWUM01000593.1 GCF_002028455.1 Zoogloea sp. LCSB751 | reverse complement strand
CGGTTTCTATTTAGAGGAAGTTAAGAATTACTTCTTAGCTTCAGCAGCTTTACGCTCTTTAACTTGCTCAACAACTTTGTCCGCAACACTGTTTGGACATGGGCTGTAGTGTGAGAACTCCATAGAGAACTGACCACGGCCTGAAGTCATTGTACGCAGAGTACCGATGTAACCGAACATTTCTGATAACGGTACGTCAGCCTTAACACGAACACCCGTTACACCAGCAACTTGGTCT
>NZ_MWUM01000592.1 GCF_002028455.1 Zoogloea sp. LCSB751 | reverse complement strand
GGGTTGAAGCCTGCTGCCAGTTGGCTAATCGGGAAGGACTGGTGCGACTCAAACAGCTCAAGTCGGTGCTGGCCAGTGGCCGTGACCAACTGCCCGCAAGCCAGCTCAGTTATCCAGAACTGCCGCAAGAGCACGAGAACATCCGCGGCCCCCAGAGCTTCCACTAAAGAGGATACGTCCCATGACCCAACAAACGCTGACCCGCTTGAGACACCTGAAACTGACTGGCATGGCGGAT
>NZ_MWUM01000591.1 GCF_002028455.1 Zoogloea sp. LCSB751 | reverse complement strand
TTTCACCCCGCACCTTTGGCAAACCCCAACGCTTGGCGCTATCTTGTGGCCCCATCCCCACTTGCCTCGAGAACCCATGAAGATCCTCGCCGTCACCGCCTGCCCCACCGGCATCGCCCACACCTACATGGCCGCCGAGGCGCTGCAAACCGCCGCCGACAAGCTGGGACTGAAGATCAAGGTGGAGACCCAGGGCGCCATGGGGCTGGAGAACGTGCTGTCCGCCAGGGTCATCGCC
>NZ_MWUM01000590.1 GCF_002028455.1 Zoogloea sp. LCSB751 | reverse complement strand
TGACGTTTTACAATGCGCGCATCTCATCAATTTGACTTCCGGTCAAACCAAAACGGCGCTGGCGACTGGCAAACGTGGCAATCGCTTCATGAAAAGCCTGTTCATCAAAATCAGGCCAAAGGGTGTCCAAAAACACCAACTCAGCATAGGCAGCCTGCCAGAGTACAAAATTGCTGATCCGGTAATCCCCACCCGTACGGATCATTAAATCAACTTCACCCTGATTTTGCATGCACAA
>NZ_MWUM01000589.1 GCF_002028455.1 Zoogloea sp. LCSB751 | reverse complement strand
TGTTACAAGCCCTGTCAGCCCCAAACAACAAGGTGCTTATGCTGAATACATCAAGCAAAAAATTGAGCTCAACCAGCAAAATATTCAGCGCCTGCAACTCAGCCGCTATCAGAGCAAAGCGTTTAAAGAGCTACAACAGCTTGAAATTCATGCGCTAGAGCAATGGAATACATTATTTCAGACGCATATTGTAGATGCCTTCGTTGAACAACAACATTTCACTGAAATTCCAGCCGAA
>NZ_MWUM01000588.1 GCF_002028455.1 Zoogloea sp. LCSB751 | reverse complement strand
GGATGCCTGGGCCCAGTTCCATGTGCGTGAGGATCTGCTGCCCCGCTTCCCGGTCGGCACCGAGTTTGATGCCCGCTTCCCGGGCCTTGGCGATCAGACGGTGCGTTTCAAGGTGTCCCATGTGGCCGCGATGGGGGATTTCGCCACCTGGCGAGCCACCGACACCCGTCAGGGGTTCGACATGAAGAGCTTCCAGGTGGAGGCGCGCCCCTTGCAACCGGTTGAAGGGTTGCGGGTT
>NZ_MWUM01000587.1 GCF_002028455.1 Zoogloea sp. LCSB751 | reverse complement strand
CGATTTCGGCCTCAGTAAAGGGCAGAACTACGGCATTATTGAGGCCTGCCGTAACGGCGTGGTGACATCGACCACGGCGCTGGTCAACGGCGCGGCCATTGACCACGCCGCCCAGCGGAGCCGCAGTATCCCGGAGCTGGCGGTCGGGATGCACTTTGTGCTGACGCTGGGCGAGCCGCTGTCGGCGATGCCGGGATTAACTCGCGAGGGTAAGCTCGGGAAATGGATCTGGCAGCTT
>NZ_MWUM01000586.1 GCF_002028455.1 Zoogloea sp. LCSB751 | reverse complement strand
ATCATCACTCGTCGCGTACTGTTATCCCTTGGCGTAGGGATTGTGGCCGGCAGTTTGTTACTCAATCAGTTTTCTCCCCTTGATTCATTGCACTATATGTTCAATACCGTGCTGAAGATTTTTTGGGTCGATGGCGCACTTAATCGCGACAATATCAATATGTTGCTGTTTATGTTGCTGCTTGGTGGACTCATTAGTCTGATGACGGTTTCTGGCGCCACCCGCGCCTTTGCCGAGT